>JAFZRS010000002.1 GCA_017619715.1 Oscillospiraceae bacterium | reverse complement strand
GGCGGACTGTTTTTTAGCCCGCGGCTCGCGAGTCCAGCAGTCTCCACCAAAAGAAGAGGATCGTTTTTTGCGATCCTCTTCTTTTATTACAATATCCCCCCAGACAGGCTCGAAATCTTTGTGATTTCGGGGATTTTACTTTTTCCCGGCTGTCGCTCATCTCCCGCCGCCTTGACAAGATGCGACAGAGGGAATACAATAACGGAGCAAAAGTGAACAAGAAAGCAATCGGTGCCCTTGTTGCCGAAGGGGACAAGGGTTAAAAGGGAAACAGGTGCGATGCCTGTGCGAACTCGTCACCGTATGCGGGTCGGCGCTGTCAAGCGAGTTGCAGCCACTGAGAGATCGGGAAGGCGACAGTGTTTTTGCCGCGAGCCGGGAGACCTGCCGATTGCAGGTACGGGAAAAGCAGTTTTCCAGATCACGAGGGATTGATTGTGTACCGTTTTCCGGCGGACGGCAGCGTCCGCCTGTATCCCTTTGCCCTGCGGCAAAGGGGTTTTCATTTGTATGAAACAAACTTTGCAAACGGTACATTTTGAAATCACCCGTGCCGCACCCGGGAATCGATCCTACGGGATGGATAATAGATTTCAAAAGGAGAAAGAAACATGAAAAAAACAACGAAACTCTTGGCGATCCTACTCGCCGCGCTGATGCTGCTTTCGCTCAATGCGTGCGGCGCCGGCACGAACAACAACACCGCCGTGACGCTGACCGACATGATGGGACGCGAGGTCACGCTCGATCAGCCCGCAAAGCGTATTGTCGCCCTTTCCGCGGCGGACTGTGAGATCGTCTACGCGCTGGGTGCGGGCGATCTGCTGGTGGGCAGAGGCGAATGGTGCGACTATCCCGCGGAGGTGCTGGACGTAACGAGCGTGGAGTCGGGCGGCAGCACCAACATCGAGCAGATCCTTGCGCTGGAGCCGGACGTGGTGGTCATGAGCAGCATGGCGCAGACGGAGGAGCAGGTGAAGCAGCTGAAAGACGCGGGTATCGCGGTCGCCGTCAGCGACGCAAAGGATATCGCGGGCGTGTATACGTCCATCGAGCTTTTGGGCAAGCTGCTGGGCAAGGACGCGGAAGCGGCAAAGATCGTCTCGGATATGAAGGCGGGCTTTGCCGAGATCGAAGAAAACAAGCTGGACGGCACGCAGTCCGTGTATTTTGAAGTCTCCCCCCTGGAGTGGGGTCTCTGGACGGCCGGCAAAAACACGTTCATGGACGAGATCGCAACGATGATGGGTCTTAAAAACTGCTTCGACGATCTGGACGGTTGGGCGGAGATTTCCGAGGAGCAGGTGCTGGAGCGCAATCCCGACTACATCGTAACGATCACCATGTATTTCGGCGAAGGACCGACCCCGGAGGAGGAGATTCTCTCCCGTCCCGGCTGGGAGAACGTGACGGCGGTGCGCAATCAGGCGATTTTGAATCTGCAGAACAACGAGCTGTCCCGTCCCGCGCCGCGCCTTGCGGACGGAGCGAAGCTGCTGTATGATTTTGTCACGGAAAACGCCGCGTAAGAGGATCATATGAAACGGATCGGCGAGCATTTCGGAGGTTGGATATACGCGCTATTCGCACTGGTTACCCTGTGCGTGTTCTTTGCGTGCGTGTGCCTGGGCAGCGTACAGATACCGCTGAAGGATACGCTGCGGGTCGTGTGTGACGCGCTGCGCACGCTTCCCTCCGCCAAAGCATACGCGCTCGCCCGCTCCGTGATTGTCCCCATTCGGCTGCCGCGCGTTTTGTGTGTGGCGCTGGTGGGCGCGTCGCTTTCTCTGGCAGGCGCCGCCATGCAGGGACTTTTGAAAAACCCGCTTGCCGACGGCTCAACGCTGGGTGTTTCGTCAGGCGCGTCGCTGGGCGCGGTGTTGGCGATTGCGCTGGGTATCACTTTTCCAAAGCTCCCGTTTGCAGGGACGATGGTCATGGCTGTCCTGTTTGCGCTGCTGTCGCTTCTTATCATTCTCGGTCTTTCCTATCGGTTGGACTGCTCGCTGTCCACCAATACGATCATTCTCATCGGCGTGATCTTCTCCATGTTCGCCACCAGTGTGACGAGCATCGTGATTACGTTTGCGGGCGAACGGCTGCGGAGTATCACCTTCTGGACGATGGGAAGCCTGCAGGGCTCCAGCTACCGCAACGCCGCGGTTCTCGCCGTGACGCTCGCCGCCGCCGGCACGGTACTGCTATCAAATGCGCGGGAACTCAACGCCTTTGCCATCGGCGAGGACAACGCAAGGCAGATCGGCGTCAACGTACGGCGTGTGCGCCTTACAGTGCTGGTGATGGTATCGTGTCTGGTTGGCGTGTGCGTATCCATCGGCGGCACGATCGGATTCGTCGGACTGGTCACACCCCACATGGTGCGTCTGATCGTCGGGCCGAATCATAAGCGGCTGTTGCCCGCTTCCCTCTTTTCCGGCGCGGTCTTTCTCATGCTGGCGGATCTTGCGGCACGGACGCTGCTTTCCCCGCGGGAGCTGCCGCTGGGCGTGGTGACAAGTATAGTCGGCGCGGTACTATTCGTGGCAATCTATTACCGGTCGAGACGGAGGTGACGGACGTGCTGGAAGTTGCACATCTGACCGTGCGGTACGGTACGATTGCCGCTGTAGATAACTGTTCTTTTACCGTATCGGACGGACAGTGGCTGATGATCGTCGGGCCCAACGGCGCGGGAAAATCCACGATTCTCAATGCGATTGCTCAGGGCGTTCCGTATACCGGCACGATCCGTTTTTCCGGTAAGGATCTCAAGAAGACGGACGCCGCCACACGCGCTCGTTCCATCGGCGTGCTGTCGCAGAACCATTTTGTCGGTTACGCATTCACCGTGGAGGAGGTCGTACGGCTGGGGCGATACGCCCGCAGCAGCGGTCTTTTTTCCCGGCGGAAAACCGATGATGACGCGGCGGTGGAGGATGCGCTGGAACGCACGGGTCTGCTGTCCCTGCGCCGTCAGTCCGTGCTGGCGCTTTCCGGCGGTGAGCTTCAGCGGGTCTTTCTGGCGCAGGTGTTTGCACAAAATCCCCGCTATCTGCTGCTGGACGAGCCCACCAACCACCTGGATCCGGTCTATCAGAAGCAGATCTTCGCGCTGATTGAAGATTGGCTGAAACTGCCCGGGCGGGCGGCGGTGTCGGTGGTACACGACCTCTCACTTGCCAAAGCGTACGGCACGCAAACACTGCTGCTGCACCGCGGACGCGCGGTTGCCTACGGGGATACCCAACAGGTCATGCGCTCCGAGAACCTGAACGCGGTATACGGCATGGACGTGACGGCGTGGATGAAAGCGATGCTGGCGCAGTGGAGCGATCCCGGTTGAATTCTTTTATAAACAAACGCAATAAAGAGACATCCCCCGGATAAGCCGGGGGATGTCTCTTTATACCCGTGAGCCTTTTTTCAATTCAACCGTTTGCCCACCGCGCCGCCGGGATGGATCAGTCCGAACTGCTCATTCTGATAATCTGTTTCCTCAATCAGCGCCGCCTGCAGCGCGTGGAAAATCACGCACAGCGACGTGGTAGAAGTCGTACCCTGACAGTTATACTTATCTGTTTCACGGTTGATGTACTGCCGCAGCACAATGTCCGCGCCTTTGGCAAGCGGGGAATCCAGATTTTCCGTCACCGTGATCACCGTGACGCCCTTTTTCTGGCAGATCGCCAAAATGGGCAGCAGCTCGTCTGTCTTCCCGCCGCGGGAGGCGAACAGCATGACGTCGCCCTTTTTCAAAAATCCGCTGGCGCCGTGTACGGCTTCCGCCGGCGAGATAAACCGGGCAGGACGCTCAATACAGCACATCAGATGACAAAAATGCTGACAGGCAATCCCTGAATGTCCGCAGCCCGCCGCGCCGATCCGCGGCGCGTTTTTCAGCGCCTCCACCGCCTTGGCAAACTGCTCCTCGTCCAGATATTCCACCGCCTTGGCAAGACATTCCGCCTCCACGGCATACGCGTTGCGCGCCTGCGCCAGTGCTTCTTTCTTCATATAAACCTCTCCTTCCCCGCGAAAGGCGATCTTTCGCGGCTCCTGCGTGTTCGTCCCTATTGTAGGAAACTTTTGCCCGTCCGTCAACCGGTTTTTTTGCGCCGGCTCGGGGAAATGCATGTGCATAAAACCTGTGTCCACGCCGTGCTTCTCACAAAAAACCGGCGCCGGGGTTTGGTCGAAGTGTTCATAACGCAAGTGAGTTTTATGATGAAATCCGGCAGAGATACACATTCTGAAACCGACGGTAACAACCGTTCGACTTATCTGTAGCAAAAATCGAATCAAAGATTATTCGGATGTTTCAAGAGAAAAAATCGCGGCGGAGCATTTACTGCTTCGCCGCGATGTGCGTTATGCTGCGTCTTGCTTATCTGTCAAACACTCTTTTCTTTCTGCCGAAAAGGAGGGTTGCCCCCATTCCGAGCAGAGAGAGCATCACCAGAGCGATCCAAAGACCCATGTGGCTGTTATCCCCGGTTTGAGGAGAAGTGGCGCTGTTTGCCGCCAGAACGGTGAGCGTGGTGTTGACCTCGCCGTTATCGAAGAGAATGGTAACAGCATGCTCGCCCAGGTCGAGCTTCTCCATCGTCTCGGGCTTCAAGGTCACGATGGTGCTGCCCTTTTTCACGGTGTAGTCCACGTCTTTGACGAGGTCTTTGCCGTCGAGTTTGACCCCCAGGAAGTGTTCAAAACTGTCGTCGTCCCCGGAACCCTTGACCGTGATGACCACGCCGTCCTTGCCGCCCTTGGTCCATTCATCCTTGCCGTTTTCGGTCAATACAGTGAGAACGGTGTAGGTCGGCGTATCTTCGCTGATCGTTGCTTTCACACAAAGCGGTTCGCTGATGTTATTGTCATTCTTATATGCGCGATACCAGACATAGTATTCTTTTGCGTCGGTTCCCTGCGGAATGCTTTCGCTCCATGCTCCTGTCGGGGCGGTCGTTGCGTTTTCTCCCAGTTGATACTGCATGGTGCCGCCTTCGGCCTCACCGGCGGTTGTCAAGGTCTGGGCAGAACCGGTATATTTCAGTGTATTGGCTGTTGGTGCGACAGTGACCGTCGCCGCATCTATCTTCAGCGTGATGGTCATATCGCCATCAGAAATCACGAGATGCAGGGTACTTTCCTTTTGTATGTTGTAATCTGCGAGAGTGCGGCTGTCTTCCAATCTTTTTCCGGCAAAAATAAGCCTTTGCCGGTTGGGAGAAATTCCCTCTTTATCCTGTATTTTTGCCTTCACATTTTCGATGGTGTCGCTCGGTTCTACATCAAGCGTGATGGTCTTGCCGCCGATCTGCACCTTAACAAAGACCTGCATTGCATATGCAGATGTAGTAAACATACACACCGTCAGCACAAAACAAAGCAAAAAGCTTATTGCTTTCTTAAATAATTTCATATAAATACCTCCTGTATGCAATTCGTTTTACCGAACTTCAATCTTCAGTTTAATATCTGCTCCATTAAGCGGAGTATTATCGTTTAATGAATAGCAGTCATAATGAAGCGTCGCTTCGTACTCGCCTGCATCGAGTGGACGAGTCAGCGTAATGCGCGTGAACGCCATGCCGGGGGAAAGCGTCTCGCCCGTCCAGATGATTGTGCCGTCGTCCAGTGTGAGAGTGAGGACGAAGGCGCAGGCGTTGGTTGCGGGGTTTTTAAGGTTCACGGTCTGTGATATTTTGTCCGCCGCAAAAATAAGCGTTTCATAGCCGGGTATGCCAATATTCTCACCGCTATCCGGCGTAGCCTCGGCAAATCGCTCCACCTTATCGCCGCCGCTATTACCGCAGGCGGTCAACAACAAAGCGAGTACAGCAACTATAAAGACCGCAAGAATGCGATTTTTTTGTACCGTTCTATGCGCTGATTGCTTCATATTAAAGTACTATTATGAACCGCCGCCACCGAAGAATGCGTAAGTGCGGGACGAATCAATCACATCGCTTGGGTCGACTCCGCCATACGACCATGTATTTTCTAAACTCTGAACATAAAGTTTACGGTTTTCACTGTCTATAATACATGTCGGGAATTCGGTAACAGCTTCTATCTTTCCCGTATTCTTCGCAGCAATCTGCTCCCAAGTGTCGCCGTCGGCATAAGTGAGTGTGACGCCGTCGATAGTAATGGTTTGTGCCGCAGTTTCAATATTTGCCTTAAAGGTTACGACATCGGTATACGTGCCTGCCGGCTTATCGCTGTAATCTTCAACCACAATTCCCATAGATTTCGTTGTGGCAGTATCCGTCAAAGATGTAAACTCCCAAGAGGTTGTTTCTGCTGCATTGTCGTAAGTTGTGTCTTTATCGCCGTTCTCCGCTAACTTATAATTGACCTTGTTTTCACCGGATACAAGGGCATATTCACCGTTTGAATCGGCAGTAACAGTTAACCTCTTGCCCTTTTCCAGCACACCTGCGGCACCGATGCCATCCGTTGCGTTCCAGCCGGCGTTATTAACATCAAGTTTAGCAGGAATAGTGAGGGTATAACTTGTCATATCTACGGAAACCAAATTTGTAACAGATACTTTTACAGAAGCGCCTTCACCCACCGGAGAAGTAATTGCCATTTCAACATGGCTGTCCGCCGGAATAACAAGACCCTTGACAGTATCCGCATCCTTCATTGCCGTTTCACCAAGTTTGCCGCTCCATGAGCTGCCGCCGCTAATCGTTGCAGTATAATCAAATGAAATTTTGATGTCCTCGCTCGTATCGTTGTCAAAATAGATGGTTCCTGTTCGTGGTTGTTGGTTACAACTAGAATCCTTATAGCCGCTTACCGTAACATCAAATCCGGTCTCTGTCTGGTTACTGATTTCACAGTACGAACCATAGGCAATGGTTAATCCCGAAACACTATTTGGTATTACCGGGTAGCCGGCAAAAACCTGTAACACCGACAGAGACATAACTGCCGCAAGAAAAACCGCAGTGAATACAACCGGGTAGCGCAAAAAACTTTTTTTCTTCATATTTTTAAAAACCTCCTTGGTTTATTTTACTGTCCTTTCAGATTTATGTAAAATCACAAGCCATACGGCACCTGATAGAATGAAAACAACGCAACCTGCAAAGAGTCCATAATAAGACGGCAATATCTCTATATCGCGGAACAGTTCTAAGAAAAGGCGGAAAATGCCATAGACAATTAAAAATATTGGATAAGATTTTCCATCAAACTGTCGCCTGTATGCTTTTGCTCCCTGCATAACTATAAAGACAGCGAGAAAAACAATTTCGATAATAACCAACGGCCAACGATACTGCGTATCGGGAATATATTTACCGAGACAGCAACCTTGAAAAATGCAAGCCGTTCTGCCAAAGCCATATATGAGCATCACCTGAATTCCGAGAATATCAGAAACTGCCTTTCGGTCACGCCCGGTCAGTTTGGCAACTAAAAGATAAAACAGTGGCATTGTGACAAAAACCGACCAGCCTCTGCGATTAGCCCAATCTTCGCCCAGCACCACATTTTCCAATGCGGCAACACCGTAGGTGCTGAGGATTCCAATACCGTAGAGGCAGACAAGATAGACTATAACCTGCCAAATATGCTTGATTTTCAGTTCTTCCTTGAATTCCTGCATCCAAAGGAAAGCGGGTATAACGCTTGCCGTTACAAGAATATAAAAAGCGTGATTATACAAAAGCTGTGCAACAGTCAAACGAAACGCCTCATTTCGGTACATCAACCCTGTTTGCTATTTCATCACAGATATAATAAAACCGAAGAAAATAGTTTTTCTCTTAAAATTGCAAAAAACGCCGCACACCCGTATCAAACGGGCGTAATGCACCTGCAACAATTATAAAAGAATTGACTAAATGAAAGGGCTGATCAAAGCTTGGCTAACTGTGTTGTTGCATTCTTCATCGTCAAGCCCTTTTTCACCTTCTCTTTACAATTCGCTATTGTTTAATTTGTATAACATATACCAAACGCATTTTCAAGTACCAAAAGCGAATCTTTGACGAGATTTCCGCCCAAGATTTACCCTGAAATAACGCCTCTTCCAAACGGGAACGCAGACAATTAAAAAGCACGAAAAAGTTTCGTGTTTCCTCTTGATCAACAATGGGCTGCCATTCCCTGCGCCTCCTGCTTCAAGCCCTTTTATAATTTCAACAAATCAAAAGCGACCACCCGGATGGATGGTCGCTTTCGATGGTGCGCGGTACAGGACTCGAACCTGTGACCCCATGCACGTCAAGCATGTGCTCTACCAGCTGAGCTAACCGCGCGAACAGCGGTACTATATTACCCTACGCCGCCGGAAATGTCAACACTTTTCTTTTGGACTGAAAACCTGTGCTTCCTCTCACTTGATGCCTTGTAATTTGCGCAAATACGCCTGAAACTCCTCCGGCAATTCGCACCGAAGCTCAACCGGCTCTCCCGTACGGGGGTGCAGAAACCGCAGCTGTGTGGCGTGGAGACATTGCCCCGTCAGACCGGGCACCGGCTTTTTCGCACCGTACACCGTGTCGCCCAGCACCGGATGCCCGATGTGCGCCAAGTGTACCCGGATCTGGTGGGTGCGCCCCGTCTCCAGCCGACAGCGCAAATGGGTCACGCCGCCGTAACGGGCAATAACCTCCCAGTGGGTCACGGCGGCGCGTCCGCTCGCCACTACCGCCATCTTTTTCCGATCCCGGGGATGGCGTCCTACCGGCGCGTTAATTGTGCCGCAATCCTCCCGGAAATTTCCCACTGCCAGACACTCATAGGTGCGCGAGAGAGTGTGATCGGACAGTTGGGCGCTCAAGCACAGATGCGCCGCGTCATTCTTGGCGGCGATGATCAATCCGCTGGTATCCCGGTCGATGCGGTGGACAATGCCGGGGCGTTTCTCGCCGCCTACGCCGGAGAGGCTGTCGCCGCAATGGTGCAGCAGGGCGTTGACCAGCGTGCCGTCGCTATGTCCCGGCGCGGGGTGTACGACCATGCCCGTGGGTTTATTTATCACGATCACGTCCGCGTCCTCATACACCACGTCCAGCGGTATATCCTGCGCTGTCAGTTCCGTTTCTTCCGCCTCGGGAAGCTGCACAACGATCTCCTCACTGCCCGTCAGGCGGTAATTCTTGGACAGCACCTTGCCCGATACTGTCGCGTATCCCTGCTCAATCAGGCGCACAGCCGCGTTGCGGGAGATGTCCAGTGCCGATGACAGGAATCTGTCCAGCCGCTCGGACGCATCTTCAGTTTTCGCCGTCAGCGCTCGAATCATCGCCGCTCTCCTTCTTCGGTGTTGCCTTTTTGTCATGAATAAACAGATAGTACACCGCCGCCAAAATCACACCCGCCACCACAAAGCAATCCGCCAGGTTAAAAACGGGATAGTCAAACGGCAGCAGGTCAAACATATCCACCACGTATCCATGGGCGATGCGGTCGATGATATTGCCCACGCCGCCGCCTAAAATCAGCAAACAGCCTGCCGCGCCCAACGGGTGTCGCACGATTTTTTTCATGAGCAGCACCGTCACCGCGATCAGCAGCAACGCCGTCACCGCGATCAGCAGCGCCGTTTTGCCGGAAAGGCTCGACCACGCCGCGCCGTAATTGTGCAGACGCGTAAACTGCATCAGCCCCGGCAGAAACGGCGCGGACTCACCCAGCGCCAGATGCGTCACCGTCCAGTATTTCAATGCCTGATCCGCCGCGATCAGGGCGCATACAATTACAATATACAGCATGTGCGTCTCCTCTGTTTTTTTCTATCATACTCCACCCGGCATCATTTTGCAACTTGCGGCTGTGCCGATTCGTTTTGGCATCTCTCTTTCCCACACAAAAGAACTTGTAGAAAACCCGTCTGTATGTTATACTGTGTAAATGCTGAATATCCGCCTGCCGCGGACGAAAGGGAGTGGCAAAATGGGACTGCACGACGGGCATCGAAAGCGCCGCAAGGCATCCTTTTTGGCCACGGGACTTACAGGCATGGCGGATCACGAAGTGCTGGAACTCCTGTTATTTTATGCCATTCCCCGCCGTGATACCAACGCCGTTGCACATCGGCTTATGGCGGAATTCGGCTCACTGGACGCGGTGATGGGCGCCGAGGCGGAAGAACTGCAGCGCATACCGGGTGTGGGAGAAAACGCCGCCGTTCTTTTAAAACTGTTGGGCGAAGTGCATGAACGGTTGAACATGCCCGAACCGCCCGGACGGATCGTGGACAACAGTGAGACAGCCGGAGCATATTTCCTGGACGTACTGAAAAACTACCGCCGGGAGGTTCTGTACGCCATGTGTATGGACCGGAAAGGCAAGGTGCTGGATTGCCGCTGTTTGAGCATCGGCAATTTCAACGAGATTGAGGTCAACGTCCGCGCCGTGGTGGCGTACGTGTTGCGATGGGGCGGCGATATACTGGTGCTGGCGCACAACCACCCCAGCGGTATTGCGCTGCCCAGTCAGGCGGATCAGATATTTACCCAACAGTTGGAGACCATGCTCCAGGGCATCGGCGTTCGGCTGATGGATCACATCATCGTGGCGGACGGAGACTACGTATCTATGGCGCAAAGCGGTATCCTGATGGGATAAGGAGACATGGTATGCCCGATTTTAGAGTCGTATCGGATTATCAGCCCGCGGGCGACCAGCCGCAGGCGATTGAAAAGCTGGCGCAGGGGATCGAAAACGGTCTGCGCGAGCAGGTTCTTCTGGGTGTCACCGGCTCCGGCAAGACGTATACCATGGCGAAGGTGATCGAGAAGGTGCAACGCCCCACGCTGGTGCTGGCGCACAACAAAACGCTGGCGGCACAGCTGTGTGAAGAGTTCCGGGAGTTCTTTCCGGACAATGCCGTGGAGTATTTTGTTTCCTACTACGACTACTATCAGCCGGAGGCGTACATTGCCCACACGGATACCTATATTGAGAAAGACGCCTCCACCAACGAGGAAATTGACCGGCTGCGTTTGAGCGCTACCTGCTCCCTTCTGGAGCGGCGCGACGTGATCGTGGTATCGTCGGTGAGCTGCATTTACGGTCTGGGCGAGCCGGACGATTTCGCCAAAATGATGATCTCGCTGCGGGTGGGGCAGACGATGCCCCGGGACGAGCTGTTGCGCCGTTTGGTGGAAGATCGTTACGAGCGCAATGATATGGCGTTTGCGCGCAATATGTTCCGCGTGCGGGGCGACACGGTGGAGCTGTATCCCGCCTATTACAAGGACCGCGCCATTCGGGTGGAATTTTTCGGTGATGAGATTGATCGGATTACCGAGTTTCACCCGCTCACCGGCGCGGCGATCAAGAAGCTGCAGCACATAGCCGTCTACCCCGCCAGCCATTACGTGACGCCCAAGGATAAGATGGACGCCGCCATCACGGAGATTCGGCGGGAGCTGGATGGGCAGGTGCAGTATTTTCAGTCCCACGATAAGCTCATTGAAGCCCAGCGCCTCCGCCAGCGGACGGAGTACGACATGGAGATGATGATGGAGCTGGGCTATTGCTCCGGCATCGAAAACTATTCCCGCGTCATCTCGCAGCGCCCTGCCGGGTCGCCGCCCATGACGCTGTTGGACTTTTTCCCGGACGACTTTATTCTGTTCGTGGACGAGAGCCACGTGACGCTGCCCCAGGTGCGCGCCATGTATAACGGCGACCGTGCCCGGAAGCAAAGTCTGGTGGAATACGGTTTCCGTTTGCCCTGTGCCTTCGATAACCGTCCGCTGAGATTTGAGGAGTTTGAGGAGCGGTTTTCCCAGGCGGTATACGTCTCCGCCACGCCGGGGGATTTCGAGCGCGCACACGCCGATCAGGTGGTGGAGCAGGTGATCCGTCCTACGGGTCTGCTGGATCCCCGGGTGGAGGTGCGCGGCGTAACCGGTCAGATCGACGATCTGAGCGAGGAGATCCGCCTGCGCGCCGATCGAAACGAGCGGGTACTGGTAACCACCCTCACCAAGCGCATGGCGGAGGATCTGACGGCGCATTTTCGCGCAAACGGTATCCGCGTGCGCTATATGCATTCGGACGTGGCGGCGCTGGAGCGCATGGAGATCATACGCGATCTGCGGTTGGGCGAGTTTGACGTGCTGGTGGGCATCAACCTTTTGCGGGAGGGGCTGGATCTGCCGGAGGTTAGTCTGGTAGCGATTCTGGACGCGGACAAGGAGGGCTTTTTGCGCTCCGAAACCAGTCTGATCCAGACCATCGGACGCGCCGCCCGAAACGCCGGGGGACTGGTGATCCTCTACGCCGACGAGATTACCCCCTCCATGAAAGCCGCCATGGACGAGACGGAGCGCCGCCGCAAAAAACAAAACGATTTCAACGAAGCCCACGGCATCGTGCCGCGCACGATCCGCAAGAGCGTACGGGAGATGGTGGAGATCAGCCACAGCGCCGAGGAGGCAAAGGAGCTTTCCCGCAAGAATCTCTCCGCCGCCGAGCGGCAAGATGCCATCGCCCGGTTGGAAAAAGAGATGAAGAACGCCAGCCGCATGCTGGAGTTTGAATACGCCGCCGTACTGCGCGACCAGATCATCCGTCTGAGAAATGAGGCGGAGTAGCAAACGCATATTAGATATAACGAATTGTATCACCGTTTGAGGGAGAACCATGCAGAAGGAAATTTTCATCAAGGGCGCCAGAGAAAACAACCTGAAAAATATTGACGTTTCCATTCCCCGGGATAAGCTGGTAGTCATGACGGGCTTGAGCGGCTCGGGCAAATCGTCGCTGGCGTTTGACACCATCTACGCCGAGGGACAACGCCGCTATGTGGAGAGCCTCAGCTCCTATGCCCGTATGTTTCTCGGGCAGATGGACAAGCCCGACGTGGACTATATCGACGGACTGTCCCCCGCCATCTCCATTGACCAGAAGACCACCAGTAAAAATCCCCGTTCCACCGTGGGGACGGTGACGGAGATCTACGACTATCTGCGCCTTTTGTGGGCGCGGATCGGCGTGCCCCACTGTCCCAAGTGCGGCAAGGAAATTCGCCAGCAGACAGTGGATCAGATCGTGGATCAGGTTCTCTCTCTGCCGGAGGGCACGCGTATCCAGATTCTCTCGCCGGTGATTCGCGCTCGCAAGGGCGAACACACCAAGGTGCTGGACGATGCGCGCCGTTCCGGCTACGCTCGGGTACGGGCGGACGGAAATTTGTACGATTTAAGCGAGGAGATCTCGCTGGAAAAAAACAAGAAGCATAACATTGAAGTCGTGGTGGACCGGCTCATTGTCCGACCCGATCTGGGACAGCGGCTCACCGACTCCATAGAGACCGCCTCCGCCCTCTCCGGCGGACTGGTAACGGTGGATCTGGTGCAGGAGGGTCGGGAACTGTCCTTTTCCCAGAACTACGCCTGCGACGACTGCGGCATTTCCGTGGAGGAGCTGACGCCGCGTCTGTTCTCCTTCAACAACCCCTTTGGCGCGTGTCCCACCTGCATGGGTCTGGGTATGCAGCTCAAAGCCGACCCGGAACAAATCGTGGGGGACGACCGCCTCTCGATCCTCGACGGCGCCATTGTCGCCTCCGGCTGGAACTCCATTCGCTCCGACGGCATCAGCCGTATGTATTTTGACGCGCTGAGCAAGCGGTACAATTTCTCCCTGCGCACGCCGTGGCGGGAACTGCCCCAGAATGTACGGGACGTCATCATTTACGGCACCGACGGGGAAAAGCTGAAGCTGGAATACGATCAGCCCCGGGGCAAGGGCGTTTTATACCAGCCCTTCGAGGGCATTGCCAATAACGTGGAGCGCCGCTATCGGGAGACCCAGTCCGACTCTGTGAAGAAGGAGCTGGAGGATCTGATGGCCGCATGTCCGTGTCCTGCTTGCCGGGGGCGGCGCCTGCGCCCGGAGGCGTTGGCGGTCACCGTGGGGAACAAGGACATTTGGAGCGTCACCGAGCAAAGTGTGGGCGAGGAGCTGTCGTTTTTTGATTCACTGGATCTGACCGGCAATCAGCAGCTCATTGCAGAACAGATCCTGCGGGAGATTCGTTCCCGACTCCGTTTTTTGCAGAGTGTGGGACTAAATTATCTCACGCTGTCCCGCGCGTCCGGCACACTCTCCGGCGGGGAGAGCCAGCGCATTCGCCTCGCCACCCAGATCGGTTCGAGCCTGATGGGGGTTCTTTATATCCTCGATGAACCTTCCATCGGTCTGCACCAGAGGGACAATGATAAACTGCTTGCTACCCTTAAACACCTGCGGGATCTGGGCAACACCCTCATCGTGGTGGAGCACGACGAGGATACCATGCGTCAGGCGGATTATCTCATTGACGTCGGTCCCGGCGCCGGCAGTCACGGCGGACAGATCGTGGCGGCAGGCACGCCGGAGGAGGTCATGGCGAATCCCGACAGCCTGACCGGTCAGTATTTGAGCGGCAAAAAGCGCATCGAAATCCCCACCGTGCGGCGCACGGGAAACGGAAACTTTCTTTCCGTGCGCGGCGCACGGGAGAACAATCTCCGCGGCATTGACGTGACCGTGCCGCTGGGAACGTTCACCTGCGTCACCGGCGTGTCCGGCAGCGGCAAGTCGTCGCTGGTCAACGAGATCCTCTACAAAAAGCTGGGCGTGGAGCTCAACCGTATGAAAGCCCACCCCGGCCGGCACGACAGCATCGAAGGTCTGGAGCATCTGGACAAGGTCATCAACATCGACCAGAGTCCCATCGGGCGCACGCCGCGCTCCAATCCCGCCACGTATACCAATCTCTTCAACGATATCCGGGATCTGTTCGCCTCGCTGCCGGAGTCGAAGGCTCGCGGCTACGGCCCGGGTCGGTTTTCATTCAACACCCGGGGCGGACGGTGTGAGGCATGCTCCGGTGATGGTGTTTTGAAGATCGAAATGCACTTCCTGGCGGACGTATACGTCCCCTGCGAGGTTTGCCACGGCAAACGGTACAACCGGGAGACGCTGGAGGTCCGGTATAAGGGAAAGTCCATTGCCGACGTACTGGATATGACGGTGGAGGACGCCGCCGCGTTCTTCGCGCCGCTGCCGAAGATTGCCGAGCGGCTGCGTACACTGTGCGACGTGGGATTGGGCTACGTGAAGCTGGGTCAGTCCAGCACCACGCTCTCCGGCGGCGAAGCGCAGCGTGTCAAACTCGCCACGGAGCTGAGTAAGCGTTCCACCGGCCGGACGATCTATATTCTCGATGAACCCACCACAGGACTGCACACCGACGATGTGAAAAAACTGCTGGAGGTGCTGCAGCGTCTGGTGGACGAGGGCAACACGGTGCTGGTGATCGAGCACAATCTGGACGTCATCAAGTGCGCCGACTATCTCATCGATCTGGGTCCCGAGGGTGGCAGCGGCGGCGGTGCGCTGGTGGCTGCCGGCACGCCGGAGGAGGTTGCCGCCGTAGAGGAATCCTATACCGGACAGTATCTCCGGCGCATACTGCCATGACCTTTTCCCTCGCCCCGGCATACACTGGGGCGAGGTGATGATATGTTGACCTTACTGCAAGACGGCGTGATCGCTCTGTTGGCGTCGTTCGGCGTTATCGTGCTGCTATGGCTGCTTGCCGGTGCGCTGTCGGGTCGAAGCGAGGGTCTTCCGGCGGTGCTGTTGGTGCCGCTGCGGGGACAGGCGGAGCGAATGGAATACACCGTGCGTATGTTACAGATGCACCGCAGCCGCGCGGGCGGACAAATACCGATCGTGTTAATGGACGCGGGTATGGACGACGGCGCGCTGCGCCGGGCGCAGCTGCTGGCGGACGAACACGGCGGCGTGCTGCTGATGAGCGCGGCCGACGTGGCGGATTACTGGGGGTGGACGGAATATGGGTCAGAGACAGACGGTGGAGGGAACCGTACATAGCGTCATCTTCCAAAATGAAGAAAACGGCTACACCGTACTGCGCCTGACGGCGGAGGGAAACGAGGAAATCACCGTGGTGGGCTGTATTCCCTATGCCGCCGCCGGCGAGAGCATGACCGTGACCGGCGTATGGGCGGAGCACGCCGTTCACGGACGGCAGATGCAGGCGGAGTCCGTGGAGCGTCGGCTACCCGAGGAGGAGAACGCGCTGCTGGCGTATTTGAGTTCCGGAATCCTCAAAGGCGTAGGACCTGCCACCGCCGCGCGGCTGGTAGCGCGATTCGGCGGCGATACGCTGCAGGTCATTGAGGACGCCCCGGAGAGACTTCGCACCGTAAAGGGAATTACCGCCAAACGGGCAACGGAGATCAGCCAAGCGTTTCGCGCACTGACGGGACTGCGCCGCGTGACGGAGTTTTTCGCCCGGTACGAGCTGCCCGTACAGCTGGCGATGCGGCTGTACCGGGTGTACGGCACGCAGGCTCTGACCAAGCTGAAAGATAACCCGTATCTTCTCTCCGGCGCCGCCTACGGCGTGGATTTTTCCGCCGTGGACGAGATTGCGCTGGCGATGGGCTTTGGAGGAGATGATCCCTGCCGCACAGAGGCGGCGATTCTATATGAACTGCGACATAATCTGGGTAACGGACACGTTTTCCTGCCCCGGAACAAGCTGTCTCCGGCTACGGCGCAGCTCCTGGACGTGCCCGATGAACAGGTGGAGCTTGCGCTGGACAAGCTGACAGAATCAGGCGCGGTGGTACAGGAAAAAATCGCAGGCGTGGAGGCGTGCTATCTGCGCGCTTTCTATGAGGCGGAGACGTATGTGGCGGACAAGCTGGCACAGCTGCGAAAATTTCCGGTGGAGCGCGGTGTTCGGATCGACCGGGTAATCGGCGAAATGGAGGCGGCGCAGGGAATCACCTACGCACCCCGGCAGCGGCAGGCGGTGGAGCTTGCGGCCCGGGAGGGTGTGATTCTTCTCACCGGCGGTCCCGGCACGGGAAAAACCACCTCTGTGCGGGCGATTGTGGCGCTCTTTGACCGAATGGGATTCCAAACGCTGCTGCTGGCGCCCACGGGGCGCGCCGCTATGCGCATGAGCGAGGTAACCGGCAGGGATGCGCAAACAATTCACCGGTGTCTGGGCATGAGCTTCAACGAGCTGACCGGCGAGGTGACGTTCCGCAAGGGAGAACAGGAGCCGCTGGAAACGGATGCCGTGATCGTGGACGAGATGAGCATGGTGGATCTGGAACTGATGCACTCTCTGCTGCGCGCCGTGCGTCCCGGCTGCCGCCTGGTGCTGGTGGGCGATCCGGATCAGCTTGCATCGGTGGGGGCGGGAAACGTTTTCTCCGACCTGATCCGCAGTGAGACGATCCCGACGGTGGCGCTGCATACGGTGTTCCGACAGGCGGAGCAGTCCGCTATTATCCGCAGCGCCCACGCGGTCAACCGGGGCGAGTCGCCGGATCTTGCCAACCGGGAAGGCGACTTTTTCTTCCTGTGCCGCCGCGCGCCGGACCGTGTGGTGCAGACGGTGGTGGAGCTGTGCCGGGAGCGTCTGCCGAAGAACATGGGCATTCGTACCGAGGAGATTCAGGTGATCTCCCCCACCCGCAAAGGTATCTGCGGCACGGAAAATTTGAACCGCGCTCTGCAAGAAGCGCTCAATCCTCCGCGTCCCGGCTGCCGCCAGAAAATCTGGGGCAGCATGGTGTTCCGGGAGGGCGACCGGGTGATGCAAAACCACAACAATTACGACGTAACATGGGAAAAAGAAGACGGCACGGAGGGCACGGGCGTTTTCAACGGCGACGTAGGCGTGATCCGGGAAATCGACCCCTCCGGTGAACAGATCACCGTCGCTTTTGACGACCGCGTCAGCGTATACAGTCCCGAGATGCTGGGACAGTTGGATATGGCATACGCCGTTACGGTACACAAAGCGCAGGGCAGTGAGTATCGGGCGGTGGTACTGGTGACCGTTCCCTGCGCGCCGGGCTTGATGGTACGAGGCGTACTCTACACCGCCATCACCCGCGCCCGGTCGCTGCTGATCCTGGTGGGTGACGACACCGTACCCGGCGCCATGGCGATAGATGACCGCCGTCAGCGGCGGTACAGCGGTCTGCGCCGCCGTCTCACACAGCAGCAGGATTGACGCATGGGTCTGCAGGATAGTCTCAACGCCATTGAGCAGGACGTAACCGACTTTTTCTTTCCCCGCAGATGCCCGTTCTGCGGCAAGCTCACCGGGAAGGCGCTGCTGTGTCCGGCATGTGAGAAGACCCTTCCTTTTACCGGCGAGCAGGCGGTACATCACACGACCTTTGCCCGGTGTGCCGCGCCGCTATACTACGAGGATCGGGTGCGCCGCGCTGTTCTCCGGTTCAAATTTCACCGCAAGCTGGGCGGACTGAACTGCTTTGGCGAAATGATGGCACGCTGCGCCGCCGAGTGGTACGCCGGCGCATTCGACGCCGTGACGTGGGTACCCGTCAGCGCCAAACGGCGGCGCAAACGAGGCTACGATCAAAGTCAACTGCTGGCGGCAAGCCTGTGCGTGGACTGGCATGTAACGCCTGTGGAAACTCTGCGTAAAACGGCGGACAACCCGCCGCAATCCGCCACAGGCGAGAGCGCCGCGCGGAGGGCCAATGTGGCAGGCGTATATGAGGCAGATCCATCGGTGGTCGCCGGCAGGCGCTGGCTGTTGGTGGACGATATCTTTACCACCGGCGCAACCATGGCGGAGTGCGTTCACACACTGCGTCTTGCCGGCGCGGCAGACGTGGTGTGTCTGACGCTGGCGGTGGTACGCAACAGGGAGAATCGTTTTCCGGGGGAATGATTACGAATTGGGAAAACCGGGAAAATTATATTGCAAAACAAGCGGCGCGTAGGTATAATATGGCAGGACAGTACAGGATAATAGCAATATTCAGTTCGTGCTTCCGGCGCGGCAGAAGATGAGGTGCGGAATATGTGTGCATTTGCAAAAGATATCGGAATTGATCTGGGTACCGCCTCGGTGCTGGTGTATATCAAAGGCAAGGGGCTGGTGCTTAACGAGCCTTCGGTGGTCGCCATCGACAAGAACGACGGTAAACTGTTGAAGGTGGGCGCCGAGGCGCAGGCCATGCTGGGTCGTACACCGGGCAACATTGTGGCGATCCGTCCTCTGCGGGAGGGTGTGATTTCCGACTACGACATGACCGAGCGCATGCTTCGGGAGTTTATCCACAAGGTCAGCGGCGGCTTTCAGCTCTTCAAGCCCCGCGTGATGATCTGCGTTCCCTCCGGCATCACGGAGGTGGAGGAGCGCGCCGTGATCGACGCGGGCATTCAGGCCGGTGCGCGCCGGGTCTATCTCATCGAAGAGCCTGTGGCGGCTGCCATCGGCGCCGGGATCGACATCGCCAAGCCGGACGGGCATATGGTAGTGGATATCGGCGGAGGTACCAGTGATATTGCCGTGATTTCCCTGGGCGGCGTGGTGGAGTCCGCCTCCATCAAGATCGCAGGCGACCAGTTCAATGAAGCCATCGTGAAGTATATGCGCCGCAAGCACAATCTGCTGATCGGTGAGCGCACCGCCGAGATGATGAAGATGCAGATCGGCTGTGTGTTCCCCAAGGAGGAAGAAACCTCTATTGAGATCAAAGGACGCTGCCTGATGACCGGTCTGCCCCGCACGCTGACTGTCACCTCTACGGAGATGATGGAGGCGTTTGAGGAGCCGGTAGAGCGGATTCTCGAAGCGGTACACGGCGTGTTGGAGCGCACGCCGCCCGAGCTGGTGGCGGATATCTCCGATAACGGTATCGTCATGACCGGCGGCGGCAGTCTGGTGGAGGGCTTCGACAAACTGCTCACCGCCCGCACCGGGATTCATACCGAGGTGGCGGAGGACGCCATCTCCTGTGTGGCGCTGGGTACCGGCAAGAGTCTGGACGATATCGGCGACATGACCGACGGAACCGTGAACCTTAACCGCCGCAAGCAGATGAACTGACACCCCGTCCTTTTTGACGGTGGGTTAAGCGTGGCTTATAAACCCAATGAATACTTTTAGGAGGAAAATACGATGAAGTTTTCGTCCAAGGTGGAGCGCTGCCGGCTCTCCCCCATGCGCAAATTCCACCCCTACGCGGTAGCGGCAAAGGCGAAAGGCCGCCGCATCTATCACCTGAATATCGGTCAGCCCGATATTGCCACGCCCAAGGCGTGTCTGGATGCCGTGCACAATTTCCACCAGGAAGTGCTGGCGTACGCTCCGTCGCCCGGTATTCCGGAGCTGATTGAGGCGATCCGCGGGTATTATGATGCCCTCGACATGCATTTTTCCAGCGATGAGATTCTCATCACCACCGGCGGCAGTGAGGCGCTGGCTATCGCCTTGCAGTGCATATTGGACGACGGCGATGAAATACTGATTCCAGAGCCGTTCTATCCCAACTACAACACCATGGTCGCCACCTGCGGCGCTCACATTCACCCTATTCCCACTTGCCCGGAGGAAGGCTATCACTACGCCGACCGCGCCCGGATCGAGGCGGAGATCAACGAGCATACCCGCGCCATTCTCGTCACCAATCCGGGCAACCCCACCGGCACGCTCCTCACCGACGAGGAGATGCGTATGATCGTGGACGTGGCGAAGGAGAGAAACCTCTTCCTCATCGGCGATGAGGCATATCGGGAGTTCTTCTACGGCGGCGAGGGACTGCGCTCCTTCGGTCAGTTTGAAGATGCCGCTGAAAATGTGATTCTGGCGGATACGGTGTCCAAGCGGTTTTCCGCCTGCGGCGCCCGGATCGGCTGTCTCATCACCCGCAACCACGAGCTGCTGGGTCACGCCATGAAATACTGTCAGAGCCGCCTGTCGGTCGCCACACTGGATCAGGTGGCGGCAGCCGCGCTTTATACGGTAGGACCGGATTATTTCGACGCCGTGCGGGACGAGTATCGCCGTCGCCGCGACACCGTATATAATGCGCTGCAAAAGATCCCCGGTGTGTCGTGCCAGTGTCCCCGCGGCGCGTTCTACCTGATGGCGACGCTGCCGGTGGACGATACCGACAAGTTCCAGAAGTGGCTGTTGGAGGAGTTTGAGGACAACGGCGACACCGTGATGTTTGCCCCCGGTGAGCCTTTCTACGCCACGCCCGGCAAGGGGCGCAACGAGATCCGCATCGCCTACATACTTTGCCAGAAGGATCTGGAGCGCGCCATCGGGCTGCTGGGCAAGGGTATTGCCGCATATAACGCACGGTAAGGGAGATTTCGTATGTTTCAAGGATACACGCAGGAGACGGTGGATTTCATGTGGGGTATCCGCTTCAACAACAACCGGGAATGGTTTTTGCCCCGCAAAGAAATCTACCAAGAGCATCTGCTTCGTCCTACCCGTGAGCTGGCAGAGCAGGTCTACGAAGCGCTCCACGCAGAGCTTCCGGACGAGCCGCTGCTGGTGAAGGTGTCGCGAATTTACCGGGACGCACGCCGCCTGCACGGACAAGGTCCCTATAAGGATCACCTGTGGTTTTGCATTCGCACCGGCGACCGGGACTGGACAGGTCGTCCCACGTTCTATTTTGAGATATCCCCGGAGTATTACAGCTACGGCATGGGATTCTGGCAGGCGCGCCCCGAGTTGATGACGCTCTACCGCCGGCAGATCGAGACGGATCCCGAGCCGCTGGCGCATCTGGTGCGCCGTTTTAACCGCCAGACGATCTTTTCTCTGTCCGGTTCCGACTATGCCAGACCCAAAGGAAATGTCGGCGCGCTGCTCCAACCGTGGTATCAGAAAAAATCCATCAATTTGGAACACACCGTGGCGCTGGACGAGCGCATCTTCTCTCCGGCACTTGCTGACGAGGTCGCCGCCGGAATGAAGGAGCTGTCTCCCTTCTACCGCTATTTCTCCGACCTCTGTGCCCGGATATACCATGAGGCATAATAAAAAGACCAATATCAAAAGACCCGTTCTCGTATGAGAACGGGTCTTTTGGTGCCGGTGGTGGGACTCGAACCCACACGGGGGATTAGCCCAACGGATTTTGAGTCCGTCACGTCTACCAATTCCATCACACCGGCGAATAGAACGGAGTTATTATAACCTATCAATTAAACAAATTCAAGTATAAATTATTCAGATCAACAGGCCACGCGATATCTTCCAAAAATAATTGAAAACCGCGCCGTTCTATGGTACAGTATCTCTATCTGTACTATTGACGTCACGAAAGGCGGTGACAAAATGTATATAGATACCATCCGGGAGATTCAGGCGTTGGAAGAGCAGCTGGAACAGGAAAAGATGCGCTGCCGCCAGCAGGCGAAGGACGTGCTGAGCGCCACGGAAAAGGAAGGTCGGGACTTTCTCTCGTCCGTCCGGCAAAAGATCCGCGAAGCGGATCAGTCCGCGCAGCAGGAGACGGAGGAACTGGCGGCGCAGCAGCGCAAGGCCGTTTTAGCCGAGGCGGAAGCGGATTGCCGCGCGCTGCGCGAGCGTGCCGCCGCACGCACGGACGAGGCCGCGGCATTTATCGTGGAAAAGGTGGTGGGGCGCTGAATGGCCATTACAAAAATGAGGCGCCTGACCCTGATCGCCCTGGAGAGCGACCGCAAGCAACTGCTGTGCCGACTGCAAAAGTTGGGGTGTCTGCATTTGAGCGAGCCGCCGGAGAATGATGGCAGTTGGCAGAGTTTTCTCCATCGGGAAGAGGATCAATCCGCGCGCCAGCAGGCGAATTTGAGGCTGCTGGAAAACGCACTGGACATTCTCAATCGTTTTGCGCCGCAAAAGGCCGGGTTGCTCGCACCCCGGCCCGCCATGGCAGAAGCGGACTTTCTCAACGAATCGACGATGGCGGACGATCTGGCGGTAGCTTCCGCGATCACCGGTCACGCCGCCGAGCTGAACCGCCTGAACGCCGCCGAACAGCGACTGGCACAGGAGCTTGCCGCTCTGCGTCCGTGGGATGCGCTGGACATTCCGCTGGAACTGACCGCCACCGCCACGGTGGACGTGACCACCGGCACCTTGCCGGGCCCGGCGGATTTTGACGGGATACAGGGTGCGCTTGCCGATCAGGTGCCGGAGACGGCGCTGTACCGGATCAGTCAAAGCAGCGAGCAGCAATGTCTGCTGCTCTTAAGCCACCGCGGCGCCACGGAATCGGCGCTGGAGCTTCTTCGCTCCTTTGGCTTTACTTTGGGACAGCTCAAGGATAGGCGCGGCACCGTGGCGGAAAACGCCGATGCGCTGCACGCCCAACTGGAACAGATCCGGCAGGAGCGGGAACAGCAGCTTGCGCAGCTGGAAGCGCTGAGCGATGCCCATGACCGTCTGCGTCTGACCTGTGACCGGATCGCCACGGCGCTCAACCGGGAGGAAAACCGCCGCCGCGTGCTGACGGACGGACAGGTACTGTGTCTTTGCGGCTGGGTTCCCGAGGAGCAAACGAAAAAACTGACCGAGCTGCTGACACAGTTCGACTGTGCCTACGAATACAGTGATCCCACCGAGGAGGACGTGCCGGAAGTGCCGGTAAAGCTGAAAAACAACCGCTTTACCCGCTCCATGAACTGCATTACCGAGCAATACTCTCTCCCTGCCTACAACGGCGTGGATCCCAACCCCATTATGGCGCCGTTCTTTATCCTGTTTTTCGGTATGATGATGGCGGACATGGCGTACGGACTGCTGATGATCTTAGGCTCGGCGCTGATCCTGCGCAAAAAGCGTCCGGCAGACCCCAGTTTCATGGAAATGATCTTCTGGTGCGGCATCAGCACCTGCATCTTCGGGGCGCTGACCGGCGGTTTCATGGGTGATTTTATCCCCCAGCTCTGCCGCATTATCAACCCCGACAGCACCTTTGAAATGCCGGCGCTCTTTACGCCGCTGGGCGACACCATGGCGATCATGCTGGGTTCGCTGGTGCTGGGTGTGATCCAGATCTTCACGGGTATGGCGGTCAGTGTGGTGAAAAAGACCCGGGACGGACACTTCGCCGATGCGCTGTGGAACGAGATCACCTGGTGGGTGATCCTGGCGGGACTGGCGCTGATGATCCTCCGGATCGGCACGGTGGCAGGCGTTCCCGTGGTGCTGGCGCTGGGCGGCGTGATGCTCGCCTACGGCTCTACCCGCGATGCCAAGGGCTTCGGAAAGGTGACGGCGTTCATCTCCGCCGTCTACAACGGCGTCACCGGCTTTTTCAGTGACATTCTCTCCTACGTGCGCCTGATGGCGCTGATGCTGGCAGGCTCCGTGATCGCACAGGTGTTCAACACGCTGGGCGCCACTTTCGGCAATGTGGCAGTGTTCGTGTTGATCGCGCTGATCGGCAACGCGCTGAATCTGGCGCTGAACCTGCTGGGCTGTTACGTCCACGATATGCGCCTGCAATTTCTGGAATTCTTCGGCCGTTTCTATCAGGAGGGCGGCAAGGCATATCAACCGCTTTCTCTGCAATCTGAACACGTGGAAATCATAAAGGAGGACAAATAAAATGACTGCTTTTTTTGAATCGTATGCCGGACTGTGGCTCGCCTTTTTGGGCGCGGCGCTGGCGGTAGGTCTTTGCTGCGTGGGCTCTGCCAAGGGTACGGGTCTGGTGGGCGAGGCCGCCGCGGGTCTGACCAGTGAGGATCCCGAAAAATCCACCAAATGCCTGATCCTGCAGGTACTGCCCGGCACGCAGGGTCTGTACGGCATGGTGGCATGGTTCTTCGTACTGCTGCAGATCGGCGTGTTCGGCGGCAGCGGCGTGCAGACGCTGACCGTGGCGCAGGGCATGACCGTTTTTGCCGCATGCCTCCCCATCGCGCTGGGCGGCTGGCTGAGCGCGATTGCACAGGGTCGCGTGGCGGCCGCTGCGGTGAACATTGTCGCCAAGCGTCCCGAAGCCTCCACCAAGGGTATCATCTTCTGCGGTATCGTGGAGTTCTACGCCATTTTGTCCCTGCTTGCCACCATTCTCCTGCTCATGAACGCCCTGTAAGGAGCTGCCCATGAACGGACTGGAAAAAATCAACGAGCGTATCCGGCAGGACGCCCGGGCGGAAATGGACGCTATCCTGTCCGATGCCGGGAAGCGCGCCGAGATCTCCCAAAAGGGTTATGCAGACCAAGCGCGGCAGTTGACCGACGATGCCGCCCGGCGGCGGCAGGAAGCTTGCGCGGAGCGGCTGGAGCGGTTGCGCAGCAGCGCCGATATGGAGCGCCGCCAACTGCTTTTAGGGGTCAAGCAGGAGTGTATCGACGCGGTCTTTGATCGCGCCGCCGAGCTTTTGTGTCAGCTTCCCCGGGAGGACTACATCGCCCTGCTGGCGCGTACCGCACGGCAAAACGGTGACGGAACAGAGGAGATTATTCTCTCCGCAGCCGACCGCGACGCTATTGGCAGCGCCGTAGTCGCCGCCGCCAACGCAGACGGCGCGTCCTTCACCCTCTCCGCCGAGACCCGTGAGATGGGCGGTGGACTGATCCTCAAGCGCGGCCTGGTGGAGACCAACTGCTCGTTTCGAACCCAGCTCCACGCTCTGCGCCAGACACAGGCATCGGACGTGGCGCGGATTCTGTTTGACTGAAAGGGGGACGTCCCTTTGGCAACAAAACGGAAGGATACGGACTATCTGTTCCTGTCCGGGCGCATTCGCTCTCTGGAGCGCCGCGCGTTGAACCGCCAACAGGTCGAGCGCATGCTTTTGGCGCCTACCGTGGCAGAAAGCGCCCAGGTGCTCACGGAGCTCGGTTATCCCGCCTTCGACACGCAGAGCGTGTCGTCGCTCCATGCGGCGCTGGCACAGCATCGCGCAGAGCTGTTTGCAGATCTGGTTCGCTATATGCCCGAGCCGGCGGTTTTGGACGTGTTTCGCATCAAGTACGATTACCACAACCTGAAAACAATCATCAAAAGTCAAGGCGGCGACTTTCGCCCCTTACTGATTGACGCCGGACGCATCGGTGCGCAGACACTTGCCGCCTGCTATGAGCGCACCGGCAAGTGGGATTTCCTGCCTCCCGCCATGGGGCGCGCCGCCGCGGAGAGCGCCCGGGTATTGGCGGAGACGGGCGACCCTCAGCGCAGCGATTTCATTCTCGACCGCGCCTGCTTTGCCGAGATGCTGGCGCTGGCGCGACAGAGCCGCTGTGACTATCTCGTCTCCTACGTCCGCACGCTGATCGACGCCGCCAATCTGCGGGATCTGGTACGCACACAGCGGATGCACCGACCCGGCGGCTTTTTGCAACAGGTTCTCTTTGACGGCGGCACTGTCGCCGTGTCGGAGATTCTGGCGGGAATCGGCAACGGCGCGGCAACGCTGTGGCGCTCTACGCCCCTGCGTGACGCCGCCGTACTGGG
This sequence comes from Oscillospiraceae bacterium, assembly GCA_017619715.1. Classification (GTDB taxonomy): domain Bacteria; phylum Bacillota; class Clostridia; order Oscillospirales; family Oscillospiraceae; genus Vescimonas. The sequence goes on along the minus strand of JAFZRS010000002.1, from coordinate 162,712 downwards.
CGACGGGGCGATTGCCGGCGGCAGCTTGACCGACTTTGAAAAGGCATGCGACAACGCGGTAATGAAAAAGGTTAACGAAGCGCGGAGCGTACCGTTCGGCGTGGAGGTCGTGATCGGGTACATTGCCGCGCAGGAAAATGAGCTGGTCGCCGTGCGTACGATCCTGTCGGGACGCATGGCGGGCATGAATCCGGATATGATCCGGGAAAGGCTGCGTGATCCGTATGTATAAAATAGCCGTGATCGGCGATCGGGACAGCGTGTTAGGCTTTAAGGCGCTGGGGCTGGACGTGTTCTTTACAGAAATGGATGAGGACGCTCGCACCACGCTGCATCGCTTGGCGCAGCAGGAGTACGCCATCATCTATCTGGTAGAGGAGCTCTATGAGCCGCTGCACGCGGAGATCGCTAAATACAAGGATTTTGCCACGCCTGCCATTATCTTGATCCCCGGCAAGTCCGGTTCGCTGGGACTGGCGGAGGCGGCGCTGCAAAGCGCGGTGGAACGCGCCGTGGGCGCGGACATTTCATAAGAAGGAGCGCGACAAATGGGTAAGATCACTAAAGTATCCGGTCCTCTGGTGGTGGCGGAGGGTATGGCGGACGCCAACATGGCGGACGTGGTACGCGTAGGCCCCCGCCGCCTGATCGGTGAGATTCTGAATATGACGGGAGATCTGGCGTCCATTCAGGTCTACGAGGAGACGTCCGGTCTCGGTCCCGGCGCGGAGGTGGAGACCACCGGCGCGCCGTTGAGTGTGGAGCTGGGACCGGGTCTTATTGAGAACATTTACGATGGTATCCAGCGTCCGCTGGAGGAGATTGTCAAGCAGGTGGGCGCCAACATCACACGCGGCATCGAGGTAGCGCCCCTGCCCCGGGATAAGAAATGGCACTGGACGCCTGCCGCCGCCGTAAACGACGCGGTGATCGGCGGTGATGTGCTGGGCACGGTACCCGAGACGGCGTCCGTTCTGCACAAGATCATGGTTCCCAACGGCTTGCGCGGCACCGTGGAATGGCTCGCAGACAGCGGCGAATACACCATCAAGGACGTGATCGCCCGGATACGCACCGCCGACGGCGCGGTGCGACAGCTGACCATGGTGCAGAAATGGCCGGTGCGTGTAGGGCGTCCCTATCAGAAGAAGTTTCCGCCGGCAACGCCGCTCCAGTCCGGTCAGCGTGTTATCGACACCATGTTCCCCATCGCCAAGGGCGGCACCGCCGCCGTGCCGGGTCCTTTCGGCTCGGGCAAAACGGTGGTACAGCACCAGCTCGCCAAGTGGTCGGACGTGGATATCGTAGTCTACATTGGCTGCGGCGAACGCGGCAACGAGATGACAGACGTTCTCCGGGAGTTCCCGGAGCTGACCGACCCCCGCACCGGCGAGACGCTGATGAAGCGCACCGTGCTGATCGCCAACACCTCGGATATGCCCGTGGCGGCGCGGGAGGCAAGCGTATATACCGGCATCACCATCGCCGAATATTTCCGCGACATGGGCTACGACGTTGCGGTCATCGCCGACTCCACCTCCCGCTGGGCGGAGGCGCTTCGTGAGATGTCCGGCCGTCTGGAGGAGATGCCCGGTGAAGAGGGCTATCCTGCCTACCTCTCCTCCCGCCTGGCGCAGTTCTATGAGCGCGCCGGCATGGTACAGTGCATGGGCAGTGAGGGACGTACCGGATCGTTGACCGCCGTGGGTGCGGTATCGCCTCCCGGCGGCGACTTGAGTGAGCCGGTTTCCCAGGGCACCATGCGGATCGTCAAGGTGTTCTGGTCGCTGGACGCTTCGCTGGCGTATCGCCGCCACTTCCCCGCTATCAACTGGCTCAATTCCTATTCCCTGTATCTCGACTCCATGCGCCCCTGGTTCGACGAGCATCTGGGCGCGGACTTCACCGTCAACCGCAGCCGCGCCATGCAGCTACTGCAGGAGGAAAACGAACTCAACGAGATTGTACAGCTGGTGGGCAAGGACTCCCTCTCCCCCACCGATCAACTGACGCTGGAGATTGCCCGTATGCTGCGGGAGGACTTCTTGCAGCAAAATGCCTTTATGGACGTGGACTCCTACTCCGGCTTCGATCGGCAAAAGGCGCTTCTGGGCATGATCCTACACTATGAGAATCTTTGCCGCAACGCTATCTCCAAGGGCGTGGCGCTCACCGATCTCTACGCGATCCCCGCCCGGGAAAAGCTGGGCTGGGCAAAATACATCGAGGCGGATAAATTCGCCGCCGAATACGAGCAGATCGCCCGGGATATGGAAGAGGAGATTCGGGAGCTGATTGGGAAAGCAGGTGAGGACGAATGATCAAGGAATACCGCACGATCCACGAGATCTCCGGCCCGCTGATGGTCGTGGAGCAGGTGGCGGGCGTCACCTACGACGAGCTGGCGGAGATCCAGCTTGCCGACGGCTCCGTGCGCCTTTGCAAGGTGCTGGAGGTGGACGGCGACCGCGCCGTGGTGCAGCTTTTCGACAGCTCCGCCGGCATCAATCTGCGCGACAGCAAGATCCGTTTCCTCGGTCACCCTCTGCAGATGGGCGTTTCAGCGGATATGCTGGGGCGCGTGTTCAACGGTATGGGTCAGCCCATTGACGGCGGTCCGGCGCTGCTGGCGGAGAAGTATATGGACATCAACGGTCTGCCTATGAACCCCGCCGCGCGCAACTATCCCAACGAGTTTATCCAGACCGGCGTATCCACCATCGACGGACTCAATACGCTGGTGCGCGGGCAGAAGCTGCCCATCTTCTCCGGCTCGGGTCTGCCCCACGCCAATCTGGCGGCGCAGATCGCGCGGCAGGCACGGGTGCTGGACGACGCGTCCAATTTCGCCGTGGTGTTTGCCGCCATCGGCATCACCTTTGAGGAATCGGAGTTCTTCGTCCGGGAGTTTAAGCGCACCGGCGCCATCGACCGCACCGTTCTCTTTACCAACCTCGCCAATGACCCGGCGGTAGAGCGCATCGCCACGCCGCGCATGGCGCTGACCGCCGCCGAGTATCTGGCGTTTGAGCAGAATATGCAGGTGCTGGTGATCCTCACCGACATCACCAACTACGCCGAGGCGCTGCGTGAGGTGTCCGCCGCCAAAAAGGAAGTCCCCGGCAGACGCGGCTATCCCGGTTACCTTTACACCGACCTCGCCTCCATGTATGAGCGCGCCGGGCGCAAGCTGGGCTGTGACGGGTCGATCACCATGATCCCCATTCTCACCATGCCCGAGGACGACAAAACCCACCCCATTCCCGACCTGACCGGCTACATCACCGAGGGGCAGATCATTTTGAGCCGCGATCTCTATCGCAAGAACATTCTGCCGCCGGTGGACGTGCTCCCCTCTTTGAGCCGCTTGAAGGATAAAGGCGTGGGCGCGGGCAAGACCCGGGAGGATCACGCGCCCACCATGAACCAGCTCTTCGCCGCCTACGCCACCGGCAAGGAGGCAAAGGAGCTGATGACGATCCTGGGCGAGGCGGCGCTGACCCCCACCGATCTTCTCTACGCCAAGTTTGCCGATGAGTTTGAAAAACGCTACGTCAATCAGGGCTTTGAGGAAAACCGCTCCATTGAGCAGACGCTGGATTTGGGCTGGGAGCTTTTGAGCCTCCTGCCGCGCTCCGAGCTCAAACGCATCAAGCCGGAAATGCTGGATAAATACCTGCCCGAGAAGAACTGAGGTGCGCTATGACCGGTAAAACCATCAACCCCACCCGCATGGAGCTGACGCGGCTGAAGGGTCGGCTGAAAACCGCCGTGCGCGGTCACAAGCTCCTCAAAGACAAGCGGGACGAGATGATGAAGCAGTTTCTCGACATCGTGCGCCGCAACCGGGTACTGCGGCGCAAGGTGGAGGAGGGCATCGCCCGGAGCAACGCCGCGCTGACGGTGGCGGCCGCCATCATGGGTCCGGAGATGCTGGAACAGGCTCTTTTATATCCCAAAGCCGGCGTGGAGCTGGACGTGAGCTACCGCAACATCATGTCGGTGAACGTGCCTGTGTACGACTTCCACACCACCAACGACGACCCTGCGGAGCTGTTCCCCTACGGCTTTGCCCAGACCAGCGGCGAGCTGGACGCGGCGCTGGAGCAGATCAACGAAGTGTTCCATGATATGCTGGAGCTGGCGGAGGTGGAGAAATCCATGCAGCTTTTGGCGCAGGAGATCGAAAAGACCCGCCGCCGCGTCAACGCGCTGGAATACGTGATGATCCCGGAGACGGAGCGGAATATCCGCTATATCTCCATGAAGCTGGACGAAAACGAGCGCGGCAACACCACCCGGCTGATGAAGGTCAAGGACATGGTGCTGCAGGACGCGCATCGCTATCGGAAATAAGGTATCAATATAAGAGAAACGCCCTCATAAGAGGGCGTTTCTCTTTGTGTTTTATAACTTACACGAACTCGTAGCCGAGCTGCAGTGCTTTGAGGTTCACGTCATATAGCTCCGGGTGTTTGGCGGAGACGACGGTGCGGACGGCGTCCTCGATCCCCTCGCGGGAGACGAGGGCGCATTCGCGGATCGTCTTGCCCATCATGATCATATTGCCCAAATTGCCCAGTCCGTTCTGCTGTGCCAAGCGCGTGGCGGGGACGTAGAACACCTTTACGTCCGTGCGCGTGACCTTGCGCTCGATGAGGGTGGAATCCACCAGAATCGTGCCGCCGGGTACCACGGCGCTCTCGTATTTATCCAGAGACGGCAGGTTCATGGCGATCAGCACGTCCGGCTTATGGACGATGGGCGAACCCACAGGATCGTCGGAGAGCACCACGCTGCAATTTGCCGTGCCGCCGCGCATTTCCGGTCCGTAGGAAGGCAGCCAGCTCAACTGCCGACCCTCCAAAAGCCCCTTATTGGCAAGGAATTTGCCTACGAACAGAATACCCTGTCCGCCGAAGCCTGCGATTAGGATCTGCGTCGTCATAATTACTCCGCCTCCTTTTCTGCCTTCTTGTCCTTGTAGACGCCCAGGGGATAATAGGGGATCATCTTCTCCTCCACCCACTCCAGCGCCTTTTGAGGCGTCATGCCCCAGTTGGTGGGACACGCCGAGACGACCTCGACCAGCGAGAAGCCCTTGCCCTGGATCTGGTTCTCAAACGCCTTTTGGATCGCCTTTTTCGCCTCCAACACGTGCTTAACGTTGTTCACCGCCACCCGGGCGATATAGGCCGGGCCGTCCAGCGACGAGAGAAGCTCCGCCACCTTGATGGGATAGCCTGCGGTCTTTACGTCGCGTCCGTAGGGCGAGGTCTGGGTGACCTGTCCGGGCAGGGACGTGGGCGCCATCTGTCCGCCGGTCATGCCGTAGATGGCGTTGTTGACAAAGATGACGGTGATATTCTCGTTGCGGGTGGCGGCGTGTACCGTCTCCGCCATGCCGATGGAGGCAAGATCGCCGTCGCCCTGATAGGTAAAGACGATATTCTCCGGCAGGCTCCGCTTGATGCCCGTCGCCATGGCGGGGGCGCGGCCGTGCGCCGCCTCCACCATGTCGCATTTGAAGTAGTCATACGCCATGACCGCACAGCCCACCGGCGCTACGCCGATGGCGATGCCCTCGATGCCCAGCGTGTCGATCGCCTCGGCGACCAGACGGTGAATGATACCGTGGGGACAGCCCGGGCAGTAGTGGAACTCCTTATCGGTCAGGCTCTTGGGTTTTTCAAAAACGACCATCACTTGTCACCTCCCGCCAATTTGCGAATGCTCTCCAGCACTTCCTCCGGCGACATGATCATGCCGCCCGTCCGGTTGCAAAGCGCCACTTCCCGCTTGCCGCCGGTGGCGAGCTTCACGTCCTCGATCATCTGTCCCATGGACAGCTCCACGCACAAAAAGCCCTTGACCTGCTCTACCGCGTCCGCCAAAACCTGCTTGGGGAACGGCCAGAGGGTGATCGGGCGGATCAAGCCGACCTTGATCCCCTCCTTGCGCGCCGCGACCACCGCGTTCTTCGATACGCGCGAGGCGATGCCGAAAGCCACGACGCAGTACTCCGCGTCCTCCATCATGAAGCTCTCCCAGCGCGTCTCGTTCTTTGCAATGGCGGCGTAGCGCTCATAGCGCTCGAAATTCTTCTTCTCCAGCTCCTCGGGAACGAGGTAGAGGGAGTTGACCACGTGATGCTCCCGCTTGCCCTTGGTGCCGGTGACCGCCCACGGCTTTTCCGTGAACGTAACCTCTTGCGCCTCGGCAAGCTCCACCGGCTCCATCATCTGACCGATGGTGCCGTCCGCCAGCAGCATGGCGGGTACACGGTACTTGTCCGCAAGATCAAACGCCAGACCGGTGAGATCCGCCATCTCCTGCACGGAGGCGGGAGCGAGGACGATCAGGTGATAGTCGCCGTGTCCGCCGCCCTTGGTCGCCTGAAAATAATCCGACTGGGAGGGCTGGATACCGCCAAGGCCCGGGCCGCCGCGCTGTACGTCCACGATCAAACACGGCAGATCGCTCCCGGCTATGTAGGAGATGCCCTCCTGCTTGAGCGAAACGCCCGGGGAGGACGAGGAGGTCATCACGCGTCTGCCCGTTCCGGCGACGCCGTAGACCATGTTGATCGCGGCGATCTCGCTCTCCGCCTGCAAAAACGTCCCGCCGATCTTCGGCATGCGCTTTGCCATATAGGCGGCGACCTCCGTCTGCGGCGTGATCGGATAGCCGAAGTAGTGACGGCAGCCGGCACGGATTGCCGCCTCGGCGATCGCCTCGTTGCCTTTCATCAGCACTTTATTTCCCATCTCGTACACCTCACTTTTCCACGGTGATCACGCAATCAGGACACATCGTGGCGCAAAACGCGCACCCGATGCACTTGCCCTGATCGGTGATCCGTGCGGGGTTGTGTCCTTTTCTGTTGATCTGATCCTTCGCAATTTCCAGAATCTTGCGGGGGCAGGCCGATACGCACAGCCCGCAGCCCTTGCACAGATCCTCTCGAAATGTCACTTTCGGCATAACAGCATCTCCTTTTCAAAAGAGTTTCGGTTGCAAATCCAAAATAAACAGGTCGTCACGGCGGAGGTCGGCGGCAAGCTCCCGCCGCACCGAGGTAAATAGCAGGGGCAGTCCCGCACGCTCGGACAGCTCCGACGCCAGCGGAGTTGTCCGCTCGATCAGCTCCGCCGTTGTCTCCTCGCCCAGATTGGAGTTGTGGACGATGCCCGTGAAGGGCAGTCCCGACGCGCCCTCGATCTCACGCAGAACCTCCAGCGCGCCAGGTACGTCCTGCGTCAGCGGACGGCAGAAGTTCACCACGAAGAGCATCTCGTAGTCGTTCTCCTCCCGCAGATACGGCACGTATCTCCCCAGCGCGTACGCGCCGCGATCGTCGCCGCCCACGTCCAGCACGGCGTACACGTCACGCCGCTGCACCAATCCATATACCTCCTGCGGCAGGGCAGGCAGATCCACGTTGGTGTTGGCAAAGGGCAGCGCAATGACCTCAACCCCCTGCTCTTCCAGGGCGCGGCGTGAATCGGCGGAGCGAAAATACGGGTTGACGATGTCGATATCCGCCAGCGCCACGCTGTGACCCTGCCGCTTCAGATACGCCGCCCAGTTCACCGCGAGATTGGTCTTGCCGCTCCCGTAGTGTCCGCAAAAGAGGGTAACACGTTTCATTTCTTGACGGAAATGCCCAGCGGATACGTCCAGCCCATGTAGTCCTCCACAGTGCCGGTCTGGATACCGTACAGGTCGTGGTAAAGCCGCGTGGCAATCTCGCCCGCCTCGCCGTCGGCGACCGGGTAATCGGTGCCCTTGACGTTCAGACAGCCGATGGGCGAAATGACCGCCGCCGTGCCGCTGGCGAAAATTTCTTTAAGGGAACCGTCCTTGGCGGCGGCGACCAGCTCATCGAGGGACAGCTTGCGCTCGCTGACCTTCACGCCCCACTTCTTGAGAAGCTGAATGACGGAATCTCTGGTGATACCGGGCAGGATCGTGCCGGAATCCAGCGGCGCGGTGATGACCTCGTCGCCGATGCGGAAGAAAGCGTTGGACGTGCCGATCTCCTCCACGTACTTATGCTCCGCCGCGTCCAGCCACAAAACGTCTTTGCAGTTATACTTCTTGGCTTCCAAACTCGCGCGCATGGCGCCGCCGTAGTTGCCGCCTACCTTGGCAAAGCCCGTACCGCCCTTGGCGGCGCGGATATACGTGTCCTGCACGTAGATGCGGGACGTACCCAGTTTGCCGCTGTTGGAGGCATAGTATGCGCCGGTGGGCGCGAGAAGAATGATAAATGTATAGTGCTTAGCAGGCAGCGCGGAGAAAGAAATCTCATTGCCGAAGATGAAAGGACGGATATACATGGACGTACCCTCGGCGCTGGGCATCCAGTCCGCGTCCTCTTTGAATACCGCCTTGATGCCGGCGATCAAAATCTCCTCCGGCAGCTCGGGGATCACCATACGCTCGGCGGTGCGCGCCATACGCTTGGCGTTCATGTCCGGGCGGAAAATCTGGATCTCGCCGTCGGGACGCAGGTACGCCTTCATGCCCTCGAACATCATCTGCGCATAGTGCAGTACGCAGGAGGCGGGATCGATGGCAATGGGCTCGTTGGGGACAACGCGGCCGTCATGCCAGCCCTGTCCCTCGTCATAGTCCATCATGAACATATGGTCGGTAAAATAGTTGCAAAAGCCGAGATTGTTCTCGTCCTGCGGCCGTGCCTTGGGGTGCTTCGTTCTCGTTACGGGGAATGTGTAGTCCATTTTTGTCTTCTCCTTATACATAAAAAGTTTTTATATGTGATAGAGCTCCCGCCGTCTGTCGCGGAACACGTTGATGGTCTCGCGGATATTTTGCACAATGGTAAGATCGCAGTCGGCGCGGAGGATCTCCTCGCCGCTGCCAGCCTGCGCCAGCGTCTCGCCCCACGGATCGTGTACGGAGGAGTTTCCGCCGTAAACAGTATCCCCCGCGCTGCCGCAGGAATTGCAGCAGACGACAAACGCCTGATTTTCAATGGCGCGCGCCTTCGTCAGCGCCAGCAGATGGGGTATGCGCACACGCGGCCACTGTGACACCACAAACAGCACGTCCATCCCCTCTACCGCATAGCTGCGGGTAAGCTCCGGGAAACGCACGTCGTAGCAGATGATGAGTCCGCAGCGCACACCGTCCAGCGTGAACGGTGAAAGGTGATCACCCTTTTTGAAATAATTGTCCTCGCCCATGGGAGTAAAGAGATGCGTTTTATCGTAGACGGCGACGGTCTTGCCCGCACGGTCAAAGACGTAGGCGCTGTTGAAAACGTCACTGCCCCGCCGGTTGGCGACGCTGCCCGCCACGATATTGACACGGTACTTCGCCGCCAGTGCGCCGATGCGCGATTGCACGGCCTTTCCGTCGTCGTCCGCCAGATCGGCAAGTCTCTCTTTGGGGAAGAAACCTGTATTCCACGTCTCGGGCAGTACGATCACATCGCAATCATCTAAAACCGCCTGTTCGATTAGCTTTTCCGCCCGGGCAAAGTTCTCCTCGGGCGCGGCGAGCTTCATATCCATCTGTATGCAGGATATTTTCACGCTTTTCACCTCACAGCCTGTTGCGCTGGATCTTGCCGCTGACCGTCTTGGGAAGGCTCTCGCGGAAGACCACGATGCGCGGGTACTTATACGGCGCCGTATGGGTCTTGACGTAGGTCTGGATCTCCTTTTTCAGCTCCTCCGTACCCTCCGTGTCCGGCACCAGTACGATGGAAGCCTTCACCACCTGACCGCGCACCTCGTCCGGCGCGGCGGATACGCCGCACTCCAAAACGTAGGGCAGTTCCATAATGACGCTCTCAATTTCGAATGGTCCTATGCGGTAGCCGGAGGACTTGATTACGTCGTCCACGCGCCCCACGTACCAGAAAAAGCCGTCCTCATCGCGCCAGGCGGTGTCGCCGGTGTGGTAATACCCGTCGTGCCACGATTCGTCCGTCTTTTCCTTGTCGCCGTAGTAACACAGCGCCAGGCCGCAGGGGGAGCCGTCCTGCACGCGGACAACGATCTCACCGACTTCGCCCACCGCCACGCTCTTGCCCTCCATGTCCACCAGATCCACGTCGTAAATGGGCGCGGGCTTGCCCATGGAGCCGATCTTGTGAGGCGCGCCCACCAGGTTGCCGATGATCATGGTGCTCTCCGACTGTCCGAAGCCCTCCATGATGTGCAGACCCGTGGCTTTCTCGAACTGCCGGTAGACCTCGGGGTTAAGCGCCTCGCCGGCGGTGGTCATGTGCTGTACGGAGGATAGATCGTACTTGGAGATGTCCTGCTTGACCATCATGCGCAGCATGGTCGGCGGCGCGCAGAAGGTGGTGATATGGTACTTGGCAAACATGGGCAGAATGTCGGAGGCGTCGAATCGGTCAAAGTCGTAGACGAAGGTCGCCGCCTCGCACAGCCACTGGCCGTACATCTTGCCCCACATCGCCTTCGCCCAACCGGTGTCGGAAATGGTGAAGTGCAGTCCCTCCCGGTCCACCGCGTGCCAGTATTTCGCCGTGTGGAAGTGACCGAGGGGATAGCGGTAATCGTGGGCGGCAATCTTGGGATAGCCGGAGGTGCCGGAGGTGAAATACATCAGCATGAGATCGCCGCCGCAGGGGGCGTCCTCCGTGCGCTTGAAGTGGGAGCTGAAGAGCTTATACTCCTCATCGAAGGTCCGCCAGCCCTCCCGGGCGGAGTTGACGATTATTTTGTGCTTCAGACCGTCGTACTCCCGGCAGGCTACGTCGATCTGCTCCGCCGTATCGTCGCAGTCCGTACAAATTACGGCGGTGACGCCTGCCGCCCGGAAGCGATACGCAAAGTCGTGCGCCTGGAGCTGGCTGGTGGCGGGAATGGCAACGGCGCCCAGCTTGTTCAGACCCAGCATGGCAAACCAGAACTGGTAATGCCGCCGCAGCGCCAGCAACACCCGGTCGCCTTTCTTGATGCCGAGGCTCTTGAAATAGTTGGCGCACTGGCTGGAGGCGCGCTTCATGTCGTTGAACGTAAAGCGCCTCTCCGTCTTGTCCGCTGATACGTGCAGCATGGCCAGCTTGTCCGGCTCACGCCGCGCCAGCGCGTCCACCAGATCGAAGGCGAAGTTGAACTTGTCCTCGTTTTTGAACCGGATCGACGTGGGTGTGCCGTTTTCGTCCTCCGTCACGTCGATAAACTGGCGATAAATCCGTTCGCCGTCGTCGCGGCGCACCGCGCGCGTCGCCTCGCCGATCATCTTCGCCGGCGAAAGCTCCGGGATCGGCTCGCCGGTGGGGTTGAGCACAATGGCGTAGAAGTAGCAGTCCTCATTCTGCACGGCGATCATGCCGTGGGGCGTGGAGCTGTCGTAATAGATGCTGTCGCCGGGGTGGAGGATCTCCTTGTGGTGTCCCACCTGCACCATCAGGTGTCCTGAAATGACGATGTCGCACTCCTGTCCGGCGTGGGTGGTCAGCTGGATATCCTTATGCTGCGCCTCTTCGCTGTAGGCGCTGTGTACGTACAGCGGCTCGGCGATGCGGTTGAGGAACGACGGGGCGAGGTTATAGTACTCCATGCCGTGCGCCTGGTCGATCCGCTGTCCCTTGCCCGCCCGGGTGAGCGTGTAGGAGCGCAGCGTGGGGCTGACGCCCTCGATGATATCAGTCACGTCCACGCCGAACGCCAGCGCGCAGCGGTAGATGAAGGCAAAGTTCAGATCGCTCTCACCGTTTTCGCAGTGGAGATACTCCTCCACCGTGACGCCGGTCTTTTCCGCCATCTCCTGGGCGGTGTAGCGCGTGATCTCCCGCAGTTCGCGGATACGCAGCGCCATTTCTTTGATTTTGAAGTCCAGTCCCGATATTTGTTCCATGTCGGTATATCCTCTCGCTCTGAAAAATAAAACACCCGTCTCAAAGCAATCACTTTGAGACGAGTGCAAAAACACCCGCGGTACCACTCAAATTACAGCGGTCCAACCGCTGTCCCTTCAGGATCTGACAATCCCTATGCCTTTACGCAGCCATCACGGGAAAGTTCTACTGAGATCCCGACGGGGAATCTGTTCTTCTCTCCGGCTCGGAAGTTACATCGTCGGGGAGATAACGCCGGTCTTGCACCAACCGCCGGCTCTCTGGGGAGATCCGATCCCGCCGAACTCTTCGTCAAAGCCTTTGTATGTAATTGCTTTGATTTTATCATGTTTTATGCAGTTGTCAAGTGCTTGGGAAAAATTTTTCAGAGCAAATTTTTACAGTAAATTCCGCTGAATCTTGCCGCTGATCGTCTTGGGCAGGCTCTCGCAGAATGCCACAATACGCGGATATTTATACGGCGCGGTATGCGCCTTGACGTAGTTCTGAATCTCCTTTTTCAGCTCCTCCGTACCCTCCGTGCCGCTTACCAGTACGATGGACGCCTTCACCACCTGGCCGCGCACCTCGTCCGGCGCGGCGGATACGCCGCACTCCAAAACGTAGGGCAGTTCCATAATGACGCTCTCAATCTCGAAAGGTCCAATACGGTAACCGGATGACTTAATCACGTCGTCCACGCGGCCGACGTACCAGAAGAAGCCGTCCTCATCGCGCCACGCTGTATCGCCGGTGTGGTAATACCCGTCGTGCCATGCCGCGGCGGTGTTCTCCGCGTCGCGGTAATAGCCCTTGAAAAGTCCGCAGGGGACATTTTCAGAGGTGCGAATCACGATCTCGCCCACCTCGCCGTCCGGCAGGCTCTTTCCGTCCGGGTCGACAATATCCACGTCAAAGAGCGGCGAGGGCTTACCCATGGAGCCCAGCTTGTGAGCGCCGCCGAGGAAATTGGCGATGGAGAGTGTGGTCTCGGTCTGACCGAAGCCCTCCATGATCTGCAGTCCCGTCGCCTTTTCAAAGAGGCGGTAGACCTCGGGGTTGAGCGCTTCTCCCGCAGTGGTCATGTGCCGCACGGAGGAGAGATCGTATCGGGAGATGTCCTGCCGGATCATCATGCGCAGCATGGTGGGCGGCGCACAGAAGGTGGTGATATGGTACTTGGCGAACATGGGCAGAATGTCGGAGGCGTCGAAGCGGTCGAAATCGTAGGTGAACACCGCGCCTTCACACAGCCACTGTCCGTAGAGCTTGCCCCAGAGCGCCTTGCCCCAGCCCGTTTCGGAGATCGTAAAGTGCAGACCCTCGTCGCTCACGCCGTGCCAGTATTTGGCGGTGAGATAGTGTCCCAGAGGATATTTATAGCTGTGCTCGGCGATCTTGGGATAGCCGGTGGTGCCGGAGGTAAAGAACATCAGCATGGTGTCGTCGCCGCAGGCGGTATCGGCGCTGCGGTAGAAATGGGTGCTGTACAGGGGATATTCCTCGTCAAAATCGTGCCAGCCGTCGCGCTGTTCGCCCACGAGCAGTTTCGTCTGCAGCGTCGGGCAGGTCTCCTGCGCCAGCTCCACCTGATGCGCCGTGTCGCCGTCCGCCGTGCAGACAATGGCGCTGACTCCCGCCGATTGAAAACGGTACGCAAAATCGTGGACCTGCAACTGATTGGTGGCGGGTATGGCGATGGCGCCCAGCTTATGCAGCGCCAGAATCGAGAACCAGAACTGATAGTGCCGTTTGAGTACCAGCATGACCCTATCGCCCTTTTTGATGCCGAGGTTTTTAAAGTAATTGGCGCACTGATTGGAGGCACGCTTCATGTCGTTGAAGGTAAAGCGCCGCTCTTTCTTGTCCGCGCTCACGTGGAGCATGGCAAGCTTCTCCGGCTCACGCCGTGCCAGCGCGTCCACAATATCAAAGGCAAAGTTGAACTTATCTTCGTTCTTAAATTGAACGGAGAGAGGGTAGCCCGTCTCGCTCTCCTCACACTGGACGAACTTGGAGGAGATAAGCGACCGGTTGGAAATACGCGCGGGGATCAGCGTGTCGCGTACCAGATTCTCCGCTTGATTCGTTCCGGGCAGCACCACCGCCAGAAACAGGCAGTCCCGACCGTCTACGGCGATCATGCCGTGGGGCGTGGAGCTGTTATAATAGATGCTGTCGCCCTCGCTGAGGTACTCTACGTTATCGCCCACCTGCACCTTCAGCCGCCCCTGCAGCACCAGGTCAAACTCCTGCCCGGAGTGCTTGGTCAGGTGAATCGGCTGATTTTGCAATTTCTCGTCGTACTCATATTTCACGTGGTACGGCTCGGCAATCTTCTTGCGGAACATCGGCGCAAGGTCGCAAATCTCAATGCCGTCCTCCTTCGCCGTCTGCTGGCCGTGACCCTTGCGGGTGACGGTATACGACGACAGATGGGCGCTCTCGCCCTCCAGCAGATCGGTAATACCGATGTTAAAAACCTGCGCGCACTTGTGGATAAAGGTAAAGGGAAAATCGTCCTGCCCGTTCTCGTAGCGGACGTACGCCTCCGGCGTCACCTCTACCTTCTGCGCCATCTCCTCCTGCGTCAGGCCCGAAATCTCGCGCATTTCGCGGATACGCAGGGCAATCTCACGCATTTTTTCCAGTTCAACGGTTGTCATCATACCATACCCCCTAAAAAAAGATACACCCGCCTCAAAGCTTTGAGACGGGTGTATTCGAACACTCGCGGTACCACTCAAATTGCAGCCGGTCGGCTGCCGCTTTACGGGATCCGACAATCCCTATGCTTTCACGCAGCAACTACGGAAGCGTCTACTCGATATGCATCTTTCGGGCTTCAGCTCGGAAGGGATAGGCACGTATGAGACCCCTTTGCCGATTTGCACCAGCCATCGGCTCTCTGAAAAAGAAATCTCAAGACCGTCTTCGTCATCGCCTTTGATGGTATGTTTTTACCACTGCGCCGATCATTTGTCAAGTGTTTTTTCTGCAAAATACATCTTATAGCCCCAACAGCTTCACCGCGTCCTCGCGCATCTTGTACTTGAGTATCTTGCCGGCGGCGTTCATGGGGAACGCGTCCGTGAAGGTGATGTAGCGCGGCACCTTATGCCGTGCCAGCGAAGCGGCGATAAACGCGCGCATCTCCTCCTCGGTGACACTCTGCCCCTTTTTGAGAATGATACACGCCATCGCCTCCTCGCCGTAGCGTTTATCCGGCACGCCGATCACCTGCACGTCCTGCACCTTCGGGTGGGTGTAGATGAACTCCTCGATCTCCTTGGGATAGAGATTCTCGCCGCCGCGGATAATCATGTCCTTGAGCCGTCCCGTGACACGATAATTCCCGTTCTTGTCCCGGCAGGCGAGGTCGCCCGAATGGAGCCAGCCCTCCGCGTCTACGGTGTCCTTTGTGGCGTAGGGCATTTTATAATACCCCTTCATCGTGTTATAACCCCGGGAACAAAACTCGCCGTTCACGCCTGCGCCCAGCTCCGCGCCCGTCTCCGGGTCGACGATCTTGCACTGGACGTGGGGAAAGGCATAGCCCACCGTCCCAATCCGCACGTCCAGCGGGTCTGTCCACGCGGACATGGTACTGCCCGGCGAGGACTCCGTCTGCCCATAGACGCTGACAATACCCGTCATGTGCATCTCGCCGGGATCGGCGGCGCGGCGCATCAGCTCCGGCGGACAGCCCGCGCCTGCCATGATACCCGTTCGCATATGGGAAAAATCCGTCTTGCGGTAATCGGGGTGGTTGAACATGGCGATGAACATGGTCGGCACGCCGTTAAAGCACGTGATCTTCTCCTGATCAATACACGCCAGCGAGCTTCTGGCGGAGAAATACGGCATGGGACACAGCGTCGCCCCGTGGGTCATGGAGGACGTCATAGACAGCACCATGCCGAAGCAGTGGAACATGGGTACCTGGATCATCATGCGGTCGGCTGTGGACAGTCCCATGCGATCGCCGATGCACTTGCCGTTGTTCACCACATTGTAATGGGTCAACATCACACCCTTGGGGAAGCCCGTGGTGCCGGAGGTGTACTGCATATTGCACACGTCGTCCGGGCGCACCTCTGCGGCATACCGGACAAGCTCACGCTCCGATACCAGTTCCGAGCGATCCATTGCCTCGTCAAAGGTCAAACACCCCGCCATGCGAAAGCCCACGGTGATGACGTTACGCAAAAACGGAAGCCGCTTGCAGTGCAGCGCCTCGCCGGGCTTGCTCGATGCAATCTCCGGGCAAAGCTCATTCACGATCTGCCGGTAGTCGGAGTCGAGACAAGAGTCGATCATCACCAGTGTGTGGGTATCGGACTGGCGCAGCAGATACTCCGCCTCGTGAATCTTATACGCCGTGTTCACCGTTACCAACACCGCGCCCAGCTTCGTGGTCGCCCAGAAGGTGATATACCACGCCGGCACATTGGTCGCCCAGATCGCCACCTTGCTGCCCGGCCGCACGCCCAGAGAAATCAGCGCCCGGGCAAAATGATCCACGTCGTCGCGAAACTCCGCGTAGGTGCGGGTATAGTCCAGCGTCGTATATTTGAAACAATACTGATCCGGGAACTCCTCCACCATGCGGTCGAGTACCTGCGGAAAGGTCAGGTCGATCAGCTCGTCCTTCTTCCAGACGTACTGCCCCGTTCCGTCGTGGTTGGGATAGAGCATTTTCTTTTTACCGCGTGTGGATTGGAAGCGGTGCATATAGTTTACATAATGCGGCAGAATCACGTCCAGATCCGGCAGATCCTCCATCCACTCAAACTTCCACTCGAGGGAAAGGTAGCCGGCGTAGTCCACGGAATAGAGCGCGCGCATCACGTCGCCCAGCGGCAGCGTACCCTCGCCCACCAGCTCGTATTCGCCCGCGTCGCCGGAGTCGCGCAGATGCACGTGCTTGATATACGCGCCGAGATTTTTGATCGTCTCGCCCGGCGTCTCGCCGCAGTCGCGGTAGGGGTGGTGTACGTCCCACAGCACGCCTAACTCGTCCATGGCGTAATCGTCCAGCAGTTGACGGAGCTTCTTCGTGTCGGAAAAGGCGCCGTTGGTCTTGAGGAGCAGCACGACCTTGTTTTTCCGGGCGACAGGCAACAGTTCGTCCAGTTCCGCCTTCAAGGCGGCGAGGTCGGCGCTGTCCGTGCGAATCGCCACGTATTCGGTCTGCATGGACGCGGCGAGCGATATGAGAAAGAGTACCTGCTCGATCGTTTCCCGGTTGCCGAAGCCTACATTGCAGGAGCTGTCGAACGCGGGAATGGTGAGCTTACGATCCCGCAGCTCCCGCAGCGTGGAGGCGGTATTATACTTGTGCAGGGGTCCGCCTGCGCCGGTGAGCAGCGCGTCCTTATAGGCGTCGTAGACCTCGATGCCGAAAAAGCCGTTTTCCAGCGCCAGCTGCGTAAGCTCCGCCCACGGCGTATTGAGTCTTCCACGGGTGGAAAAGGATAGCTTCATTGCTCCGCCTCCTCATAGACAATCTTGTTGAGCGCGTTGATATACGCCATGATACTGGACGCAACAATGTCGGTGGAGATGCCGCGTCCGGAATAGAGCTTGCCCTGCGAGCGCAGACGCACCACCGATTCGCCCATCGCCTCGCGTCCCTCGGTGACGGCGCGGATCTGAAAATCGTCCAGCTCGTAGTGGGTGCCGGTGATCTGCTCCATTGCCAGAAAAGAAGCGTCGATAGGACCGTCGCCCACGCACACGCCCTCCACCGTTTTGCCGTTTTTGGTCAGCTTAATATGGCTGGTAGCGGTGATGACGTTGCCGGAGTTGATGACGAAGCTCTCCAGCGTATAGGCGGGCGGCACCTGCAAGGCGGAGGCGGCGATCAGCACGTCCAGTTCCCGTGCGGAGATAGCGCCCTTCTTGTCCGCCGCGGCGGCAAACGCCTCGTAGACCTTGGCGGCGTCCTCCTCGGACAAATCGTAGCCCAGCTTCTCCGCCGCCTTTTTCACCGCCTGCGCATCGTCGTGGGCACTGAGGGCGAAATTCGCCTCCTCCCGAACACCGCTATCAAAGGGGGAAGCCTTGCTGCGGCTGGTTTTGCAGAGCCATTCGATCTGACCGACGGTGCGTTTGAGCTCTGTGGCGCGTATGCCGCAGCTCGCTCCCAGTTCTTCCCCGTGGGTGTGCAGCATGGCGGCAAGCTTTTGCAGCGATACGGCGTCCTCCCCGCAGGCGACCGCCTTCACCTCGTCCGCACCCGCCTTGACGGCATAGAGGGCGCAGGCATCCGCCAGATAGAGGTCGTTAGAAATGCTCACGCCCAGCTTTATCTCCGTACCCAGCGCCTGCCGTATCTCGGAGGTGAAGCGGAAAAATTCCTCCGGCAACAGCTTGCCCGCGCTATCGCAGACGGTGACGGCGGTAGCGCCGTTTTCTTTTGCACACTCAATCGCCTGCAGTAAAAATTCCCGGTCGCTGCGCCCGGCGTCCTCGGCGGAAAACTCCACGTCGGCACAGCAGGCGCGGCACTCAGCCACGGTTTTGCCGATCAGCTCCAGCATATCGTCCGGCTTTTTATGGTATAGGTATTCCATCTGCACGGTGGAAACCGGCAGGCTTACCTGCAGTCGGGGGTGCTTCGCCTCCTTCACACAGCTCCACGTGTAGGCGACGCCGTCCTCCTCGCCTACGGGGACGGAAACGGTCAAACGGGCATTCGCCACGGCAGAGGCGAGGGACTTGATGAGCAGTCCGTCCGTCCGACGGTTCTCGATGACGCCGGTTTCAACGGATGACACGCCCAACTTATCCAACAGCTTGCAAAGCTCAATTTTCTCCCGGAAAGAGAGGGTAAACTCGCTCCCCTTCCGCGCACGCTTCATGGTGACGTCGCTCAATGCGATCTCTTTCATCTTGACTGCTCCTTCCCTGTAATGCGGTAAAATAAACGTCCCTGAAGTCCGAAGACTTCAGGGACGAAATGTGTTTCGCGGTACCACCCTGATTATCGTAGAAAACGATCTCTCACCAGGCTCTGACAAGCCTTTCGCCTGTAACGGGGCAACCGGACGGACTTACTTGCTTTCGCTTTGAGACCGCCTGCTCGGGAACCAGACTGCCGTATGACTTCGGTATCGGCTCGCACCGTCCGCCGACTCTCTGAAACGCTCCGTCAAGGGCAACTTTCCGTCATTGCATTTCGCTTTGGGGCGATTATAACCCGCCGCAACCGGTTTGTCAACCGATTTTTTTCGCCGTGTCGGGATGTTTTACCAGTTGGCGCTGCCGATCAGCTGCTCCTCCGTAAAGCCCAGCTCCGTCAGCACGTGCAGCGTCTGCGTGCAGGTCTTTTCCAACTGCGCTTCCTGCGACCACAGATGGATATCATTCCGTCCGTCGGCGCTTTCCAGCTCGATCTCCACCCACAAACATTCCCGCTCCTCGTCCAGAATATCGTGGGTGTTTCGACCCATCAGCACGTCTGCCGCCAGCGCCTCATACAACGTTCGCGCCTGCTCGGCGCTGATCTGGATAAACTGCTCCT
This sequence comes from Oscillospiraceae bacterium, assembly GCA_017619715.1. GTDB lineage: Bacteria > Bacillota > Clostridia > Oscillospirales > Oscillospiraceae > Vescimonas. The sequence goes on along the minus strand of JAFZRS010000002.1, from coordinate 143,339 downwards.
CGCCGCTAAATACGCTCACATAGCCGCCCCGGAACGCAGGCGTCTCTCCGGGAGCGTCGGCTTTGCCGTCCTTGCCGCCGAAAATCTGTTTCCACTGTACCTCCGGGCAGTTGAGCACCCGGTTGGCGGCTTCGTGGATCGCGGAGCCCTCTTTCACGTACACGCCGTAGTGCCTGTTGACAACGGCGCCACTCTTCATGGCATAGGTGAAGTGGAAGCTGCGCCAGGGATCGGTGGCATCACCCTCGCCCTCGGTGACAATCGCCTGATGGAGCGCCGCCACCGCCTCGATGGTCTCCGCATCGGTCAGCATTTCATAGTAGCCTCTGCCGGTGACGTTTTGCACCCCCTGCACCGCGCCGGGATCGGGTACGCGCTTCTGGTAACCGGTCAGATCCTGCGACACGCACACGCATACTGCCGCCGCCGCCGCGCAGACCAACGCCGCGCGAATCCAGCCGCTCTTAAATACGCGAAAGGATTTTTTCAGCAGCATCTCGATGGTGAAATAGCACAGCGCCGTCATGATGACCACGCAGACCGTCACCATGGAACGGTTTTCTCCGTCCAAAATCTCATAGATTACCAGACCCAGCGCCAGACCGCCTGTCAGCGCGCCCACGGCGCCCACCACCGGGCGCAAGCCACGGTGCGCCACCGCGTCGCCCGCCGCTTCGGAGCGGCGAATGCGGTAGAGGAAACTGCCTAATGCCAGCAACAGTACACCAACCGCCGCGTAGATCAGCATCACCGGCAGCGCGCCGGTGTTCATCTGATGACCTGCGGCGACACCATAAGAGGCAGGCGTATAGTCACTGTGTTCCCACAGTATGGCGCACAGCTTTACAGTAGGCGTCAGCCATTCCACCGCCGCAGGCAGCGGACCGGGCGAATAGCCCCAATAGAAAATACTCCCCAGCGCACGCAGCAGCATGGTGATGACCCATACGCCGAAATTCAAAATGAGATATACCGCCGGCACCGCCAGGAGCCAGCCGGTGAGTATCGCGGAGAAAAAGCCCAGCGACAGGAAGAAAAAGCCCGTCAGCTCCGCCGCCAAAAGCCACCAGCCCAGCGCCGCCCAGGGGACGCCGCCGCCCAGCGTCACCAGCACCGACAGCACAAATATCAACACATTGGCGGCGGTAAACATGCCGAAGCCCGCGGCAAAATGGGTAAAGAACTGGGAGCGCCGGGTGACGGGAAGACTGTGCATCAGACCCGTGGCGCGGGAGTTCATCAGATAGCTCATCAGTGCCATCGCCATGGCACAGCCGAAGAAGAACGCCAAAATCACCACCGCTTCCATTGTATCCAATACGGTGGAGCGGGCATTCAAGCCGTATTGGGCGTTCAGCCGCAGCGGCAGCGCAATGATCCAGATTGCCGCGTATACGAACGGCACAGGCCAGCAGCGGCGCACGTCGCCGCGCAGCAGCGCGCCGTTAGAGGACGATTTCCCGAACCGCATAGTCTTCGCCTCCCATCTCATAGATAAAAATCTCCTCCAGTGTCAGGGGGATCGCCTCCAGCAGCAGCGGCTCGGTGATCTGCATGCGCTGCAATATCTCCTCACGCTGTCCCCGGACGATATACGTGTAGACCCTGCCCACGTTGGAGCGGTGCAGAATCTGCAGCTCCGCCGGCAGCGCCGGCTCCTCCGCAGAAACGTACGCCGCCTGGATCTTCACGGTGTTGTCCTGCAATTCGCTCAGGCTCCGCTCCAGCAGCACCCGTCCACGGCTCATGATGCCCACGTGGTCGCATACGTCCTCCAGCTCACGCAGATTATGGGACGATACCAGCACCGTGGTGCCCCGGGCGGACACGTCGTCCAGCAGCAGCGTCCAGACCTGACGGCGCATCACGGGATCCAGTCCGTCCACCGGCTCATCGAGCACCAGCACCTCCGGCATACAGCTCACCGTCAGCCAGAACGCCGCCTGCTTCTGCATACCCTTGCTCATGCGCCGGATCATCATTTTGTCGTTGAGGGGAAACACCTCCCGGAGCTTTGCATACCGCTCACGGCTGAAGGTGGGATACATTCCCTCATAGAGCTTCGCCATCTCGGAAATAGACGACTGCTGGAAATAATACCAGTCGTCCGGGATCGCCGCCATGCGGCGCTTCACCGTCGGATTCTCCCACACCGGCTGGCCGCCCAGCAGCAGCTCTCCGCTGTCCGGACGGTACACACCCGTCAAGTGCCGGATCAACGTGGACTTGCCCGCGCCGTTGGGCCCTACCAATCCGTACACCGCGCCCCGCGGCACCGTCATCGTTGCGCCGTCCAGCGCGCGAAAGCCCTCAAAGATCTTTACTACGTTCTTCGCTTCAAGCATTCCGTTTGCCTCCTTCCCATAGAGCGTCCAGCTCCTCTTTTCGCATACCCAGCTCCCGCAGCTCCTGCAGAATCGGCAGTACCTGCTCCTCCAGTTCCTGCCGCCGCGCCGCGCCCGATGTGTCCGCGTTCTCCGCCACAAAGGTTCCCTTTCCGCCTACGGAATAGACGAATCCCTCCGCTTCCAGCTCCGCGTACGCCCGGACAATGGTGTTGGGATTGATCGCCAACTGCGTCGCCAACTGCCGCACCGAGGGAAGCTGTTCGCCTCCCGCCAGCACGCCCGTCACTATCAAATGCCGCAGACCGTCTTTCACCTGCCGGTAGATGGGTCGGGCGTCCCGGTAGTCCAGTTGGATCATGCTGCTCCCTCCTCTCAACTGTACTAATCGTATTAGTACAGTAAGCATATCATGTCACTTTTCTCGTGTCAAGAAAAATATTTCGGACGGCGCGGGGGCATACTGCAAGAGAGTTTTCGTTGGAAAGGAGCGGTTTTTCATGACTGCCATGGTATTGCAAAAAGTATGTATCCAGTGCGGGCTGTGTCCCACGATCTGCCCGGAGGTGTTTTATCTGCCCGATTCGGGCGGAAGCGCCCAAGCCGCGGACGGCGAAGTCCCCATCGAGCATCAGGCGGCGGCGCAGGAGGCGGCGGAAAGCTGTCCCGTGAGTGCTATTGTGATACAATTATGATAAAAATGTCTATTTTTTGAAAAATTATCCTTTACAAATAGGAAATCATGTGTTATTCTTACAAAGCACGCTGATCGGCGTGACCATCGCCCCATATCTGCGCAGCGCGGATCATTCACCTGTCCCGTTGCCCGGAATGCGGGCAAAATAAGAGAAAGGTGGAAACACACTATGATGCAGAAAGACCAGAAGACCTCGATCATCGAGGCGAACCGTACCCATGAGACGGACACCGGCTCCCCCGAGGTGCAGGTAGCGATCCTGACCGAGCGGATCAATCAGCTCACCGAGCATTTGAAGGTGCACCCCCACGACTTCCACAGCCGTCGCGGCATGCAGATGATGATCGGTAAGCGTCGCCGCCTGCTGGACTACCTCGCCAAGAAGGACATCGAGCGTTACCGTGCGCTGATTGCCAAGCTGGGTCTGCGCAAGTAAAAACGGAAAACAGGGTGGTGTGCCGTGCGCACCACCCTTCTTTCAATTTTCCCCGCCGCGCGGCGAGATGCCGACCGCGTTTAGAACTTGAAAATCCACCTTCCCGGCAGGGTCGATTTTCAAGTGCTAAACGGTTTGCGCTCCCGCGTGAGATTTCAAAAGAAAAGGAGTAAAAACCATGTCAACCATCATTACAAAGCGGCAATTCCCCCACTACCGTAAATACACCATGGATCTGGCGGGTCGCCCCCTGTCTCTGGAGGTCGGCAAACTGGCAGAGCTTGCCAACGCCGCCGTCATGGTCACCTACGGCGAGACCAGCGTGCTGTGCTGCGTCACCGCCGCGCCCCGTCCCCGGGACGGCGTGGACTTTTTCCCCTTGAGCGTGGACTTCGAGGAGAAGCTCTACGCCGTGGGACGCATTCCCGGAAGCTTTAACCGCCGGGAGGGTCGTCCCGGTGAGAAGGGGATCCTGACCGCCCGTGTCATAGACCGTCCGATCCGCCCCCTGTTCCCGTACGATTTTCGCAACGACGTGTCCGTGATGTGCACGGTCATGAGCGTGGATCACGACTGTTCCCCGGAGGTTGCCGCGCTGATCGGCACCTCCGCCGCTCTTGCCATCTCCGATATCCCCTGGAACGGACCGGTGGGCGCGCTGAAGGTGGGTCTGGTGGACGGCAAGCTGGTGTTCAATCCCAACGCCGAGGAGCGCAAGGTCAGCGATCTGGACGTGACGGTGGTCTCCACCGGCAAGAAGGTGGTCATGATCGAGGCGGGCGCCAACGAAGTGCCCAACGACATGATGTTTGAGGCGATCCGCAGCGCCCATGAGGAAAACCAGCGGCAGGTGGCGCTTATCAATCAGATGGTGGCGGAGATCGGCAAGCCCAAGTTCGACTATCCCCACGCCGACTTCGATCAGGAGCTGTTTGACAAGATCGTGGCGACCACCATGGACGATGCCAAAGCCGCCATGGACACCGATGATAAGAACGTCCGCGAGGCGCGCTGGAACGCCTTGATTGAGAAGTGGCACGAGCTATTCTTGGACGATCACCCCGACATGGATCAGTATCTGGACGAGATCACCTACAAGTTCCAGAAGAGGATCGTCAAGGCGTGGCTGCTGGAGGGTCACCGGGTGGACGGCCGCGCCAAGAACGAGATCCGTCCCCTCTCCGCCGAGGTAGGCGTATTGCCCCGGGTACACGGCTCGGGTCTATTTACCCGCGGTCAGACCCAGGTGCTGTCCGTCGCCACGCTGGACACCCTCTCCGCCAACCAGAAGCTCGACACCATCTGGGAGGAGACGGAAAAGCGCTATATGCACCACTACAACTTCCCCGGCTACTCCGTGGGCGAGGCGAAAGCCGCCCGTTCCCCGGGTCGCCGTGAGATTGGACACGGCGCGTTGGCGGAGCGCGCGCTGCTGCCGGTGATCCCCTCCGCCGAGGAGTTTCCCTACGCGATCCGCGTGGTATCCGAGGTGGTGTCCTCCAACGGCTCTACCTCCCAGGGCTCCATTTGCGGCTCCACGCTGGCGCTGATGGACGCGGGCGTACCCATCAAAGCCCCTGTGGCAGGTATCTCCTGCGGTCTCATTCAGGACGACGACGGCGCCTTCACCACCTTTATCGACATTCAGGGCGTGGAGGACTTCCACGGCGAGATGGACTTCAAGGTCGCCGGTACAAAGAAGGGCATTACCGCCATTCAGATGGATCTGAAAAACGACGGCTTGACCATGGAGATCATTCGCAACGCGCTGGATATCACCTACGACGCACGGATACAGATTCTCGATCAGATCATGCTGCCCGTGATCGCCGAGCCGCGTCCGGAGGTCAGCCCCTACGCACCCAAGATGATCACCATGCACATCGACCCGGACAAGATCCGAGAGGTCATCGGCAAGGGCGGCAGCGTGATCCAGAAAATCGTAGCGGAATCCGGCGCCAAGGTGGATATCGACGACGACGGTACGATCCACATCGCCTCCCCCAACGCCGAGAGCTGCGAGCTGGCGAAGAAGTTCATCGATGAGATCATCTTCGTCCCCGAGGTGGGTCAGCTCTACTACGGCCGCGTCGTCAGCTACCTCACCAGCAAGCAGAACAACGCTCAGTTGGGCGCGTTTATCGAGCTGGCGCCGGGCAAGGACGGTCTGTGCCACATCTCCAAGGTATGCGACAAACGCATCGAGAAGGTGGAGGACGTGCTGAAGATCGGCGACATGACCTGGGTCAAGGTCGTGGAGATCGACGAGAAGGGCCGCATCAACCTCAGCCGCAAGGACGCTTTGAAAGAGGTCGCCGAGCGGGAAGCCAACGGCGAGATCGTCGGCTGACGCGCGCGGTACTTGTGAATAGGAAAGGCGGACGGGCGCTTGCCCGTCCGCCTTTATGCTCATTCTATTGTTTTTGCCGCCGGCGGCTCAACAACAGCCACAGTCCCAGCGCCGCTGTTACCAACGAGATCCATTGGGACAGTGACAGTCCGCCGTAGATCCCGCGGTACACATCGCCGCGCCAAAATTCCAATGCAAACCGCCCCGCGCTGTATGCGCACAGATACACGCCCAGTATACGCCGTCCGGTTATCTTGCGGTACGCCAAATATACCAACACGCCGAACAGTAAAAACTCTCCCACCGCACCGTAGAGTTGGATCGGCACCAACGCCGTATCTGTCGGCGCAATTTCCGATTGGTGGAAAACGACGCCCCAACCGTGGGACGGAACGCCATAGCAGCAGCCTGCCAGAAAGCACCCTACGCGTCCGAAGCCGTGGAACAGCGCCACCGCCGGGACGGCGCCGCGCCACACATGATCCCCGTCCGCTTTGGCAAAGTGTACATACAGGGCAACCGCCGCCAAAAAGCCGTACAGTCCGCCATAGAACACAAAACCTCCGGCAAGATACGTGCGGAAAAACGCCGCCGGATAGGTAAACAAATATGGCAGATCGCGGAGAAATTCCGGCAGTACCGTCACTACATACAGCAGCTTTGCACCCACCGCCACACCGATAACACCATAGATGAGCGCCAATTCCAGATCGGCACTGCGTACCCGGTCTCCCCGGCTGTACCACAGCGCCCATACCAGCGCCGCCACCGCCCCGGCGGCAATCATAACACCGTACATGGAAATCTGCCGCCCCAGTACATCAATATATGGCAACATGTCCGTTGTCCTCCCGCTTTAAGAAACGCCGTGTGCCACCCGGACACACGGCGTTTCCTTTTTCAGTTTGCCGAATCAGCCGTTGGCAGCGTTCTCTATCGCATCCTGCAGCCCACTCACGTCGACGTTCTTCACCGCCGAGGCCAGCAGCCCTGCGCAGGCAACGCAAGCCACGAAAGCAATCGCGCCGCCGATCAGTCCGATCAGAGACAGCACAAAGCCCGCTGTGCGAATACCGCCTTCAAAGCCCGCCTTCTTTGCGTTGCTCGCCAGAATCAGACCGACAACGCCCAAAATCACGGAAACAATGGCGGAATAGCCGAAGAACCACAGCGCCACTGCATGATACCCAGCACCAAGCTGGCGGTTGCTGCGCCCTTACCGGGGATTTTGTTCTCTTCCATTTTAACTACACTCCTTACAACACAATTTGAGGATTAGAAAATCCAACTGTTATTGTATCCTCTATTTTTTCTGCTGTCAATCATTTCCTGCATTTTCCCCGTTTCTGTATTTATCCATATTCACCGTTGACACCCTGCATCTAATATGGTATATTAGGTGTAGGGTATTTTTATATTATTTGTCTTTTTACGTCGAGTAAAAGCTTTTCTTTCCAAACGGAATTTGCTATGTTATAATAAGGTGAAGACCGGGGAAGGGAGAGCGCATTATGTTTGATACCATTGCCGCCATTGCCACGCCGCGTGGCATAGGCGCCATCGGGATTGTGCGTCTTTCCGGCGCACAGACCCGCGCGGTGCTCTCCCGGGTGTTTTTTCCCCGCAACGGGCGGAGCATGGCGGAGCAGTCCGGGCGCGTGATGGTCTACGGACAGGTGCGCGACCGTGAATCCCGGCTTCTGGACGATGCGCTGTGCGTACTGTTTCCCGCGCCCCACAGCTATACGGGCGAGGATTGCGCGGAAATACACTGTCACGGCTCACCCATTGTGCTGGACGAGGTGCTGGGCGCACTGTTTGATGCCGGAGCGCGGCAGGCACAGGCGGGAGAGTTTACCAAACGGGCGTTTTTGAACGGACGCATGGATCTTCTGCAGGCGGAGGCGGTGGCGGATCTCATTGACGCGGAGACGGCGGAGGGCGCGCAACTGGCGGCAATGCAGCTTTCAGGGAGCTTGAGCCGCGCTGTGGACGCGGTATACGACGATTTGATGTCCCTTGTCAGCCGGTTTTACGCCGTGGTGGACTATCCCGACGAGGATATTGCCGATGCCGACCGGGCGCTCCTTTCGGATACGCTGCATCGCAGTCATAGGGAACTGAAAACGCTTCTCGCTTCCTTTGCCCGGGGACGGGTGGTCAAGCACGGCGTTCCCACGGTGCTGTTAGGTAAGCCCAACGTGGGAAAATCATCCCTCCTCAATGCGCTGGTGGGCTATGAACGCGCCATCGTCACCGACGTGGCAGGCACCACCCGCGACACGGTGGAGGAAAAGGTGCGTCTGGGCCGCGTGGTACTGCGCCTGACTGATACCGCCGGGATTCGTTCCACCGACGACGCGGTGGAATCGCAAGGAGTGGCGCGCAGCCGCGCCGCCGCCCAAGCGGCGGAGCTGGCGCTTCTGGTGCTGGACGGCTCCGCGCCGCTGACAGCGGAGGACGAGGAGGCGATCGCCGCCGCCACCGCGACACAGCGAATCGTGCTGGTAAATAAATCCGACCTGCCGATGCAATTAGATTTGGACGCGCTGCGCCGCCGGTTTGGCTCCGTATATCCCGTCAGCGCCGTGACCGGCGCGGGGCTGGACGCACTGCGCCATGCGGTGGAGGCTCTATACCCCGCAGGCGCCGCGCAGGGACAGCTTCTCACCAACGCCCGGCAGTATGACGCGGTACGCCGTGCCGCTGACGCGGTGGCGTGCGCCGGCGCCGCTTTGGAAGACGGTCTTACCCCGGACGCCGTGCTCACCGATGCGGAAAATGCGCTCTCGGCACTGGGGGAGCTGAACGGCAAGTCCGTGCGGGACGATCTGGTAGACACTATTTTTGCCAGGTTCTGCGTAGGAAAGTAGTTTACATAACGTTATAGAACGTAGGAGGAAACATATCATGCGGGACTACATTGTTATGACCGACAGCTGCTGCGACCTGACCGACGAGATGGCGCGGGAGCTGGAGCTGGACGTACTGCCCCTGACCATGCACATGGACGGCGAGGAGTACCCCAATTATTTGGACGGACGCGCCATCACCAACGAGGAGTTCTACCGCCGCCTGCGCGCCGGAAAGATGTCCTCCACCTCCGCTGCGAATATCGGGCAGTTTGAAGAGCGCATGCGGGCAGTTTTGTCCGAGGGCAAGGATATTGTATGTGTTTGCTTCTCCTCGGCGCTTTCCACTACCTATCAGTCCGCCGCCATTGCCGCCGACACGCTGCGCGGGGAGTTTCCCGACGCGCAGATTTTTGTGGTGGATTCTCTGAGCGCCTCCCGGGGACAGGGTCTATTGTTGTATCTGGCGGTACAGAAGAAACGTGAGGGTCTCACCGCCGCTGAGCTGACTCAATGGATCGAGGACAACAAGCTGACGGTATGCCACTGGTTCACGGTGGACGATCTGAACTTCCTGCGGCGCGGCGGACGGCTGTCCGCCGGTGCGGCGCTGCTTGGCACGATGCTCTCCATTAAGCCGGTGATGCACACCTCCAACGAGGGCAAGCTGGTGCCGGTCGCCAAGGTGCGCGGACGCAAGGCAAGCCTCAAGGCGCTCATTGACAAAGTGGGTGAGTTGGGTGTGGATCTGGATAAGCAGGTCATGTTTATCTGCCACGCCGACTGTCTGCGCGAGTCGGAGGAAGTTGCCGCGGAGCTGAAGCGGCGCTACGGCGTGCGGGAGGTCTATATCCACTACATCGGTCCGGTGATCGGCAGTCATACGGGGCCGAATACAATGGGGCTGTTCTTTGTGGGTCGTGAACGCTGATGAATTGGCTGGAGCTGCGGCTTGACACCGCGCCTGCGGGACTGGACACGGTGACCGCGTTTCTGGAAGATCGAGGTGTCACGGGTCTTGTCATTGACGATGAGGGCGATTTTCGGAACTTCTTAGAACACAACCGCCAGTATTGGGACTACGTGGACGACGATCTCCTCTTGCAAAAGAAAGGTCTTTGCCGCGTGACCTTCTATCTCTCCGATGATGATGCCGGACGCGCGGCGCTTATAGAGCTTCGCATCGCGCTGGACGGTCTGCGCGCCGCCAGACCCGAGACCGCGCCGCTTGCCCTCACCGTGACGCCCATGGCGGATGCTGATTGGGAAAACAACTGGAAGCAGTTTTATAAGCCGATGGAAATCGGCGAGCGGCTGATCGTGATTCCCGAATGGGAGAGCGCCGAATCCGCCGGGCGCGTGGCGCTGCGGCTCAATCCCGGTCTTACTTTCGGGACAGGCAATCACGCCACCACACGCCTTTGTTTGACGGCGCTGGAAGCGCACCTCCAAGGCGGCGAGCGCGTGCTGGATCTGGGCTGCGGCAGTGGGATTTTATCCATCGCAGCGCTGCTTTTGGGCGCCTCCCATGCCTTCGCCTGCGACATCGACGAGACTTGTGTGGACGTCGCCTATGAAAATGCCGCGCTCAACGGTATCGGACGGGATCGCTATACCGTCCGATGGGGCAACGTCCTCTCCGACGGTCAGCTTGCCTCCGAGATCGGCGGCGGCTACGACGTGGTCGTTGCCAACATTGTGGCGGACGTGATCATGGGACTTGGCAGCCGGGTACGCGCCTTTCTCAAGCCCGGGGGCATGTTCCTGTGCTCCGGTATCATCGACGAGCGCGCTGAGGAGGTAGCGGAATCCCTCCACCGCAACGGCTGGCAGATCGAAGAAACAAACAGCAGTGAGGGCTGGTTCAGCTTCCTCTGCCGGTGAATCATACGGAATGATAAAAACCTGCCGACGGCATAACCGTCGGCAGGTTTTATATTACGGGTTTGTTCCCGCACCGGAATCGCCGCCTGTATCGGGATCGTTGTCCGTACCCGGGTCAGTTCCCGTACCGGGATCCGTGTCGGTGCCCGGATCGGTATCCGTGCCGGGGTCGGTGTCTGTGTCGGGATCCGGCGTGGGAGTGGGCGTGGGTATCGGTGTAGGCGCGGGGTCAGCCTGTTTCGGACCTACGCGGATAATGGTGGGGCGCATATCGTAATTGCTGGTGGCTTCCACCTTGCTGGACAAAAGCGTGCCGTCGCCGGCGTACACGTTGCGCCAGGTGCGAACCTGATAGCCGGTATAGCCGCTCTGCTCCGTCACCTGCTGACCGGGTTTAAGCGTTTCGTCCTCCACATATTCCACATGGGACGGCGTCGTGGAAAGGGTCTTGCTGACCATGCGGACATAGGTATCGTCCGTCTTTGTGCCGTAAATCGCCACCGTAAGGCGATTGTTGGAGGAGTAAGTTGCTACAACCTTGATGGGGTAGTCGGTGTCGTTTTCAAAAACAAAATCCGGAGAGGGATAGAACGTAGTGGCGTCACAGCCCCACGTGATATAAGACGGCGCGTACTGATGACAATAGCGTGTAACGATCTTCAAATTGCTCAAAAGCGCCGCGTAATACATGGTGGAGGAGACCTGGCACACACCGCCGCCGTATACGTCCACAGTCTTGCCCTTCACATAGCCGGGTGCGGGCAGATAACCTGCCGCGGCATTTGGATTGCCCACGGTTTTGTTGTAGGAGAGCTGTTCGCCGCTATTGAGAATCGACCCGTTCACCGCACCGGCGGCGCGGCGCACATTGCTCAAGCGGTTGGCGCTGCCGGTGACAATGGTGGTGTAGGTGCCCAGCACGTCGTGAAAGAGCCCCTCTTTCAGCTTCTCCAGGGTCACGGCGGGGAACTGTACCTGCCCGGGTACGAAAATCTCCTCTCCAGGCTCCGCCTGCTCTAAGAGGTCTTTTGCCTGCTCCACATCAAACTCCACGCCCACTTGCGACTCCGTCAACTCCCCGGTTTCCTTGTCGTATCCGGCATTGCGCATCTGCGCGTGCAGCTCCTCATATACGGCGTCCAGATCCAGCTCCGTTGCCGCCGCTTTTTCGTAATAACAATCAATGGGGCGTAGTTTTCCGTTGGTGATAGCGTCTTCCAGCGTCATGCGCAAAATGCTCTCGTCCACGCTCACGCCGTCCCGGGGCTTGGTGAGATAGAACCCGTCCGCCGTCTCCTCGTCCAGCCGGTACGCGCCGTCTATCACCGTAGTGCCCAACTCATCGCCGATTCCTTCCAGCCGCTTATCAAAGACTTCCTCGTCCAGCGTCAACTTGGGCATGACGTCACTGCGGGTAAAACGACTGCGCAGATATGCCCAACCGCCGGCGAGAAAACTGCCGCCGCGGCCGGCGTTCCACGCGCTTTTTGCCGCATCCTCGGGTCGGATCGTCACACCCAGCTCCGCCAGCGTCAGCCGCGTGGTCTCTTCGCCTTCCACCAAAATGAGAATCTCTGTCACGGCGCAGACGCGTGAACCTTCCCGTTCCCAAAGCGTCTCCACCTGCGCACGTGTCAATCCGCTCACGTCTACGCCCAAAACGCTGACTCCGTTTCGCACGGTCTCTTCACGGGAGGCGAACGCGCAAACAACTATATATGCCGCTGCCAACAGCGCCACAACAGCGCCGCTGACAATCAGCGCAATTTTTCCGCCGCGTCCCAGCCTGCGACGCCCGTACAGCAGCTCCTCTTCCAGCTCTTCGTCCCACTCGTCCTCCTGTGAGGCGTCCAGAGCTACCTGGCGGCGTTCCTCTTCCATCACTACAGATCCTCCTCTTGCCTGCCCACTCTTTTCAAAGACAGATATGCACCGTCATTATACTCCCTCTGTCAAGAAAAAGGATTACAAATTCGTAACAAGCATCACGCCTTTTTTTCCGATTTGGGTATGCGAATGGTCAGCAAGATGGCGCTGTCTGTGTCTTCCCGTCCCCACACCGCGCCCACGCCGGCGTGCTGCATCATATGTACGCCGCGTTCGACGCTGTTGAGAAACAACCGCACGTCCTTGATGACGTATGTACTGCGGCGGCGAGGCGGTTGAATCTGCTTGTTTTGCAGCAGTTTCTCCACGTACTCCTCCGTCCGCGCCACGTTCCAGCCGCCCTGTGCCGCCGCGCGAATCACGCGGCGCTGTTCCTCCTCGTCCGTCAGGCGCAGCAGTGCCCGGGCATGGCGCTCCGTCAGTCCGTTTTGGCGAAGGAGCTGCCGCACACTCTCGCTAAGGCGCAGCAATCGCAGTTTATTTGCCACGCCGGACTGGGATTTTCCGATCTTCTCCGCAGCCGCCTCCTGACTTAAGCCGTATTCCCGGATCAGCCGGGCAATCGCCTCCGCCTCCTCCCAGCAGTCCAGATCCCGGCGCTGTAGGTTCTCAATCAGCGCCAACAGCGCCGAATCTTCCTCCCCCACTTGTGCAACAAGGCACGGAACCTCCCGCAATCCTGCCAGCCGAGCGGCGCGCAGACGCCGTTCTCCTGCCACCAGCTCGTAGCCCTGTTCCATACGGCGCACCGTCAGCGGCTGTAAAATGCCGTACGCCCGGATACTGTCCGACAGCTCCCGCAGACTGTCCTCGCCGAAATGGCGGCGCGGCTGACGGGGATTGGGACGGATTTCCCCTATGGAAATATACCGCACTCGCGTAGACAGAAAATCCCCCTTGTGATGGCTTTTCATGCGTATCCCTCCGTTTCTCCGTCATTTTACTCTCCTTTGGCGGTAAAAACGGTCGTATCCCGTCGGGAAATCCCTCTTTGGCAACAAAAAGCGCCCTGTCCGGCACGTTTCCGAACAGGGCAAGGAGCGTATTCTATTGTTCTCGCTCTCTTTTGAGAAGACGAATGTCCTCTCCAAAAAAGGGCAGTATCTGATATTCGCCCATCAGTCGGGACAGAATCTGCGGAGAATACCGCCGACCGATCTCCGCCGGACTGAGATTGGTACTGATGATCGTTTTTCCTCCCGACAGCAGCCGACTGTTGATAATTTGATACAGAGCGCTCTGGACAAACGCAGTGGTCATCTCTGTGCCCAGATCGTCTAAAATCAGCAGTTCACAGTTGAGATAGCGGTTCACGTCCTCACCCGCCTCCTCGCCCTGATCCCGGCGGAACTTATCCGTCTCGAAACGGGCAAACACGTGAGCGGCGGTATCATACACCACGGAAAACCCGTTGCCGCTGACCACCCGGGCGATGCACGCCGACAAAAACGTCTTTCCCAGTCCCGGTTCGCCGGACAGCAACAGATTGCCGCTGCGCGGTCCGAACTGGTGGGCGTAGTCCTGACAGGTGTCAAAGTTCTTCTCCATATTCTCACGTGGTGATACGCCCAGCTCGCCGCGCTGGGTATCGTACCACTGGAAATCAAACGTCTCAAAGCTGGCAGTTCCCATGTCCAACACTTTGGAAAGTTCCCGGATCTGCTCACGGTCATAGTATTTTTGCAGACATTCGCACATGGCGCCTTTTTGAAAGCCGGTGTCGTTGCACAAAGGGCAGAGCGGTTTCTCCTCCAGCGCGTCCATGTCATAGCCGTTCTCTGCCAGCAACTCCGCGCGCTGGCGCTGCAGATCCAGATTGCGGTCCCGGATCACCCGGATCGCAGGCAGCGGGTCTGTGCCGCGCCGCAGAGCGGACGACACGATCTGCGACATGGTACTGCGCAGTTCCCGGTCAATCTCGCCCAAACGGGGAACTGCTCGAAAAATTGCCTCCTGCCGCGCCTGAAACCGACTGCTGCGCCGCTCCTTATCCTCTTTATACCGCTCCATGGCGCGGCTCATGATCTTCCCGTCGTATTTCACGCATCTTGCCTCCCCTCACCGCTTGATAAACTGGGTCATCCAGTCGTTTTTTCCGCCGGATTTCTGACGTTGCCGCGCCGCGCCGTTTTGACAGCCCTGCTCCGCCTCCTCCGGCGTGTGCCAACCGTTTTCCTCCCAGCGGCGCAGTACGCCGTTGAGGTATCGCCAGTTCAGCTCTTTTTTATAGAAAATCGTCTGATCGTATGCCGCCGCCACCAACTCCGGGGAATATCCTTTTTCGATCCAGTCGTTGATATACCGCTCCTCGCTGTCCACCGCGCGGCGCGACGTAATCTGCACGGCGCGCAGATACGCACTCATCTGCGATTGCCGCCGGTCGTACCGTCGCAGATACCGTCCTGCGCTTTCCTGGTCGTACAGTCCCTGCGACGCCCAGTAATAGCCCTCTTTTTCAATTTGCCGCAGCGTGGGACGCCGTCCTTCGCCGTAGCGCTGCTCCATGCGGCGGATACAGTGGTTCACCAGCAGATAGATCACGTCCGGCGGCAGACGCAGATCGTCGTACAGCCCCGCCAGAATCTGCAAATCGGCTGTTTTCAGCTTCTTGCCCAGTTTTTCCTCCGTCTGCGGCACCAGCGCAGCAAAGCCCTTGTCCCCTTCCAGCAGATTGGCGATATCCTCGCCGGTATAAGCCGTCCGCTCCTCCGCCGGCTCCGGCGGCGTCCACGATTCGCCGTCCAGCAGTCCCAACTGCCGGAGCGTCCGCTCGGCGGCGGCAAAGCGCAGCTGCGTCCAATGCAGCCGCTGCTGTATCTCCTCCGGCGTCACGCCGCGGTCGGTACGCGACAAAAACAGATACAAAAGCGCCGCGTCGCCGTCGCCCCGGGAGAGCAGCCGATCCACCCGCTGTGCAGGCAGAGAAACACGCTGCTCCTTGTCTCGCAGGATATATCCGCCCATGCGCGCACCTCCTTGTTCTTGATAGTTGTTTTATTTTACAATAAAACTCTTTTTTCGTAAAGCTGCACAATGCATTTTTTCAGAAATTTCCTGCGAATGCTTTACGGTTTGCACCCATTGTGGTATACTTTATTCTGTATTTATATAGTTTCGCCTCCTACACGAGGCGGCAGAAAGAGTGAGAAAGGACGGGATATATTATGGCAAATCGCGTAACGATGAGCATCTGCGGAGAGGACTACACACTGGTAGCGGAGGAGAGCCCCTCCTATATGGAGCGTGTGGGAAAGCTGGTGGACAGCCGCCTGCGTGAAGTGCTCTCTTCCGCCAGCGTCAGCCGTACGGACGCGGCGATTCTTGCCGCCATCAACATCGCCGATGAGCTGCTCAAAGCCCAGGAAAACGCGGAAAACCTCCGCCGGCAGATCAAGACCTACGTGGACGAGGCCGCCCAGGCGAAAAACGAGGTGTCCGAGTTAAAGCGTCAGCTTTTCAAGGCACAGAACCGCCGGTAAATGGTTGAGCTGCTCTCCCCCGCCGGATCGCGGGAAGCGCTGGTTGCCGCCGTACAGAGCGGCGCGGACGCGGTCTATCTTGGCATGGATGATTTCAATGCCCGGCGCGGCGCCAGAAATTTCTCCGAGGAGGAGTTTGCCCGGGCGGTGTCCTATTGCCATCTGCGTGGCGTGCGGGTGTATCTCACACTCAACACGCTGCTGACCGACCGGGAGCTGCCCGCCGCCGCCGATGCGCTGCGCCGCGCCAATGCGTCGGGTGTGGACGCCGTGCTGGTGCAGGACTGGGGACTTTTGACTCTCGCACGGGAGATCGTGCCGGAGCTGCCCCTTCACGCCAGCACCCAAATGAGTATTTTTACCCTCTCCGGCGCGCGGTTTGCCGCGAAGCTCGGATTGGATCGCGTGGTACTGGCGCGGGAATTGCGGCGAGAGGATATTGCCGCCATCTGCCGCGACTGCGGCGCGGAGGTGGAAGTTTTTGTCCACGGCGCACTGTGCATGTGCTATTCCGGTCAATGCGCCATGAGCGCTCTGATCGGACGGCGCAGCGGCAACCGCGGCGCCTGCGCCCAGCCCTGCCGTCTGCCGTACGGCGTCAACGCGCCTGCCGGATCGGAGCGTCCGCTGAGCTTGAAGGACAATAACTTGTCCGCCTATCTTCAAGAGCTGGACGCGATGGGTGTCGCCTGTTTGAAGATCGAGGGTCGCATGAAGCGTCCGGAGTATGTGGCGGTGGTCACCTCCATATACCGCCGCCTTTTGGACGAGCGCCGCGCGCCTACGGCGGAGGAATCCGCCCGGCTGTCTGCCGCCTTTGACCGCGACGGCTTTACCGATGGCTATTACCGGGGCAAACTGGGCGATGCCATGTTGGGCGCGCGTCCGGAAAACGCCCGCTGGCCGGAGGATCTTTTTGCCGCCGTCCGGAAAAACTATGAAACCGCCGAACACCGCACCGTGCCGGTCTCTTTGCACTGCACCGTGCACGCGGGAAAACGCGCCGAACTCACCGCTTCGGTGGAACGAGACGGCGTTTCCCACACCGTCACCGTTTTCGGCGGCGTACCCGAAAACGCCCGCACCAGGGATCTGACAGAGAGTGATCTTTGCGCAAGGCTTCGTAAAACAGGCGGCACGGTCTTTGTTCCCAATCAAATCAGCGCGGAGTTGGACGAGGGCTTGATGCTCTCCGCCAGCGCCATCAACGCACTGCGGCGCGAAGCATTGGAGGAAATGGAACAAAAACTGTCCCACATCGGCTCGACACGGCACGAAGCAACCGAGCGTCCTCTGCCGCCATGTCCCGACGCGCCGGATATGATGCCGCTTCTGACTTGCTCCATTGCCCGGGCGCAGCAGCTGACAAACGCACTGGCGGATCAAATGGAGGCGGTGTATATCCCGCTGGAGCTGCTACATACAATAGACCTGTCCGCCTTTGCCCGGCGCACACGTCTATTTGCTCTGCTGCCCCGGGTATTTCGCACCGCCGACGAAAAACCGTTTCGCGCCGCGTTGGAAAATACGCCTTATTTAAGCGGCGCGGTGGTAGGCAACGCCGGACATCTTCCGCTCCTGTCACAGCTTCCGCTGGAGGTGCGGGGCGACTTTGGTTTGAACGTATATAACTCCCGTGCGCTGCTTTTTTTGCGCGATCAGGGACTGCACAGCGCCACCGTGTCCTTTGAGCTGCGTCATCAGCAAATACGCGATCTGCAAAAATACCTGCCCTGTGAGGCGATTGTCTACGGCCGACTGCCGCTGATGATCATGGAGAACTGTCCTTTACGCAGCGCGAAACAATGTTCCGGCGGAAAAGGCGGCGTGCTGAACGACCGTACCGGGACAGCTTTCCCCACGCTGTGCGCCTACGGCTGCCGATGCGAAATTGAAAACAGCCGCACGTTATTTCTGGCGGATAAAGGCGAATACAAAACCTGCGGACTTACCTATGCGCGCCTGCGCTTCACCACCGAGACACCCGAGGAATGTCTTGCCGCCGCCCGGCGATATAACGGGCAATCCGACTGGACACCCGAAGAGTACACCCGGGGTCTTTTCTACCGGGGTGTGGAGTAAAAAGCGCCCTTTTGATTGCGCAAGCCGAATCCTATTGGTAATAATTTTGTCGAATTATACGTATAGTTTTGCTATAACAGGAGAAAACACTCTATGGAATTGAAGATCAAGGCTCTTTCGCCCCGTATTGGACAGAGTATTCCCGTTCCGCATTTTGCCACTGACGGCGCCGCCGCCATGGATTTGTGCGCGTGTATGGATGCGCCGGTGACGTTGGAGGCAGGTCAGCGTGCGCTGTTGCCCACGGGCATTGCCATTGCGTTGCCGGACGCCGGCTACGTGGCGTTGCTCTTTGCCCGCAGCGGATTGGGCGTGAAAAAAGGTATCTGTCTTTCCAACGGCGTGGGGGTCATTGACAGTGATTACCGCGGTGAAATCCGGGTCGGACTGGTGAATCTGGGCGACGAACCCTACACGATACAGCCGGGAGACCGGATTGCTCAGTTGATGGTCACGCCTGTGGTACAGCCGACGCTGACCTTTGTGGAAGAGCTGGACGAAACCGGTCGCGGCGCCGATGGGTTCGGCTCCACGGGACGGTGAGCGATATGACGCGGATCGTACTGGCTTCCGCCTCACCCAGGCGCCGGGAGTTACTGCGGCGGATCGGACTGACGGATTTTACCGTCCGGGTGCCGCAGGTGGAGGAGACCTGTCCCGCCGGGCTTTCGCCGGAGGAGACGGTGGTCCATATTTCCCGGGAAAAATCGCTGGCGGTGGAATCGGCGCCGGACGAGATCGTCATCACCGCCGACACCATGGTTTTTTTAGACAACAAACGGCTGGGCAAGCCTGCCGATGAAGCGGAGGCGCTGTCCATGTTACGCGCTTTACAGGGACGTCGCCACACCGTCTGCACCGGTGTGACGGTGCGGCAGGGAGATTGCGCCGTGAGCCGCACCCGATCCACCGATGTGTGGTTTCGACACGTCGGCGACGACGAGCTGCGTGCCTATATTGCCGGCGGAGAACCGCTGGACAAGGCAGGTGCGTATGGCGTGCAGGGACAGGGTGCGCTGCTGGTAGAGCGGATTGACGGCGATTTTTTCAACGTAATGGGTCTGCCGGTGGAGCTTCTGGCTCAAATGCTGCGCCATTTCGGCGTAATTCTTTTAGGCAATCCTGATACCGTGAGGGAAGCATGAAACGATTTTTTACCAAAAACGGAATGATTCTGCTCTCCGCCATTACCGCGGTGGCGGTGGGGCTTTGTATTCTGTCCGCCATCAGCAGCGGCACAGGATTTCTATATAACGCCCTCGGCGTGGTCGCCTCCCCGTTCCGGGCGGCGGGCGGCGCCGTATCCGGCTGGGTACAGGGCGTGACGGAGCATTTCCAGAGCGTATCTGATCTGCAAGCTCGCAACGAGGAATTGGAGCGGCGTGTTGCCGAATTGGAGGATCAGCTTCGCCGTGCAGGCGCCGACAGCGAGGAGAATCAGCGTCTGCGAAACGCCATGGGTCTGCGCCAGCAGCGGCGGGACTTTACCTTCGCCTCTGCCCGGGTGGTCTCACGCAGCAGCTCCAACTGGGCATCTACCCTGACGTTGAGCAAAGGCACCGCCCAGGATATCTCTATCGGTGACTGCGTGGTGGACGAGTTCGGCTATCTGGTCGGCGTGGTGACCGACGCGGGGTTGAACTGGAGCACCGTGACCACCGTGCTGGATACCGATTCGCAGTTGGGCGCCATGGTATTTCGCACCGGCGAGATCGCCGTGGCGGCAGGTGATCTGCGCTTGATTACCGCAGACAGACTGCGGCTTTCCTATTTAAGCAGCGAGAGCAGTCTCATCAACGGGGACTTAATCGTCACCTCCGGACTGGGCGGTTACTTTCCCGCCGGGCTTGTGATCGGTTCTGTGGAGGATATCCTCACCGACGACAGCGGTCTGGATCGCTATGCCATTGTGTCGCCAAAAGCCAACGTGCCGACAGTTAAGGAGGTCTTTGTCATTACCTCCTTTACCGTGGAGGACTGATTTTTTTATTATTTCTTTCCCACAGGGAGATCTGTGCCATGAAACAAGGTGATCTATTTTACCGCTGGCTCTTTTACGCGCTTGCCGCCGCCGTACTGATGGCGGTGCAATCGCTGGCGCTCAACGGCTTGCGCCTTTGGGGCGTGCATCCGTTTCTGCCGCCGGTTCTGGTGGGTGCGGTGTCCGCCTGCGAAGACCGGCAGGAGAGTCTGTGCGCCGCCGCGATATTCGGTCTTGCATGCGACCTGCTGATGATCGCGGTGATTCCCTGTTTTTACACGCTCACCTTTGCCTCGGCGGCACTGCTGGCAGGACTGATTGCCAGACGCCTGATGATGCCCGGACTTTTATGCTCCACCGTCTCGGCACTACTGGCGCTGCTCCTGCACGGCGTTTTATACGCCCTGTTTCTCTCCTACAGCCACATAGTGACCTTTCCGGCGGCGGCAGGCTTGATCGGCAAAGAGATCCTTCTCTCCCTGCCGCTGATTTTACCTGTCTATCTGCTGTTGCGACCCATTCATCTCCGCTTCCGGGCGGAATGATCCCGGCATAAAGGAGTGTCCCATGAAGCAAAATCCCGCAAAACCGAGATTGATCGGACTGGCCGTTCTGTTCGGCTTATTTTTGCTGCTTTTTTTCGGAACACTATATAATTACCAAATCGTCCACGGCAGAGAATATCTCGCCCGGTCTATCACCAGCAACGCCACTGCCCGGGAGGTGGAGGCGTCCCGCGGCATTCTCACCGACCGCAACGGCAAGGTGCTGGTCAGCAATCGCCTGACCTATACCCTCACCTTCTCCCGTGAGCATTTTTCCGGCGACGAAGATCTGAACGCCGCCATTTTACAACTGATCCGGCTGTGCCGCGACAATGGGATCGTCTGGAATGATTCTTTTCCCGTCTCCTTGGGCGCACCGTTTTCCTATACTTCTAAAATAGACGAAAATGAGAATTTTTTGTCTTTTTTACGCAAACGAAATCTCTCCGAATCTATTGCCGCGGCAGATTTAATTGCTTCGTTGCGGACGGCGTTCAGCATAGATACCGCGCTCTCCCCCGAGGACGCACGCGCCCTGTTGGGCGTGCGGTATGAGCTGGTGCTGCGCCCGTCTTACCTCTTTGCCGACGATGTGCCGGTGGAGCTTATCAGCCAAATCGTGGACGGACAGTTTCCCGGTGTGACACCCGGCACATCCTCCGCCCGCACGTATAACACACCCTACGCCGCTCATATTTTAGGGCGTATCTCCCGAATTTACGCGGAGGACTGGGATAAATACAAGGATTTGGGCTATTCCATGGACGCGCTGGTTGGTTTGGGCGGCGTGGAGCAGGCGTTTGAGTCCGATCTGCACGGCGTCAACGGCACCCGGCTGATTACCACCGACAACAGCGGCAAGATTACCGGCGAGGTGTACACAAAAGCGCCCCAGCCCGGACACACCGTGGAGTTGACGCTGGATATCGACCTGCAGGAGGATACCGAGCATATTCTGGCGCAAACCATTGAGGGCATGATCGACAAGGACAGCGAGCAGCGCGGCGGTGCGGCGGCGGTAGTGCAGGTGGGAACTGGCGAGGTGTTGGCATTGGCGTCTTACCCCACCTATAACCTTTCCACCTTTGATCAAGACTACAATGATCTGCTGCATGACAGCCGACTTCCCATGTTCAACCGCGCGGTAGACGGCATCTATGCTCCCGGCTCGACCTTTAAGCCCTGTACCGCGGTGGCGGCGCTGGAGTCGGGCATCATTACTCCCAGCACCACCGTCCGCGACCGCGGCATCTATACCTACTATGCCTATCCCCAGCCCATGTGCTGGATTTACCGTCAAGGCGGCGGCACCCACGGCAACCTGAATGTCTCCCGCGCCATTACCGAGTCATGCAACTACTTCTTTTACGAGGTGGGGCGGCTGATGGGCATCGACGTGCTGGACGATTACGCCACCCAGTTTGGTCTGGGACAGCACACCGGCATCGAAATCGGCGACAACAGCGGCGCGCTGGCATCCCCCGCCTACGCGGAGAGCCACGGACTGGACTGGTCGGACGGACAGACCATTACCGCCGCCATCGGACAGAGCTACAATCTTTTCACACCGCTGCAGCTGGCCAATTATATTGCCACCCTTGCCTCCCACGGACAGCACTGCGCCGCACACCTTCTCAAAAACGTCCGGAGCTACGACAACACCCGGTTGATTCGCTCCTACGATGAAGATCCGCTGAACGTGGTGTCTATGAGCGACAGCACCGTGCAGGCGGTTCTCTCCGGCATGCACGATCTGACCGTCTCCGGCAGTGTGGCTCCTCAGTTTTCCCGCTGCACGGTGTCCGCCGGCGCCAAAACCGGCACAGCACAGGTGGGAACGGAGATCAACAACGGCGTATTTGTCGCCTTTGCGCCCTATGAAAACCCCGAGATTGCCGTGGCAGTCGTTATTGAAAAGGGCGGCAGCGGCGCGGCGCTGGCGGATACCGCCGTGGCTATTATCAATTCTTATTTCGCCGCCGGAGGCTCCGACGCCGTCACCGGCGAGAATACTCTTTTGAAGTGAGCTTTTACTATGATAGACTCTTTTGTTTTTAATCCCCGGGACACGCGCTATAAGTCTCCCTTCGGCGCTGTCCCCTGCGGCAGCGGCGTCACGTTTACTCTCCGCCCCTTGTCCGGCGAAAATTTTTCCGCCTGTGAACTGCTGGCATACCGGGAATTCTCCGGCATCACCGATCAAATTGTCCTGCCGAGTGTGGGTGAGTGCGGCGATCTGTTCTCCGGCGTCTATACCGTGCCGGACTGCCCCGAGCTGATTTGGTACAGCTTTCGTTTTACCCGCCGGGACGGATCTTCCGTCTCCTTCGGTCGCGGCGGCTATTGTGCAGACGGCGCCGTGCAGCGTTGGCAGCTCACCGTCTATGATGCTTCACGCCTGTCGCCTGACTGGTTCAGGCGAGGCGTCACCTACCAGATTTTCCCGGATCGCTTTTGTCGTTTGTCCGTGCCGGATCCGTCCGGCATGATAGGCGAACGGCTTGTCCATGAAAACTGGCGCGATCAGCCCGTGTACCGTCCCGAAGCCGGCGGCGAGATTACGAACAGAGACTTTTTTGGAGGCAGTCTGGCGGGGATTATCTCCAAACTGGACTATCTGCAGTCCCTGTGTGTAACGACGCTGTACCTCTGCCCGATTTTTGAGGCGGATTCCAACCACCGCTACAATACCGCTGACTATATGGCTATTGACCCTATGCTGGGTTCCGAAGCTGATTTTCGCACCCTTTGCGCCGAGGCGCACAAGCGCGGTATGCGCGTAATGCTGGACGGCGTATTCAATCATACCGGCTCCAACAGCCGCTATTTCAACGCCCGAGGATACTATTCCCAGCTGGGCGCCGCACAGAGTCCCATGTCTCCCTACTATTCATGGTATACTTTTCACCGCTGGCCGGAGGAATATGACGCCTGGTGGGGAATTCAAACCCTACCGGCTATCAATGAAGAAAACCCCGATTATCGCCGCTTTATTATCACCGGCGAGGACAGCGTGATCCGCCACTGGATGCGCTGCGGCGCCGATGCCTGGCGGCTGGACGTGGCAGACGAACTGCCTGATTCGTTCATCGCCGAGATTCGGCGCGTGATGACCGAGGAAAAGCCCGACAGCTTTCTGCTGGGAGAGGTTTGGGAGGACGGCAGCAACAAGATTGCCTACTCCCGTCGCCGCCGCTATCTGCTGGGACAGGAGACGGACGGTCTGATGAATTATCCCTTCCGCACCGCCGCGCTGAGTTGGCTGGGCGGCGGCGACGCCGCCGAGTTTAAGGAAACGATGGAGACGCTGCGGGAAAATTACCCCCCTGCCGCCTTCTACTCCGCGCTGAATATTCTCTCCACCCACGATACGCCCCGGGTGTTAACGCTGTTAGGCGCCGCGCCCGGCGCCCCTATTGAAACAAAGGACCAACGCGCCGCCTACCGTCTGTGTCCTGCCGAACGAATCCGGGGCGTGGCGCGGCTGAGGCTTGCCGCGCTGCTGCTGTACTCCTTCCCCGGCTCCCCCACCCTCTTTTACGGCGATGAGGCAGGCATGGAGGGCTTTGAGGACCCTTTGAACCGGGGCGCCTTCCCCTGGGGCGAGGAAGACCCCTCTTTGCTGCGGCATTTCCGCCGCCTGGGTGCGCTGCGTGCCCAGCGCGACTCCCTCCAGGCCGGTGATATCGAATATCTCTATGCTTCGGGCGGCGGTTTGGTTTTTCGCCGGCAGACGGCGCAAGAGATATCTCTGGTCGTTCTCAACGCCGGCGACAGTCCGCTGGAGCTGACGCTTCCGTGGCAAGGAACCCTTGCCGCAGACGCGCTTTCCGGTCAGCAGTTTTTTGTACGCGACCACCTGCTGCACCTGTCCGTCCCGCCCATCTCCGGTTTGTTGCTGATCTGATTGCCCCCGTCGATGTGTCACGTGAAACATCGACGGGGTTTTGTGTCTGTATGGCGAGATGTTTCACGTGAAACATCTCCCGGGAATGAAAAAACTTTCAAGTATCTCTTGCAACCGTGGCTCTTTGTGCTATACTATATTTAACCTTTTACAATGGGTGGGGAGGTTGGACAAGCCGTGGCAAAGATCGTTGCGATCGTCAATCAAAAAGGGGGCGTAGGAAAAACCACCACCTGCGTCAACCTGACCGCCGCACTGCACCAGGCGGGACGCCGGGTGCTGCTGTGCGACTTTGACCCTCAGGCAAACGCCACCTCCGGCATGGGCGTGGACAAATCCACCTCCGGCGGCGTGTATGATGTGTTAATTAACGGCAAAAGCGCGGAAGACGCCATCGTCTCCACCCGGTACGGTGACGTGTTGCCTGCCAACAAAGCGCTGGCGGGAGCCGGAATCGAGATGATCGAGATGGAGCACCGTCAGTTCCTGCTCAAAGCCGCGCTGGAGCAGGTGCGGGATCGGTACGATTTCATTCTGATTGACTGCCCCCCTTCTCTGGAATTGCTGACCCTCAACGCCTTATGCGCGGCGGACTCTCTGCTGGTGCCGGTACAGGGTGAATACTACGCGCTGGAGGGGTTGAGCGACCTGATGAACACCGTGCGCATCGTGCGCCGATCCATGAATCCGGCGCTGCAGGTGGAGGGCGTTTTGCTGACCATGTTCGACGGACGCACCAATCTGGCGCTGCAGGTGGCGCAGGAGGTCAAGCGGTTTTTCCCCGGAAAGGTCTACTCCACTGTGGTGCCCCGCAACGTCCGGCTGAGCGAGGCGCCCAGCCACGGCAAACCTATTACCGCCTACGACCGCACCTGTCGCGGTGCGGAGGCTTATACCGCGCTGGCCGCGGAGTTTTTGAAGAAAAACCCCTGAAAGGAGTGATCCGTCGTGGCAAATACGTCCCGAGGTCTGGGAAAGGGTCTGGGCGCTCTACTTGGCAACGATTTTATGGACGCCCAGTCGGAGAAAGAGCGGCTTTTGCTCCCCATCTCCCAGGTGGAGAGCTGTGCCTCCCAGCCCCGCAAGCAATTTGATTCGGACGCGCTGGAGGATCTGGCGGATTCCATTCGCCAGCACGGCATTTTGCAGCCCCTGCTCGTACGGCGTCTGCAATCCGGTTACTACCAGATTATCGCCGGCGAACGGCGCTGGCGCGCCGCCCGGCTGGCAGGGTTGCGGGAAGTGCCCGCCATTGTCATCGAGGCAGACGACCGGGAAACCATGGAGCTTGCCATGATCGAAAACCTCCAACGGGAAGATCTCAACCCCATGGAGGAGGCCGAGGGCTACCGGACGCTGACCGCCCAGTACGGTTTAACCCAGGAACAGGCCGCCCAACGGGTGGGCAAATCTCGTGCCGCCGTTGCTAACGCACTGCGTTTGCTGCATTTGACAGACGCTGTGCGCGCCATGGTGGAGAACGGTTGCCTCTCCGCCGGACACGCTCGCGCGCTGTTGCCCCTCCCCGCTGCGCTGCAGCAGACCGCCGCCGAAACGGTAGTGAAAAACGGCCTGTCGGTGCGCCAGACGGAGCTGCTGGTCAAAAAGCTCTCCGCCGACAAAAAGAGCCGCAAAGC
Source organism: Oscillospiraceae bacterium (assembly GCA_017619715.1). GTDB lineage: Bacteria > Bacillota > Clostridia > Oscillospirales > Oscillospiraceae > Vescimonas. The sequence goes on along the minus strand of JAFZRS010000002.1, from coordinate 117,257 downwards.
GATTGCGCCCACTCTCACCGTGGACTATGCGCAGGAGGCCGCCCGGGAGCTGAGCAGCCGTCTGGGTCGCGGCTGTAAGATCATCACCGGACGCAAAAAGGGTCGTATTGAGCTGGAATACTACGGCACGGACGACTTGAACGCGCTGTTGGACGCGCTGACTAATCTGAAAAAGAACTGACGCCTCCGGGCGTTTCACGTGAAACAACAAAGGAGATCACCGTTTATGCTTGATATTCGTTTTGTAAGGGAAAATCCCGAGCTTGTTAAAGAGAATATCCGCAAAAAGTTTCAAAACACCAAGCTGCCGCTGGTGGACGAGGCGGTAGCGCTGGATGCCGAGCGCCGGGACGCGATCGCGCGAGGCGACGCTTTGAAGGCCGAGCGCAACCGGCTCAGTAAAGCCAACGGGCCGCTGTACGGGCAGTTAAAGAAGTGTGACGACGGCGCAAAAAAGGCGGAACTGGAGGCGCAGATTGCGTCCAATAATGATGCTGTCCGCGCTAACGCCGAGGAGATGGAGCGACTGGACGCCCGTCTGGCGGAGGTCACCGAACGTCTGACACAAATTATGATGGTGATTCCTCAGATGATCGACCCCAGCGTCCCCATCGGACCGGACGACAGCCATAACGTAGAGGTACAGCGTTTTGGCGAACCCAAAACGCCGGACTTTGAGGTTCCCTACCATACGGACATCATGGAGCGTTTCAACGGCATCGACATGGACGCTGCCGGGCGTGTCTCCGGCAACGGATTTTACTATCTGATGGGCGACATCGCCCGCCTCCACAGCGCCGTGACTGCCTACGCCCGGGACTTCATGATCGGCAAAGGCTTCACCTACTGCATTCCGCCCTTCATGATCCGCGGCAACGTGGTGACCGGCGTGATGAGCTTTGCGGAGATGGACGCCATGATGTATAAGATTGAGGGCGAGGATCTCTACCTCATCGGAACCAGTGAGCACTCCATGATCGGAAAGTTCATTGATCAGATCCTTCCGGAGAGCAAGCTGCCCCAGACGCTGACCTCCTACTCCCCGTGTTTCCGCAAAGAGAAAGGCGCTCACGGCATCGAAGAGCGCGGCGTGTACCGGATTCATCAGTTTGAAAAGCAGGAGATGATCGTGGTCTGCAAGCCGGAGGACAGCATGAAATGGTACGAGCAGATGTGGCGTTACAGCGTGGAGCTGTTCCGTTCGCTGGATATCCCCGTACGGCAGTTGGAATGCTGTTCCGGCGATCTGGCGGATCTGAAATGCAAGAGCTGTGATATTGAAGCATGGTCGCCCCGTCAGCAAAAATACTTTGAGGTCTGTTCCTGTTCCAACCTGGGCGATGCCCAGGCGCGCCGGCTGAAAATCCGCGTGAAAGGCGAAGACGGACGGATGTATTTGCCCCATACCCTCAACAATACCGTGGTGGCGCCGCCCCGTATGCTGATTGCCTTTCTGGAGAACAATTTGCAGTCCGACGGCTCTGTCTTGATTCCCGCCGCGCTGCAGCCCTATATGGGCGGCTGTGAGCGTTTGGTTCCCAAAAACTAAAACTTTTAGTTATTTATAATAGAAAATAAACTATTTGTATTCACAGGAGGTACATTATGAAGAAGTTTTTCGGAGAGTTCAAGGATTTTGCCATGCGCGGCAACGTACTGGACATGGCGATCGGCGTTGTGATCGGCGGCGCGTTTGGAAAGATTACCGCCTCGCTGGTCAACGATATTATCATGCCGTTCATTTCCATGATCACCGGCGGCGTGGATTTCAGCCAGTGGAAATGGGTGCTCAAAGCGGCCGATGAGGTCAACGAGGTGGCTGAGGTGGCTGTGAACTTCGGCAGTTTGCTGTCTGTGATTTTGGACTTCATTATCATTGCATTTGTGATGTTCCTGGTGGTCAAGGGCATGAACAAGCTGAAGAAGAAAAAAGAAGCCGCGGAGGAAGCGGCCGCCGAACCTGCCGGTCCCACTACCGAGGAGCTGCTCGGTGAGATCCGCGACCTCCTGAAGGATCGCCAATAATGCACAACGCACTGACCGGCGGGTTGGCACAGCTCGGTCTCCGTACCGACGCCGCTCCCCGGCTGGCGGAGTTTGCGGACGCGGTATTGGAACGCAACCGCGTGATGAATCTGACCGCCATCACCGATCCGGCGGAATTTGCCGCGCTGCACCTGCTGGATTCGGCGGCGTTGCTGACTGTGGCGGATTTTCGCGGCAAGACGGTAGTGGACGTGGGTACGGGCGCCGGGTTTCCCGGCGTGCCGCTGCGAATTATCGAGCCGGATTTCGACCTGACGCTGTTGGATAGTCTCGGCAAGCGGATCGACTTTCTCCAGGAGGTCTGCGAGCGGCTGGAACTGCGCCGGGTAGAGACGATACACGCCCGGGCGGAGGATTTTGCCGCCGCGCGCCGGGAGCAGTACGATATCGCGGTATCCCGTGCGGTAGCGTCGCTGAACGTGCTGTGCGAGTTGGCGCTTCCGCTGGTGAAAGTGGGCGGCTGTTTTCTCGCCATGAAATCCGTATCCTCCGATGATGAGATTGACGGCGCGCTGTGCGCCATCGGTCAGTTGGGCGGTCAGATCCGCCGGATCCGGGACTATACCGTACCCGGCACAGACGTGACGCACCGGGTGATTGTCATTGACAAGATACACCCCACGCCGAGTGCGTATCCCCGGACGTTTGCGCGGATCAAGAAGCGTCCGCTGTAACACACATTTTTGAAAGAGGGAGCCCGTATGGGTAAGATCATTGCGGTGGTTTCCGGCAAAGGAGGCACCGGTAAGACATCTTTTACCGCCAATACAGGTCTTGCGTTGGCGGCGCTTGGTTATCGCGTGCTGTGTCTGGACTGCGATTTTCCCCTGCGTAATCTGGATCTGGCGCTGGGTTTGAGCGACTGCGCTCTCATGGACTTTTCCGACGTGGTGGAGGGTCGCTGTTCGCTGGAGGATGCGGTGGTGCCGCACCGGAAATATCCGACGCTGCATCTGCTGTCCGCCCCCGCTTCCGCGTCCTGGCGCGTCGCCGACGCGACGCAGATGGCGTCACTGTACCGGCAGATTCGCGGTTCATACGACTACTGCCTGGTGGATTCCCCTGCCGGGCTGGGACCGGGCTTTCATCTTGCCGCCGACTACGCCGACAGCGCCGTGGTGGTGACCACCACCGACCAGACCGCTCTGCGGGACGCACAACGCACCGTGATGGAGTTGGATCGCTTCCCCGCCGGACATATTCATCTGGTGGTGGGTCGGGTCAAGCCCCGTATGCTCCGGTCTCTGCACACCACTATTGATGACGCCATTGATTCAGCAGGGCTTCCCCTGCTGGGTGTGATTCCGGAGGACGGAGATATGCCCTACGCTTTGAACCGCGGCGTTCCCCTGCGAGAGATCAACAGCTACGCCGCACGTGCCTATGAGAACATTGCCCGGCGCCTTGCCGGACGGAAAGTACCCTTGATGAAGCTCTGATGAGAAAGGAACCCTATGAACATCGCCATTACTGCCCATGACAACCGAAAAGAGCTGATGGTGCAATTTTGTACCGCCTACTGCGGCATTCTGGCGCAGCATACCGTCTGCGCCACCGCCGGCACAGGAAGCCAGATTGCCGAAGCCACCGGCTTGACTGTCCATCGCTTTTTGCCCTTTGATCGGGGCGGCGGACAGCAGATTGCCGCCCGCATTGCCTACAATGAGATTGATTTGGTGCTGTGCTTTAACGATCCCAACGCCAAGACCCCCCATGAGGACGCGCTGTATATTGCCCACCTGTGCGATCAGAACAACATTCCGCTGGCAACCAACGTGGCAACCGCCGAAATGCTGATTCTGGGTCTGCAGCGCGGCGATTTGGATTGGCGCGATATTGTCAACCCCAAGACTAAGCCGTTTCTGGCATAAGAGTATCCACTTTACAGGAGTCGTAACATATGGAACGGATCAAACCCCGGACGCTGTCCGGTTTTATGGAGCTGCTGCCGCCTCAGCAGCAGCAGATGGAGCGTATGATGGACGTGTTGCGAAATACGTACGCGCTCTATGGCTTTACGCCGCTGGATACGCCGCTTATGGAAGCCAGCGAGGTTTTGCTTGCCAAGGGCGGCGGCGACACGGAGAAGCAGATCTATCGCTTTACCAAAGGCGACGCCGATTTGAGCCTGCGTTTTGACCTGACCGTGCCGCTTGCCAAATATGTGGCGCTCCACGGAAACGAGCTGGCGTTTCCCTTCCGCCGCTATCAGATCGGCAAGGTCTACCGGGGCGAACGCGCCCAACGCGGACGGTTTCGCGAGTTTTATCAGGCGGATATTGACGTGATCGGCGACGGGACGCTGGATATTATCAACGAGGCGGAGATCCCCGCCATCATCTACCGCACCTTTACCGCTCTGGGTCTGCGCCGTTTTCAGATCCGGGTCAACAACCGCAAGATTCTCAACGGCTTCTATGCGCTTTTGGGTCTTTCTGACCGCGGCGCGGAGATCATGCGCACCGTGGACAAGCTGGATAAGATCGGCGCGGACAAGGTGCGCACCCTTCTTATTGACGATTGCGCCCTGTCGGCACAACAGGCAGACGAGATTCTGCGTTTCATCTCCATTCGCGGCTCCAACGAGGACGTCCTCGCCGCGCTATCCGGCTACGCCGGACAAAGCGCCGTCTTTGACAATGGCTTGTCGGAACTGCGCGCTGTCACCGGATACCTCGCCGCCTTCGGCGTGCCGGAGGAGAACTTCGCCGTGGATCTGACCATCGCCCGGGGTCTGGATTACTACACCGGCACCGTCTACGAAACCGCCCTGTTGGATTACCCGGAGATCGGCTCCGTCTGCTCCGGCGGACGGTACGACGATCTGGCGGCGTACTATACCGACCGCCATTTGCCCGGCGTGGGCATTTCCATCGGTCTGACCCGTCTTTTTTACGTACTGCAGGAGCAGGGTCTCCTCAACCCCGACGCGCCCACCGCACCTGCCGACGTGCTGATTTTGCCCATGACCGCCGATCCCGCTCCCGCTATTGCTCTCGCCACGGCGCTGCGAAGCGAGGGCCTTCGTGTGCAGCTCTATACGGAGGCAAAGAAGTTCAAGGCAAAAATGTCCTATGCCGACAAGTTGGGTGTCCCCTACGTGGTTTTTCTGGGCGAGGACGAGGTCGCCCAAAATCTCATTTCCTGCAAGGATATGTCCAGCGGCGAACAGACTGCCCTTCCCTTCTCCCAGACTCTTGCGCGGATCAAAGCCGGTCTTGAGGAGCGGTGTTCCGGCTCGATTATTCTGGAAAAATAAAAACATTTCGTAATATATTATTATAAATATACTTTTTGTTTTCAAAAGGAGCGAGGCATGATGATGCAAATGCGTACCCACACCTGCAACGAACTGCGTCTGGGCGACGTGGGCAAACAGGTGAAGATCGTGGGTTGGATGGAGAACGTTCGGATTGTGGGCAGCAACTTTGCCTTTTTGGTATTGCGGGATTTTTACGGCACCACGCAGGTGGTCATCGAGTCGGAGGACATGATGGCGGCGATCCGCGACGTGAACAAGGAGTCCACCCTCTCGGTGGAAGGCACGGTGCGGGAGCGTTCCAGCAAGAACCCCAAGCTGCCCACCGGCGATATTGAGGTCGTCCCCGACAAGATAGAGGTGCTGGGTCGCTGCCGCTACAACAGTCTGCCCTTTGAGATCAACCGCAGTCGGGAGGCGGACGAAACGGCGCGGCTGAAATACCGTTATCTCGACCTGCGCAATCCGGAAGTGAAGAACAACATTATCCTGCGCTGTCAGGTGGTGTCAGCGCTGCGTGCCGCCATGACAGAGCACGGCTTTTTGGAGATCACCACCCCTATCCTGACCGCCAGCTCCCCCGAGGGCGCCCGGGACTATCTGGTGCCTGCGCGGAAGCACCCCGGCAAGTTCTACGCGCTGCCGCAAGCGCCCCAGCAGTTCAAGCAGCTTCTGATGACATCGGGCTTCGACCGCTATTTCCAGATCGCCCCCTGCTTCCGGGACGAGGACGCCCGGGGCGACCGTTCACCCGGCGAGTTCTATCAGCTCGATATGGAAATGGCTTTTGCCACACAGGACGACGTGTTCGCCGTTTTGGAGGACGTGCTGCCGCCCATTTTTGCCAAATACGGCACCTATAACGTCGCCTCCTCCGCCCCCTTCCGCCGCATCGCCTACAACGACGCCATGGAGACCTACGGCTCGGATAAGCCGGATTTGCGTATCGACTTAATCTGTCAGGACATCAGCGATGCCGTGACGGGCTGCGGCTTCGAGCCGATAGACGGTCAGACGGTCAAGGCGGTGGTGGTCAAGGATTGCACCTTGACGCGCAAAGCCATCGACAAGCTCTGCGCCGAGGTGGAGGTGCAGTCCGGCAGCAAGCCCTACTGGTTCAAGCTGGACGAAAACGGCGAGCTTACCGGCGGCATCGCCAAATTCCTCGCCCCCTGCAAGGACGCATTGACCGCACAGCTCTCTCTGACCCCCGGCTCCTTTGTGGGTGTGGCGGCAGGCAAGAAAGTCGCCGCCCAGAAGATCGCCGGCGTGCTGCGCAACAAGCTGGGCGCTGCCTGCGAAGGACATATGGACGCGGAAAAATACGAGTTCTGCTGGATCGTGGATTTCCCCATGTACGAGATCGGCGAGGAATCCGGCGAGCTGGAGTTCTGCCACAACCCCTTCTCCATGCCCAGCGGCGGCTTGGACGTGCTGCTGCGCGCCGAGCGCGGCGAGATCGACCCGCTGGATATCTACGCCAATCAGTACGATCTGGTTTGCAACGGCGTGGAGCTGTCCTCCGGCGCGGTGCGTAACCACGACCCGGAGATCATGGTCAAGGCGTTTGAGCTGGTTCGTCTGGGCGAGGAGGATGTGAAAAAGAAGTTCCCCGCCATGTACAACGCCTTCTGCTACGGCGCGCCGCCCCACGCGGGCATCGCTCCCGGTGTGGATCGCATGGTCATGCTGCTGGCGGGCGAGACCTCCATTCGCGAGATCATTCCCTTCCCCATGAACAAAAACGCCCAGGACGTGATGATGGGCGCGCCGTCCACGGTGGAGCAGAAACAGCTGGACGAGCTGCACATCGCCCTCGTGGGCGACGTGGAGGCGGACTGACATGGCAACGCCCTCCAAAGCGCGCCGCCGCGTAGCCCCTGTCGTGTGCGCGCTGGTGCTTTGCGTGATATTCGGCGCGGTCATTGCCCTCGTGGTATGGATTGCCGTGCAGACGCCGATCCCCCTCTTTTTCGTGATCCTGTACGCAGGCGCATACGCCGGCGCGATCGTGGGTCTGGTGATCGCGCTGATACAACGAATCAAAGAAATCAACGGAGGAGAAGAAGATGAAGCTATACAATATTGACCGTATCCCCGGCGCGGAGATCGAGGCTTTGGGACTGGTGCGCGGCGCGGTGGTGCAGAGTAAGCACGTGGGCAAGGATCTCATGGCGAGCTTCAAGACGCTTGTCGGCGGCGAGCTGAAGGGCTATACTGAGATGCTCACCGAGGCGCGTCAGATTGCCACCAAGCGCATGGTGGACGAGGCGGAGGCGCTGGGCGCGGACGCGATTGTGAACGTCCGCTACAGCAGCAGCTCTATTATGAGCGGCGCTGCCGAGGTGCTGGCATACGGCACGGCGGTCAAGGTGAAGTAAGTATATTTGACAAAACCTACCCCGGAAGCGCCCCTTGTTTGGGGTATTTCCGGGGTTTCCTTTTGGGGAAAAGCGTGGTAAAATACTGCATTGTGAAGAAAACGCGCAGGAAGGAAGCAAGACCCGTTATGCAGGAAAACAAATTGGGCGTGATGCCCGTTTCCAAATTGATCTGGAATATGTCGCTGCCCATCATCGCCTCTATGCTGATGCAGGCGCTCTACAACATCGTGGACAGCGTGTTCGTGTCCATGGTCAGCGAGCAGTCGCTGACCGCCGTTTCGCTTGCCTTCCCTGCCCAGCAGCTCATGATCGGACTTGCCACCGGCACGGCGGTGGGCGTAAATGCGCTGATGGGTCGCTCGCTGGGTGCGCGGCAGCAATCGCGCGCCGACGCGGTGGCAATGAACGGCGTATTTCTGGCGCTGGTGGGCTTTATGGTGACCGCCGCGCTGGGCTTGAGTCTGGGCGGCGTTTTTTTCCGCGCACAGACCGCCGAACAGAGCATCATCGTGCAGGGCGAGAGCTATTTGCGCATCGTCACCGGCTGTTCCTTCGGTCTATTCGGGCAGGTGATGTTCGAGCGGCTTTTGCAGGGTACGGGACGCTCCCGCTACTCCATGTATACCCAAGGGCTGGGCGCGATCGTCAACACAATTCTCGACCCGGTGTTCATCTTCGTGTTGGGCTTGGGCGTAGCGGGCGCCGCCATCGCCACCGTGATCGGACAGTGCTGTGCCTGCGCTCTGGCAATCTATTTTAATAAGACCAAGAACGAGGATATCCACCTGCGGTTTCGCGGCTTTTGCCCCGACTGGCGGCTGATCGGCAACATTTACGCCATCGGTCTGCCCTCGGTCATCATGATGGCGGTGGGTTCGCTGATGACATTCCTTATGAACAAGATCCTCATCACCTACCACGCCGCCCGGGAGACCGCCGCCACCGCTTTCGGCGTGTATTTTAAGCTCAACAGCTTCATTTTTATGCCGATCTTCGGGCTTAACAACGGCGTCGTGCCTATCGTGGCGTATAACTACGGTGCGCGCAACCGCGCGCGGCTCACCGAGACGATCCGCCGCAGCGTACTCTACGCCTCCGCTATCATGCTGGCGGGTATTGCCATATTTGAGCTGATCCCCCATCTGCTGCTGCGGCTTTTCAGCGCCACGGATACGCTGCTCGCCGTGGGCGTGCCGTGTCTGCGGATCATTGCGCTGAGCTTCTCCTTTGCCGGCGCGTGTATCGCACTGGGCAGTTCTTTCCAGGCGCTTGGCAAATCCGTCTATTCCATGATTAACTCCATCGTGCGGCAGTTGGTGTTTTTACTCCCCTCCGCCTACCTGCTGGCGCGCTACGGTACCGCTGTCGGCAACAGCGATCTGGTCTGGTGGTCGTTCCCCATTGCCGAGATCGCCTCCTTGCTCGTAACGTCGTTTTTCTTCCGCCGCGTCTACCGCACGCTGATCTTGCCGCTGCCGGAACACGGGGAACACGATGCATAAGAAGACACGCCCGGGAAGCATTGTGCTTCCCGGGCGTGTTTGTTTTTCTCTCCTAAAATGCTCCCATGGAGCGGAACAGCCACGACCACAGAAACAGCGTGACCACGCACAGCGCGCTGGTGGATACCACGATATCCCCCGCCAACTCGCTGTCGCCGCCGATCTGCTGCACCATGGGAAAGGACGCCACCGCCGTGGGCGCGCCGAATAGACCGATGAGCCCCGCAAACTCCACGCCGCGAAACCCCAGCCAGTATGCCACTGTCAGCATGACGCCGGGGATCACCACAAGCCGCGCCAGACATACGCCCAAAAGATCCCGACCATAGCGGCGCAATCCCTCAAAGCGGAAAAAGGCGCCCAGCAGAAACAGCATCAGGGGACTGGACAGCGAGGAAATCTGATGCGCCAGTGCGTCCGGCATAGACGGCAGACGCACACCGGTCAGCAGGAACACCAGACCTGCCAACGCGCCGACGATCATGGGATTTTTCAGCACGTTCATCGCCAGCTTCCCCGGGCGGATCTTTCCGCCCCGGCACGCTTCCAGTGTGATGACCGCCAGTACGTTGTCCAGGGAAATAATGATCGCCACCAGCGCCACCACCGCGCCCATGTCCTGCCCCGTCACCAGCGACGATGCCAGCGGCAGTCCCAGCAGCAGAAAGTTGCTGCGGTACATGCCCTGTATCTTCACGCCGCGCTTGTCCGGCGACCGCTCCGTCAGCAGTACCCAGCCCACGCTGGCGGCGTAGACCGCCAGTGAGCCGCCCACGCCGAACAAGAGCAGCTTCGGACGGATCACCTGCGTGGGATCGGCGTCGTAGAGACTGCAAAACATGGTGACCGACATGAACCAACAGAAGACCAGCTTATTAAAGCGCGGTACCTCGTCCTCCCGCCGGATCGCTCCCGTGCGCTGTGCCGCGTAACCCATCGCCATCAGCAGGAAAATCGGCGCTACCGCGTTGAAACAAACCCAAAAGCTTTCCATCTATATAGGCTCAGTACGCCATCTTCTCGCGCAGATAGTCGCGCAGCTCGCCGATGGGCATGCGCACCTGCTCCATGGAATCCCGCTCCCGGACGGTGACACAGCCGTCGCCTGCGTTTTCCGCGTCGCCCACGGTGTCGAAGTCCACGGTCACGCAGTAGGGCGTGCCGATCTCGTCCTGCCGGCGATAGCGCTTGCCGATAGAACCCGTCTCATCGAAGTCCACCATGAACTCCTTGGCGAGCTCCGCATAGACTTCCCGTGCTTTCTCACTGAGCTTCTTGCTCAACGGCAGTACCGCCGCCTTGAAGGGCGCCAGCGCCGGGTGGAAATGCAGCACCACCCGTGTGTCGTTCTTCTCCGCGTCCACAACCTCTTCATCGTACGCCTCCACCAAAAACGCCAGCACCACGCGGTCTGCGCCCAGGGACGGCTCGACCACGTAGGGAATATACCGCTCGTTAGTCTCCGGGTCAAAATAGGTCAGATCCACGCCGGAGGTTTCCTGATGGCGGCTCAGATCGTAGTTGGTGCGATCCGCCACGCCCCACAGCTCGCCCCAGCCGAAGGGGAACAGATACTCGAAGTCCGTGGTCGCCTTGGAATAAAAGCTCAGCTCCTCCGGCTCATGATCCCGCAAGCGCAAATCCTCATCGCGCATGTTGAGCCCCAACAGCCACTGGTGGCAGAACTCGCGCCAGTAGGCAAACCATTCTAAATCGGTGTCCGGCTTGCAGAAGAACTCCAGCTCCATCTGCTCGAACTCCCTCGTGCGGAAGGTGAAGTTGCCCGGTGTGATCTCGTTGCGGAAGGATTTACCGATCTGGCACACGCCGAAGGGCAGCTTGCGCCGGGTGGTACGCTGGACGTTGTTGAAGTTCACGAAAATACCCTGCGCCGTCTCGGGCCGGAGATACACCGTGTTCTTGGCGTCCTCTGTCACGCCCTGGAACGTCTTGAACATCAGATTGAACTGGCGAATATCGGTAAAGTTGTGCTTGCCGCAGGAGGGACAGGGGATCTTGTTGTCCGCGATAAACGCGCTCATCTCCTGCTGGGAGAGCGCGTCCACGGGCTTTTCCGGCGTGACGCCGTTTTCGGCGCACCAGTCCTCGATCAACTTGTCGGCGCGGAAACGTTCGTGGCACTCGCGGCAGTCCATCAGCGGATCGCTGAATCCGCCCAGGTGTCCGCTTGCCACCCACGTCTGGGGATTCATCAAAATGGCGGCGTCCTGTCCCACGTTGTAGGGATTTTCCTGCACAAATTTCTTCCACCACGCCTTTTTCACGTTGTTTTTCAGTTCCACACCCAAAGGACCGTAGTCCCACGTGTTGGCAAGTCCGCCGTAGATCTCACTGCCGGCAAAAATGAATCCGCGGTTTTTGCACAGCGCCACGATTTTTTCCATGGTTTTTTCGGTGTTTTTCATATGATCTCTCCTTGTTCTTTATTCTCGGACAACAAAAAACGCCCCGAGCCATCTGCTCAGGGCGGATCGTCTGACCCGTGGTTCCACCTGAATTCGGGCGTAAACGCCCACACTCGTCAGCCGGTAACGGGGCTTATGCGGCGGGACATTTCCTTCCCGCGGCTCCGGGACGCCACTCCCCTCTTCGCCTTTGCACCTTGAAAGAATAGCACGGTTTCTCCGCGCCGTCAAGGGGAAAATCTCCGCCGGTTTCTTGCAAAACACCTCCTATCGGGGTAAAATACTCTTATATCAAACGAACAAGGAGGCTCATGCCATGGAGTTTGACGCAAAAGCGCAGTTGGCGGGACTGCTGGAGTGGATGCGCACCCAGATGCGCGCGTGCGGCGGTCAGACCGCCGTGATCGGGATCTCCGGCGGCAAGGACAGTTCCGTGGTGGCGGCGCTGTCGGCGGCGGCGTACGGCCGCGATCACGTGTTCGGCGTGCTGATGCCCGACGGCGTACAGCCCGATATCGACTACAGCCGCGATCTGGTGGAGTTTTTGCAAGTGCCCCACTGCACCGTCAATATTCACGCCGCCGTGCAGGGAGTTTTGGGCGAGCTGAAGTCCGCCGGCATGGCGCCCAGCCGCCAGACCACCGTCAATCTCCCCTCCCGGATCCGTATGTCCACGCTCTACGCCGTGGCGCAGACGCTGCCGGGCGGGATCGTCATCAACACCTCCAATCTCAGTGAGGACTGGGTGGGCTACTGCACCATCTACGGCGACAGCGCCGGCGCCTTTTCGCCGCTGGGCATGTATACCACGGAGGAGGTCATCGCGTTGGGTCGAGAGCTGGGTCTACCTGAAAAGTTCCTTATTAAGCCGCCCTCCGACGGCTTGACGGGACTGACCGATGAGGACAATCTGGGCTTCACCTACCACGCCGTCAACGAGTATATCCGCCGCGGCGTCGTTGATCCCGCCATCAAGGAGCAGATCGACCGCAAGCACGACGTCAGCCGCTTCAAGTTCCAAACGCTTCCCCTCTATCAAAACGGCCTCCCCATCGTGATCCCCGACGCCACCGATTTCTATCGACCCGACAAAAAATGACCGCAGACGCACCACAAAATGTAGTGCTCATATTTAACAAAACCGCAACACCTTGCAATCATGCAAAAAAAGCGGAAAAGGCGAAAAAAATGCTTGCAATTTTGATGCGGGAATGCTAAAATATGAACCTGCGTGGGCGCATTATGCGTCCCACCTGCAAATTTGTATGCCGGGGAGGTGTTTGGTTTGCCGAATATCAAGTCTGCTAAAAAGCGCGTTCTCGTGGCAGAGGCTCGCAATGCTCGCAACAAGGCCAACAAGTCCGCACTCAAAACCGCTATCAAGAAGTTCGAGGCTGCTGCCGTTGAAGGCAATCGCACCGAGGCCGAGGGCACTTACAAAGTGGCGGTGAAGGCGATCGACAAGGCCGCCGCCAAGGGTCTGCTGCACAAGAACAACGCCGCGCACAAGAAGAGCGCGCTGACGCTGAAGCTGAACCAGGTTGGTTGATAAACCAAACTGAAGGACACCCTAAACGGGTGTCCTTTTTCTTGTGCCGTTTCTTAATTGGAATAGGGAAACGCCCCGCCTTCTCGGCGGGGTGTTTCCCTATTGTGTTAGGAGAGAGAAAATCACACCGGAAACTGTTTCCTTGGTGCCTCTATAATATATCTTACAAAAATGTCCGAATCGTGAAAGCATCGTGAACGGTTTGTAAACTCTCAAAACTTCTTGCTCTCCGCCACCGCCAACTGATCGCACCGGTTGTTCTTCTCGTTCTCCGCGTGTCCCTTGATCCAGTGGTAGTGCATCTCATTACGCGCTGTCAATTTTAAGAGCTGTTCCCACAGATCAACGTTCAGCGCAGGCTTTTTGTCGGACTTGATCCAGCCTTTCTTTTTCCAGCCGTAGACCCAACCCTTTTCCAGCGCGTCGATCACGTATTTGGAGTCGGACCACAGCTCCACTTGACACGGCTCTTTCAGCAACGAGAGTGCGCGGATCACCGCTGTAAGCTCCATGCGGTTGTTGGTGGTCTCCGCCTCGCCGCCGGAGATTTCCTTTTCCGTGCCGTTGTATTCCAGAATCGCGCCCCAGCCCCCCGGTCCGGGGTTGCCGCTGCAAGCGCCGTCGGTGTAGATGTTTACTTTTTTCATGCCCTGCTCCTATTGAACGTCCACCACCGTCAAAACCCGATCGCTGACGGTGAAACGCACGTTGCGCTCAGCAAAACGAAGTCCGTAAACGCGGCTTTCATCGTCCTGATATCTCGGGCGCGGATCGTTTTCCAGCACGCCGATCAGTCCCGGGCGCTGTGCTTGGGGAATCTTGTCCAGCAGTACCGGAGGAATCTCTACCGCCAGACGCTCCATGGCGGTATCGTCTGTAAAGCCGCCTCTCGCATCAGGGTGGCTGTCGGTATAGGAAAGATACGGCTTTATATCGAAGATCGGCGTGCCGTCCACCAGATCCGCGCCCTGCACATGTAGCACGGGACCCAACGCCGAATCAAGCTCGATCCGCTCCAGCCGTACGCTGGATAGCCCCAAAGCGTTGGGACGAAACGGCGAACGGGTGGCAAACACGCCCAACCGGCGGTTGCCGCCCAGACGCGGCGGTCGTACCGTAGGCGACCAGCCCTCCCGCACTGCACGGTCAAACTGCCAGATCAGCCAGATGTGGCTGAAGCCCTCCAGTCCCCGCACGGCGTCGGGGTTGCGGTAGGGCGGCTCGAACACCACCGTGGCGCGCAGCTCCTCCACTATACCGCTCTGGCGCGGTACGCCGAACTTTTCTGCAAAGGGGGAACGAATACGGGCGATCACTTCCATTGCGGCGCTCCTTATTCTTCTTCCGGCTCTTTCTCCGTCAGCGCCATGGAGATGACACGGTCACCCTCCTCCTTGAAGCGCATCACTATCACGCCCTGGGTAGCGCGTCCGGCGGTGCGGATACTGTCCACGCCGGTGCGGATCAGGATACCCTTTTCCGTCACCAGCAGGAGATCCTCCTCGCCGCTGACGACCTTCATACCCACCACGCTGCCGGTCTTTTCCGTAACCTCATAGTTCTTCACGCCCAGACCGCCGCGGCCGGTGATGCGGTATTCCGCCACCGGTGTGCGCTTGCCGTAGCCGCGTTCGGTGATGGAAAGCACTGTCTTGTCGCTATCGGCGCGGGCGGCGCCGATCACCCAGTCACCCGGGCGCAGGCGGATACCGCGCACGCCCACCGCCTCGCGGCCCATGGTGCGCACGTCGTTTTCCTCAAAGCAGCACGCCATGCCGCTGTGGGTGGCAATGAGGATATTGGCGCTGCCGTCCGTCTCGATGACGGAGACCAGCTCGTCGCCCTCGTTGAGGTTCAGCGCGCGAAGACCGCTCTGGCGGATATTCTTCATTGCCGAAACCGCCACACGCTTGCACGTTCCCTGCTTGGTGACCATGGTAAGCTGATACCTGTCCAGCTCCTCCTCATCCTTCGGGCGGAAGTGAAGCATCGCCTGCACCCGCTCGTCCGTGGCGATCTGCAGCACGTTCACCAGTGCGATACCCTTTGCCGCCTTGCCGGACTCCGGGATCTGATAGCCCTTCTTGCGGTACACCTTGCCGGTATTGGTGAAAAACAGCAGCGTATCGTGGGTGGAGGCGGTGAACACGTCCACCACGCAGTCCTCGTCCCGGGTGGTGATCCCTTTCTTCCCCATGCCGCCCTTGCTCTGGGCGCTGTACTCGCTGACGGGGGTGCGCTTGATGTAGCCGTTTCGGGTGAGGGTGTAGACGCACGCCTCCTCCTCAATGAGATCCTCGATGTCGATCTCGTCCTCCACGTCCTGAATCTCGGTGACGCGCTCATCGCCGTATTTGTCGGAGATCGCCTGCAGCTCCTCCTTGAGAATCTGCTTTACCAGCCCGTTGTCGCCGAGCACACGGCGATACCACGCAATCTTCTCCTCCAGCTCGTCGTATTCGTTTTGCAGTTTCTCCCGGTCGAGACCCTGCAGCGCCTTGAGGCGCATATCCAAAATCGCCTGCGCTTGCACCTCGTCCAGTCCGAACCGGGACATCAGGTTCTCCCGGGCGTCGTCGTAGCTGGCGCGAATAATGCGAATGACCTCGTCGATGTTGTCCTGCGCGATCAGCAGACCTTCCAACAGGTGGGCGCGTTCCATCGCCTTTTTGAGCTCATACCGCGTCCGCCGGACGATGATCTCCTCCTGGAACTTCAAATACTCGTCGATCATGTGCCGCAGCGACAGAATGCGGGGCTGGGACTGGTTATCCACCAGCGCCAGCATATTGATGGCAAAGGTGGTCTGGAGCTGTGTCTGGGCAAAGAGGCGGTTGAGTACCACCTGGGGATTGGCGTCGCGCTTGAGCTCGATCACTACCCGCATACCGTTACGGTCAGACTCATCGCGGATATCGCTGATCCCCTCTAAACGCTTGTCCTCCACCTGCTCGGCCATGCTTTTAATGAGCATGCGCTTATTCACCTGATAGGGAAGCTCCGTGATGACGATGCGGGTGCGGTCCTTACTGAACTCCTCAAACTCGTGGCGGGCGCGCACCACAAGACGTCCCCGTCCCGTGGCATAGGCG
The DNA here is from genome assembly GCA_017619715.1 of Oscillospiraceae bacterium. Taxonomy (GTDB): domain Bacteria; phylum Bacillota; class Clostridia; order Oscillospirales; family Oscillospiraceae; genus Vescimonas. Next base: position 100,999 of record JAFZRS010000002.1, on the reverse strand, counting down.
GCGCGAATCCCGCTGCGGCCCATGATAATGCCTCGGGTGGGGAAATCCGGTCCCTTGATATGCTCCATGAGGTCCGAGAGCGTCGCCTCCGGGTCGTTCAGCACGCAGATACACGCACCGATGACCTCCCGCAGATTGTGGGGCGGAATATTGGTCGCCATACCTACGGCGATACCGCTCGATCCGTTCACCAGCAAATTGGGGAACCGGGCGGGCAGTACGCGGGGTTCTTTGCGGCTCTCGTCGAAGTTGGGATCCCAGTCCACGGTGTCCTTCTCGATGTCCCGGAGCATCTCCCCGGCGATCTTGCTCAGCCGCGCCTCGGTATAGCGGTATGCCGCCGGGGGATCGCCGTCCACGGAGCCGAAGTTTCCGTGGCCGTCCACCAGCATGTAACGCACAGAGAAATCCTGTGCCAGACGCACCAGCGCGTCGTACACGGACGCATCGCCGTGAGGGTGATAGCGGCCCAGCACGTCGCCCACGCAGGTGGCGGATTTTTTGAACGGCTTATCGGCGGTCAGACCGTCCTCGTACATGGCGTAGAGAATGCGGCGGTGCACCGGTTTCAAACCGTCTCGCACGTCCGGCAGAGCGCGGCCGACGATGACGGACATGGCATACTCGATATAGGACTTTTCCATTTCCGGCACCAGGGGCGACTCCACGATATGCTGCTGGGGATACCGGATCTCCTCGGGATCGTATTGCGGTTTTTTGGACATATAATACACTCCTTACAGCTTGTCAAAAAAGCCTCGCAGAGTTCGCGTCCGCAGACGCGAAGAAATTAAATCGTAATTTGCCGCGGCGCGCACGTGGCAAATTACACCGTTCAGGCTACGAAGTGTGCGAATTGTGCGCCGTAGGAGCACAACGAGTGCGCGCAGTAGGCTGCAAGCTCTTTGTCAAAAAACGGCATAGCCGTTTTTTGACAGTCTCACGCCTTACGGGAAGGCTTCTTTAATAATCGAGATTTACGGCATACTTGGCGTTGCGCTCGATAAACTCCTTGCGCGGCTCCACCTTCTCGCCCATCAGCACGGTGAAGGTGGCGTCCGCCGCCACGGCGTCGTCCAGCGTGATGCGGCGCAGCGTACGGGTGGTGGGATCCATAGTGGTTTCCCACAGCTCGTGGGGGTTCATCTCGCCCAAGCCTTTGAAGCGGCTGATGTCAATCTTGGCGTTGGGGTTGTCGGCGCGCATCTCGGAGCTCACCTGATCACGCTCCTCGTCGGAATAGGCAACGCGCTGCTGCTTTCCGCGGGTGAGCTTATAAAGCGGCGGCACGGCGGAATAAACGTAGCCCTGCTCAATCAGCGGACGCATAAAGCGGAAGAAAAACGTCAATAGAAGCGTACGGATATGGGCGCCGTCCACGTCGGCATCTGCCATGATGATGATCTTGTGATAGCGCAGCTTGTCGGCGTCGAACTCCTCACCGATGCCCGCGCCCAGCGCAGTGATGACCGGCTGGAGCTTGTCGTTGCCGTATACCTTGTCGGCGCGCGCCTTCTCCACGTTCAGCATCTTGCCCCACAGCGGCAGGATCGCCTGGAACCGGCTGTCCCGTCCCTGCGTAGCGGAGCCGCCTGCGCTGTCGCCCTCCACGATGTAAAGCTCGGTCAGTTCCGGGTTGTTTTCGTTGCAGTCCCGGAGCTTATCCGGCATTGCCGCGCCGCCCAGCGCCGTCTTGCGGCGAATGGACTCCCGGGCTTTCCGGGCGGCTTCCCGGGCGCGGTTGGCGGTCATGGCTTTATCGAGGATCGTCCGGGCAACGGCGGGGTGTTCCTCCAGATACACCGCCAGCTGATCGCTCACCAGCTGATCTACCAGCGTGCGGATATGGGCATTGCCCAGCTTCGCCTTGGTCTGACCCTCGAACTGCGCCTCTGTGAGCTTGACGGAGATCACCGCTGTCAGTCCCTCCCGGCAATCCTCACCGGAGACCTTGTCGTCGCCCTTAATCATGCCGTATTTCAAGCCGTAGGCGTTGAGCACCCGGGTGAGCGCCGCTTTGAAGCCCGTCTCATGCATGCCGCCTTCCGGCGTGCGGATATCGTTGGCGAAGCTCACCAGCGCCTCGTTGTAATCCTCGTTGTACTGCAGCGCGATCTCGGCGGTACTGTCGCCTTTTGCGCCTGCCATGTAGATGACCTCACTGTGCAGTGCGGTCTTGTTGCGGTTGATGTAGGTGACAAACTCCCGGATACCGCCCTCATAGCACATGGTATCGGAGCGCTCCTTGCCGGATCGCGCGTCTTGAATGGTGATACGCAGTCCCGCGTTGAGAAATGCTTGCTCCCGCATGCGGGTGTGGAGCGTCTCATAATCGTATTCCAGCGTGTCGAACATCTCGCCGTCCGGCTTAAAGGTGACGGTGGTGCCGGTTCGATCCGTTTCGCCCACCACGGTCATCTCCCGGGTGATAGCGCCGCGGGAGAAGTGCATCTCGTGAATCTTGCCGTCCTTATGCACCTGTACCGTCAGCCATTCCGAGAGCGCGTTCACCACGCTGGCGCCCACGCCGTGTAGGCCGCCTGATACCTTATAGCCGCCGCCGCCGAACTTTCCGCCGGCGTGCAGTACGGTGAACACCACCTCCAGCGCCGGGCGACCCGTCTGTTGCTGGATATCCACGGGGATACCGCGTCCGTTGTCAGACACGGTGACGGTATTTCCCTCGTTGATCGTCACGTTGATCTCCGTGCAGTACCCCGCCAACGCCTCATCTATGGAGTTGTCCACGATCTCATAGACCAGATGATGCAATCCGCTGGCACTGGTGGAACCGATATACATGCCCGGACGCTTACGGACGGCTTCCAAGCCCTCCAGAACCTGAATTTCCGAGGCATCGTATTCCGTTTCTACCTGTGTTACCTTTTCCAGTTCAGACATGTTCTTTCTCTCCTTCTACCTGGGTTACAACCGTCTCCTGCGAACGTTTTAAAAGTGTCTGCGGCGTCAACTGCGACAGATATACAATCTGTCGATGATAGGGGTGATCGCACACAAGGAACGCCCGTGGAATATCCTCGCAGGCATCTACCACCACGCCGCTTGCCTCCGCACGCTGTAAAAAAGCCCGGGTGCGCGGCGAAGTGGTGGTGTTATCCAAATCAAATATACCGATGATCCGCCGATCCGGCAGCATCACGCTGTTTCCCACGTGCAGAAAACCCATTCGCCGCGTCTCCTTGCTCTTATTTGACGATACCTTCTCTTACCTCAAAAACCTTGCCACGCAATAACGTATCTAAACGATCTCCCTCGCAGCACGTGATATGCGGCAAAGCCGCATATCTTTATTTCATATACGCGCTTGCGCGCGGCTCCGGCGCGGTGCGCCGTCGCATTTATCACGTGACGATACCTTCTCTTACCTCAAAGACCTTGCCATGTAATAAAGTGTCTAATCTGTCTCCCTCGCAGCACGTGATAAATACCTGCCCCTCGGAAATGCGGTTGAGTACGTATTCCTGCCGCCGGGGATCCAGCTCGCTGAGTACGTCGTCCAGCAACATGACTGGGTACTCTCCAAACGTGTTTTTATGGATCTCCCGCTCTGCCAGCTTCAGTGCCAGCGCCGCCGTGCGAACCTGTCCCTGGGAGCAAAACTGCCGTGCGCTGCGTCCGTTGATTGCTACTTCAATATCGTCCTTGTGGGGACCGCTCAAGCACATACGGCTGGCAAGCTCCGCCTCATAATGATCTTGCTGATGCGCGCTCAACGCTTCTACCAGCGCGGCGTGGTCGGTAAAGGGATCAGCGATGCCGGACACTGTTTTATATTGTATATCCAATGTTTCCCTGCCGCCGGAGCACTCTCCGTGGGCTTGCCGCGCGTGGAGCGCCAGCTCATCACAAAACCGCGCCCGGTAATGGATCAGCACCGCGCCCACCTGGCAGAGCCGAGCATTGAAATCCGGCAGTGTGGATAGAAGATGAGGATACTCGGCGCTGTCGCGCAAAATCCTCGTTTTGTGCTCGTAGAGGCGGCTATATTCCGCCAGCGCCTCGGCATACCGGGGACGGAGCTGACACAAAGATGCGTCCATAAACCGCCGCCGGGCGGAGGCGCCGTCCCGTATGAGGAACAGATCCTCCGGGGCAAAAAAGACCGTGTGCAGTACGTCCGACAGCGCCGAGCCGTTTTTGGCGCTCACGCCGTTGACAGTCATTTTTCGCCGCTGTCGGCGCTGAAGGAGAATCTCGGTGACAAAATCCCTATCGCGGCTTTCAATCACGCCGCGAAGGCGCGCAAAGTCCCTCTCAAAGCCGATCAGCTCACGATCCATACGCGTCCGGGGTGATCTGCCGCAGCTCAAATAGACAATCGCTTCCAGAAGATTTGTTTTCCCCTGAGCATTTTCCCCGTAGATCACGTTATTTTTCTCATCAAAAGAGAGCGTCTGGCAGCCGTAGTTGCGAAAGCCCTCCAGCGTCAGTTCATTGATCCGCATAGGTCACCGCATAATGCTTGTTCTCAAATAATACATCGTCGCCGGGACGTATCTTTTTGCCCCGTTGGGTGCAAACCTCTCCATTGACCAAAACCAAACCGTCTTGTATCGCCAGCTTCGCCGCACCGCCGGTGGGTACGGCGGCCGCCAGCTTCAATAGATCCTGCAGCTTGATATATTCCGTTGTGATTTCTACCGTCACCATTTTTCTATTACGCCTTCAATCGCACCGGAAGCACCATATAAAGGAAGTTATCTCCCCCGTCCACCGGGCGGATAATGCAAGGAGAGATTCCCGTATTCATCTCCAGCCGCACTTTTTCCGCCGGCGCATAGCGCAGCGCGTCCATCAGATATCTGTTATTAAACCCGATCTCCAGACCTTTACCGTCTCCCTGCAAAGGACACGCATCCTTTGCTTCACCTGTGCCGCTCTTTGCCCACAGCCGGACGCGGTCCAAATCGAATTCGCACCGCACCGGGCTTTTCAGTTTTTCACTGATCACCACGCTCACTCGATCCAAACTCTCCAACAGCGCCTTCGTCTCTACTTCCAACGCAATGGGATTGGAGGTGGGTATCGCATTCTTATAGTCCAGAAACTCGCCTTCGAGGCGCCGGCAGATAAGCTGTGTGTCTCCCGCGCGGAATAGAAGATGTCTCTTACCGCGGACCACGGTGATAAGCTCGTCGCTGTCGGCACAGATGTTCTCCACTTCCTTGAGCGCGTTGCCCGGCGCCACAAAACTAAATGCGCCGCCTTCCATTTTTTCAAGCGGTTCGCGCCGCAGTGCCAGACGGAATCCGTCCACCGACACCACTGTCAAACCTTTATCCGTTATTTCGAAGAGCGACCCGGTATGCACCGGCCTACTCTCGTTAGTGGACACGGCAAACGCCGTTTCACCAATCATGGCTTTGAGTGTTCGCTGTTCCATAGCGATACAGTTATCCTCGTCCACTTCCGGCAGCTCCGGAAAATCCTCTGCGCTCAACCCGGGGATTTCAAAGCTGGCATCACCGCAGGAAAGGCTCACCTGCAGTTTCTCATCTGCCGCGAATACCACAATATCATCAGGCATTTTCCTTATAATTTCGCCAAACAGCCGCGCACTTAATACGATACTTCCCGCCTCATGTACCTCCGCGCCCATCGTGGTGCGGATTCCTGTTTGCATATTGTAGCCGGACAACGTCAGTGCCGTGTCACCTTCCAATAAAATTCCTTCCAGTGCAGGAATAGAGCTCTTTGCAGATACCGCACGGGAAACCGTGGCGACAGCACTTTGCAACAATGCTTTTTCGCAGGAAAAACGCAGCATAATAATCACGTTCCTTTCTCACATTAAAAAATGAAATGCATAATTTCTATAAAGAAAACATAAACTAATTAATTCAGAAATAGTAGCAGTAGGGGGAAAGAGTAGTGGAAAAGCGGAAAAAAGCCCGAAAGAAAAGGAATTTTTTTTAACGGGACAATGTTAAAAATTTCGTTGTTTTTCCACACAATAAAATAAATAAAGAAACGTAAAATAAGTAAGCTTGTGGATTACACGGGAAAGTGTGGAAAAACGGCGCCTATTGTCGGGCATTGATATTGGTGGTTAGGGATTTTACCGTTTCGGCAAAGGCAGTATCCGTACGCATTTGTTTCTCTACTTTCTGGAGCGAATAGTGTACCGTAGAGTGATCCCTGTCGCCAAACTCCTTACCGATATCTTCCATGGAAAGAGGCGTCATGCGGCGGATCAGGTACATAGATACCTGCCGGGCATTGGTTGCATCCCGCCCCTGGTTCTTACCGCGAACGGTATCCTCGTCCACGCCGTAGTACTTGCATACCTGACGGATAATCACCGCAGGCGAGGGAATAAAGTCGTTGTCCCGCTTCAACATATCCTCAATGGCGCGGCTGATGGCCTCCTCGTCCATATCGTCGGTGACTTCCAGGTCGCGGAAGGCGGCGATCTTATTGAGAGCGCCCTCAATCTGCCGGACGTTAGAGGTAACGTTTTCGGCAATATAGATGCTGTTGCGCTCGGAGAGGTTCAGTCCCAGAAAAGCGGCGCGATTCTTGATGATCGCCAGCCGTGTCTCATAGTCGGGCTGTTTCACGTCCACCATCAAACCGCCCATAAAGCGGGAACGAAGCCGGTCATGGAGCATCGTCATCTCCTGCGGCGGACGGTCGGAGGTCAGCACGATCTGATTGCCCACCTCGTGCAAGGCATTGAAAGTATGAAAAAACTCCACCTGCGCGTGATCTGTATTAGAAAGGAACTGAATATCGTCCACCAGCAGGAGATTGGCGTCGCGGTATTTGGCGCGCAGTTCCTCACCCCGCTGGGTGCGTACCAGCGCCACGTAGTCATTGATAAAATCGTCACCTTTGATATAGACGATCTTCTGTTCCGGAAAGAGCTTGCGGTGCAGATTATAAATGGCGTAGAGCAGATGTGTCTTGCCCAGACCGCTGTCGCCGTAGATTAAAAGGGGATTGCGCTGCTTTTTGCCGGCGGCGGGAGATTCCGCCACCGCACGGGCGGCGGCGTAGGCGAGCTTATTCTGCGGACCGATCACAAAGGTCTCGAAGGTAAACCCATCGCTGCCCTGGGGATCGTCCGGCCGGTCGGGACGCACACCGTGGTAGGCGGAGAGCTGATCATCGTCGAGAATTTTTACCTCCAGATCAGCGGTAAAAATATCCTTCAGGGAGGACTTTATTTCCTTGGCAAACCGCGTTTCGATGATATCTCTTTTAAATGTATTGCCGCAATGGAGCACGAAGGCGGAATCCTCCATGGTCACCACGTCCACTTCATCGAACCAGGTATTCACCGTCGTTTCGGACAGTTTGGTACGCAGCCGCTCCAGTACAAGCTTCCAAACATCGGAATATGAATTCAAGGGTAAGCCCCCTTTCCCGCAATCGTTTCTTTCTCCTGTCGCACAACGCGAAGGCTTTTCCTTATTATAGCAAAAGATTGTGGAAAAGTCCAGCAAAACCGCCGAAAATTTGATTTGCTTATTATTAAATAATTGTATGGTTTCCATCAACCTGATACATACCACATATAGAGATAAAATAGATTATAAAATACAATATTTTGTGTACCAAAGGACGAAAAAAGACGCCGAACGCAGGAAAAAACCGATAAAAAGTTTTAGTTGACAGAAACACGGCGAGTCGGTATAATACTTCTTACGCCGCCTTAGCGACGGCGGTTTTAATGATCGACTGCGGCAGACAGGAAAAAATCCGTCTGCTGTCGAGTAAACGCGGACGAAGAGATCCTCCGCGTTCCATTTAGAAAAGATGGAGGTGTAGTGCAAATGTTCCGTACCTATCAGCCCAAAAAGCGCCAGCGCTCCAAGGAGCACGGTTTCCGCAAGAGAATGTCCACCGCGAACGGTCGCAAGGTGCTCGCGCGCCGTCGCGCCAAGGGTCGTATCCGTCTGTCCCATTGAGAGGATTGACAGTGAGGCGATAAGCAGAAGAAATAGGGACGGTGGTTACCAGAAGACCTGCCGTCCCTTGCAGTCGTTCCCATCGGGGAACTCCCGGGAGGAGAGAGACAGCCATGCGCGCAGAAGGAACGGTAAAAGAGAACCGTGAATTCCGCCGGATCTACCGCAAGGGCCGGTCGGCGGTGTCTCCGTTTCTGGTGGTCTATTGCCGCCGCAACGGCGCAGGGAACCGTTTAGGCGTTACGGTGAGCACCAAAGTGGGAAAAGCCGTGGTGCGCAACAAGGTGCGCCGCCGGTTGCGGGAGATTTACCGGCTTAACCGGGAAAAGCTTCACCCCGGGTACGACGTGATTCTGGTGGCACGAAGCCGCGCCGCCTTTACCCCGTACCGGAAACTGGAGGAGGCGTATCTTTCACTGCTGCAAAAACTGGGTATTCTGGCGGAGGAGACGGCATGAAAAACGCGCTGCTCCGGGCGATCCGGTTTTATCAGCGGCAGATTTCACCGCTCTCGCCGCCCCGTTGCCGCTTTATCCCCACCTGTTCGGAATATGCCGCGCAGGCGGTGGAGAAATACGGCGCGGTCAAAGGCGGGTGGCTGGCATGTCGGCGGTTGTTGCGCTGTCATCCCTTTCACAAGGGCGGGTACGATCCCGTCCCGTGAGCGGCACGCCGCTCTTATAGCGACGATTATCACACACATCTACGGAGGAACTGTTTTATGGGACAACTCGGATTTTATATCTGCGTACCCTTTGCCTGGCTGACCCGGCTTTTTTACAGTATTACCGGCTCATACGGTCTGGCGATTATTCTCTTTACGCTGGTAGTGAAGCTGGTTTTTCTGCCCTTCCAGCTCAAAAGTAAAAAGAGCATGCTGCGCATGAACCGCATGCAGGGCAAGATCAAGGATATCCAGACACGCTATGCAAACAATAAGGAGAAACAGCAGCAGGAGATGGCGGATCTCTATGCCAAAGAGGGCATCAACCCCATGTCCGGCTGTCTGTGGTCGCTGCTGCCGTTCCCGGTTCTGATCGCGCTCTATTCCATTATCCGTCTGCCGCTGCGCTATCTGATGATGCTCTCCGATGACACGATTGCCAAAGTGACCGAGCTGGCGACGGGATTGGGCTATGTCACCACGGAACGCACCGGTGCTTACGATCAGATTTATCTGGCGAAGTTTATCCACGAGAACTGGAGCAGCTTTGCCGGAAAGTTGGAGGGTCTGATTGACCTGAACTATAATTTCCTTGGTATGGATCTGGCGGCGGTCGCCAAGGATCTTTTCGGTCAATTCCCCGGCGGCGGCTGGGCGGTATGGGGCGTCATGCTGCTGCCTGTCATTGCCGCGGCGGTACAGCTGGCGATGTCCCTTGTCTCCATGCGCGCCAACAGCGCGGCGGAGAGCGCGGGACAGGGCAAGATGATGATGTACATGATGCCCCTGATCACCGTTTGGATGGGCTATACGCTTCCGGCGGCGCTGTGCGTCTACTGGATTGCCAACGCCGCATTCTCCGTGGTACAGGAGATGGTGCTCAACAAGCACTATAACGAAATCCTCGACAGGGAGGAGACGGACAAGGAACGGGAAAAGCGCGAAAAACGCTACGCCAGATACGAAAAGCAGCGCGCCATGATGGAGCAGTATAACACCGCGCGCGAGCAAAGCGGCAAGAAGAAGCCGCAGCAAAGCAAGCCGCAGCAGCAAAAAAAGCGCGAACAGGGCAGCGGTACCAATGAAAACGGACGCATCGGTCAGCGCCCCTATGCCCGGGGACGTGCATTCAGCGAAGATCATTACGGAGAATAAAAGGAGCGAGAGCCATGAGCTATATTGATGTAACGGGAAAAACCGCCGAAGCCGCCGTTGAAAAGGCGCTGGAGCAGCTGGGCATGGAGCGGGACGATGTGACCGTGGAGATCCTGGAAATGCCCAAGACCGGGTTTTTGGGATTGGGCGGCAGTCCCGCCAAAGTCCGCGTGAGCTACGGACCGGAGGAGTCGGAGGTAATCCCTGCAGAATCTGCCCGGCAGGAGCCGGCGGCGAAAAAGGAACAACCGCCAAAGGAGAAAAAGCCGCGCCGCGCCGCGCCTCCGGCGGAAAATACACCGGCTCCGGCGGCGGAGGAGCTTCCCCTGTGTGAAGACGATAACGCCCGACGTATTACCGCGTTTTTGGAGGGACTGCTGACCCATTTGGAAAGTCAGTCTCAGGTGAAGGTGTATGAAGTGGAAAAGGGTCGCTACCGTGTGATCCTGGAAGGTGCGAAGATGGGACAGCTCATCGGTCGCCGCGGCGAGACGCTGGACGCCATTCAGCAGCTCACCAATTACGCCGTCAACAGCGGCAGCGAGAAGCGTATCCGCGTGCAGGTAGACGCGGAGAACTACCGCAAAAAGCGGGAGCAGAGTTTGGAGAGCCTCGCCGCCAAGACGGCGGAAAAGGCGGTCCGCTACCGCCGCAGCGTCACGCTGGAGCCCATGAACGCCTACGAGCGCCATGTGATCCACACTGCGCTGCAGGAAACCGCCAATATTAATACCTACTCCATCGGCACCGAGCCGAACCGCCGCGTGGTCGTGGCATACGAGAAGTAAAATGCACAAAAAATAAGGGAGAACACCGCGGTGTTCTCCCTCATTTTTTTAGTAGTTATTACTTGCCCAGCACGATGTCCCGGGTGTCCCGGGCAATGACGAGTTCCTCGTTGGTGGGAATGACCATCACGCGAACACGGCTGTCGTCGGTGGAGATGAAAGTATCCTCGCCGCGCTTAGCGTTGCGCTCGGAGCAGATGGAGATGCCCAGATAGCCCAGATATTCGCAGATACCGGCACGGGTGTCGGCGCTGTTTTCGCCGATACCGGCGGTAAAGATAATGCCGTCCACGCCGTTCATGGCGGCGACGTAACCGCCCACCGTCTTGGCGACGGCATAGCAGAACATCTCCAGCGCCAGCGCGGCGCGGTCGTTGCCCTCCTGCGCGGCGTTGTCTAAATCGCGGAAGTCGGAGGAAATGCCGGACACACCCAGCACGCCGGACTTCTTATTGAGAATATTGGTCAGCTCCTTCACGTCTTTTCCCGTGTTGGCGGCGAGATATTCCAGAATTGATACGTCGATATCGCCGCAGCGCGTACCCATGGGGAGACCTGCAATGGGGGTGAAGCCCATGGAAGTGTCCACGCTTCTGCCGCCGTCGATGGCGCAGATGGAACTGCCGTTGCCCATGTGGCAGGAGATGAGCTTCAGCTCCTCCAGAGGCTTACCTAACATTTCGGCGGCGCGCTTGGCGACGTAGCGGTGGCTGGTGCCGTGGAAACCGTAGCGGCGCACCTTCAAATCGGTGTAGTATTCATAGGGGATGGCGTACATGAACGCCTTGCCCGGCATGGACTGATGAAAAGCGGTATCAAATACCGCCACCTGCGGCACATCGCCCATAACGGCCTTACACGCCTCAATGCCGGTGATATTGGCTGGATTATGGAGCGGTGCCAGCGGAATGCACTCGGAGATCGCCGAGAGCACGGCGTCGTCGATCCGAACGGAGGCGGCAAACTTTTCGCCGCCGTGCACCACCCGGTGTCCCACCGCACCGATCTCGCTCATGCTGTCCACCACGCCGTATTGCGCGCTTGTCAGCTTATCCAGCACGGCGGCGATTGCCTCGGTGTGGGTGGGCATGGCGACGTCTTCATTAAAGGTAGGCTTGCCGTTTTGGGGCTTATGGGTCAGATGACCGTCAATGCCGATCCGCTCACACAGACCCTTGGCAAGGAGCTTTTCGCCCTCCATATCCAGCAGCTGGTATTTCAGGGACGAGGAGCCGCAGTTGATCACAAGAATTTTCATTGGATACTACCCTCTTTTTCCGTAAATATTGATAGATACAGTATAAAAGCCCGGCGCCGTTTTTGCAAGGGGGGAAGCGCAGGAAAATGCGGTTTTTCCCACCCTTTGATTGACAAAACCGCGCTGTCGGGTTACAGTAAAGAGCGGAACATTAAATGCCGCCCTTCCATTCGGGGCGGCGGAACAGGAGAAGCACATGGACAAGAAGCGTTTTTATATCACCACGCCGATCTATTATCCCTCCGCCAAACTGCACATCGGCCACGCCTACTGCACCGTTGCCACCGACGCCATGGCGCGCTATAAGCGACTGCAGGGCTGTGAGGTCATGTTCCTCACAGGCACGGACGAGCACGGTCAGAAGATTGAGAACAAGGCGAAGGAGGCCGGCGTGACGCCCCAGCAGTTCGTGGACGATATCGTGGAAGGTGAGCGCGGCGTGCAGGATCTGTGGCGTTTGATGAACATCTCTCACGACCGGTTTATCCGTACCACCGACGGCTATCACGTCGCCGCCATACAGCGGATCTTCCGCAAGATGTATGAAAACGGCGATATATATAAAGGAAAGTACGAGGGCTGGTACTGCACGCCGGACGAGTCGTTCTGGACGGAGAGCCAGCTTGTCAACGGCCGCTGTCCCGACTGCGGCCGCGAGGTGGTTCGCGCCTCGGAGGAGGCGTATTTCTTCCGCGCCTCCAAGTATGCCGACCGTGTGCGCCATCTGCTGACGGACACCGACTTTTTGCAGCCTGCGTCCCGTGTCAACGAGATGGTGAACAATTTTATTGACTGCGAGGGCGGCTTGCAGGATCTGTGTGTCAGCCGCACCAGCTTTACCTGGGGTGTGCCGGTGGACTTCGACCCCGGTCACGTGGTGTACGTGTGGCTGGACGCGCTTTTCAACTATATGACGGCGTTGGGCTATGAGAACAACGCTCACGACGATCTTAACAAGTTCTGGCCGGCGGACGTGCATTTTGTAGGCAAGGAGATCGTCCGTTTCCACGCCATCTACTGGCCGGCGTTTTTGATGAGTCTCGATCTGCCGCTGCCCAAGCACGTCTACGGTCACGGCTGGCTTCTCTTCAACGGCGGCAAGATGGGCAAGAGCTTCGGCAATGTGGTGGATCCCTACGTGCTGGCGGAGCGCTACGGCGTAGACACGCTGCGCTTTTTCCTGCTGCGCACATTCCCCTTCGGCTCGGACGGCAGCTTTTCCAACGAGCTGCTCATCAATACCATCAACGTGGATCTTGCCAACGATCTGGGCAATCTGGTCAGCCGCACCACCGCCATGGTGGAGAAGTATTTCGGCGGCACGCTGCCCGTTTCGCGGCAGGATTCGGACGCCGACGGCGAGCTGAAAGCGATGGCGGTGTCCTTGCGCGACCGGTACGAGGCGGAGATGGAACACTTCCAGTTCCAAAACGCGCTTTCCGAGATTTTCCGCGTCATCGACCGTGCGAACAAGTATATTGACGAGAACGAGCCGTGGAAGCTGGCGAAGGACGAGGCGAACAAGGCGCGTCTTGCCACGGTGATGTATACCCTTTTGGAGACGGTGCGCATCTGCGCCACACTGCTCACACCGTTTATTCCCGAGAGTTGTGAAAAGATATTTGCCAGCCTCGGCGGGTGTGAGGATTGCCGCGGCTGGGACGAGGCGAACGTGTGGGGCGCACTGCGTCCGGACGTGACCGTATCCAAGGGCGAGGCGCTGTTCCCCCGCATCGACGCCGCCAAAGAGCTGGCGGAGCTGGAGAAACTGCTTGCCGCCGCCAATGCGCCAGCCGCTCCCGCGGTGGAGGTCGAGCCGCCGGCAGAGGAGAGTGTGGATTTTGACACCTTCTGCCGCTCGGATATGCGGGCAGTGAAGATCAAAAACTGCGTGGCGGTGAAAAAGAGCGAAAAGCTGCTGCAGTTTACGCTGGACGACGGCACCGGCACGGATCGGACGATTCTCTCCGGTATCCACAAATATTATGAGCCGGAAGATCTCATCGGCAAGACGGCGGTGGCCATCGTGAACCTGCCGCCCCGGAAGATGATGGGGATCGAATCGTGCGGTATGCTGCTCTCCGCCGTACACAAAGAGGGCGGCGAGGAGAAGCTCCACCTGATGCTGGTGGACGACAGCATTCCCGCCGGCGCGAAGCTGTGCTGACGGGCGCGATCTCGAGGAAAAGAGGAGCAGGTTATGCTGTTTGATACCCACGCGCATTATGACGATCCCGCCTTTGACGCGGACCGCGACGCGGTGCTGTCGGCGCTCATCGACAAGGGAGTGGGGCTGGTGGTTATCCCGGGTTGTACGGTGGATACGTCGAGACAGGCGGTGGAATTGGCGGAAAAATTCCCCCACGTGTACGCCGCCGTAGGCGTACACCCTCAAGATTGCGGCGATTTTGGCGACCGTGCGCTTCAAGAGCTGCGCGAGTTGGCGGCGCACCCGAAGGCGGTGGCGATCGGGGAGATCGGACTGGACTACTACTGGCAGGAAAATCCCTCCCGGGAGAAACAGAAGGAGGCGCTGCGCGCCCAACTGTCGCTGGCGCGGGAGCTGAAATTGCCGGTCATTATCCATGACCGGGACGCCCATGCCGACGCCATGGAGGCAGTGCAAGCGTTCCCCGACGTGCGCGGCGTTTTCCACTGCTACTCCGGCAGCGTGGAGACGGCGCGTCAGCTTCTGAAAATGGGCTGGATGCTTTCGTTCAACGGCGCACTCACCTTCAAAAACGCCCGGCGTGCGCCGGAGGTGGTGGCGGAAATTCCCCTGGATCGTATCATGATCGAGACAGACGCGCCGTTTCTCGCGCCCGAGCCGTATCGCGGACGGCGCAACGACTCCGGCTACGTCTATCTGGTGGCGGAGAAGATCGCCGCTATCAAAGGTATCTCACCCGGCGAGGTGGAGCGGATCACATGGGAAAACGGAAAACGCTTTTTCGGCATACAATGAAAAACACCCGAACGGAAACACAGTCTCCGTTCGGGCGTTTTTATTTGGGTTTACTGGAGATTCAGCCGCTTTTTCAGTGTCAGGCGCGTGGTGAGATAGAACGCGGCGCACAGCACCAACGAGGAGCAGATCATGGATATCAGGAACGCGTGGGGTATGTCCGGCGTGAAGGTTTCCGTGATGATCCAATCGCTGCCCAGAGCGATGAGACCGTACATACTGGCAAAAGAGCCGACGATCTGCACGCCAACGGAAAAGGCAAAATAGAACGCAAAGGACAGCAGAATCTTGTGGTTGGGAAAGCTGTGTCCCACGGCGATAGCGGCGTAATACATCAGCATGGATGAGAGGGGACTGAGCAGCAGCAGCACGGCACACTCCGCCAGCCAGCCGATCAGATGTCCGTGGGGCAAACCGGGCGTCGTCCAGATCTCCTGTACCGCCGCCCACAGATCCGTCAGGGAAAGATCCTTCATCGCGCCGCACAGCGCCACCGCGCCGAAATCCACTGCCACGGTTACCACCGTCCACAGCTCCGCCACCAGCAGCTTCGACCAGATAATCTGATCCACCGTTACCGGCAGGGTGAACATCAGATAGCCCTCATCGGTCATGAGGTTCTTATAGAACCGGTAGATCATCAGCAGTACCGACAGCGCAGTTACGCCGGCGAGGGAGAGGAAAAAGAGGAGGGAGGTAATGTTCTGGAAAATTCCCAGCGCGGGGGCGTCGTACTGCGCCGACAGCTCCAAAAACAGACGGCACAGTCCTGCCAGTACCATAAGCAGCAGATAGACCGGCAACAAGATGCGCGCAGTGGCGCGCAGCTCGTATTTCAGCAGCTTACCCAACATAGCGAAACACCTCCCGAAACAGCTCGTCTACGCTGCAGTTTTTCTCCGCGCGGATATCCGCCACGGAAGATTGCAGCGCCACATGCCCTTTGTTGATGAAGATTACGTCGTCCAACACGTTTTCCACGTCGGCAATCAGATGGGTGGAGATCACCACGGACGCGTCGCTGTTATAGTTGGTGAGGATCGTGCGAATGATATAGTCCCGGGTGGCGGGATCCACGCCGCCGATGGGTTCGTCCAGCAAAAAGAGCTTGGCGCGCCGGCTCATCACCAGAATGAGCTGTACCTTCTCCTGCGTGCCCTTGCTCATCTGCCGGATCCGCTGATCGGGCGAAATCTCCAGCGTGGTCAGCATGCGTTCGGCGGTGTCGCGGTCAAAGTCGGGATAGAAATCGCAGAAGAAATCCAGAAGCTGCACCACGTTCATCCACCGGGAAAGATACGTACGCTCCGGAAGATACGAGACAATCTTCTTGGTGTCCGCGCCGGGCGCCGTGCCGTCAATGGTCAGCGTGCCGGAGGTGGGTACCAGCAATCCGTTGGCAATTTTAAGCAGCGTGGTCTTTCCGCTGCCGTTGGGACCGAGCAGTCCCACAATACGACCCGGCTCCACTGCCAGATCCACGTGATCCAGCGCCGGTGTACTACCGTAATACTTTGTCAGTTGCTTGCATTCCAGAAGAGCCATTTTATTCCTCCTTCTCCTGCAATATGCGCAGGACCTGTTTTACCGGGCAAGTCAATATAGCTTATCCAGTTCCGCAATCATGGCAGCGATGGCGTTTTCCGTGCAGTCGGGGAGTATATGGATCCCGGGCAGCGCCTTCACGGCGTCAATGGCGTTGGCAGGGGCGAAAGGGATCCGGGCGCGGCGCAGCATAGAGATATCGTTGGCTTGATCGCCCACGCAGTAGAGGTTTTCCGGTGCGATATGAACAAGCGCGGAAAGACGGTCCACCATGCTGCCCTTATCGGCGCCAAAGGCGGTAAACTCCAGCAGCAGCTCTGCCGAGCGCATCACAGAAAAATCTTTGCTCCAAGATTGTGCCGCTATAAACGATTCCGCCTCGTCCAGTGCGGCAGCGTTCTCCGAAGGGAACACCATCTTGCTGAAAGGCTGCGGCACTTCCGGCACAGACGCCGCCTCGTCCACCGCGGCGCGGGTCAGGCGCAGACGGCGGCGAGAAAGAGCGTTGGCATGTACCGTGTGAACCGTGTTGCCGTCGTGATACACCTCCAACGCCAGCGCCGGGAAGCGATCGAGCACCTGCTGGGCACAATCGGCGGCGCGGGGCGGCAAAAACGCAGTGCAAAGATATGTATGCGCGGCATAGTCGTAGATTGCCGCACCGTTAAAAAGAATAGTAGGACCGTTGCAGGGAATACCTCCGCGCACCGTGTCAAAAGAGGACAGGGCGCGTCCTGTCGCCACGGAAAACGTGCCGCCCTCGCTTATAAAATAGGAGATGGCGGCGCGATTCTCCTCCGAGACGGGCGGCGGAGGCGTCCCGTTTATCAGGGACGGTTGGGTATAGGCGATGGTGTTATCATAGTCGCTGGCAATCAGCACGCCGGAAAATTTACCCATAGCTCACGCCTCGTTTTTCGGCTTGTCTCCGCCGCCGCGATGACGGCGTCTTGCGCGAAAGGCGCGGTTTTTCGGGGCGCTTTCATTTGCGGAGGCGGGGCGGGGAGTATTTTCGACGGCGTCTTGTTTGCCGCCGCGGTGACGGCGGTGACCGCCGTCACCGGACTTCTCCGCCGGCGGGACGGCTTTTTGCTCCTCGGCGGCGTCCGGGCGCGGTTGGGCGCCGGAGGGCTTGCGATTCCGTCCGCCGCGACGGCGGCGGCTTCTTTCACCGCCCTTGTCGACCGGTGCCGGCTCCTGCGGCGCGGGGTCGGAAACGCCGGAGAAATCGGTGAGATCGGAGAAATCGGAGTCAAACGGCTCTTTTTGCGGCGCGACATACCGTTCCGGACGCTTGGCAGGAACGGCGATACCCTCCCGGCTGCCTTTTCCGTTGCGCAGCACGCACACCTCGCAGTTGTGGTAGCAGCGCGGCGGCTCCTGGCGCTCGTCCAGCTTCACACGCACCGATTCGCGCAGTACGTTTACGTCTGTCACGTTGCCGGGTCCATCGGGCGTAAGGACGAAGGAATCGTTTTTGGGAAGGCGTTTGAGCGCGTCCTCATAGGCGGTTTGCTCATAGTTGAGACAGCACATAAGCCGTCCGCAAGTGCCGGAAATTTTGGTGGGGTTCAGACTGAGATTCTGCGTCTTTGCCATTTTGATGGACACGGGCACAAAGTCGTCCATATACTGCGCGCAGCAGAAGGGACGGCCGCACACGCCCAGACCGCCCAGCAGCTTTGCCTCGTCCCGTACGCCGATCTGCCTTAGCTCGATGCGGCTGCGCAAAATACCTGCCAAATCCTTGACCAGCTCCCGAAAATCCACACGCCCGTCGGCGGTGAAGAAAAAGAGGATTTTGCTGCCGTCAAAGCTGCACTCCACCCGCACCAGCTTCATGTCCAGCTGATGGGCGGCAATCTTTTTCTGGCAGACGTCAAACGCCTCTTTCTCCCGGGTGCGGTTATAGGCATCGGTATTGCGGTCATTTTCCGTGGCGAGACGGAGCACGCCGCGCAGCGGCGATACCACCTGCGTATCCTCCACCTGGTGATTGCCGCGGACGCATCGGGCAAACTCCGGCCCTTGCGCCGTCTCCACGATCACGTCGTCTCCGGTGGAGACGGTCAGATCCCGGGGATCAAAATAATAGGTTTTTGTTCCGTTGCGAAAACGCACGGAAATAACAGTGGTCATAGACTTGAACAATCCTTTCTTCGTTTGCCGCCCTCATGTAAAAGGGCGTCCCAATCGGCGCACAGCGCGCCGAGTATGTGTCCGACACCCACGTTATAGCGGCACTGTGCGGCATAATAACGCAGTCGGTCGGCCAGCTTTTGCAGCGTTGCCGGGGACAAATTGCGGCGAAGCAGTGCGGCGGCATCCGTGTCGGGAACGGAAGGGGCGTCTTTTCCCGCCGACAGCAGCGCTGCGGCGCAGATCTGCCATGCGTTTTCCAGCAAAAGCTCCAGCCGTTCCCGCTTGACGTGACGGTTTTCCTGCTCCACCAGGAACTCCGCCGCCGGCAGCAATTCGCGGCGCGCAAACAAACGGCACAGCGTATCGGACAGCTCGTCCGCGGGAGATACCTCGTCGCCCCGGAGCTTCCACTCCACGCACCGGGAGCGAACGGTGGGCAGCAGTGCCGCGGCGGTGGCGGTGCAAAAGACAAAAACGGCGTAGGGCGGACCCTCTTCCACGACCTTCAGCAGCACGTTCTGATCGCGCTCATTGAGCTGTTCACAATCGGGAAAGACGTACACTTTCCGCTCCTCTTCGTTGGGACGGATATAGACGTCCTGCCGAAGCGAGCGCACCAGATCCATAGGCAGCTCCCGATGCTCGGTATCCCGAACAAAACGCACGTCGGGATGAATGCCGCCGAGCACTTTCCGACAGGCGGGACACTGGAGACAGGGTTTATCCGATTCGCTGCGGCACAGTGCGGCCGCCGCCAAAAAACGGGCGGCGTCCTCCCGGTCACCGGAGCCGGAGAGAATGACTGCGTGGGGTATCGCGCCCCGCCGCGCCATGGCACGCACCTGCGTATGCAGGAAGTCCGTTCTTTTTGCCGCCTGTGCCATGCGCCACCTCCCGGTCAACCGACCCGATTCCTATTCATTGTGTAGTATAGCACAAAACACGCCAATGCCGCAAGATTTCCGTTGGTTTTTTGGGAAAATGTTTTTTCCGGCGTAATGTTGAGCTTTTTGCGGCATAGCAAGCCTGTTTTTCAATTAACCCTTGCTTTTGCCATAAAATATGCCTATAATAGGTTGTTGGATTTTAATAAAGCAGTAACACAAAAAGAATGTTTTATATACGGAGGGAAACGAATGAGCAAGAAGTATTGTTATCTGTTCACCGAAGGCAACGCCAAAATGCGCGAACTGTTGGGCGGAAAGGGCGCCAATCTGGCAGAGATGACCAACATCGGTCTGCCTGTGCCCCAGGGCTTTACCATCACCACGGAGGCGTGCACCCAATATTACGAGGACGGCCGCCAGATCAACGATGAGATCATGGCGGAGATCATGGTTTATATTGAGAAGATGGAGCAGATTACCGGCAAGAAGTTCGGTGACCGGGAAAATCCGCTGCTGGTTTCCGTCCGTTCCGGCGCCCGTGCCTCCATGCCCGGCATGATGGACACCATTTTGAACCTGGGTCTGAACGAGGACGTGGTGGACGTGATTGCCGCCAAGTCGGGCAATCCCCGTTGGGCGTGGGACTGCTATCGCCGTTTCATTCAGATGTATTCCGACGTAGTCATGGAAGTGGGCAAAAAGCATTTTGAAACGCTCATTGATCAGATGAAGGCAGATCGCGGCGTCACGCAGGACGTGGAGCTGACTGCCGGGGATCTCAAAGAGCTTGCTATGCAGTTTAAGGCGGAGTATAAGTCAAAAATCGGAACCGATTTCCCGTCCGATCCCAAAGAGCAGCTCATCGGTGCCATCAAGGCGGTGTTCCGTTCCTGGGACAATCCCCGCGCCAATATTTACCGCCGCGACAACGACATTCCCTACTCTTGGGGCACGGCGGTCAACGTGCAGTCCATGGCATTCGGCAATATGGGCGACGATTGCGGCACGGGCGTGGCGTTTACCCGCGACCCCGCCACCGGCGAGAAGAAGCTGATGGGCGAGTTTTTGACCAACGCCCAGGGCGAGGACGTGGTGGCAGGCGTGCGTACCCCCATGCCAATCTCCGAGATGGCGGACAAGTTCCCCAAGGCGTATGAGGACTTCGTAAGGGTCTGCGGCATTTTGGAGGAGCATTACCGCGACATGCAGGATATGGAGTTCACTGTGGAACACGGCGATCTCTATATGCTCCAGTGCCGCAACGGTAAGCGCACCGCGCCTGCCGCTCTGCAGATCGCGTGCGATCTGGTGAAAGAGGGCATGATTACCGAGCAGCAGGCGGTGGCGATGATCGATCCCCGGAATCTGGACACCCTGCTCCATCCCCAGTTTGATCCCAAGGCGCTTAAATCTGTTGAGCCGGTGGGCAAGGCGCTTCCGGCGTCCCCCGGCGCAGCCTGCGGTAAGATTGTCTTTACCGCCGAGGACGCCAAGGCTTGGGCGGATCGCGGCGAGAAGGTGATTCTGGTCCGCTTGGAGACCTCCCCCGAGGACATCGAGGGCATGAAGGCGGCACAGGGGATCCTGACCGTCCGCGGCGGCATGACCTCCCACGCGGCGGTAGTCGCCCGGGGCATGGGCAAGTGCTGCGTGTGCGGCTGTTCGGATATCACCATGGACGAGGAGCACAAGCGCTTTAAGCTGGCAGGTAAGACATACCGCGAGGGAGACTGGCTGAGTCTGGACGGCTCTACCGGCAAAATCTATGACGGCGCGCTTCCCACGGTGGAGGCAACCATATCCGGCAACTTCGAGACCGTGATGGAGTGGGCGGACAAGTTCCGCCGCCTGAAAGTGCGTACCAACGCCGACACCCCTGCCGACGCCGCAAATGCCCGGGAACTGGGCGCGGAGGGCATCGGTTTGTGCCGTACCGAGCATATGTTCTTTGAGGGCGACCGTATTGCGGCGATCCGGGAGATGATCTGCTCCGACACCGCCGAGGAGCGCGAGGCGGCGCTTGCCAAGATCATGCCCATGCAGCAAGGCGACTTTGAGGGCATCTATGAGGCGATGGAAGGCAACCCGGTCACCATTCGGTTCCTGGACCCGCCGCTGCATGAGTTTGTTCCTACCGAAGAAGCCGATATCAAGCTGCTGGCAAAGACCCAGGGCAAGACGGTGGCACAGATCAAGGATATTATCTCCGGTCTCCACGAGTTCAACCCCATGATGGGTCATCGCGGATGCCGTCTGGCGGTCACCTATCCGGAAATCGCCGCCATGCAGACGCGCGCTGTGATCCGCGCCGCCATCAACGTGCAGAAGAGACACCCCGACTGGAACATGGTTCCCGAGATCATGATCCCTCTGGTGGGCGAGGCGAAAGAGCTGGGATTCGTCAAGAGTGTGGTTACTAAGACCGCTGACGAGGAACTGGCGGCGGCAGGTGTCCGGATGAAATACAAGGTGGGCACCATGATCGAGATTCCCCGCGCCGCATTGACCGCCGACGAGATCGCCAAAGAAGCCGAATTTTTCTCCTTCGGTACCAATGACCTGACACAGATGACGTTCGGCTTCAGCCGCGACGACGCGGGCAAGTTCCTGGGCGCCTATTATGACAAGAAGATTTACGAGAACGATCCCTTCGCCCGCCTGGATCAGACGGGTGTGGGCAAGCTGATCGAGATGGCGGCGCAGTTGGGTCGCCGGACACGTCCGGATATCCACCTGGGCATCTGCGGTGAACACGGCGGCGATCCCGGCAGCGTGGAGTTCTGCCACAAGGTGGGACTGGACTATGTGTCCTGCTCTCCCTTCCGCGTACCCATTGCCCGTCTTGCCGCAGCACAGGCAGCTATTAAGGAGAGCCAGTGCGGCAAGACTGCCGCGCAGACCGAGATCGAGGAAAAGGTTGCCGCCGCCAAGGCGGCGCTGCTGGACGCCGCGGGCAGATTGCAGGCGGTTGCCGGCGACGCCACCGATGAGGTGAAGGACGCCGCCTCTGCCGCGCTGAAGAGCCTGAAAGCCGGTTGGGAAGAGGCAAAGAAAACCTTTGGCGAGGAACGCAGCAAATAAGGTCGCCGCACGGAAAAGGACGGCGTGATAAGGACACGATTTTTTTAAAAAACGGTGCAGTCTCAAGAGAGACCGCACCGTTTTTTCCGCAAAAGGGAGAAATTTCACCCCCGCATATTGACACATAGGATCATAAAATGGAAGAAAAAAGTTGCACTACCAAAACGGAGGAAGATGTGCTATGATATGAATGAGCAAAAATCGGCAGTTGCCGAAAAAGGAGGAGACGGGTATGCAAAAGGGGAGAACCGCAGGACTGCTGGTCGGCGCGCTGGTGTTGGCGGCGGTGCTGTGCGGCTGCTCATACGGTCCCACATCTGAAAGACTTTTCACGCTGCCGCAGCTCCCCATTGAGTACACGGATCTGTCCCGCCAGATCAACGAGCTCATTGCCGAGGGGTATGAATACGCCTCGCCGTCCAGCGGACGGAATATCCAGTCCGTGCAGATGGTGGATCTGGACGGCGACGGCGACGAGGAAGCCGTTGCCTTTTTCCGTCGCAGCAGCGATGAGCGTCCGCTGAAGGTGTTTATTTTCCGCGCCAGGGGTGAGATCTATGATCAACTGTGTGTCATTGAAAGCAGCGGTACGGCGGTGGACAGCGTTTACTACCGGGACCTGACCGGCGACGGCATACTGGAGCTGGTAGTGGGCTGGCGCATCAGCTCCGACGTACAGACGGTGGCGGTCTACACCGCCGAAGCCGAGCCCACGGTGCTGATGCAGAGCAGCTACGTCCGCTGCAGCATAGAGGAGCTGGACGGCGACGGCATTCCCAGCCTGTTGCTGCTGCGGGTGGACAGCCGTGAAAACAACGTGGCGGAATTCTATAGCTGGCACGGGGAGAGCATGGCGGTATCCTATTCTGTGACTCTCTCCAACACCATGGCGGATCTGACCCGAGGCAGCGTAGTCTCCGGCAAGCTGGACGATGAGACGCCGGCGGTATTTGTTACCGGGGTCAGTGAAGAGGCGGTGGCAACCACGGATATTCTGATCTGCCGGAAGGGATCGGGGCTTGTCAACGTGGCGGCGGACAGACGCACCGGCAGATCCGGCATAGTCTTTCCCTATATGCAGCTTCGCCCGCAGGACATCAACGGCGACGGC
Organism: Oscillospiraceae bacterium; assembly: GCA_017619715.1. GTDB lineage: Bacteria > Bacillota > Clostridia > Oscillospirales > Oscillospiraceae > Vescimonas. The sequence goes on along the minus strand of JAFZRS010000002.1, from coordinate 77,469 downwards.
GTGATCGAGGTGCCGTCTCCTCTCGACACTTCGGGCGTTCAGGGGGACGGGCTTGTCATGTGGCGGCAATATAACGGCAACGGACAGTACACGCCGGTGCTGTACACCTATCACAGCCCTTCCGGCGGCTGGTATTTTACGTTGCCGCAGGAGTGGCGAAGCCGGATAGACGTGGCGATGGCGGAGAATATCAGCAATGAGGCGCAGACCACGCTGTTGGTAGACGGGCGCGCGGCAATCAGCATTTATATGCTCACGGGCGAGAACCGGGAAAACCGCGCACTGCGCGGCAATCGGCTGATCCTCGAACGCCAGACCGGCACCATCTACGCCGGCGAGCTGTTGAGCGCGGGGCAGGAGCTGGGTCTGACGGAGGATTTCTTGCGGCATAGCTTTCATCTGGTCGTCCAGCAGTGGACGAATTTGACATAGGAAAGGACGGTCCGGACGAATGAAAAAAGTACTGGTACTGGAAGACGAGGCGAATATCCGGAGTTTTATCGTCATCAATCTCAGCCGCGCGGGCTACGAGGTAGTGGAGGCGGCCACCGGCGAAGAGGCGTTGGAAAAACTGCAGCAGCACCGCGACGTTCGGGTGGCGCTGTTGGACATCATGCTGCCGGGGATCGACGGGTTTGAGGTGTGCCGCCGTATTCGCGCCGGCAACACCCATATCGGGATTATTATGCTGACAGCACGGTCGCAGGAGATGGATAAGGTGACCGGCTTGATGACCGGCGCCGATGATTACGTGACCAAGCCCTTCTCCCCGGCGGAGCTGACGGCGCGGGTGGACGCCCTGATGCGGCGCAGCGGCGCGGCGGAGATTCCCGACGGCGAGATTCGTCAGCCGCCGTTTCTGCTCAATACCCGCAACCGGACGCTGGAGAAGAACGGTCAGCGCATCAAGCTGACCCAGGTGGAATACGCCATTATCAAGATGTTTATGGAGAGTTCCGGCCGGGCGCTGTCCCGGGAGGAGATTCTGGACACCGTCTGGGGTAAGGACTACTTCGGCGAGTTGAAGATCGTAGATGTGAATATCCGCCGCCTGCGCTTGAAGATTGAGGACAATCCCACGAATCCGTCCTACATTACCACCGTCTGGGGCTACGGATACAAATGGGGCTTCTGATCGAACGAACCAATACTTGAAAAGGGAGGCGAAAACGCGTTGCTCAAACGGAAACTTGCGGTACGGGGTCTAAGGAAACGGTGGATCCTCAACAGCATCGGACCGGTGGTGATCATCATGGTCCTGATCGGTTCTTTGGCAGCCGGCGCGGTGAACAACATCTACTTCGGCAGCGCGCAATCCTCTCTGGAGGCAAAGGCAAAGGCGGGCGCGGATTATTTTAACACCTACACCATGAACAGCTACAACGAATACTACCGCACCGCTTCACTGTATGTGGCGAGCTTCGATGAGAGCGACGTGATCGAGCTGCAATTTCTCAACACCTCCGGCAAGACCGTAACGTCTACTCGAGGGCTGACCGCAGGCACGTCTCCCGGCACGCCGGAGATCGCGCAGGCGCTGGAGAGCGGCAATATCTCCCACTTTACGGGGCTCGACCCCGTCACCGGAGAGCGGATCATGGCGGTCAGCAGTCCGCTGGTGTTCAACGGCGCCGTGGTGGGGATCATGCGTTATGTTACCTCCACTCGCCAGATCGACCGGCAGGTGCTTTTTACCATTCTTTCGCTGGTGGCGGCGCTGCTGGGCGTACTGCTGCTGGTGGTATTTTCCAGCTTGATCTTCATCAACAACGTGGTGGCGCCGGTGGCGGAGGTCAGCGAGGCGGCCAAACGCATCTCCGGCGGCAGCTACGGCATTCAGATCCCCAACCGTTACTCCGACGAGATCGGCGAGTTGGTGGACAATATCAACGATATGTCGCTGAAAATCAGCCAGAGCGACAAGATGCAGACGGAGTTTATCTCATCAGTCTCCCACGAGCTGCGTACCCCCCTCACCGCCATCAACGGCTGGGTGGAGACGCTGCTGGCGGACGACGGCAACGACACGAGGCAGCTACACAGGGGATTGGGCATTATTCTCAAGGAATCCCGCCGCTTGAGCAATATGGTGGAGGAGCTGTTGGAATTCTCTAAAATGCAGGACGGCAGGTTTACGCTGCAAATAGAGCCGGTGGATCTGCAGGCAGAGTTTGAAGACGCTATCTACACCTACCGGGAGATCTTCCGGCAGGAGGGTATCGCGCTGGAATACGATGAAGGCGGTCAGGTCTACGAGCGCCCCATTGCCGGCGATCCGGAGAGGCTCAAGCAGGTCTTTTGCAACGTACTGGACAATGCCGCCAAGCATGGCGGATCGGGTAAGCATATCGTCGCCGCCATGCGGCAGGAGGAGGATCAGTACCGGATCACCGTCCGCGACTACGGTCCCGGTATTCCCGAGGCGGAGCTTCCCTATGTGAAGCAGAAATTTTATAAGGGGTCTTCCAAGGCGCGGGGCAGCGGTATCGGTCTGGCGGTGTGCGACGAGATCGTCCAGCGCCACGGCGGTACGTTTGAGATCGGCAACGCCGAAGGCGGCGGCGCCGTGGTGACCATCTGCCTTCCTATAGAGCCGGAAGAAAAATGATCGAACAAGTGTTGCATTTTTGAAAACGCTGTGTTATTCTCATCAGTGAAAGGAATTCCTGTCTATGAAAAAGGGAAAGGAAGATCGTGCGTTCCGCACGTCTATCGGCGGACAGGCGCTGATCGAGGGAATCTTGATGCGCGGTCCGCGGCGGCAGGCGATTGTGGTGCGCTCACCGGAGGGGCTTGTAACGAAGGTCGAGGAGCTGACGCTGATCAGCAGCAAATATCCCGTACTGGGGCTGCCGGTGATTCGCGGCGCGGTGACGTTTATCAGCTCCATGGTCAACGGCGTCCGGGCGCTGATGTTCTCCGCGGATTATTTCCCCGAGGATGAGTCCGTCCAACCGGGCAAACTGGATAAGTGGCTGGAAGAGCATATTCCCGCCGAAAAAATGCAGTCGGTACTGCTGTGGCTGTCCGTACTGCTGTCACTGGGTCTGACGGTGGGACTTTTCCTGCTGTTGCCCACGTTTCTGGCGGGGCTGGCGGATCCCTATATCCACTCCGCGGCGATCCACAACCTCATAGAGGGCGTGGTGAAGATCGTCATATTTATGGGCTATATGATCCTCATATCCCGGCAAAAGGACGTGGCGCGGGTATTTCAATACCACGGCGCGGAGCATAAAACCATTTTCTGCTATGAGGCAGGGCTGGAGTTGACGGTGGAAAATGCCCGCCGTCAGCCCAAGCACCACCCCCGCTGCGGCACCAGCTTTTTGTTCGTGGTCATCATTGTTTCCATTCTTTTTTCCAGTCTCGTTCTCAGTTACGTGGAGTGGAAGGTGCTGTGGGTGCGCGTGGCGGTACATTTGTTGCTGCTGATCCCTGTGGTGGGCGTGACGTACGAGTTCAACCGCTGGGTGGGACGCCACGACAACGCGCTCACGCGGATACTGTCTGCTCCCGGCATGTGGATGCAGAACTTTACCACCAACGAACCGGACGACTCCATGCTGGAGGTGGCGATCGAGGCTTTGAAGTTGGTTTCGCCGGAGGAAAAGGGCGAGGACAAGTGGTAATATTTGCTGTTTACAGAGGATATCAATATGGCGATCACGTATAACAACCTCTATATGGATATCCGCCAGCTTTTTCGCAGCAGCGGCGTAGATGCCGCCACGCTGGAAGCGCGGGAGCTGGTGTGTTTTGCCGCCGGCAAGACCCGGGAGGAATTGAGCCGGGACGCGCGGCTCTACGTACCGCAATCGGTAGAGAAGCTGACGCGGGAGCTGGTGGCGCGCCATCTGGCGGGTGAGCCGGTGGCGTACCTGATCGGCGAGTGGGAGTTTTACGGTCTGCCGCTGGACATCGACCAGCGCGTGCTGATTCCCCGCACCGATACCGAGGTGCTGGCGGCAGAGGCGATTGCGTACGTGAAAACGCTGGATTCGCCCCGGGTGCTGGATCTTTGTGCCGGCAGCGGCTGTGTGGGACTGGCGGTGGCGGCGCAGACGGAAAACTGCCACGTGGTTCTCGGCGAGATCGACGAGGGCGCGCTGCGTATCTGCCGCCAGAACGTCCGCCGCAACGGACTTACCGGGCGTGTGCTGCCGTGCCAGATGGACGCACTGGGCAAGCCGCCTGCCAACTTGGGGGAATTTGACTGCGTGGTCTGTAATCCCCCCTATATCCCCACCGGAGAAATGGAGAAGTTAGATCGCTCCGTCCGGGATTATGAGCCGCATTTAGCGCTGTGCGGCGGCGCGGACGGTCTGGATTTCTACCGCGCCGTGTGCGACAAGTGGCGCGACTGTCTGCACGTGGGCGGACGGCTCTACTTTGAGGTGGGGATCGGTCAGGCGGATCCGGTACTGCGGATCATGCGCGCCGTGGGCTTCGGCGATATCCAGATCGTGCCGGACACCGCAGGGATTCCCCGGGTGGTATACGGCGTCTTGTGTGACGAGCTTTGAAATAGCGTTATTAACCGGATAAGCAATCATAAAGGAGGACATATACATGGCAGTGAAAAGAGATCCGATTCCCGCTGCACCCGTGATTTCCGATAAGAAAAAGGCGTTGGAAACCGCCATGCAGCAGATCGAGAAAATGTACGGCAAAGGTTCCATCATGCGCTATGGCGCCGAGCAGGTAGCCAACGTGGAGACGATCCCCACCGGATCGCTGGCGCTGGATCTGGCGTTGGGCATCGGCGGACTGCCCCGGGGTCGCGTAGTGGAGATCTACGGACCGGAATCCTCCGGTAAGACCACGTTGGCGCTGCACGTGCTGGCGGAGGCACAGCGTCTTGGCGGCGAGGTGGCATTTGTGGATGCCGAACATGCCCTTGATCCCACGTACGCCCGGGCATTGGGCGTGAATGTGGAGGATATGCTCATCTCCCAACCGGATACTGGCGAGCAGGCGCTGGAGATCACCGAAGCGCTGGTGCGCTCCGGCGCCATCGACGTGGTGGTGGTGGACTCCGTGGCGGCGCTGGTACCTCGCGCCGAGATCGAAGGAGAGATGGGCGACAGCTTCGTGGGTCTGCACGCCCGGCTTATGAGTCAGGCGCTGCGCAAGCTCACAGGCATCATCAACAAGACCAACACCATCGTTATCTTTATCAACCAGCTTCGCGAGAAGGTGGGTGTGATGTACGGAAACCCCGAGGTTACCACCGGCGGCCGGGCGTTGAAGTTCTACGCTTCCGTCCGCATCGATGTGCGCCGTGTGGAGACGCTGAAATCCGGCGGCGAAGTGGTGGGCAACCATGTGAAGGCGAAGGTAGTCAAGAACAAGGTCGCGCCACCGTTCCGCGAGGCGGAGTTCGATATCATGTACGGCGAAGGCATCAGCCATTTGGGTGAGCTGATTGACCTGGCGGTTCGTCTGGATCTGGTGCAAAAGAGCGGCAGTTGGTTCAATATGGGCGAACTGCGTCTGGGACAGGGCAAGGACGCCGCCAAGCAGTACTTCCGGGATCACCCCGAGGAGGCGGAGGCGCTGGAAAAGCAGGTGCGCGACAACTTCCACAAGCTGATGGGCGCGCAGTCCCGTGTGGCGGCGCGTGCCGCCGGTCGGGCGGTGGACGTGTCCGCCGATGATTTTGACGACAGCGCCGAATGAAGATCAAGCGGATCGAAGTATCCAAGCATAAGCGCGGGCGAATTTTGCTGATCCCGGAGGAGGGCGAACTTGTCCGGGTCACGGAAAAGGAACTGTTGTCATTTGACCTCTATCCGGGTCGGGAGCTGACACAGCAGGAGATAGATGCCCTGCTGTGCTCTGCGCGCCGCTCTGAGACAGAGCAGTTGGCGGCGCATATTGCCTCCGCTCGTATGCTCAGCCAAAAGGAATTGACCGACCGTCTCCGCCGCCGCGGCGCCGAGCCTGACGAGGCGGCGGAAATCGCCGGACGCACGGCAGAGCTGGGCGCTGTTGACGACGATGTCTACGCGGGCGTGGTGGCGCGCCATTACGCCGCCATGGGCTACGGACGCGCCCGGGTGGAACAGGAGCTTTTTCGCCGGGGAATCCCCAAGGAGCTGTGGGAACGTGCGCTGGCGGAATTGCCTGACAGCCGGGAAGAGATCGACCGCTTTTTGAGAAGCAAATGCGCCGGACGTACGGTGGATCGTGCCGAACGGAAAAGGCTCGCAGGCGCGCTGCTGCGTCGGGGCTTTTCCTGGGAGGAAATTCGCCCGGCAATCAACCGTTTGGCGGAGGCGGACGGAGAGATTACAGAAGACGAGTAAAGGATAATCAACGTGAAGGTTTCGTTTATTTCTTTGGGTTGCGCGAAAAATCTGGTAAATACGGAACAGATGATGGCGCTGTGCCGCGACGCAGGCATGGAGCTTCTACCCGAGCCGACAGGCGCCGACGCGGTGGTCATCAACACCTGCGGCTTCATTGACAGCGCTAAAAGCGAGGCGATCGACACCATTTTGTCCATGGCGGAGCTGAAGGCGCAGGGTCAGGTGGGAAAGATACTGGTTACCGGCTGTCTGAGCCAGCGGTATCAGCAGGAGATCATCGAAGAAATGCCCGAGGTGGACGGCTTGATGGGCACCGGCAGCTACGGCGAGATCGTTTCGGCGCTGCGTGAGCTGGTGCAGGGGCGCACCGTGTCACGCTTCGGCAGTATCAACGCGCCGGTGGAGGAACTGGATCGCGTGGTGACCACGCCCTCCCACTACGCGTTTTTGCGTATCGCCGAGGGCTGTGATAACCACTGCGCCTACTGTATCATCCCTGCCCTGCGGGGAAAATACCGCAGCCGCCGCATGGAGGACGTGCTTCGCGAGGCGCAGAAGCTGGCGGACGCCGGGGTAAAAGAGTGCATCGTCATCGCCCAGGATATCACCCGCTACGGGATCGACCTCTACGGCGAACGGAAACTCTCGGCGCTGCTGCGTGCGCTTTGCCGTCTGGATTTCCATTGGATCCGGCTTCATTATCTATACCCCGATGAGATCACCGACGAGCTGATCGACACGATCGCCTCCGAGCCGAAGATTTTGAAGTATATCGACCTGCCGATTCAGCACTGCAACGACCGGGTACTTACCGCCATGAACCGCCGTGACAACAAGGCGGCGCTAATGGAGATATTTGACCGTTTGCGCCGCAAAATTCCCGGATTGGTACTGCGCACCACGGTGATCACGGGCCTGCCCTACGAGGACGAGGCGGCGTTTGATGAGCTGTGCGATTTTTTGCGTCAGGTGCGCATCGAGCGCACGGGCGTATTTCCCTATTCGCCGGAGGAGGGTACCGCCGCCGCCAAAATGCTCAACCGGGTGGATACCGCCGAGGCGGAACGCCGTGCGGAGCTGGTGGTGGACGTGCAATCGGAGATCATGGACGATTTCAACGCCGGCCGTCTGGGCAGCACGGTAGAGGTGCTGTGCGACGGGTTTGACGGTCAGTCCATGTGCTACACCGGACGCAGCTTCGCGGAAAGTCCCGAGATCGACGGACGTATCTATTTTACCGCCGGGCGCGACGTTGCCCCGGGTGAGTTTGTCCTCGTGCGTCTTACCGGCGTGATGGACGGCGAGATGACGGGAGAGCTGGAGGAATGAGCCATGCCCATGACGACTGCCAATAAGCTGACACTGTTTCGTATCGCGCTGATCCCGGTGTTTCTGGTGATGGCGTATTGGGACTTCCCCGGTCACCGCTACGCGGCGCTGGGTGTGTTCATCCTCGCCAGTCTCACCGATCTGCTGGACGGCTACATCGCCCGCCATTATAACCAGATCTCCGACTTCGGCAAGTTTGCAGATCCCCTGGCGGATAAGTGCCTGGTGATGGCGGCGCTGTGCGTCTTGGTGGACGGCGGAGAGTTTTTCGGCTGGCTGCTGGCGATCGTACTGCTGCGGGAGTTTGCCGTATCGGGTATGCGCCTGGTGGCGGTGGAAAAGGGTCGCGTCATTGCCGCCGCTCTCTCCGGCAAGGTGAAAACAGCCGCTACCATGGTGTGCATTTGTTTGCTGATCTTTGGCGTCCCCGGCTGGCTGAACCTGACGTGTCAGGGCATTATACTGCTCACCACCGTCTATTCGGGCATCGAGTACTTCGTAAAAAATCGGGACGTGTTCCGGGAGAAGACGTAAAAAAAGAGCGGCGAGTAGCCGCTCTTTTTTATGCCTCGGTTTCCGGTTCCGCTGGGGAGTTTTTCTCTGTATCAGCCTTGGGCGGTTTGCGCCGCGCCAGATCGACGCAGGCGATGGCAAGGCAGACCAGACACCATACAGCGTAAACTTGCAAATCTTTGAATACCGTCGCGGAAAATCCCAGCACCGCTGCCAGCGCAAAGAGTACGATCAGCGCGATATTTCCGCCCTTTTTCCCCTGCCGGGTCACGACGGACACAATTCCGGCAGCCAACAGCAAAAAGGCGACCAGAACGCCCGTTCCGCTGTTCGCGTCCTCTTGAGAAAAAGCTTCCGCAACACCGGCTGCGCAGGACTGCAGTGTAATCACAACGAACAGCACCATAGAGAGAATGCCGGACACCATCTTCCACGTTTTCATCGTCGAACCTCCTTACTCCGACAGATTGATGACGTACGTAACCGTGGCGTCGGAAAAGCTGAAAAGCTTGCTGATTTCCACCTCTACCGGGGAAGTCGTGTTTTCAAGCTCATAGGCACACTGGCAGGGCAAGGTTACGCCGGTTTTGATATCCTTGAATCCGTTGTCGCTGTCGTAACTGTCATCTATGACAATCGCGCTTTCCAACTGGATTCCGTCCTGGAACATCTTAATGTACAGAGCGGTCTCCGCCGAAGTTGCGTCTTCATCGTTGTTGGTAAACTCATAATCGAGAATAATGACGTCTTTGTCGTCATAGCTCTTTGCAAGGTGATATCCCGTCACACGAACATGATAATCACCCAGATCACCTTCTCCCGTATTTTCCGCGGCAGTAGAATCAGTTTCAGTGGGAGAAGAGCTTTCTCCTTGCGCAGGCGTGGAAGATTCACCGCAAGCAACCAGCATAAAGCACGTCAAGACAACAAGGAAAAGCGACAAAAATTTTTTCATGGGGTTCTCTCTCCTTTTTATAAATATTGCCCATTATAAAACGTTTTGTTTTATATGTCAATAAAACAAAATGTTTTACATATAATTTTTATATCCCACACAGGGGGTATGAAAGTTATATGTATCAGCGACTGCGTGATTTGCGGGAAGATGCGGATCTATTTCAAAAGGACATTGCCCGGCTTCTTCAATGCACACAGGTCTGCTATTCGCAGTATGAGCTGGGAAAGCGAGATATTCCTACCGACGTATTGATCCGTCTGGCGGATTTTTACCATGTCAGCACCGATTATCTTTTAGGGAGAACAGATGAAAAAACGCCCTATCCCCCGAAGACCCGTTGACACGCCGCCGCAACCCTGTTACAATAACCAACACAAGCGCATAGCGTGATGATCGGAAAGAGTAGGTTTTGATGCTTCGACCCAGAGAGGGGGATCCGTCGGCTGTAAGATCGCCCATCGAAGCAGACCGAAAGTGCGTCCGGGAGCGCGGGGGATCTGGACGCCCTCCGGCAGCCGCGCCGTCAAGGCGGCAGATGAGCGATAAACGAGAGTGGAACCGCGAGCAATACTCGCCTCTCATGCCTGTGGGCATGGGAGGCGTTTTTTGCAGGAGGCAGTATGGCGCTGTACTTTTCGACCCGGCGCGAAAATTTATCATTTCTCAAGCGGCTCTGGGCGGAGCAGGAGACCGTCTGTCCCAAGTGCCGCGCAGCCGCGCTGACGTTTCTCCACCGCGGCGCGAAAAAAAGCAACACCGACTGGCGCTGTCCTTCCTGCGGGGAGATCTTTCGCACGATCCACATGCTGTATGAAGTAAACGACACGTATCCAGAATAGAAAAGGAGCGCATGATATGTATCTCTATAATTCCGCCACCCACAAAAAAGAGCTGTTCACCACCCACACACCCGACCACGTGGAGATGTACACCTGCGGACCGACGGTGTATCACTTTGCCCATATCGGCAATTTGCGCTCCTACATTATGGAGGACGTGCTGGAGAAGTATCTGCGCTTTGCCGGGTACGACGTGAACCGCGTCATGAACATCACCGACGTGGGACACCTGACCTCCGACGCCGACGAGGGCGAGGACAAGATGCTCAAAGGCGCGCGCCGGGAACACAAGACCGTCATGGAAATCGCGCAGTATTATACCGATGCGTTTTTTGCCGACTGCCGCAAGCTGAATATCAAGACCCCCGACGTGGTACAGCCTGCAACGGGACTGATCGACGACTATATTCATATCGTGGAGACGCTCTTGAACAAGGGATTTGCCTATGTTGCCGGCGGCAACGTGTATTTCGACACCGGTAAGCTGCCGCGCTACTACGTGTTCAACGACCACAAGGAGGAGGATCTGGCGGTGGGCGTCCGGGAGGGCGTGGAGGAGGATACCAACAAGCGCAGCAAGAACGATTTTGTGCTGTGGTTTACCAAGTCCAAGTTTGAAGATCAGGCGCTCAAATGGGATTCCCCGTGGGGCGTGGGCTATCCCGGCTGGCACATCGAATGCTCCGGCATTTCCATGAAATATAACGGCGAGTATCTGGATCTCCACTGCGGCGGCGTGGACAACGCCTTTCCACACCACACCAATGAGATTGCCCAGTCGGAGAGCTATTTAGGACACCCCTGGTGCACACACTGGTGTCATGTAGCGCACCTGAACACCACCGACGGCAAGATGAGCAAGTCCAAGGGCGAGTTTTTGACCGTCTCTCTTCTGGAGGAGAAGGGCTACGATCCCATCGCCTATCGCTTCTTCTGCCTACAGAGTCACTACCGGAAGAATCTGGTGTTCACCTGGGAGAATCTGGACAACGCCGTGGCGGCGTACGATAAGCTCCTCGCTCGCCTATCTTCCGTTGACCCCGAAGACGGCGCGGTGGACGAGGCGGCCGCGGCGGCGCTCACGGAACCGTTCCGCGCCGCCATGGATAACGATCTGAACACGCCCAACGCCGTCACGGCGCTCTACGGCGTGTTGAAAGCAACGGCGAACGGCGCTACCAAATGGGCGGCGATCGAGGCGATGGACAGCGTGCTGGGTATCAAGCTGGCGGAAAAAGCCGCCGCAAAACGCGCCAAACAGGCGGAGACGGCGGGTGCGGCGGACGGTTTCTTTGTCGTGTGCGAGGACGGGGAGAAAAGCGCCCAGATAGAAGATTTACTCCGCCGCCGCGCCGAGGCAAAGAAATCCCGGGACTTTGCCGAGGCGGATCGAATTCGTGATGCGCTGAAGGAGCAGGGCGTGGAGATCACCGATATGTCCGGCGGCGTCAAATGGCGGCGCGTATAAAGGAATGCAGAAGAGAGCGGACACCGCGTAAAACGCGGTGTCCGCTCTCTTCTTGCGCCTGCCCGAGAAAACCTATGCCAGCGCGTTTTCCCAAATTCCCATGAGCGTCCGCGCCTGCCGTTTTTTTTCACCCGATAGATCCCGCAGCGCGTCTGCCAGTATCGGATCATCGGTGTTCTCCGCCCACCGGGCGTACTGCTCTGCGGCGGAGAGGCACTGGCGGTAGACCTGCCGCAGCTCCGTCAGCCAGTTTCCGCCGGAGGAGCGCGGGCGGACAGGTTCCGGTCGGTACCGCTCGCCGGTCAGCACGAAGTATGCCGCCATCAGACGTCTGGCGCCGCGCAAAGCATCGGCGGCGAGCTGTTCCACAGCGCGGCGCAGAGGTTGCGGCACACGGCGGGCAACGGTCTGATACGTTCTGCGCTCCTCCAACTCCCGGGCAATGGCGGCGGTGATTGCCTCCGCCTGCGTAATATCCTTGGTGGGACGGCGCGGCGAATCGGCGGCGGGAGGGCGAACAAAAGGCGGATCCTGCCGCCGGGCGGATTCCTCCTGCGATTGCCGCCGCGCATCGGGATAGGGGTCCAGATCGGGCGATACACGCCGCCAAACCGCGTCGGCGCGGCGGTCGTCCGGCATCTCATACTGTGCCATATAGCAACGCCTCCTTCTCCTCATCAATGTATGCGCCGCCTTCGTCAAACGTGCCCGCTATTGCTTTTTTGTGCCTGCCTTGTTATAATAGTCACAAAGTTATTGGCATAATAACCTTATACACTATGGAGCGGCGCACCGCGCCCAAGGAGCGGCAGTATGCTGGAACTCAAACACATTTCCTACCGCGTATCCACCCCGGAGGGGGAGCTGGATATTCTGCGGGACATCAATTTGACCATCCCGGACCGGGAGCTGGCGGTGTTTACCGGACCCAACGGCGGCGGCAAGACCACGCTGGCGAAGATCATCATGGGTCTGGCGCGTCCTACCTCGGGGCAGGTGGTCTATAACGGCGAGGACATCACGGAGCTGGACATCACGGAGCGCTCGCGCCGCGGCATCAGCTACGGCTTTCAACAGCCTCCGCGATTCAAGGGTATTACCGTGCAAGATCTATTGCGCCTTGCCGCAGGCGGAGAGAAGCTCAGCAAGGATCGCTGTTGCAATTATCTGACCCAGGTGGGGCTTTGTGCCAACGACTATCTGGATCGGGAGGTGGACGCCTCCCTCTCCGGCGGCGAGGTCAAGCGCATCGAGATCGCCACCGTGCTGGCGCGCGGCGGCGAGTTTATGATCTTTGACGAGCCGGAGGCGGGCATCGACCTGTGGTCTTTCGCCCGCTTGACGGAAACATTTGAGGCGCTCCACCGCCAAAAGAGCGCCACCATGGTCATCATCTCCCACCAGGAGCGGATCATTCGTTTGGCGGACGAGATTATCGTGGTGGCGGGCGGCGAGATCGCCCACCGGGGCGGCACGGAGGAGATATTTCCCCTGATCCTCGCCGATACGCTGGGATCGTGTCCCGTGATCGGCAGAAAGGAGGCGCGCTGATGATTACCGATATCGACGCCGCTTTGCTGGAGAAGATCGCCGATCTCACCGGCAAGCCGGACGCCGCGCTGAATATCCGCAAAGACAGCGGCTGTGAGGCGCGCCAGTCTACCGAGCATATCACTATCACCGGCAAGGAGGACAAGCCCGGTATCGATATCCGCATCAAGGACGGTACCCGCGGCGAGAAGTGTTATATCCCCGTGATTATCAGCAAAACAGGGTTGAGTGAGCTGGTCTATAACGATTTCTATGTGGGCGATGATTGCGACGTGGAGATCGTCGCCGGCTGCGGTATCCACAATTCCGGGTGCGATGAGAGCCGTCACGACGGCGTACACACTTTTTATATCGGCAAACGCTCCCGTGTGCATTATTCGGAAAAGCACTACGGCGAGAACGCGCCCAACCAGACCGGGCAGAACGTGATGAACCCCCAAACCATCGTCTATCTGGGTGAGGATTCCACCATGCAGATGGATACCGTGCAGATTCGCGGCATCGACTCCACCCGGCGCTATACGAAATTTGTCTGCGAAGAGGGCAGCGAGGTGGTGGTTACCGAGCGTCTGCTGACCCACGGCAGCCAGAGCGCCGAGAGCGAAATGGAGATCGAGCTGAACGGTGCGGACGCAAAGGGCCGCGTGATCTCCCGGTCTGTGGCGCAGGATCAGTCCCGGCAGGTGTTCTACCCGAAAATGGTGGGCAACGCCGCCTGCTTCGGACACGTCCAGTGCGACTCCATCATCATGGGCGAGGCAAAGGTGCAGTCCATTCCCGCCATCTCCGCCAACTGCACGGACGCTCAACTGGTTCACGAGGCCGCCATCGGCAAGATCGCCGGCGACCAGCTACTGAAGCTGGAAACGCTGGGTCTTACGCCGGAGGAGGCGGAGGAGACGATTTTGAAGGGCTTTCTGGCGTGAGAAACGCATAGCGCATAATTTACTAAAATACCGCCGTCAGGAAAAGGGAAGCGCCCCTTTCTCTGACGGCGGTATTTTTTCGGCGTCGGGGACAGAAGCCGTTTTTCCCGTCGAACGATAAACAAAAAATGACGGACTATAAAAAATTAGTATAAACAATTTTAATTCTAGTATTGACAAGAGGAAAAATATGTGTTATCTTGCAGATGGAGGTGATCCTAATATGAAAATTTTAAAAAGCTGTCCTGCCTGCGGCGGCGCGTTGACGATCCGTTCGCTGCAATGCTGCGGTTGCGGCTTGGAGCTGCGCAACGAGTTTGAGACGAGCGCGTTTGACAGGTTGGACGCGGAGCAAACGGCGTTTTTGACGTGCTTTCTGCGTTGTCGCGGCAATTTGAGTTTGGTGCAGGACGAAATGCGGCTGTCCTATCCGGCGGCAAAAAAGAGACTGTCCTCTCTTTTGGCGGCGTTGGGACTTGGAGGCGAAGAAAAACAAGACGGAGAAATGGGAGAAATCGACATGAAAAACTGGGTGACAAACGCGAAAAGCACATTGGCGTCGGAAATTGTAAAAACAAAGCTGAAAGAGGCCGGCGGGCGGGTGAACGTGCGCACGTATGACGGCTTGCTGCGCGAGATTTCCGTTACACAAAGCGGAGAGGGGTTTCTCTGTCCGCAGTTGCTTCCCTATTCTTTCGAGATATTTGATGCAATCGTAGCGTTGCTGCTTTCCAGTCCCGGCTATCGAGCCAAGAAGGGAAACGCGCGCAATGCCAGGCTGGGCGAGCCGGGCTGCGAGGAAAATACCGTTGCCGGTGCCGTTCTTCTGTTTTTGGGAAAAAAGCCGGGAGAATCCGGGTTGGATCCGGTTTTTATCCTTGCCGCCGTTCTGGAGTGGGCGGGGATCGCCCACAACGAGCGCGGGTATCTGTCGCTGACCGCCGACTATTTGAGGAGGCTGTGATATGATAAGCATGATCCTTTTGATCATAGCGTCGTTCCTCTATCACCTCCTGTGGAAAGACAATCACTATTGAGACATTATTTTTTCTTTGGAGAAGAACAAGTAGAAAGATAATGGAAACATGGAAAAGCATTTGATTGATCTGCACGTTGCACAAGAAATCGTAAAGCGCCCGCAAGTGAAGGAAGGAATCCAATCCTATAAGTATCTTATGGCGCGGCGGTATGCGGTGGATATTTCCAAGGATGAAGCCTTTCAAGATATGTTTTCCACATTTTATAGAATGAAACGTTTTCGTTCTCGTGATTTTTTGCGCCGTTTTTTTGAATGTATGGAGCAAGAAAAGCGGCGGGAAATCACTTCTTTTGCGGTGCTGTTTGAAAAAGTGTATCAGCTTAATTCATCAATGGAGATCTCTTTTTGCAGTAAAATGTTACATACCTTTGACGATTGTCAACCGATTTGGGACAGCGTTGTCGCCACGGAGCATTTTGGGTTTAAGCGCCCCTATTCATACTGCAAAAACCCTATTGAAAGGTGTGTTTCGCGCTATGCTGATTATACGGAAGCGTTTACGCACTACATAAACTCAGGCGAGGGTCGCACTTTAGTTGATATTTTTGATAACCAATATCCCAATTGCGGAATATCTGATATGAAAAAGATTGACTTCATCCTTTGGCAAGACCGCAAAGCTGTGAACCGATATGAAAAACCCACCTCACGTAAATGAGGTGGGTTTTCCCGTGTGCAAAAACAAAACTCTTTTATGCCCCGCGATTACTCCTCCGCCGCAACGGGCTCTTCCGCGTTCAGCGGTGCGCCGCAATCGGGGCAGAAATTGCTGTTGGAGGCAGCGCCGCAGGCGGGGCAAACCTTCAGCTCCGGCGCCGCCGGATCTTCCGCCTCCGCCTCTTTTTTGGCGCAGCTTGCCTCCAGCTCGGCAATCCGGGCGTTAGACGCGTTCACAGCGGCAACCACGTCCTGCACGGCGCCGGGAATTTCCCCGTCAAACTCGGAGACAAACCACTCGCCGATGGCTCTGTAATTCTTGTCGCGCTCCCGCCTCTCCACAACGATCGCCATATGCAGCTTGGCGGCTTCGGAGGCGGCACGCGCCTTTTCCGCGGCAACGGCGGCAAGATCCTTCACCTTATCAATGGCGACCCCGGCATACTCCTGGGCCTTCCCTGTCAATTCCTCAAAATTCGGCATAATTAAAATCTCCTTTCCCATATGAAATGGATACAAACAAATTATACTTCATTTTTATTGTATCTGCAAGGGCATCATGCCCGTATGCGCTGGTTTTCCAGATTTTTCAATGTTCAATCCAGTCGGCGGCACGCCCTACGGCGCGTTTCCAGAGCCGGTATTCCTGATCGCATTCCGACTGCGTCCGTTCCGGGCGGAACACACGCTGGCTGTGCCGCAGACCGGACAGCTCATTTAGATCGCGCCATACACCGCAGCTCAATCCCGCCAGCGCCGCCGCGCCGAAGGCGGTGGTCTCCACCATGGTGGGGCGATCCACCTCAATGCGCAGCAGATCCGCCTGCATCTGCAGCAGAATATCCGACACGCTGGCACCGCCGTCCACACGCAGACGGGTAATGTCACAGCCCGCGTCCTGGCGCATCGCCATCATCAGATCGGTGACCTGATAGGCGATACACTCCAGCACCGCCCGTGCAATGTGGGCGCGGTTGGTGCCGCGTGTAATGCCCAGCAGCGCGCCGCGGGCGTACATATCCCAGTAGGGAGCGCCCAGTCCCGTAAAGGCAGGCACCAGCACCACGCCGCCGCTGTTCGGCACCTCCGCCGCCAGCGTGTTGATCTCCGGCGCGGACTGAATTAGCTGCAGCTCGTCACGCACCCATTGGATCGTACTGCCGCCGTTGAAGACGCTGCCCTCCAGCACGTAGGTGGTTTGTCCGTTTACGTGCCAGCCTACGGAACTGACCAGTCCCGCCCGACTGCGTACCGGCTGCGCGCCTACGTTCATCAGCGTAAAACAGCCTGTGCCATAGGTGTTTTTGGCATCTCCTTCGGCGAAACACGCCTGCCCGAAGAGCGCCGACTGCTGATCACCCGCCGCGCCGCAAACCGGCACGCCGGCAAGCTTTTCCAGTCCCGGAATGTCGGCACGCACATAGCCGTATACCTCGCTGTTGCCCACCGGGCGCGGCAGTACGCTCATGGGAATATCCAGTATGGCGCACAGCTCCTCGTCCCAGCAAAGCCGGCGGATATCAAAGAGCATGGTGCGGCAGGCGTTGGAGTAGTCCGTCACGTGGGAGCCGGTGAGCTGCCAAATGAGCCACGTCTCCACCGTGCCGAACAGCAGCTCGCCGCGCTCCGCCCGTTCCCGCGCGCCGGGTACGTTGTCCAGTATCCAGCGGATCTTTGTGCCGGAAAAATAGGCGTCGATCAGTAAACCGGTGGCGTTCTCCACCCGCTCGGTCAAACCGTCGCGTTTGAGCTGTTCACACAGCTCCGCCGTGCGGCGGCACTGCCAGACGATGGCGTTGTAGACCGGCTCACCGGTATTTTTGTCCCAGAGAATCGTTGTCTCCCGCTGATTGGTCACGCCGATGCCCGCGATATCGCCGGGGGCAAAATCCGAAATTGCCTCGGACGCCGCCAGACGCTCGCTGTGCCAGATGTTCATCGGATCGTGCTCCACCCAGCCTGCCTGGGGGTAGATCTGGCGGAACGGGTGCTGTGCCTTCGCGGCGATCTGTCCCTGCCGGTCAAAGACGATGGCGCGGGAGCTGGTGGTTCCCTGATCCAATGCCAAAATGTAATTGCCCATGCGGTCCTCCCCTTTTCACGCGGAAAAAACTATGATATAATCAATACGAACAAAAGCGCCTGCTATCTGTATCATATCACATGACGGGAGGGTTTTCCATGACAAAAATCCAAGAGTTTACCTTTCTCTCCTCGGACGGTAAGACAAATTTACACGCCATGGAATGGCTGCCGGAGGGCAAGCCCCGCGCCGTTTTGCAAATTGCCCACGGCGTAGCGGAGCATATTGCGCGGTACGATGGCTTTGCCCGATTTCTCAATGACCGCGGCGTGGCGGTGGTGGGACACGACCACCCGGGTCACGGAAAGTCCGTCACCGCCAATGGAACGCCTGTCTATTTCGGTGACGGCAACACCTGGACGAGCGTGGTAGACGACGTGTATGCCCTGCATCTGCGTATCAAAGGAGAGTTTACGGATACACCGTTGTTTTTAATGGGACACTCCATGGGTTCTTTTGTGGCGCGCAGCTACCTGATCCGCTATCCCGGCACCGTCCGCGCCGCCATACTCATGGGCACGGGTTGGCAGCCGGAGCTGATGCTCACCGGCGGATTGACCATCGCCGGGTTGGTTGCCCGCCGCCGTGGCGCCGACGCCACCAGCGATCTGGTGACCAAACTGGCTTTCGGTGCTTATAACAAAGCGTTTGCTCCCAACCGCACGCCCGTAGACTGGCTCAGCGCCGATACGGACAACGTGGATCGCTATATTGCCGATCCCCTGTGCGGGCAGGACGCCACGGTAGGCTTGTTCCGCGAGATGCTGCGGGGGATTCGGTTTAATCAGAAGGAGGAGAATCTCTCCAAAATGGACCGGGAAATGCCGGTGCTGTTCATTTCCGGCGAGATGGATCCGGTAGGCGACATGATGAAGGGTGTGGAGCGCACCTGCGCGGCGTTCCGAAACGCAGGTGTGAAGGACGTTACGCTCAAGTCCTATCCCGGACTGCGCCACGAGATCCTCAATGAGGCGGCGCAGCAGCAGACGGTATACGGGGATATCTGGCACTGGCTGGAAAAATACTGCTGACGGAGGAGACGGACTATGCGCGAGTGGGAGGAACTGAAAAAACAATGCCTTGCATGCCGAAGCTGCGGTTTGTGTGAAACGCGCACCAACGTGGTGTTCGGCGTAGGCGCGCCGGACGCGGAGGTACTGCTGATCGGCGAAGCGCCCGGCGCCAATGAGGACGAACAGGGTGAGCCGTTCGTAGGTCGCGCCGGCAAGCTGCTCGACGACATGCTGGCGATGATCGGTTTGACGCGACAGAAGATCTATATTACCAATTCCGTCAAGTGTCGTCCGCCTCAAAACCGCGATCCGCTGAACACGGAAAAGGACGCCTGCCGCGGCTATCTGCGGCGGCAAGTAGAGCTGATGCACCCCAAGATCATCGTGTGTCTGGGCCGTATCAGCGCGGCGGAGATCATCAAAGAGGACTTCAAGATTACGAAAGAGCACGGGCAGTTTTTTGAGCGCGGCGGCATACAGATGATGGCGCTCTATCACCCGGCGGCGCTGCTGCGTGACCCGCATAAGAAACCGGAAACCTTTGAGGATCTAAAAAAACTCCAATCGAAGATCCGGGAGATCTGTGACCACACGCTGATCGAATATGAATAAAAGAAGTCTGTGGAGTCTCTCCACAGACTTCTTTTATTTTGCATAATGAATCCGCCGAACCAAATGGACGGTGGTGTTTCCCTGATTGACCAGGCGGTACGGACGCGCTCCGGAGAAAACGAGGCTGTCCCGGCTCTCCAGATGCCACGTCCCGTCCGGCGTAATCACGTCCAACACGCCGGAGAGCACCGTCACATATACGCGGCTGCCCGGGATCTGGTCGGGTGAGGCGTATTCGCCGGTAATAAAAAGGTTCATTTCACAGCTTTCACAGCGGCTGTCCGCGTCAAAGGGAAACAGCGGGTGCACAATCACTTTGCCGCCCTGCAGCCGCTGTGCCGTTACGTCCACCGCCCGATACAGCGTGTTTTCCTCCTCACCGCGAAATTCCACCAGCTCTGCCACAGACACGTGCAGTCCCCGGGCGATTTTTTCCAATACCGCCACGGTGGGATTCACCAGTTCGCGCTCAATCTGCCCCAGCATGCTCTTGGATACGCCGGTCAGTTCCGCCGTGCGGTCAATGCTCAATTTTTGCCTTTTGCGAACGCGCCGGATATTTTCCGCCACGGCATGAACAAGTTCCACGGTTTTTTCCTCACTATCCTGCTTCTTTTTAACAGCATCGTAGCGGATTTCCCCGCTTTTGTCAACAAAAACAAAACCTCCGCTCCCAAAAAGGCGAAGGTTTTGCTGTTGTATGCAAGAAAAGTTATTCCATGGAGATGATGTAGTAGTAAACCGGCTGTCCGCCCGGGAGCAAGGACAGCTCGCAGTCGGGACACGCGGTACGGAAACAGCGCTCCGCCGCCTCGGCATCCTCGGTGCTGACGCCTTCACCGTAGAACACGGTGATAAACTCGGCATTCTTTTCCGCCGCCAGTTCCGCCAGCTGCCGGAGCAGGGCATTCAAATCCCGATCCGTACCCAACAGCTTGCCGTCCACCAGTGCCAGATAGTCGCCTTCGTTGATGGTAAAGCCGTCAAAGTCGGAGTTGCGGGCGGCATACGTAATCTGCGCCGTGGTCACGGCGGCGGCGGCGTCCGTCATGGCGGCGGCGATGACTTTAGGGTCTTCCTCGTCCGGGTTAACGCTCATCATGGCGGTGATTCCCTGGGGTACGGTGGCGGTGGGGATCACGATGATTTCCTTGTCCGTCAGCCCTACGCACTGCTGAGCCGCCATAATGATGTTCTTGTTGTTGGGCAGGATAAACACAACCTCACTGGGCGTCTGCTCCACCTCGCGGAGAATGGACTCCGTGGAGGGGTTCATGGTCTGCCCGCCGGATACGATGCGATCCACCCCCAGATCCCGGAACGCCTCCGCCAGACCGTCTCCGGCACAGACCGCCAAAAAGCCGTACCGTTTCTCCGGCGCGGCAACGGCAGCTGCGCTTTCACAACGGCTCTCCTCGTTCCCGTCGTCCAGATCATCGGCGCTGATTGCCTTGCGCCCGGCGGCAACGTCCTCCGCCTGAATACGCATGTTCTCGATCTTGGCAACCTCCAGCGTTCCGTATTTCTGCGCCTCGTTAAGCGCCGCGCCGGGAATGTCGGTATGTACGTGCACCTTAAACGCCTCGTCGTCCTCGCCGATCACCAGCGAGTCGCCGATGCTGCTGAGATAGACCCGCAGCGGCTCCAGCGATTTTTCCACCGTCTTGCGTACAATAAACACAGTGTCAAAAGCGAAGGTGATATCCTCATCGCCGATAGCGGCAAAATCAGCCTTCTCCCGGGTGTCCTCCGCGCCCACATCGGGCAGTTCCTCTCCGCGCAGAGCGCGCAGCATGCCATCGAGAATAATGAGATACCCCTTGCCGCCGGCGTCTACCACGCCGGCTTTTTTCAGCACCGGGTTCATATCGGTGGTCTCGGCGAGGGTGGCATAACCGACCCGAATCGCCTCGGAGAGGACGTATTCCGCGTCGCTGTTCTCCTGCGCCGCCTCCACCGCGCGCTTGGCGGTAAGACGGGACACTGTGAGCACGGTGCCTTCGGCAGGTTTCATCACCGCGCCGTAGGCGGTGCTGACGCCTTCGCTCATGGCGGCGGCGAGTGCCGCGCCGTCCGCCTCGACAAGACCCTTGAACGCTTTGCTCATGCCACGGAACAGAAGAGACAAAATCACACCGGAGTTACCCCGGGCGCCGCGCAGCAGCGCCGAAGCGGCGGTCTTAGCCGCCTGCTCCAGCGTGGACGGTTCTGTTCGCCGCAGCTCTGTGGCAGCGGTCTGGATTGTCAGACTCATATTGGTGCCGGTATCGCCGTCCGGCACGGGAAATACATTGAGGTCGTTGATGGCCTGCTTTTGCTGGGTGATACAGGCGGCGCCGAACAGAACCATCTGCTTAAACGCGCCGCCGCTGATTCTTTCTGTCATTGTCTTATCTCCTCCGGCGGCTTATGCCTGCGCAACGGTGATGGAATCCACGCACACGTTCACGTCGCGCACCTCCACGCCCGTATTCTTTCTGACTACATATTGAACCTCGGACATAATGGAACGGCAAACGGTGGCAATATTCACACCGTTCTCCACAATGATGTGCAGTTCGATGGAGACCGTCCCCTCGTCGTTATAGGTGACCTTAACGCCCTTGCTCATCGCCTCCGGGCGCAGCAGGTGAACCAAACCGTCCTTCATGCTGCGATATGCCATACCCTTAACGCCGAAGCAGTTGGTGGCGGCAGCGCCGGTAATGGTGGTAAAAACGGCGTTGCTGATGGTGATCTCGCCCCGTCCGGTTTGAACCTTTATCATAGCGATCCTTCCTTTCCCAAGGATATATATTGCGAAAAATCAATTTATTATACACCGTTTTGCGCCGAATAACAAGTCAAAAAATCCGCCCTATCCCTCGCGGCGCAACCGCCGCAAAATCTGCTCTGCGGCAAGCATGCCGTCTGAGGCGGCGGAGAGAATTCCCCCGGCATAACCGGCACCCTCGCCGCACGGCCACAGACCCTTCAAGCCGCTCTGTCCCTCTGCGTCCCGAAGGATTCGCACCGGGGAGGACGAGCGGCTTTCTATCGCCGTTAAAAGCGCGTCCGGTTGTGCATAGCCGGGCAGCTTCCGATCCAGCAGCGGCAGCGCCCGGGCGATGGTTCGCGCCACGAAGGGTGGCAGACATTGGTGCAAATCGGTATACACCACACCGGGTCGGTAGCTGGGAAGCACCGCGCCGGGACCGGTACTGGGACGCCCTGCCAAAAAATCCTCTACCCGTTGGCAAGGGGCGCGATAATCACCGCCGCCCAGCGCAAACGTCGCTTGCTCCCACCGGCGCTGAAAAGCCACGCCTGCCAGAGGGTGCGCGCTTGCGAAATCCTCCGGCGTCACGTTGACCAGCAGCGCGCCGTTGATCTGCGCTCCGTCCCGGGCGTATTCGCTCATACCATTGGTAACCACGCCGCCGCGCTCGGAGGCTGCCGCCACCACCTGTCCACCGGGACAGACGCAGAAGGAAAACGCGCTGCGCCCGTCGTCTAAATGACAGGACAGCTTATAGCTTGCCGCGCCCAGTCCCGGGTGTCCGGCAAAAGTCTTGTAGAGCGCCGCGTCCATATCCGCTTGCCGGTGCTCAATCCGCACACCCACGGCAAAAGGCTTCGGCACTATGGGTACGCCTGCACGGTACAGCATTTCAAACGTGTCCCGGGCGCTGTGTCCCGGCGCCAGTATCATCTGCCGGACAGGCAGGGAATAGCTCCCCTCGGGCGACGCCACCTGCAAAGCAGTCACCGCGCCGTTTTGTGTCTCCAAACCCGTCAGACGGTGGGAAAAGCGAATCTCCCCTCCCGCGGCGCGCAGCCGCGCTCGCAGGTTTTGCAGTACCACGTGGAGTCGATCCGTTCCCACGTGGGGCCTCGCGTCCGTGAGGATACTCTCCGGCGCGCCGCACGATACCAGTTCCTCCAGAATCCAGCGGTGATGCACGCTGCGCGTGCCGGTATTGAGTTTCCCGTCGGAAAAAGCGCCTGCGCCGCCCTCGCCGAATTGCACGTTGGATTCCTCGTTCAGCGCGCCGCCGCTCCAAAAATCGTTTACGTCCCGTATGCGGTTTTCCACGCTCCGTCCGCGCTCCAATACAATGGGACGTGCGCCGCAGCGCGCCAGCACCAGCGCGGCAAACAGTCCCGCCGGGCCTGCACCCACCACCACGGGGCGTATGGACGGCGGTTCCACAGCGACAGGCAGCACGTATCGCTCGGGATCATATACACTTACGCGCCTGTCCGGGAAGCGGTGCGTTGCGCTGCACTCGTCGCGCAGTGTTACCGCCACCGTATAGACCAGCCGCACCTGCTCTCTGGCGTCCACGGCGCGGCGCAGCACGGTGAGCGTCAAGATCTCCGCCGGATCAATCCGCAGCAGCCGCGCCGCTTTGCTTCGAAGCAACTCTTCACTTTCACCGGGACACAGCCGGAGCTGATCCAAACGCAGCATAAAGGCACCTCGTTAAAAAAGTTAAAAATTACCGTTCATTTTTAAAGTTACATTTAAGATTTCTGTTTATCATATACATCATAGAGATTGTGAGGACGGCGCAAACGCTATCCGTACAGTCATAATACCATACGGCGCGGCGCACCACAAGCAAAACCACGCGCTGAGCGAGGAGGACATTCCCATGACGAACGAATATAACAATTTAGATCGGCAGGACGGATTGTATCACTTTGTTCCGCAGGGCGGTGAGGGCAGTGTCAGCACACCGGCGCCCAGGAAAAAGTTTCCGTGGCTTATCGTAACGCTGGTTCTGGCGGTGGCGCTGCTCGCCATGGCGTGCGGCTACAGCGGCGCGGCGCTCTACGGCATCGGGCGCGGCGCAGGCAAGACAAGCGTACAGCAAAGCGACCGCCCGGCGGTACAGGTAAGCGTCAATCGCGTGGACGGCCAGACGCTGATGTCTCCGGCGGAGGTCTATGCCGCCACGGTCAACTCCGTGGTAAGCATTAACTGCTCGTCCACCACCACGAACGTATTTGGTCAGCGGGTGGAAAGCGCCTCCTCCGGCAGCGGATTTATTATCACCGCCGACGGCTATATCGTTACCAACTACCACGTGATTTCCGGTGCCGCGTCCATCTCGGTCACGCTCTACAACGGCGAGACGTATACCGCCACGCTGGTGGGCGGCGACAGCGACTACGATACCGCCGTGCTGAAGATCGATGCCGCGGGACTGCAGGCTGTCACACTGGGCAGCAGCGCCGATCTGAACGTGGGCGATCCGATTCTCGCCATTGGCAATCCGCTGGGCGAGTTGACCTTCTCTATGAGCCAGGGCATCGTTTCCTGCATGGATCGCGCCATCAATGTGGACGGCACGCCGTTTAATATGATCCAGGTGGATTGCTCCGTCAACCCCGGTAACTCCGGCGGTCCGCTGATGAATCTGTACGGTGAGGTGGTGGGCATTGTATCCGCCAAGTACTCCTCCTATTCCTCCACCACGGTGGAGGGTCTGGGCTTTGCCATTCCCATGGACGACGTGCAGACGGTCATCACCGACATCATGGAGAACGGACAAGTATCCGACAAGGCGTATCTTGCCATCAACGCCGGCACCATGACCGAGTCCATGGCGGCGCAGTATCAGATCGACGTGACCGAGGGTGTGTTTGTGTACTCCACCGTCAAGGGCGGCGCAGGCGAAAAGGCCGGGTTGCGCCTGGGCGACGTGATCACCAAGCTCAACGACACGGAGATCAAATCCATGGAGGATCTGAGCATGGCGAAAAAGGGCTTCAAGGCGGGTGATACCGCCAAACTGACGGTGCTGCGCGACGGCGAATACCTGACGCTGGACATTACCTTCGATGCTCAGCCCCAGGTGACCGGCACGGAGAACGAGGGAAATGCCCCCGGCGAGCAGACCCCCGATCAACGAGGCGGCAACAGCCAGGTTCCCGATACGTGGGAGGATTTCTACAACTACTTTTTCGGAAACCGCGGCTGGTAAACAGCGGCGCACAAAAAGCGGTGCGATCCTTTTGGGATCGCACCGCTTTTTTGTGGGATTCTTTCACGTCGTTTCTTGTCACCGCACAGAAAATATGCTATAATAACTCATTCATGTTGGAGGCGTATTGCCATGAGTTGACGGGGCGGCGCCGGGAGGTCTATTTTGAAGGAAAAGCAAATCTTCGTGCCGGACGATCAACTTGCCCGGCAGCGTCAATATACGCAGCAGGTGCAAAATATATTTGCCGGGCGAAACACGGCGCCCCGGGCGCTGGTGGACACCTTCGGCTGTCAGCAAAACGAGGCGGACAGCGAACTGCTGCGCGGCATGCTCTCGGAGATGGGTTTTGCGTTTGCCGACCGCGCGGAAGAGGCGGACGTGGTGGTGCTGAACACCTGTGCCATTCGCGAGCACGCCGAACAGCGGGTCTACGGGAACCTCGGCGCGCTGACCCATACGAAGAAAGCAAACCCCGAACAGGTGATCTGCCTTTGCGGCTGTATGGCGCAGCGTCCGGAAGTGGCGGAGAAAATACGCACGTCTTACCGACATGTGGATCTGGTGTTCGGTCCGCAAGCGCTGTGGCGTTTCCCGGAGCTTTTGTGCCGGGTTTATACGTCCCGCCGCCGGGTATTCAGCGTGGCGGACGAGCCGGGTCAGATCGCCGAGGGAATTCCCGTGGTGCGGCAGGATAAGCTCCGTGCCTGGGTATCCATCATGTACGGCTGCAACAACTTCTGCTCCTACTGTATCGTCCCCTACGTGAGGGGTCGGGAGCGCAGCCGCCGCCCGGAACAGATTTTATCCGAAATAAGGGAACTGGCAGAGGCGGGCTACAAAGAAATCACCCTGCTGGGTCAGAACGTGAACTCCTACGGCAAGGATCTGGGTATAGGCTGGGATTTTGCCGATCTTCTCGCCGCCGCGGACGAGATTCCCGGCGACTATCTCATTCGTTTTATGTCCTCCCAGCCCAAGGACGCCAGCTATAAGCTGTTTGACACCATGGCGCAAAGCCGCCACGTGGCACACCAGCTCCATCTGCCGGTGCAGTCCGGCTCGGACCGGGTACTGCGCGCCATGAACCGCCCTTACGACACGGCGCGGTATCTCGATCTTATTACCTATGCCCGCAAGGTGATGCCCGATCTGGTGCTGACCAGCGACGTGATCATCGGCTTCCCCGGCGAAACGGAGGCGGAGGCGATGGAAACGGTGGCGCTGGTGGAAAAGGTGCGTTTTGACGCGCTCTTTACGTTCATCTTCTCCCCCCGACCCGGCACCCCTGCCGCCAAAATGGACGACCCGGTGCCGCGCAGTGAAAAGCAGATGTGGTTCGACCGGCTGTGCGCGGCGCAAAACGCCATCTCCGCGCAGATCCACGCCGGCTACGTGGGCAGCACCGTCCGTATACTGGCGGACGGCGAGAGCGGCGATCTGCGGTGGCCGTTGGAGGGCCGCACGGCAGGCGGAAGGCTGGTACACCTGACAGGCGATCCGTCCGCCGTAGGTACGTATCAAAATGTCAAGATCACCGACAGCAACACGTGGGCGCTGTTCGGTGAGATCGTATGACGGCGGCGCGCCGTGAAACTGAAACGAGAGGAGATTCGCCATGGCTGAAATGACGCCCATGATGCGGCAATATATGGAGATCAAGGATCAAAACCCCGACTCCATACTCTTTTTCCGCCTGGGAGACTTCTACGAGATGTTCGGCGCGGACGCCCGCACCGCCTCCCGGGAGCTGGATCTGGCGCTGACTACCCGGGACAAAGATAAGAACAAGTCCTTCGATGAGAAAGTTCCCATGTGCGGTATCCCCTATCACGCTTCGGACGCCTATATTGCCCGGCTGATCGCCAAGGGCTACAAGGTCGCCATCTGCGAGCAAACGGAGGATCCCGCCGCCGCCAAGGGTCTTGTCAAGAGGGACATTATCCGCGTGGTGACGCCGGGCACGGTGATCGATTCGGCGTGTCTGGACGAGAACCGTTCCAATTTCTGCGCCGGGATCTATTTGGACGAGGACAACGCGGCGCTGGCGGTTTGTGATATATCCACCGGCATGACCCATGCAACCGCCTTTTCCGGCGCGAAGCGTTTGACCCATCTTCTCAATGAGCTGGGTCGGTTTTCCCCCGCCGAGGCGGTGGTCAACGAAACAGCCTTCTTCGATGAGACGTTGCACAGCGCACTGGAAAACAAGTTCCGCTGCCATGTGGAAAAACTGCCCGGCGGGAGCTTTCGTGCCGAACGGGCAGAAAAGACCGTGCGCGATCAGTTTGGCGAGGACGCCGCCGAGCGGCTTCCGCGCAACAATCCTGCCGCGGTGCTGGCGCTGGGCGCGCTGCTGGATTACATACATGAGACGCAGAAGACCGACCTGCGCCACATCGACCGACTGGATTACTACGAGCAGGGTCGTTTCATGGAACTGGATCTGGCGACCCGGCGCAATTTAGAGCTGACGGAGACACTGCGCTCCAAGGAGAAGAAGGGCAGCCTTTTGTGGGTGCTGGACAAGACGAAAACCGCCATGGGCGGCCGTCTGCTGCGCAGTTGGCTGGAGCGTCCTCTCTTGAGCGTTACCGCCATCAACCGGCGGCTGGACGCGGTATCGG
This sequence comes from Oscillospiraceae bacterium, assembly GCA_017619715.1. Classification (GTDB taxonomy): domain Bacteria; phylum Bacillota; class Clostridia; order Oscillospirales; family Oscillospiraceae; genus Vescimonas. The sequence goes on along the minus strand of JAFZRS010000002.1, from coordinate 49,568 downwards.
CGCTGGTGAACGCCACCATGGCGCGGGAGGAGTTGATCCTCGCACTTACCGGCATCGCCGATATGGAGCGTCTTATCGGTCGGATCGTCTACGGCACCGCCGGCGGACGGGAACTGGCGGCGCTGCGAGGCGCGATGGAGCATTTGCCTGCGGTGAAAGTGCAGATAGCGCCATTTTCCAAGGGTCGGCTTCGGGAACTGGACGCATCGCTGGACGATCTGGGCGACCTCGCCGAGGAGATCGGCAGAACACTGAAGGACGAGCCGCCCTTTTCCGTGCGGGAGGGTGAGTTGATCCGCGACGGCTTCGATCCGGAGGTGGATCGCCTGCGCGGGATTCTCCACGGCGGCAAGGACATCATCGCGCAGATGGAGGCGGCGGAGAAGGAACGCACCGGAATCCGCACACTGAAAATAGGCTACAACAAGGTGTTCGGCTACTATATTGAAGTCTCCAATTCTTTCCGCGACCAGGTGCCGGACACCTATATCCGCAAGCAGACGCTGGTAAACGGCGAGCGGTATATTACCCGGGAGCTGAAAAATCTGGAGAGTGATATCCTCTCTGCCAACGACCGGGTATCCGCGTTGGAATATGAGATTTTCACGCGGCTTCGTTTGAATGTGGCATCGCAGGTGAGCCGTATTCAGCAGTCCGCCGCCGCCGTGGCGGAGCTGGACGCGCTTTGTTCTCTGGCGAGCGTGGCGGTGAAGAACAATTATTGTTGTCCCGCGGTGGACGAGTCCGGCGTCATCGAGATCCATGACGGACGACACCCGGTAGTAGAGCGAATGCGCTCGGATGCGCTGTTTGTTCCCAACGACACCCTTATGGGCGCTAAAGAAGACCGTGTGGCGATCATCACCGGACCCAATATGGCGGGCAAATCCACGTATATGCGGCAGGTAGCGCTGATCTCCCTCATGGCGCAGATCGGCTCTTTCGTGCCTGCCCGCGCCGCGCATGTAGGCGTGGTAGATCGCATTTTCACCCGCATCGGCGCCAGCGACGATCTGTCCGCCGGGCAGTCCACCTTCATGGTGGAGATGACCGAGGTGAGCAACATTCTTCACAGCGCCACAAAAAACAGCCTGCTCATTCTCGATGAGATCGGGCGCGGCACTTCTACCTTTGACGGCATGTCCATCGCCCGATCGGTGCTGGAATACTGCGCTGACGCCGGAAAATTAGGCGCCAAGACGCTCTTTGCCACCCACTACCATGAGCTGACGGAACTGGAGGATACGCTGCCCGGCGTAAAGAATTTCAACATTGCCGTTCGCACCCGGGGTGAGGAGATCATCTTTTTACGCAAGATCATTCCCGGCGGCGCGGATCGCAGCTACGGCATCGAGGTGGCGCAGTTGGCGGGACTGCCCCGTCAGGTGGTGGAGCGCGCCCGGATAATTCTGCGCCGGTTGGAGGAGGACGCGGGTCGTCCCGTCCCGGCGCAGGCGCAGCCGGACGACCAGGTCTCTTTTTCCTCCGTGGCGGAACAGGAGGTCATTGAATTGCTGCGTCGCTGTCAGGTGGACACGCTCAGCCCCATCGAGGCGCTCAATACCCTGTACGAATTAAAACAAAAACTGTAAGTTCCGATTATTGCATTGATCCCGAAAGGAGGGACTCCCCATGTCCGTTATCAAACAACTGCCCTCCCACGTGGCGGATCTGATCGCCGCCGGCGAGGTGGTGGAACGACCCGCCAGCGTGGCAAAGGAGCTGCTGGAAAACGCCATTGATGCCGGCGCCACCGCTGTGGTGGTGGAGATCGAGGGCGGCGGACTGACGTTTTTGCGCATCACCGACAACGGTTGCGGTATCGCCCCGGAGGACCTTCCCACCGCCTTCTTGCGCCACGCCACCAGCAAACTGCGTACCGCCGAGGATTTATCGGCAATCGGCACGCTGGGCTTTCGCGGTGAGGCGTTGGCGGCGATCAGCGCTGTCAGCCGGGTGGAGATATTCTCCCGCACCCCGGGTGCGGAGAGCGGCGCCATGCTCCGCTTGGAAGGCGGCGAACCCGGCAAGGTGCGTCCCACCGGCTGTCCGGAGGGTACGACCATAGTGGTGCGCGATCTCTTTTATAACACGCCTGCGCGTATGAAATTTATGAAAAAGGACAGCGCCGAGGGCGCCGCCGTCAGCGGTGTGGTGACCCACCTGGCACTCAGCCACCCCAACGTATCCTTCAAGCTGCTGCGCGACGGCGCTGAGATCCTCCACACCCCCGGCGACGGCAAGCTGCAAAGCGCTATTTACGCCGCCATGGGTCGGGATTTTGCGTTGCATCTGCTGCCCATCAAGGGCGGCAGCGGCGCTGTGACGGTGGAGGGCTTTGTCACCGAGCCCCTCCACGGACACGGTACGCGGGGTCGGCAGGTGTTTTTTATCAACGGGCGGCTTGTGAAGTCCCAGCTTCTTGCCGCCGCGCTGGAGGAAGCGTACCGCAACCGGATCATGAAGGGGAAGTTCCCCGGCTGTGTACTGCACCTTACCGTGCCGCCGGAGCAGGTGGACGTAAACGTACACCCCGCCAAAACAGTGGTGAAATTCACCGCGGACAAGCCGATTTTCGACGCGGTGTATTATACCGCGCTGGATACGCTCAACGATGACGACAAGCCGGCACAGCCCGAATCCAAACCCTTCTATCTCCACATGAACGCCCAAGAATATAAGGCGCAGAAAACCGCGCCCGCCGCGACGGAGAAGTCTTCACAGCCCGTGGGTTCTTTTACCCGGCGACCCGATACGGCGCCGAAAGCCCCGGTCATGTCGCTGCGCGATGTGACGGAACAGCCCCGCCAGCCGTTTCACGCGGCCACCGTGCGCCGCGATGGGCAGACGACCACCTATCAAATTGAGCCGCCCGTATCGACACGGTACGATACGCCGAAGACGGAGATACAGCAGCAAACCATGCTCCCAACGGAGGACGAGCCGTGGCGCATCGTGGGCGAGGTGTTGAAGACCTACATTATCTGCGAGGATAATAACGACGCGGTGTGGCTCATTGACAAGCACGCCGCCCACGAGCGCATCCGGTTCGACCGGCTGAAGGAGCGCACCGAGCCGCTGATGGCGCAGATGCTTCTGACGCCGCTGACGGTCACGCTGGACGGCGACGGCTACGCCGCCGTGCTGGAAAACCCCGAACTGCTGCAAAGCTTTGCCTTTGCCTGTGAGGATTTCGGAGACGGCACGGTATTGGTGCGTGAGATTCCGGCGGATATCCGTCCGGAGGACGCCGCCGCCACGTTGGAGGAGCTCTCGCGCAAGCTGACGCTCCACCGTGCCGATCCCGCCGCCGCCCGGGACGAAATTTTACACACCGTGGCGTGTAAGAGCGCCATCAAAGCCGGCATGGATACCAGCGAGGCGGAGCTTGCCGCGCTGGTGGAGCAGGTACGCACCGGCGCGGTGGCGTACTGTCCCCACGGAAGACCCGTGAAATACCGCTTGAGCAAATACGAGCTGGAAAAGATGTTCAAACGCGCCTGAAAAGAGGGAAACGATGCCCGACGTGATCTGCGTGGTAGGACCTACAGCTACCGGAAAAACGAAAATGGGTACGGCGCTTGCCAAGCGCTTTGACGGCGAGGTGGTGTCGGTGGACTCCATGCAGCTCTATCGCGGCATGGCGATCGGTACCGCCGCGCCTACGATGGAGGAGATGGAGGGGATTCCCCACCATATGATCGCCGTTGCCGACCCGCGGGAGAACTGGTCTGTGGCGCGCTATACCGCCGAGGCGGATCACTGCGTGCAGGATATCCTCCGTCGGGGACGCCGTCCCGTTCTGGTAGGCGGCACGGGACTTTATCTGGACGCACTGCTGCGCGGCACGGATTTTGCCGCCGGCAGCAGCGGCGGGGAGATACGGGAAGCACTGTACCGCCGTTTGAAGGCGGAGGGCGCCGCGGCGTTGCTGGAGGAGCTGCGCCGGATCGATCCGGAGACCGCCGCGCGGCTCCACCCCCACGATGAAAAGCGGATTTTGCGGGCGTTGGAGATCTGGCAGGAGACCGGCGAGACGATTGCCGCCCACGATCGCCGCACCCAAACCGTACCGCCCCGTTATGAAGCGGTCTATATCGGATTAACCTTTGCCAACCGCGCCGCCCTCTACCGGCGGATCGACCGGCGTGTGGACGAGATGGTGACGCGGGGACTTTTGCAGGAGGTACAAGCCCTGCTGCGATCCGACCTGCCGCCGGACGCCACCGCGCTGCAGGCCATCGGCTACAAGCAGTTTCTTTCGGTGGAGCGCGGGGAACGCACCGTGGAAGATGCGGTGGCGGAGGTCAAGCTCCGTTCCCGGCAATATGCCAAACGTCAGCTCACGTGGCTGCGGCGCAATTCCCTGATCCATTGGATTGAATGGGAAGACGAGCCGAATTTCCCCGCCGGGATACAAAAAGCGACAGAAATTCTCACCGCCGCCGGTATATCGTAAGAGGCGGCAGGCGAGAGGAGCATATCGCCTGCACAAAGAGAAAAGGAGCAGACGATATGCAAAAGACAAACAACCTGCAAGAGATTCTCCTCACCCAACTGCGCAAGCAGAACATTCCCGTTACCATGTTTTTGGTAAACGGCTTTCAGCTTCGAGGGACGGTGACGGGCTTTGACTGCTTCGTCGTAGTGCTTGACAGCGACGGAAAACAGCAGGTGATCTACAAACACGCCATATCCACCATCACGCCTCTGCGATCCGTGCTTTTGACGGAGGACACCGGCGCTTGACGGCGGACATGCCCTTAAAAAAAGAGGTGTACTTATGAAACTGTCCCCCATCGCCAAGATATTGTCCGCCGTGCTGCTGCTTGCCATCGTGCTGTATTTCGGTGTGGAGATTTACCGGTATTTTTCCAACCCTTTTTCCACCACCCTAACCTACGATGCCGCCGCGGAGGACAGTATTCCGTTGTCGGGCTGGATCGTGCGGCAGGAAGAAGTGTTCCATGCCGATGCGGCAACGGTCACCCACCCGTTGGGCGAGGGGGAGAAGGCCGGATACGGTCAAACCATCGCCGTGGCGTATCAAAGCGCCCGGTCGCTGGAGACCGTTTCCCGGATCGAAACGCTGACACTCCAGCTGGAACAGTTGGAATTTGCCCGCAACTCCTATCTTGACGCCGATGCCGCCTTGAAACTGGACAGTTCCATCACCGGCAATATCCTCTCACTGCGCCAGCGTCTTTCCGGCGGCGACTATACGTCTGTTTCGGGCGATACCGCCGTGTTGAAAACCGCCGTACTCAAGCGCACGCACGCCTATTCCTCCATTGAGGAGGTGCAGTCGGAAATTGCCGCCGTGCAGGAACAGATTCGCACGCTGCGCGCATCGCTCTCTGACGCGCAATACGTTGCCGCGCCCCGCGCCGGACTTTATTCCGCTTTGTGCGATGGCTATGAGGGCGTGTTGACGCCGGATTTCCTGCGTACTGTCACACCCTCTGCCCTGAACGGTGTGGCTCCCGCGGAGAACCGCGGCAACGTGGGCAAGCTGATTTACGGCGACACTTGGTATTATGCCGCCGTGATTGATGCCGGACGGGCACAGGAGCTCAAAGCGGGGCAGATGGTCACGCTGCGCCTTACCAAGGGATTGGAACGGGATATTTCCGTTACCGTGCGATCCATCAGCGGCGAGGAGGACGGCCGCGCGGCAATCGTCCTTGCCTGCGACAAGTATCTTCCGCTGACCACCTCGCTGCGCCATCAGTCTGCAGCGCTGGTTCTGCGCTCGTATGAGGGACTGCGAATCCCCTCTACCGCGTTGCGGCAGGATACAGACGGCCAACTGGGTGTATACTGCGTGACGGGTATCACCGCCCGGTTTAAGCCCGTGGACGTGGTGTATCAGGGCAGCGGCTACACGCTGGTCGCGCCGCAGTCCGAAGCCACCGGTTCCGCTGTTCTTCGCCGGGGCGATGAGATCATCATCACCGCCAGCCGCCTGGAAGACGGACTGGTGGTCCGGTAACGGCGGCAGGAAAGGCGGTGGTGTTTACGTCTATTGCAGAAAACATACAGCGGCTGCGCCGTGAGATCGACGATGCCGCCCGCGAGAGCGGACGCGGCGGATGGGATATTCTGCTGGTGGGCGCCAGTAAGATGAACGACGCGGCAGCCTGTCAGGCGGCTATCGCCGCCGGGATCGACGCGCTGGGCGAAAACCGTGTACAGGAAATGACCGCCAAACTGGCGCAAAATGCCTATGCGGGCGCGCCGCTCCACTTTATCGGTCACCTTCAGCGCAACAAGGCGCGGCAAGTGGTGGGTACCGTATCGTTGATTCATTCGGTGGACAGCACTCCGCTGCTGTTGGAGATCGAGCGGCTGGCAGCCCTGCGGGGCATACGGCAGGACGTTTTACTGGAAGTGAACGTAGGCGGCGAGGTATCCAAAAGCGGTTTTTCTCCGTCGGAGCTGTACGGTGCGGCGGAGCTGACAGCGTCGCTGCAACACGTCCGCTGCCTCGGATTGATGAGCGTACCGCCTCCGGCACGGCGACAGCACCAAAACCGTCCGTATTTTGAGAAAGTTTATTCCCTTTTTGTTGACATAAACAAAAAAATATATGATAATAAGTGGGAATATATCTCCATGGGCATGAGCGACGATTTTGCAGACGCTATCGCCTGCGGCAGCAACATGGTTCGCATCGGCACCGCTGTGTTCGGCAAAAGGAATTATATGAAATAATTGATAGGAGGCTTCTGTCATGAACATCAAGGACGAGTTGAAAAAAATCATCCACCCCTACGACGATGAGGATGATTTTGACGAGGGTACGTTTGAACGCCCCCGGGAGGAGAGCCGGGCTGCATTTGAAGACCGCCGGGAGGATCGGGAGCGCAAGACGGAGGATCGCCGCAACAAGGTGGTGAATATCCACGCTACCGCCCAACTCAAAGTGGTTCTGGTGAAGCCGGAGCGGTTTGAAAACGCCTCCGAGATCGCCGATCATCTGCGGGAAAAGCGCACGGTCGTTTTGAATCTGGAATCCACCAACAAAGACGTGGCGCGCCGCCTGGTGGATTTTCTCTCCGGTGTGGCATACGCCGGCGACGGCAAGATCAAGAAAGTTGCCGCCAATACCTATATCATCACCCCCTATTCCGTCGATATCATGGGGGATCTCATTGACGAACTGGAAAACAACGGTCTGTACCTGTAAATAGAACAGTAATCTTTCGGGAGGGATCATTATGTTGACACCGCAGGAAGTTTCCGACAAGGCATTTCCCAAATCCTCTTTTGGCAGCAGCGGCTATAATATGGCGGCAGTGGACGAGTTTCTTGATACGCTGACGGAGGACTACGCCGGCTTATACAAGGAAAACGCCACACTCAAAGCCAAACTGAAGGTGCTGGCGGAGAAGATTGAAGAGTATCGGGCGACGGAGGACGCGATGCGTTCTGCGTTGCTCACCGCCCAGAAAATGGCGGCGAATTTGGTGCAGGAGGCGCAGACGGAAAAGGATCAGATCCTTGCCAAGGCGCGCGCCGATGCAGATGCCCAGATCAAAGAGCTGGACAATCAGGTTTTGCAGGCGCAGCAGCGCCTGACGCTGGCACAGCAGAAAGTGGCAGAGTTTATTGCCGACAGCCGGGAAATGTGCGCCCGACAGGCGGCGTTTTTGGACTCCCTGCCGGATCTGCCGCTGGCGGCGGAAGAGCCGGCCGCCGTGGAAGAGCCGGTCACGGAACAGGAGATTGCGCCGCCGGAAGAGACCGTCCCCGTCCAGAGCGCCGAAGAGGAGCCCGAGCAGGACGATGATGGCGAGCAGGACGTTCCCACCGGTGACACCGCCGTGTTTCCCAGCGACTTTAAGATGAGTCTGGATCAACTGCAGTTTGGTCGCAATTACGACGGTAAGGCGTAATTTTTATCAGGAAGCGGCTCTTTTTGAGCCGCTTCCTCTTTCCCGAAAGAGCCTGTCCCGAAGGAGTTTGCCATGAAACCCATTGTCGCGCTGCTGTATGACTTTGACAAGACGCTTTGTACCACCGATATGGAGGATTATTCCTTTATTCCCTCCCTGGGCATGACGCCGGACGATTTCTGGCGTATTGCCAACAAGTTCGGTCAGGAAAACCATATGGACAGCCTTCTGGCGTATATGTATACCATGATCCAGGAGTGCCGCGCCCGGGGAATTCGTCTGGACAGGGACTATCTGGTGCGCTGCGGCAGGGCGGTAGAGCTGTTCCCCGGCGTGACGGACTGGTTTTCCCGTATCGGCGCCTTTGGCGCGGAGCAGGGGGTGGAGGTGGAACATTACGTCCTTTCCTCCGGCCTCAAAGAGATTATTGAGGGAACGGGCATTTACGGTGCGTTCAAAAAGGTGTACGCCTGTGAGTTCTTTTACGATGAAAACGGCGAGGCGTCCTGGCCAAAATTAGACGTCAATTTTACCAACAAGACTCAGTTCATCTACCGCATCAACAAGGGCGTGCTGGACGTGAGCGACGACCGTACCCTCAACAGCTCCATGCCCGATAACAGCAAACGGATTCCCTTTACCAACATGATCTACGTGGGCGACGGCTTGAGCGACGTGCCGTGCATGAAGATGATGCGCTCCTACGGCGGACAGGCGATCGCCGTGTACCAAAACGCCAACCGACAAGCCGTGGAGGAGCTGTTTTTGCGCAACCGGGTCAATTTCATTTTCCCCGCCGACTACCGGGAGAATACGGCGCTGGACGAAACGGTGAAAAATATGATCCGCCACATGGCGGTAGCCGACCGCCTTACCGCCGAACACGAACGGCAGTTTTACCGGATCGGCACAGGCGAAGTACCCGATCAGGAGAGCTTGTTCGACTGAACCGGACAGAACAAAGATCCGCCCGCGTTTTCAGCGGGCGGATCTTTCTCATGTTTTTTTCAGTGCAGATAATTCAGCGGATTGACAAACGTGCCGCTGTACATAATACCAAAGTGACAGTGATTGCCGTTGGAAACGCCGGTGGAGCCCAGACGGGCGATAGCCTGTCCCTGATATACGTGCTGTCCTACGCTTACCAGCAGAGAGCTGTTGTGTCCGTAATAGGTCTGGTAGCCGTTGCCGTGGTCAATGATCACCAGATATCCGTATCCGCCCATCCAGCCGGAATGGGACACAGTGCCGCCGTCGGAGGCGTAGATGGTCGTGCCGTATCCGTTGGCAATGTCCAAGCCTCTGTGGTAGGTGGACGCACCGGGTATGCCGGTGTTGCGATAGCCAAAATAGGAGGTGATTACACCCCGGCACGGCCAGCGGAACACACCGGTGGGCAGCCACGAGGGGCGCTCTTTCGTGCCACGCGCCTGCAGCTCCGTCACCGGTTCGGACAGCGTTGTGCTGGACACCACCTGCCGCCCGGTCTCCGTGCCGTTGACGTAGGTGACATAGGCAGTCACGTCCGCCTTGCCGTATACGCCCGGGGAGAGAACGCGGTATTCACCCTTATACATAGTGTCATCATCCTGATAGGTGACGTCATAGGGTATATCCTGCATATAGCTCTGCCGCTCCACGTCTACTACCGTCAGATACGGCACGGCTTTTGATACGGTCAGCACGTCGCCCACGTGGAGGAGATTCACGTCGTAGCCGGGATTCATATCCATCAGCTCCGAAAGCGTCAGATCATATTTGCCGGCAACACCGTAATATGTGTCGCCCGCCACCACGGTATAGGTAACCTCTCCGCTTTTGGTATCGTTAATAAGCTCGGCAATATAGCCCAGATTCATCATATACTCCCGGGCGACGTATTCCTGCCGGATCTCCACCTTCTCCACAAAGCGGCATTCCACCGTATTAGGTGTGACGTAGCCGATTTTCATCTGCTCCAACAGCTCTTCCAACGCACCGGGGAAAGGCGTTGCCGCCACCGGCGCGCCGTCCACATACAGCACGTAGCCGTAGTCGATCAGTCCCGCCTCCTCCGCCAGACGCGCCTCCAGATCTTCCTGGCTCTCCACGTCCCGGCGCGCCACCAGCGCCTTGCGGCTGGTGATGAGATCAGGATCTATGACGTAGCGGCTGCCAAGCGCCCGGCTGGTAGCCTCCTCCACGCCGCTCACCGCCGCGCCGGCGATCTTTTCGCTGGATACCGCGCCCATGTCCGCACCGGCGTAGGTCACCGCAGTCCCGATGGTGTAAAACGACAGCGCCGCCGCCGTCGCCGCTATCACCATGGCGCTGCCCAAAAACACCGCCGGGTGCAGCCGCAGTGCGTCCAGCCGTCCGCGCAGACGACCGAAAATATGACCCCGCCGCTTGCGCCGAAACATAATCCATTCCCGCAGCCGCGCGCTGATCTGAGGCAAGCTGCCCCGAAAAAACAGCACCCACTGCACCGCAACGTGCTCTGACTCGGGAAAACAGCGGCCGCGCCGCGCCTGCGCCGGTTCACGCCATTTTTCCCGCAATTGCCGCAGCTTCGCTAACAGCGCGGTGATGCGCCTCCGGCTTCGCCGGCAAAACCGTATGAATTCTTTTTGCCGCCGCTGCCGGATCTGCCTGCGCTGCGGCAATCTGATTTCCTCGTTCATGTAAAGACCTTCCAAAGGTTACAAAATTGTTACAAAAAGTATCATACCCTGTTTCTTTTCATTCGTCAAGTATATTTTTACAATTTGCCCGCCATTCGACACGTTTAGCGGCAATTTGCGGTGTTTTACAGCCGATTTTTCCTTATTGCGGTGCGGCTTGCCGCTTGTTTGTCCGCCGCTTTCTCCGCCGCTTTCGCACAATGTTCTTTACAAGCCGTATAAATCGGGTTATAATTTACTTCCTGTATAATGCGCTTTTTTGTTTTGCAAAGAGAGAAGGGGCGAGATATGGCAACTGATTTTTCCCGCACGTTGAGCCTGCTGCGGCAGGAGAAGGGACTTTCCCAGAGAAAAACGGCGGCGGCGTTGGGTATCAGTCAAGCGCTCTTGAGCCACTATGAAAACGGCGTGCGTGAGCCGGGCCTGCACTTTGTGGTAAAGGCGTGCGACTATTATCACGTCTCGGCGGATTATCTGCTGGGGCGCACGCTCAGCCGCGACGGTGCGATCATCGGGGCGGAGGATGTGTACGACTCCACCGCCGAAAAGGGCACGTTGAAAGGGAGCATTATGGCGACGCTGCAAAAAAAACTGGTAGTCAACACCTCCAATGTGCTTTTTGACCTGTTAGGCAAGCTGGGTTCGCGGGAGGCGATTACTGCCGCGGGCGATTATATGAGCGCGGGTCTATATCAACTGCTGCGCCACTTCTACCGCCGCGCCGGCGGCAACGAAGAGTTCTTCGCCATGGACAGCGCCGCTTTTGACGCAGGACTGGCGGAGGCGGAGCAGTCTATCAGCCGGGTACGGTATCTCCGGGCGCTGGATGAGTGTGCGCCGGAGGAGTTTCCGGCACTTTCCGGCGAAACACTGACAGCCGACTATCCCGGCGTAGGGCAGAGCGCGGCGCAGGTGTTCCACAACACGGACGAGCGCGCGCGGCGTCATCTGGAGGCGCTGTGATACCCGAAAAACTGGTTTTGAGGTAACAGACTATGTTTGACCAATCCAAGATCCGCAATTTTTCCATCATTGCCCATATCGACCACGGCAAATCCACACTGGCGGATCGGTTGCTGGAAAAGTGCAACGCTGTGGCGGAGCGGGACATGGAAAATCAGCTTCTGGATAATATGGAACTGGAACGGGAGCGGGGGATCACCATTAAATCCCGCGCCGTCCATCTCTTCTACACGGCGCAAGACGGCGAGACGTACGCGCTGAACCTGATTGACACCCCCGGTCACGTGGACTTTAACTATGAGGTCAGCCGCTCACTGGCGGCGTGTGAAGGCGCGGTGCTGGTGGTGGACGCCACGCAGGGTGTGGAGGCGCAGACACTTGCCAACACGTACCTTGCCATGGAACACGATTTGGAGATCTTGCCGGTTTTCAATAAGATCGACCTGCCCGCCGCCGATCCGCTGCGCGCCAAGCAGGAGGTGGAGGATATCATCGGTCTGCCCGCACTGGACGCGCCGGAGATCTCCGCCAAACTGGGCGTAAATATTGACGCGGTGCTGGAGGATATTGTGCAGAACGTTCCCGCCCCCAGCGGCGATCCTGCGGCGCCGCTCCGGGCGCTGGTGTTTGACAGTCAGTATGACCCCTATGTAGGCGTGGTGGTGTATTTCCGCATCATGGAGGGAACGCTCCGCCGGGGCATGACGGTGCGCTTAATGGCAAGCGGTGCGGAATATACCGTTTTGGAGTGCGGCTATCTCAAGCCGTTGGGCAACGAGCCGACTGACGCTCTGCAAGCCGGCGAGGTGGGATACTTCACCGCCAGCATCAAGAATGTAAAGGATACACAGGTGGGCGACACCATTACCGGCGCCGAGGAATCCGCCGCCGAGCCGCTGCCCGGCTACCGCGGCGCCCAGTCCATGGTCTATTGCGGCATCTATACCGAGGACGGCAGCAAATACCCCGACCTGCGCGACGCGCTGGAAAAGCTCCAGCTCAACGATGCCTCACTGACCTTTGAGCCGGAATCCTCTGTGGCGTTGGGGTTCGGCTTTCGTTGCGGCTTTTTGGGCATGCTTCACATGGAAATCATACAGGAGCGGCTGGAACGGGAGTTTAATCTGGATCTTGTCACCACGCTGCCCAGCGTAATTTACCATGTTTACAAGACGGACGGCACCGTGGTGCGGGTGGACAATCCCCACAACTATCCCGATCCCGGCACCATCGAACACGCGGAGGAGCCGTACGTAAAGGTTTCCATTATTACACCGCAGGACTACGTGGGCAACATCATGCCCATGTGCCAGGATCGCCGCGGCGAGTTTAAGGACATGCAGTATCTGGATACGCGGTTGGTGGAGCTGCACTATCAGATGCCCCTCAATGAGATCATCTACGATTTCTTTGATACGCTCAAAGCCAATACCAAAGGCTACGCTTCGCTGGACTATGAGCTCTCCGGCTATCGCGGCAGCGAACTGGTGAAGGTGGATCTTCTTTTGAACGGCGACGGAGTGGACGCATTGAGCTTTATCGCCCACAAGGATAAGGCGTATCCCCGCGCCCGCCGGCTGTGTGAAAAGCTGAAGGAGAACATTCCCCGCCAGCTTTTTGAAGTGCCCATACAAGCCGCCATCGGCGGACGGATCATCGCCCGGGAGACGGTAAAGGCCATGCGCAAGGACGTGCTTACCAAGTGCTACGGCGGCGACATTACCCGAAAGAAAAAGCTGCTGGAAAAGCAGAAAGAGGGCAAGAAGAAGATGCGAAACCTCGGCACGGTGCAATTACCCACCGAGGCGTTCATGGCGGTGCTAAAGCTGGACAGTGATTGATGCTTCTTGCCCTCTTGCGAGCGAAAGCGAGCCGCCGCTGTGCGGCGTGTATAGAATCTGAGGGCAACGCTCCATGCAAAAGCGCAGCTTTTTGCATGGGCAAGAAGAAGATGCGAAACCTCGGCACGGTGCAATTACCCACCGAGGCATTCATGGCGGTGCTGAAGCCGGACAGTGATTGATGCGCTGACGCATGAAAATCCCCGTGTGCAACAAAGATTTTCCGCCCGGAAATTGACATTTCGCTTCACGGGGTATATAATACCTCTTGCTTATCATGGAAGAGCGCGAAGATGGGGACGGGTAACGTTTTTTCCGGCGCACAGAGAGCCGCCGTTTTGGTGCAAGGCGGACGCGGAAAGGGCGTGAGGATCACCCCGGAGCAGCCGGCTGAAATTGCAGTAAGCACGGACGGACGAGGACCGTTATCCCCTCACACGAGCGGCTGCCCGCGAGGGCGGCAACGAGAGTGGTACCGCAGAGGTCACGCCTTTGTCTCTCAAACGGAGAGGCAAAGGCGTTTTTTATGGAAAACTTACCCTATATCACATACGGAGGGACGATATGGACTACAAAAACACCCTGAACATGCCCAAGAGCGGCTTCCCCATGCGGGCGGGACTGCCCCAGCGGGAGCCGGAGATGCTCGCGCGTTGGGAGGAGCTGGACGTCTACCGGGAGCTATTGAAGAAGAATGAGGGCAAGCCGCGCTTTGCGCTTCACGACGGTCCTCCCTTCTCCAACGGCGATCTGCACATGGGACACGCGCTGAACAAGTCCCTGAAGGATTTTATTGTGCGCTCCTACGCCATGCGCGGGCGTTACACCCCCTATATCCCCGGCTGGGACAACCACGGCATGCCCATTGAAAGCGCCATCATCAAGAAAAACAAGCTCAACCGCAAGGCGATGAGCGTGCCGGAGTTTCGCACCGCCTGCCGGGATTTTGCCGACCACTATATCGACGTGCAGCGCAAGGGCTTCAAGCGTCTGGGTGTGATCGGCGACTGGGAGCACCCTTACAAGACCATGTCCCCCTCCTTTGAGGCGGAGGAGGTCAAGGTGTTCGGCGCCATGTATAAAAAGGGTTATATCTACAAGGGTCTCAAGCCCGTGTACTGGTGTCCCAAGGACGAGACGGCGCTGGCGGAGGCGGAGATCGAGTATCAGGACGACCCCTGCACCACCGTGTACGTTAAGTTTCCCCTGCAAGACGATCAGGGCAAGCTGGCGCATCTGGATCGCAGCAAGCTCTTTTTCCTGATCTGGACCACCACCATCTGGACGCTGCCGGGCAATCTCGGCATTGCCGTCCACCCCCGGGAGAGCTACGCTATCGTGCGAGACAAGGCAAGCGGCGAAATGTACGTGGTGGCGGAGGCGCTGGCACAGCGGGTCATGACCGTGGGCGGTGTCGCCGATTGGGAGATCGTGGAGACCCACCCGGGCAGCTTCTTTGAATACATGCTGGCACATCACCCCTTCCTGCCCAAGACGTCTCTTCTCATGCTGGCGGAGTACGTGACCATGGATTCCGGCACCGGCTGCGTCCATACCGCGCCCGGTTTCGGCGCCGACGACTACCAGACCTGCAAACGCTACAAGGTGGAGATGGTGGTGCCGGTGGACGATCGGGGTCGCCATACCGATTACGCCGGTAAATACACCGGACTTCGCACCGAGGAATCCAACCCCGTGATTCTGGCGGACATGAAGGAGAGCGGCGCGCTGTTTGCCAGTGAGGAGATCGTGCACAGCTATCCCCACTGCTGGCGCTGTAAAGGCCCTATCATATTCCGCGCCACACCCCAGTGGTTCTGCTCCGTAGATGCGTTCAAGGACGACGCCTGCGCCGCCTGCGACGACGTGCGCTGGGTACCCGAATGGGGCATTGACCGCATCAAAAGCATGGTGCGCGAGCGGAGCGACTGGTGCATTTCCCGTCAGCGCCGGTGGGGATTGCCCATCCCCGTGTTCTACTGTGAAGATTGCGGCAAGCCCGTCTGCACCGATGAGACGATTGCCGCCATCTCAGATCTCTTTGCCGCCGAGGGCTCCAACGCGTGGTTTGAAAAAGACGCAGCGCAGATCCTGCCTGAAGGCTTTGCTTGTCCTTTCTGCGGCGGCACGACCTTTACCAAGGAGGAGGATACGCTGGACGGCTGGTTCGACTCCGGCTCGTCCCACTTTGCCTCCATGCAGCGCGATCAGCAGTTCTGGCCCGCCGATATGTATCTGGAGGGGCTGGATCAGTACCGCGGCTGGTTCCAGTCGAGCCTCCTGACCGCTGTGGGCGCGCTGGGCAAGGGCGCTCCCTTCCGCCAGTGTCTCACCCACGGCTGGACGGTGGACGGCGAGGGCAAAGCCATGCACAAGTCTGCCGGAAACGGTGTGGATCCCAATGAGATTTTCCAACGCTACGGCGCCGACATGATCCGTCTGTGGGCGGCGTCTGCCGACTATCATGCCGACGTGCGCTGTTCCGAGGCGATCTTCAAGCAGCTGGGGCAGAATTATCTGAAGTTCCGCAACACCGCCAAATTCTGTCTGGACAATCTGGCGGGCTTTGATCCGGATCAGCTCGTGGCGCCGGAAGAGTTGCCGGAGCTGGATCGCTGGGCGATCACCCGGCTCAACGGGCTGATCGAGAAGGTGTTTGCCGCCTACGACGCGTATGAGTTCCACGCCATCACCCACGCGGTCAATGATTTTTGCGTCATTGATCTGAGCTCGTTTTATTTTGACATCATCAAGGATCGGCTCTATTGCGAGGAGGCGGACGGCATCAGCCGCCGCAGCGCCCAGACCGCGCTGTTCCTGATTCTGGACGCCTTGACGCGCCTCTTTGCCCCCATTTTGGCGTTCACCTGTGACGAGATCTGGCTCGCCATGCCCCACCGCGCAGGGGACGACGGACGCAACGTGCTGTTCAACGACATGGTGCCGCCCTATACCGCCTACGGATTGAGCGAGGAAACCATGCGCCGCTGGGAGACGCTCCGCCAGCTTCGGGACGGCGTAAACGCCGCGCTGGAGCAGTCCCGCGCCGACAAGAAGATCGGTAAATCGCTGGAAGCCCATGTGACAGTGGTGACCGCCGCCGGCGCGCCGGATGAGATCTGCACGCAAGCTGCCGATGACTGGGCAGATTTGCTGATCGTGTCCGACGTGGACATAAGCAACGACCCGCTGCTCTACGAACAGGCGGCTCCCACGCCTCTCGAGGGCGTGCGCGTGGCGGTCAGCGCCGCGCGGGGCAAAAAGTGCGAGCGCTGCTGGAAGTATCACCCGCTGGTGGGCGCTGACCCGGCACACCCCGATCTTTGCCCGCGCTGTGCCGCTGTGGTGGCAAAATTGCCGATCGTGGAATAAAACGCTTGCAATTTCAGAAAAAGCAGGTATAATGTACGAGTGGGCTTGCAAAAGTCCGCTCATACATGGGCCCATAGCTCAGCTGGGAGAGCGTTCGGTTCGCATCCGAGAGGTCGAGGGTTCGAATCCCTTTGGGTCCACCACTGCCGTGGGGCAGAGAAAACCCGTCTGTTCTGTTGAACAGACGGGTTTTCTTTCCGATAGAGTGCGTATTTTGTGTACTTCGGCACCTTCATCAGGAGGTGTCCTCAAGACACAATTATGTTTTAGAAACAAAGTTGAATTAGACAGCAAAAGCCTCGGAGAGCGGTCAGCCTTGTCCGCGCAGCAGGGCAACGAGCCCCAGAAGCCCGATAATGGCGTAAACGATGCCCAAGAACGCCAGCACCACGGTTAAGATCTTAAAAAATGCACCCTCACGCTTGCGGTAGGTGCGGTTTACATAGGCGAGGAAGCAGCAGGTACCGCCCAGCAGCAGCGCGCAGACATAGGAGAAGGTAAGATTGCCCGGGAACACGGCGTAGTAGAGGATCATGAGCACTGCCAACACTCCGATCAGCACCCACTGGGCAATCCGCACGCCGCGGGGCATCGGCGGCTGTTTGGTCTCCTGCTGGCGCGCCGCGTCGCGTTTGACGGCATTCACGCCGCCGTAGTTGGAACCGTTTTTCTTGCGGTGTACGTTCTTATTGGGATTGCCCCGTGCCTTCCGGATAGCCGCCTGCCGCGCGGCGTAATCGTTGGGGTCATAAACTTTTTTTGCCATTTCAAACGTCCTCCTCGGTAAGATACTGCCGCAGCAGGGTAAAGGCGCCGTCGGCGGCGGCGGTGCGGATAGCGCGGCGGTCGCCGGAGAAGCGGTACGTTTCCACGCGTGTCCCGTTTGGCGTTGCCAAACCGATATAGACCAATCCCACCGGATTGTCTCGTTCGTCCCGATCCGGCCCTGCCACACCCGTAACGGAAAGCGCCAGGTCACTGTGGGCGAAACGCCGCACACCCTCCGCCATTGCCCGCGCTACCGGCTCGGATACCGCGCCGTACCGGGTCAAAAGATCCTCCGGCACGCCCAGTGCCGCGGACTTTACCGCATCGCAGTAGGACACCACGCTGCCGGGGAACACGGCGGACGCGCCGGGCAGATCGGTGATACGTTTGGCGATCAAGCCGCCGGTACAGCTCTCGGCGGCGGACAGGGTCAGGCGACGTGATTTCAATAGCGCCAGTACGTCGGACTCTATCATGTAAGACACCTCCGGCGGTTATTTCAGTAAAATGCTTTCGCGTCCGTCCATGGCGCGTTGGCAAAGACCCTCCACGTCCAGCGTCTGCTCCATCTCCCGCACCTCCTCCACACGGGGGTGCGTTTGAGGGTGGCGGGGCGTAAACACGGTACAGCAGTCCTCATAGGGAAGAATCGACGTCTCAAACGTGCCGATATGACGGGCAAGGCGGACGATCTCCTCCTTGTCCGTGCCGATCAGCGGACGCAAAACCGGCAGTTCGGTCACGTCGCCGGTGACACGCAGGGCGTCCATGGTCTGGCTTGCCACCTGCCCCAGACACTCTCCGGTGACAAGCGCCCGACAGTGCAGTTCCTGCGCCAGGCGGTCGGCAAGGCGCATCATAAACCGGCGCATGATCAGCGTAAAGTGATCCTCCGGACAAGCGCGGCGGATCTCCTCTTGTATCTCGGTGAAGGGAATGATATGCACGTTCAGCCGTCCTGTCCACGGAACCAGCTCCCGGGCAAGCTCAATCACCTTCTCCCGCGCCGGTTGAGAGGTATAGGGCGGCGAGGCAAAGTGGATCATTTCCAGCTGTACGCCGCGCTTGGCAATCATCCACGATGCCACCGGCGAGTCAATACCGCCGGAGAGCAGGCTTACGGCGCGTCCGCCCATGCCCACAGGCAGTCCGCCTGCCGCCGGCTCGGAGGGGGCGTGGACGTAGGCGGCGTCCTCCCGCACCTCAATGTGTACGGTCAGCTCCGGGTGGTGGACGTCCACCGCCAGATGGGGGAATGCGTCGTGAAGCGCGCCTCCCACCCACTGGCTCAACTGAATAGAACCCATGGGAAAGGTCTTGTCCGCCCGGCGTGTCTCCACCTTGAAAGACTTTGCCCCGGACAGCGCTTCGCCCAGATAGGTGCGGGCATTATCAAAAATCGCCTCCGGCGTTTTTTCGCAGGGCATGGCGCGGGCAACGGCAATCACGCCAAACACCTGACGGCATACGCCGTACGCGCCGGCAAGGTCACAGTTTTCGTCTCGCGGCTCTACGTAGACGGTGCTCTGGCGGGAGTAAATGAGAAACCGTCCATACCGGGCAGTGCGGCGACGGATATTGCTCATGAGCTTGGATTCAAAGCTGTGGCGGTTCAAACCTTTCAAAACGACCTCGCCCAGCTTGCAGAGTATGATTTCGTGCATGCTTCTCTCCTTACTATAATGTGTACGGTTACCGGCACGGCGGCAATCACTTCAAAATGCTGTTGCTGCGATACTGAATTGCCTCCGCCAGATGATGCGCCCGAATATCTCCGCTGCCGTCCAGATCGGCAATGGTGCGCGCCATACGCAAAATGCGGTCATGGCTGCGGGCGGTCAGTCCCAGTTGATCAAAGGCGCTTCGCATCAAACGCTCACCCGCCTCGTCCAGACGGCAAAACTCGCCGATCATGGGGGCGGTCATATAGGCGTTGCAGGTGATATCCGTGCCGTCAAAGCGCCGGCGCTGGATGGCGCGGGCATCGTTGACACGCTTTCGCACGGCGGCGGACGGTTCCGGCGTAGTGCGGCGGCGCATCGCCTCGTACTCCACGCTGGGTACTTCCACATGCATGTCGATGCGATCGAGCAGCGGACCGGAGATGCGGCGCAAATAGCTGTCCACCTGCTGTTCGGTGCAGGTACACCTGCCGGAGGGGTGTCCGTACCAGCCGCAGCGGCAGGGATTCATGGCGCACACCAGCATAAAGCGGCTGGGGAGCGTCAGAGAGCCGGCGGCGCGAGTGATGGTGACCACGCCGTCTTCCAACGGCTGACGCAGCGTTTCCAGCGCGGACTTCTCAAACTCCGGCAGCTCATCAAGAAATAAGATTCCGTTGTGCGCCAGCGAGATCTCGCCGGGACGGGGAATGGTGCCGCCGCCGGACAGCGACACCGGCGAGGCGGTGTGATGAGGCGAACGGAAGGGGTGGTGCGTGATGAGCGGGGAGGACGGATCGGTCAGCCCCGCCACGGAGAAAATTTCCGTGGTCTGCATGGATTCGGCGCGGGTCATATCCGGAAGAATGGAGGGCAACCGCCGCGCCAGCATGGATTTGCCTGCGCCGGGTGAACCGATCAGCAGCACATTGTGTCCGCCGGCCGCCGCCACCTCCAGGGCACGCTTCACATTTTCCTGCCCCATCACATCGGCAAAATCCGGGAGGGTCTGCTCCTGAGGCGACGGCTCCCATTTGGGCGCGGGGGTCAGGGGCGCTTCGCCGCGCAGATGGCGCACAAGCTCTCCCACGTCATGTACGCCGTAAACGGTCAATCCGTCGGCGAGTGTTGCCTCGGCGGCGTTTTCCGCCGGAACGTACAGCTCCTCCACACCACTCCGGGCGGCGTACAGCGCCATGGGCAGCACGCCTGTCACCGGACGCAGCGCGCCGGTCAGGCTCAATTCGCCCAAAAAGGCGGCGCGCTCAGGCAAATGTCGAAGATCCTCCGAGGCGGTCAGCAGTCCCAACAAAATGGGCAGATCGTACAGCGTGCCCTCTTTGCGAACCCGTGCCGGCGCCAGATTCACCGTGATCCGGCTGACGGGAAACTTGGCGCCGCAGTTTTTGATAGCGGCGCGCACCCGTTCCCGGGACTCCCGCACGGCGGCGTCCGGCAGCCCCACTACCTCAAAAGCCGGCAGACCGCCGGAGAGAAAACACTCCACGCTCACGCCGTAACCGCTGATGCCGTTAAGTCCCAGAGAACGCACCGTTACCGCCATGTCCGTTTTTTCCTTTCTTTTTAACTACTTGTCGTTATAATACCACAAAATCCACTGCGGGGAAATGCTTTTATGAAAAATCAGAGGATACGGCTGGCGACAGGGTACGAGAAAATTTGCGCCGCGCACGCCAAAACGTAAAAATCTCCATTTACACAAAGAAAAGTTTGTGATAGAATAAACAATGCAAAATGCCCCGCACTGTGCGGAGCGATGATATTGAAAGGAAAAGGTAAGGAGGAAAAGTTCATGGCAAGAAAAATGAAGTCCATGGATGGTAACAACGCAGCGGCGCATGTCAGCTATGCGTTTTCCGAAGTAGCTGCCATCTACCCGATCACGCCGTCGAGCCCCATGGCGGACTTTGTGGATCAGTGGAGCGCCAACGGACTGAAGAACATCTTTGGCACAAAGGTAAAGGTGGTGGAGATGCAGTCCGAAGCCGGCGCCGCCGGCGCGGTGCACGGCTCTCTGGGCGCAGGCGCGCTGACCACCACGTATACCGCTTCACAGGGTCTGCTGTTGATGATCCCCAATATGTATAAGATCGCCGCCGAGCAGCTCCCGTGCGTGTTCCACGTCAGCGCCCGTACGGTATCTACCCACGCGCTGAATATCTTTGGCGACCATTCCGACGTAATGGCGTGCCGGCAGACCGGCTTTGCCATGCTGTGCGAGGGCAACGTGCAGGAGGTCATGGACCTGAGTCCCGTGGCGCATCTGGCGGCTCTGACGGGCAAGGTG
The DNA here is from genome assembly GCA_017619715.1 of Oscillospiraceae bacterium. Lineage (GTDB taxonomy): Bacteria > Bacillota > Clostridia > Oscillospirales > Oscillospiraceae > Vescimonas. Next base: position 28,094 of record JAFZRS010000002.1, on the reverse strand, counting down.
CCGTTCATCAACTTCTTCGACGGCTTCCGTACCAGCCATGAGATCCAGAAGATCGCCGTATGGGATTACGAGGATCTCAAGGATATGTGCGATATGGACGCCGTGGCGGCGTTCCGTGCCCACGCGCTCAATCCCGAGCATCCCCATATGCGCGGCAGCCACGAAAACGGCGACATCTTCTTCCAGCACCGGGAGGCTTGCAACAAGTACTATGAGGCTCTCCCCGCCGTGGTGGAGCAGTACATGGACAAGATCAACGCCAAGCTGGGTACGGACTATAAGCTGTTCAACTACTACGGCGCGGCGGACGCGGATCGCGTCATCGTCACCATGGGTTCCATCTGCGACGTGGCGGAGGAGGTCATCGACTATCTTAACGCCCACGGCGAGAAGGTGGGTCTGGTGAAGGTGCGTCTGTACCGTCCCTTCCGCGCCGACAAGCTGATCGAGGCAATCCCCGCCACCGCCAAGCGCATCGCGGTGCTCGACCGCACCAAGGAGCCCGGCGCCATGGGCGAGCCGCTGTATCAGGACGTGGTCACCGCCCTTGCCAACGCCGGCAAGAACGACGTGGCAGTGATCGGCGGCCGGTACGGTCTGGGCAGCAAGGATACGCCGCCTGCCTCCGTGTTTGCCGTGTATGAGGAACTCAAGCGCGACAACATGAAGCGCCAGTTCACCATCGGCATCGTGGACGACGTGACCCATCTGAGCCTGCCGGAGGACAAGAACTGCCCCAACACCGCGGCGGAAGGCACCATCGAGTGCAAGTTCTGGGGTCTGGGCGGCGACGGTACCGTGGGCGCCAACAAGAACTCCATCAAGATCATCGGCGACCATACCGATAAATACGTACAGGCGTACTTCCAGTACGACTCCAAGAAGACCGGCGGCGTCACCATCAGCCATCTGCGTTTCGGCGACAAGCCTATCCGCAGCCCGTATTACATCAATAAGGCGGACTTTGTGGCGTGCCACAATCCCAGCTACGTGACCAAGGGCTTCAAGATGGTGCAGGACGTGAAGCCAGGCGGCGTGTACATGATCAACTGCCAGTGGGATTTCGATGAGTTGAACCACCACATGGACGCCGCCTCCAAGCGGTATATCGCCCGCAACAATATTCAGCTCTATACCATCAACGCCATTGATCTGGCGATCGAGATCGGTATGGGCAAGCGCAACAACACGATCCTCCAGTCCGCGTTCTTCACGCTGGCGAAGGTCATGCCCCAGGAGGAAGCCATCAACTACATGAAGGAAGCCGCCAAGAAGTCCTACCTGAAGAAGGGCCAGGACGTGGTGGATATGAACTACAAGGCGATCGATTTGGGCGCTACCGCTTTCCGGAAGATCGACGTACCTGCCGACTGGGCGGACGCTGTTGACGAAAGCACGTCCGTCACGCTGGAGGGCAAGTCCGCGCTGGTGAAGATGGTGCAGGATATCCTGATGCCTGTGGGCAAGATGGACGGCGACAGCCTGCCCGTCTCCGCCTTCGTCGATCACGTGGACGGTCAGTTCGAGCTGGGCGCTTCCGCCTATGAAAAGCGCGGCGTCGCCGTGTCCGTTCCCACTTGGGATCCTCAAAAGTGTATTCAGTGCAACCAGTGCGCTTACGTCTGCCCCCACGCTACGATCCGTCCCTACGCGCTGACGGAGGCGGAAGCCGCCGCCGCGCCGGAGGGCGCCAAGCTCGTGGACGTGAAGGCAGGCAAGGGCAAGGGTGTTTACAAGTTCACCATGGCTGTCAGCCCGCTGGACTGCATGGGCTGCGGCGTGTGCGTAGGCGTCTGCCCCACCAACGCGCTGGCGATGGTCGCCCAGGAGGGCGAGCGCAAGCAGCAGGAAGTGTTCCAGTACTGCGTCGATAAGGTTTCCGAGAAGAAGGATATGCAGGACAACACGGTCAAGGGCAGCCAGTTCCGTAAGCCGCTCCTGGAGTTCTCCGGCTCCTGCGCCGGCTGCGCCGAGACCAGCTATGCTCGTCTGGTGAGCCAGCTCTTCGGTGAGCGGATGTACGTGTCCAACGCCACCGGCTGCTCCTCCATCTGGGGCGGTCCTGCGGCTACCTCTCCCTACACCACCACAGCCGAGGGAAAGGGTCCGGCATGGGTCAATTCCCTCTTTGAGGACAACGCCGAGCACGGCTTGGGTCTGCAGGTCGGTCAGGAGAAGATCCGCGAGGATCTCGCCGCCAAGACGGCGGAGCTGATTGCACAGCCCCAGACCCGTCCCGCACTGAAGGAAGCCGCCCAGAAATGGTTGGATACCATGTACGACGGCGCTGCCAACGGCGAGGCGACGGACGCCTATGTCAAAGCGTTGATGGAGAACATTTCCACGATCGACGAGTCCATTGCGTTCATGGAGAGCGACAAGGCAAAGGAGATGTTCGGCGACAAGCAGGCTGAGCTGCTGGCAGCTGACAAGGCAAGAAAAGCCGCCGGAGAGAAGTTCTGCGGTTGCAGCGCCTGCAAGCTGGCGGCGGAGATCCTGGACAAGAAGGAATACCTGGGCAAGAAGAGCGTGTGGATCTTCGGCGGCGACGGCTGGGCGTACGATATCGGCTACGGCGGATTGGACCACGTCATCGCCTCCAAGAAGGACGTCAATATCTTCGTGTTCGATACGGAGGTATATTCCAACACCGGCGGCCAGGCTTCCAAGGCTTCCAACATCGGTCAGGTGGCACAGTTCGCCGCCGCCGGCAAGGAGGTCAAGAAAAAGAGCCTGGCGGAGATCGCTATGCAGTACGGTTACGTGTATGTAGCGCAAGTGGCGATGGGCGCCAATCCCGCCCAGACCATCAAGGCGATCACCGAGGCGGAGGCGTATCCCGGTCCGTCCCTGATTATCGGCTATTCCCCCTGTGAGATGCACTCCATCAAGGGCGGCATGGTCAACTGCCAGAAGGAAATGAAGAAGGCTGTGGACTGCGGCTACTGGAACCTGTTCCGGTACAATCCCGCCGCGGAGAAGAAGTTTACGCTGGATTCCAAGGCGCCTGCCGGCGGTTATCAGGAGTTTTTGATGAACGAGGCGCGCTACTCCCGTCTGACCCGCGAGTTCCCGGATCGCGCCGGTGAACTGTTCGAGCGCAACGAGGCGGAGGCGAAAGCACGCTACGATCACCTGCTCAAGCTGGTGGACATGTATAACGACTGATCGGCACAACAAAAATACCGGGGCGGCTCATCGAGCCGCCCCGGTATTTTTGTAGATGGAAGCAGATGATATAAAAGAGGGACGGTTCACAGAACCGTCCCTCTTTTGATGTGTAATAATTTACTTGTCAACGCCTACGGAGCGGAAGTAGTCTTTCTTCAGCTTGACGACCTCGTTGCTCAGCAGGAGGATACCGATCAAGTTGGGGATAATCATCAGACCGTTGCAGGTGTCTGCCAAATCCCACACGAAGCCCAGCGTCGTCTGAGAGCCAACCACGATGGCGGCAATCCAGAAGAAACGGACGATCAGGTTACCCGCCTTGCTGTGGCCGAAAATGAAGGACACAGCGCGCTCGGCGTAGGTGTAGTAGCTGATGAGGCAGGAGAAACCGAACAGCACCACACTGCCCAGGCAGATATAAGCGCCGATGCTGCCGGGGAGGAGCTGCTCAAAGGCGGCGACGGTCAGGGACGCACCGTCCAGACCGCCCTGCCACAGACCGGACATCACAATAGCGAGACCGGAGATGGTGCACACCACGATGGTGTCCAGGAACACCTCAATGGGACCCCACACGCCCTGCTCCACAGGTTCATCCACCTGCGCGCCGCAGTGGATCATGGCGGCGGTACCAAGACCGGCTTCGTTGGAGTACATGCCGCGCGCCACGCCGCTCTTCATGCACAACAGTACCGAACCGACAGCGCCGCCGGCAAGAGAGGCAGGCGTAAAGGCGTACTTCACGATGCTCACCACCGCGTCAGGCAGCAGAGGCAGATTGAGGAAAATAATGGCAAGACCCGCCAAAATGTACGCGCCGCCCATGAAGGGAGCGATCAGCGAGCAGACGTAGCCGATGCGCTTAAGACCGCCGAAGACAATAATGGCAGTCAGCACTGCCAGCACAATGCCCGTTGCCAGCGTGGGGATCTGGAAGCGGTCATTCAGCGTGACGGCAATGGTGTTGGTATCCACGATGCCGGAGATCACGAAGGCAAAGGGAATGACCAGAACGGAGAAAAGAACACCCAGCCACCGGGAGTGAAGACCCTTGCTCAGATAGTACATGGCGCCGCCGCTGACGGTGCCGTCCTGATTCAGCTCACGGTACTTGATGCCCAGAGTAATCTCGGCAAACTTACTCGCCATGCCCACCAGCGCGGCAATGATCATCCAGAACAGGGCGCCGGGTCCGCCCAGAACGATGGCGGTGGCAACGCCGGCGATATTGCCCGAACCCACGATAGCGGCAACGGAAGTCATCGCCGCCTGGAAGGACGTCATCTCACCGGGCGCAGGCTTTTTTGTATCTTTCTTTTTAAACGCCTTGGTAATGGTGTCCTTAAAGAGGAAACCGAAATGCCGGAACTGGAAAAAGCCCAGTCGAATGGTAAAATACAGCCCCGTTGCGAAGATCAGGATCAGCAGGGGCACGCCCCACACAATCCCATTGACAAAGTCGTTGACCTGTACGATCGTGTCCATAATAAGCAAAACCTCCATCATTCATAGTAAAAATTGTACCGCATGTAACGACGGCTATTGAATTGGAGTATACCATAGCAGGAAGAATTTGACAAGTTAAAATACGGATACAAAAAGCATCACGTAAAAACCGCCGCCCGATACCGGGCGGCGGGGAAGTCAGCGACGGAAGGTCTTGGCGTATTTCATAATGGTGGGCAGCATACCGATGCCGTCCGGCGTGTGGGGCGGAAGCTGCCAGAAATCGTGGGCGCAGTACATATTGCCCTCGATAAACTCCGGACCGTCCTTGCTGATCGCCACGTCCCAGCCCACATAGCGAACCTGCGGGATCACCTTGGCTGCCTCCAGACACATGGCAATCGCCTCCGGCGCAAAGGGAATATGATAGCCTACCAGCTTAATGTGGGTGTCGGGCTGCTCATCGTAGACGATACCCAGCGGCGTATTGCCGGCGTGGGCGGGATAGCGAATGAGACCGGTTTCAAAATCCACCGGCGCGAACATGCAGTTGCAGTCCACGTACGTATCGCCGATGCCCATCTTCTGCACGGCGTAGAGGCAGTGGGGCACGCCGTCGTCGTCCAAGAGGGTAATGATACGCATGCAGTTCACCGAGCCGGGGTGCAGTCGCTCCAGTTCCTCGTGCTGATCCACCACGTCCTCCAGCAGGCAGAAGCCACCGGAGAGCAGATGCTGGTAGAAGGCATCGAAGTTGGGGTAATCCGTCATTTTGATCCGCTCCACGCCGTGACTGCATTCACCGTCGCGGATCTTGACGAACACCTCCGCCTTGCCCTGCACGAACTGCTCGATCTCCTCTCTGGAGGACTCGGGGATCACCAGCCAGCGGCGGCGGATAAACTTGGCAAAGGTCTTATTGAACTCGTCCTTGTTGTCAAAGAGGTGGGTATAGTTGGGGTCGTTGAAAAACTGATTCATCTTGCGGCTGACGGTGCGTGTCACAAAAGTGGCGCGCTGCTCCTCGGAGAGCTTGTAGAAAGCGAAGATCTGATAATCGAAGTATCCGGCGCCGTATTTGCGCGTACAGTGCAGAATGTCAAAGAAAATGGACATTTTGGATTTGCCGGTGATCTCGTGCACCTTATCGATTACGCTGTTCAATTTTTCAAAGCTGACGCCTTTGAGTACCCGACCCAGATAAGATAATTCCATGTTATTTCCTCCTCATTGTATAAAAGCGTGGGCTTATTGTTCCACATAGATGCGGGGTACGCGCTTGGAAATGTGACAGACGACCTCGTCTACGTTCTGATCCAGCAGATTTGCCATGCGCAAAATGCTCATACCCTCGCCCAGCAGTGTTACCGTGTCGCCCCTGGTTACGCCGGGGATATCGGTCACGTCCACCATGAACTGATCCATACACACGCGCCCGAGGATCGGTGCTTCCTTACCTCGGATCACCACCGCGCCGCGGTTGCTCAGATGGCGGTCATATCCGTCGGCAAAGCCGATGGGGATCGTCGCCACCGTGGTGGGACGGCGGGTGACGCAGGTGCCGCCGTAGCCGATCTGGGCGCCCGCGGGCACTTCCTTCACAAGCACCACGTACGTCTCCCACGTCAGCACCTCCTGCAAGCCCTGCTCCGGCCAGATGTCCTCGTCCACCGGGCAAAGACCGTACAGCACGTCGCCCGCGCGGACGGCGTTAAGCTGTACGTCGGGGCGCAGGAGAATGGAGGGACTGTTGGCGGTGTGGATAAAGGGGATCGACACGCCGCGCGTCTTCAAGGCTTCTACCGTCCGGCAGAAGAGATCGAACTGACGCTCCGTCTCCGGGCGATCCAGCTCGTCCGCCCGGGCAAAGTGGGTAAACATGCCGGTTATTTCCACATTCGGCAACGCCGCAATGGCGCAGATATCCTCTATTGCTTCGGCAGACGGGACAAATCCGATGCGGCGCATGCCGGTATCCAGCTTGATGTGAACAGGTTGAACAACATTTGCCTCACGCGCCAGCTCGTTGAGCTTTTCTGCGGCGGCAAGGGAAAAAATCGTGGGGGTCAGGCGGTAGCGGATCAGCTCGGGGTATTGCTCCTCTCGGGTATCGCCCAAAATGAGGATCGGCTCCGTTTCCGCGCCGCTCTGGCGAAGGGACACGCCTTCCTCCCAGATGGCGGCGGCAAAACGCTTCACGCCGCAGCGTTGCAGCGTGGGAAGTATGCCCGGAATGCCGTGACCGTAGCCGTCGCCCTTGACCACCGCCATCAGCTCTACGCCGGGCTTGAGCCGGCGGCGGATATTTTCAATGTTGGCGGCAAGCCTGTCCAGATGGATAATAGCGGCTGTCCGCTGGTGTAACTCCATGGAAAACCTCCTGTATCTTGCAATGGTATGGACGGATTATAGCACAGCGCGGAGGGGATTGCAACGCGCATCAATACATGGGATCGCGGTGAGGGTCGCGGAACTCCTCCAATCGCCGGCGGTAGTTATCCATGGCGGCTTCTTCAAAGGCAAGGCGATCGTCGGCACCCATCTGCCGCAGCAGCCATTTGGTAAAGGGAGGGTTAAGCACCAGCAGCGGACCGGTCAGATACGTCGCCAGCAGATTCTTCCGGCGGAAGCCCTCCACCGCCGCGCCGATCTGCCGACCCACGCCGCGCTCCACCGTCAGCAGCGGCTCATCAAGCCCCGCGCCGTAGGTGTGTCCGAACAGGCTCTTAAAGCCCACCACGTCCGTGTGAAAATCGCCATCGGTGAATGAACCGAGGAAAAAGCTGTTGTGCCGCCGCATCATGCGGTATTCGGCGTGGGTGGGAAACAGTCCCAGACAGTCCAGACGCCAGCCGTCGTCGCAGTCGATATACTCACCCAGTACGTCCAGCGCGTTGCCGGTGAACAGCATGCGCTGTCCCTCGTTGATCCGCCGGATCAGTTCCTCTTTGTATGGAAGAAGCGCCGCCACAATCCGGTGCAGACCCTGCTCCGTGGCAGAGCCCAAATACACCAGATCCACGGTGCTATCCAAAAAGGCGGGACGATCTTTCAGGGAGGTCTCCACCACCTCCAGTTCCGGACAGCATTGGCGCAGGTAGCGGATATTCATGCCGTCACCGCAGAGGTGACAGACCTCGGGAAAAAGATATTCTACCCTCATGCTTCCGCCTCCTCCGCTCCGGCGCTCCGGCGCGCCAGTTCCTTCATGTGGTCGTATACCCGGTAGGCTCGCTCCAGCGAGTCAGTGCCGTAGAGGATATACACGTCGTCCCCGGGTGTATATCCCAGCAGCTCGGCGGCGCGGAACTCGTCGTCCTCGCAGACGATCCGATCCTCCGGCACGCCTGCCATCAAAAGCCGCAGCTTATAATCAAGGCACCGGGCACCGGCGCATACAATCTGCACGATGCTGTCGTTGCGCAAAAACTCGAAGTCCGCGTCATAGATCCAGCAGGTGTTCTCCGACCAGTGGCGCGTGTCGCCCAAGCAGTTCATCATCAAAAGAAGCTCCTTGCGACCCTTGCGCCCGGCAATATAGTCGAAGGCGCGAGAGCCAGCCAGCGCGTTTTTCTCCTTGGACATTTGGCGCACCAGACGCACCTTCCCCACCTGCTCCTCACTGTGACGGCTGGAGGACACGGTAATCTGCCGCAAGACGGAGCCAATCTCCCGGTGAGTATAGCCCAACTGCCGCAGCGCGGCGACCACGGACACGGTATTGTACGCGTCAAACACACTGTCGGTATGGAGCGAATAGGGGTAGTACGCGCCGTCCTCCCGAACGGTCATCGTCAGCAACGCCGGATCCACGCGCCGGGCAAAATAGTCGCTCTCCGGGGAGGCAAAGCCGCAGTCCAGACACTCCGCCTTGCCGATGTGATGGTAGCGGCGGTAAAGATAGGTGAGCTTACCGCCGCAGCGGGGGCAGATGCGCACGTCGTCGATGAGGTTGATGCACTCGGTCACGTCGCTGTCCATGCGGTCGATGCCGAAGTAGACGCGCTCGTTATCAGGCGCGACGGAGCAGGAAATCAGGTCGTCGGCGTTGAGGATCATGCGGGACGAGGCGGGGATATACTTCGTGAGAATATCCGCAATATAGTAGGGGTGGGCATTTCGCATGATGGAATCCCGGAACAGATTGGTCAGCAGCACGAAGTCCGGCTTCACGTGTGGATAGATACGGGGGGAGGATCGCTCGTCCACCTCCAGCACGGCAATATCACAGCGCTTGACCCGCCCCAATAGATTGCTGTTGCGAATAAAAGCGGTGGAAATGCCGGAGATGATGTTGCTGCCTGCCCGGTTGGTCATCACGCGCCGCCCCATGGTTTCCAATGCGTCCGAGAGCATATTGCTGACAGTGGTCTTGCCGTTGGTGCCGGTCACGGCGATGATAAGGGGCGGCTTTCCCGCGTAGCGCAGGAAATCCGGACACAGCCTGACCGCCAGATGCCCGGGAAAATCGGTGCCGTTATGGCGGGTGAGCTTCAGCGCGGGGATAGACAGTTTAGCAGCCCAAAGCGCCAGTAAGAATCGCAGTTTGCCCATAGTGATCCCTTCAATCTCTTTTTTCTAAATATATCATCAGCGCGGCGACGTCCGCCGGCGATACGCCGGAGATGCGTCCTGCCTGTCCTAAATCGACGGGACGGACGGCGTGGAGCTTTTCCCGCGCCTCCAGACGCAGACCTTGTATGCTCTCATAGTCAATATCAACGGGCAAAAGCCGCTGTTCCAGTTTTTCAAACTCCGCGACCTCCCGCAGTTGGCGGCGGATATAGCCCTCATATTTGACCGAGATCTCCACCTGCTCCGCCACGGCACTGTCCAGCGCCGGGCGTGCCGGATCGAAGGGCGCAAGTGCGGCATAGGTGATCCGGGGACGGCGCAGGAGGTCGATTAAAAGACAGCCGTCAGTGACAGGCGCGGTGCCGGCGGCGGTGAGAAAGGTGTTCAATGCGTCGCTGCCCGCCACGCCGGTGTGGGCAAGCCGCTCTATTTCCCGCTCCACGGCAGCGTATTTTGCCTCCACGGAGGCAGCGCGTTCGGCGCTGATAAGTCCGATGCGCCGTCCGATGGGAGTGAGCCGTCTATCGGCGTTGTCCTGCCGCAGGAGGAGACGGTATTCCGAGCGGCTGGTCATCATGCGGTACGGCTCCTCCGTACCCTTGGTGACCAGATCGTCAATGAGCGTGCCGATGTAGCTCTCGCTGCGCCGCAGGATCAGCGGCGGTTCGCCCTTGAGCGACAGCGCCGCGTTCACGCCTGCCACGAAGCCCTGTACCGCCGCCTCTTCGTAGCCGGACGAGCCGTTGAACTGTCCCGCGCCGTATAAGCCGAGGACAGCTTTCGTTTCCAGTGTGGGGCGCAGTGCCAGCGGGTCGATGCAGTCGTATTCGATGGCGTAGGCGGGACGCATGATCTGCGCGTGCTCCAGACCCGGCACGGTATGGAGCATCTGCACCTGCACCTCCTCCGGCATGGAGGAGGAGAAACCCTGTACGTACAGCTCTTCGGTGTCCAGTCCCATGGGTTCGATAAAAAGCTGGTGGCGGGGCTTGTCCGCAAAACGTACCACCTTCGTCTCAATGGAGGGACAGTAGCGCGGTCCCACGCCCTCGATCACGCCGGAGTAGATGGGACTGCGATCGAGGTTCTCCCGAATGATCCGGTGTGTCTCGGCGTTGGTATAGGTAAGATAGCATACCGCGCGGTTTTCCGGCGGCTGATCGGTGGTAAAGCTGAAGGGGAGCGCGTCGGGATCCCCGGTCTGGATCTCCATGCGGGAGAAATCCACGGTGCGGGCATTGATCCGCGGCGGCGTGCCGGTCTTAAACCGGCGCAGGGGCAGTCCCAGCGCCGCAAGGCGCACACTTAACTGTGCCGCGCCGTGCAGACCGTCCGGTCCGCTATCCTCTATGCAATCGCCCACAATGGTGCGTCCCCGCAGATATGTGCCGCTGGCAATCACGGCGGCGCGCACGGAGAACACCGCCCCGGTGCGCAGCACCACGGCGCACACACGTCCGTCCGATACGCGGATATCCACTACCTCACCCTGGCGCAGCGTGAGATTCTCCTGCTGCTCCAGTGTGTGCTTCATGATCTTCTGGTATTCCCGGCGATCCGCCTGCGCCCGCAGAGAGTGAACGGCGGGACCCTTGCCCCGGTTGAGCATGCGGTACTGAATACAAGCGCGGTCGGCGGCACGCGCCATCTCGCCGCCCAGCGCATCCAACTCTCGCACCAGATGCCCTTTACCGGTGCCGCCGATGGCGGGATTGCAGGGCATATTGCCCACGGCGTCCAGATGCAGGGTGAAGCATACGGTCCTCATGCCCAGCCGCGCCGCCGCCAGCGCCGCTTCGATCCCGGCGTGTCCTGCGCCGATCACGGCTATATCAAATTGTCCGGCTGCAAACTCGCACATAGAAACGACCCTCGTATTTGTGGGGATAGAAAAGTATCAGAGCGACCAAAGACTCTCATCACTGGTGGATACGCACAGCGCGCCGGCACTCAGCGCCGCCGTGATATCGGATTTATCGCGTATCAGACCGCCAGCAATCAGCGGCACTGACAGTTCGCTGCGAAGCGCCTCGATCACACGGGGGATTGTACCCGGCAGAATCTCTATGAGATCCGGCGATACCGGCGCGGATTCCCGCGCCAGAGAGCGCACCGCCTTAGAGTCGATGGCGAAGGCGCGCATCACCGTCAGCATACCCAGCTCACGCCCGCGGCGAATCAGCGCCGGGCGTGTGGAGATCAAGCCGTCCGCGCCGCACCGGAGCAGGAAATCGGCGGCAATCTCCTTGGGCGCCAGTCCGTTTACCAGATCGGCGTGTACCGCCACCTTTTTGCCGCTCTCGTGGATACGGGCGATCAGCCGGTCGATGCAGCAGATATCTCCGCACAGGAGAAAGACCGCGTCCGCCGGAGCGTGGACAGGGATCTGGCGCTCATCTTTTATGGCGGGGATCACGGGATCGCGTTCCAGCAAAGGTAACAGCGGATGGCGCATAGCGGTACGTCCTCTCTTAAAATAGGTTCTTATTATCATACCACAAACAGCGGATTCTTTTCAATATTTTGGAGAAAAACGCTGTCGCCTTTTTACGAAAGGGACGCGCCGGAGGAAAACTGTCTTAAAAAGCAGAAAAAGGCAGGTCTGCCAATTTGGCAGACCTGCCTTCTCGCGTGCATTTTTACAGCCGTGCCACACCGGAGCGGCGGGCGGCGTCCGCCACCGCCTTGGCGACGGCGGCGCCCACACGTGGATCGAACGCCTTGGGAATGATGTATTCCTCGTTGAGTTCCTCATCGGAAATGAGACCTGCCAGCGCCTGGGCGGCAGCCATCTTCATCTCCTCATTGATGTCGCTGGCGCGCACGTCAAAGGTGCCGCGAAATACACCCGGGAACGCCAGAACGTTATTGATCTGGTTGGGATAGTCGCTGCGCCCGGTGGATACCACCCGCGCGCCGCCTGCCTTGGCGTCGTCCGGAAAAATCTCCGGCGTGGGGTTGGCGCAGGCGAACACGATGGCGTCGCGGTTCATGGTCTTGACCATCTCGGTGGTCAGTGTGCCGGGGGCGGATACGCCGATGAACACGTCCGCGCCGCGTATTACGTCCGCCAGCTTGCCCTTCTCCTGCCGACGGTTGGTGACGGTCGCCATCTCCTCCTTGATCCAGTTAAGACCCTCGCGACCCTCGTAAATAGCGCCCTGACGGTCGGTCATCACGATGTCGGTGAACCCGGCGGAGAGCAGCAGCTTCACAATGGAAATGGCGGCGGCGCCGGCGCCGGAAGTGACGACTTTCACGTCCTCTTTCTTCTTGCCCACCACCTTCAGCGCGTTGGTCAGACCCGCCAGCGTGATGATGGCAGTGCCGTGCTGATCGTCGTGGAAGATGGGAATGTCGCACTTTTCCTTCAGCTTGCGCTCAATCTCAAAGCACCGGGGAGCGGAGATATCCTCCAGATTGATGCCGCCGAAGCTGCCGGAAATGTTGTAGACCGTCTCCACAAACTCGTCCACGTCCTTGGTTTTGACGCACAGGGGGAAGGCGTCTACGCCGCCGAAGTTCTTAAAGAGAACGCACTTGCCTTCCATCACGGGCATACCCGCCTCGGGGCCGATATCGCCCAGACCCAGCACGGCGGTGCCGTCGGTAATGACGGCGCAGAGATTGTGGCGGCGGGTCAGCTCATAGCTTTTGTCGATGTCCTTCTGGATCTCCAGACAGGGCTGTGCCACGCCGGGGGTGTAGGCAAGGGAAAGATCCTCCTTGGTGGCGGTGGGTACGGTGGCGACTACCTCAATCTTGCCTTTCCATTCGCCGTGGAGGCGCAGGGATTCCTTTGCGTAATCCATGGTGTATACCTTCCTTTCTTACTTCTCAAAGGGGAAGTGATAATCCAGACCGAAACGGTCGCGCAGCTCGATCAGCTCTTTTTGAATGGACTCGCCCACGGGCACACCCTTATCCTTGCGATCCTGCCAGGCGTCCCATTCCTTCTCGCCGGCGGTGTAGATCCGCTCCGCGCCGGGCGCCTTCTCGGAATTGCGCAGATCGCGGCAGATATCGCCGGCGGTTTTCTTGAAGGTGTCCAGTCCCATGAAGAAGGCGGGGTTGATGACGAAGAAGAAATGGCCCAGACGGTAGAACTGATTGTTGCCCTCGGCATCCTTGCCGCTGAGCGCCTTCATGAACGGACCGCCTGCCAGTGCCGCGGAGAGGATTTCCACGATAGTGGTAAAGCCGTAGCCCTTGTAACCGCCGGTCTCCTCGCCGATGCCGCCGATGGACAAAAGGGCGCACTTGCCCGCGCGCATATCCTTGAGGATCTGACCGGAATCGGTCATGGTGCCGCCGTCCTTGGTAACCACGAGACCGGCGGGTGTGGGTTTGCCGCTGCGCTCATAGTACTCAATCTTGCCGTTTTGCACGATAGAGGTGGCGCAGTCAAAATTGAAGGGGAACGGCTCGTCCGTAGGCATGGTAAAGGTGAGGGGGTTGGTGCCCATCATGGGCTCTACGCCCCAGGTGGGTGCCACGGAGGGACGGGCGTTGGTACCGGTAATACCGATCATGCCTGCCTTCTCCGCCATAGTGGTCCAGTAGCCGGCGATGCCGTAGTGGGTGGAGTTGTAGATCGCGCCGCCTTCCATGCCGTACTTGGACGCCTTCTCAATCAGCATCTCCATCATCTTGTGGCTGGCGACCATGCCCATGCCGTTGTTGGCGTCCATCACCACGGTGGTGGGGGTATCCTTTACGATGTCGATCTTGGTGACCGGCAGCAGCGTCCCGTTCTGGATGCGGTCGAGGTAGATGGGCTTAAAGCGGTTGCAGCCGTGGCTCTCGATACCGCGGCGATCCGACTCCAGCAGTACATCGGCGCAGATTTTGGCGTCCTCCTCCGGCACGCCGTAGGCCTTGAACACGTCGATCATAAACGCGTTCATCAGCTCCCAGGATACATAGGGTCTGGTTTCCATGGGTGTTCCTCCTCTTATATAATATTTATTGGTGTCTTGTGGGGAAGTATGCAAAAAAAGAGCAGAACAAGCCCCCATGCTGTTCTACTCTAATCTCAACTATACTTATAGCACAGAAGAAAAGAATTGTCAAGCAAACATGGGCAAAGATGCAAAATTCTGTCGAAAAAGAGGCGATGTTCGGCGAGGAAAGGTTTTTTACCTTGTAGGGAGGTAAGCGATGGTGTATAATGACCTCAATTTACGGATAACGGAGGGCGACGCACGGTGGAAGAGAGAAAAGGATTTCGCTCCTATTTCGGTTTCCTGATGGCAGCCGTGGGCTCGGCGGTGGGTCTGGGCAATATCTGGGGCTTCCCGTTTAAGATGGGCAAGGGCGGCGGCTTTGCGTTTTTGCTGATCTATCTGGTATTGGCGGCGGTCTGCGGCGCGGTGGTGATGTTGGGTGAGCTGGCGCTGGGACGCAAAACGGGGCAAAATGCGGTGACTGCCTACCGGGCGGTATCCAGTCGGTTTGGCTGGGTGGGGGCGCTGGCGCCTGTGACCGCCATGCTGATCCTGTCGTTTTACTCTGCACTGGGCGGCTACTGCATTCGCTATCTGGTGCTGAACGTGGGGTGTTTATTCGGCACGGAATGGGGCGCCAACGGACTAAGCGGCGCTACGGTGTTTGCCGAGGCGACGGCAGACGGCGGCATGGCGGTTGTGTACGGTATGATATTCATGGCGCTGACGGCAGTGATTGTGGCGCTGGGTGTACGGGGCGGCATCGAGCGGTTTTGCTCCGTGGGAATGCCGCTGCTGATGGCTATGCTGGCGGTGATTATCCTGCGTGCCTGCACACTGCCCGGCGCGGCGGCGGGACTGCGGTTCATGTTCGTGCCGGACTTTACTCCCTTGCGTGAGGATTTTATGGGTGTGCTGCGTACCGCCGGCGGGCAGATGTTTTTCTCACTGTCCCTCGCGGCAGGCGTGATGATTACCTACGGCTCTTATACCGAGAAAAAGCAGCATTTGGCGCGCAGCGCGGTGACCATCGTGCTGTGCGATACGGCGGTGGGGCTGCTGGCGGGCATGGCGGTACTGCCGGCGGCATTTGCACTGGGCGCGCCGGAGAGCGCCATGCAGGGACCGGCGCTGCTGTTCATCACCTTGCAGGACGTGTTCAGCGGTATGGGACAGATGGGCTTCGTGTTCGGGATCATTTTCTACGGGCTGGTGATTTTGGCGGCGCTGGCATCGTCGGTGTCCATGCTGGAAGTCCCTGTGGCGTATTGGACGGATCGGCAGCGGCAAAAGGGCGACAAAAAGCGCCGCCGCTGGCCTGCCGTGCTGTGCCTGACAGTCCTGTCCGGGGCACTGTGCGCCATCACTTGTGCCGACGGACTGGGAGGCAACGGCGTGTGGGTGCCTTTTCAACGTTTCTTCGCCGGAGCGGAGAAGATTCCCGCCTTTTGCGACTGCTGGCTGGATTTTTTGGATATGCTGTCCGAGGGTCTGCTGATGCCGCTGGGCGCCCTGCTCACCTGCGTGATGATCGGCTGGGTGATAAAGCCGGAAACGATCCGTGCGGAGGTGGAGCAAGAAGACAATCGGTTCAAGACATACCGGTTTTATCGCATCTGTGTGCGATACATTGCCCCGGCTGTGATCGCCCTGATCCTGTGGGGCCAGATCCGTGCGTTCTTCGGCTGATGAGATGCGCATACGGCGCAAAGCACCGGCCGGCGCCCCCTATACACGAGAAATGCAGGAAGATATTGACAAATATTCAAAACTGTTTTGGCAAATCCTTGTGTGATTTAGGGAAAAAGCGCGCAATGCCTTGACAAAATCGGGAAATATCTGTAAAATGCAGAAAACTCATAAATGAATAAATATACAATTTAGCACCATAGGAGGTAGATACACAATGAATAGGAAAGGAACTTGGATCGGCTACACTGCCGCGATTGCAGTCATCGTTATTTTGATGGCGGTCGCCAAGCTGACAGTCGGCGGCGAGTTTGCCGGCACGATCTGGTCGCTGTTTCCGCCGGTGGTTGCCATTATTTTGGCGCTGGTCACCAAGGAGACCTATATTTCCCTCTTTGTAGGCATTCTGGCAGGCGCGCTGTTCGTGGGCAATTACGCTCCGGTGGCGTCGCTGGACACCATGCTCAACGACGGTTTTCTCGGCGCGATTGCCGACGGTTGGAACGCCGGTATCTTCATGTTCCTGGTATTGCTGGGCATCATGGTGGCGCTCATCAACACCGCCGGCGGTTCCGCCGCGTTCGGACGCTGGGCGGTCAAGCATGTCCGCGGCCGGGTCAGCGCACTGCTTTTTACGTTTTTGCTGGGCGTGCTGATTTTCATTGACGACTATTTTAACTGTCTCACCGTGGGCTCCGTTATGCGCCCCGTTACCGACAGGCAGAAGATCTCCCGGGCAAAGTTGGCTTTTATTATCGACGCCACGGCCGCTCCCGTCTGCATGATCGCGCCGGTATCCTCCTGGGCGGCAGCCGTCTCTGCTACCGCGCAGGATCTGGGCGTCAACGGCATTCAGCTGTTTATCCAGGCGATTCCTTATAATTTCTACTCACTGCTGACCATCGTCTTTGTCATCACCCTTGCTATTCTGGGCGTGGATTACGGTCCCATGGCGGCCGCCGAGATGAAGGCTCTTCAAGGTGAGTTAGGCGCGCTGAGCGAGGAGAACGAGGAGCAAAAACCCCGCGCCTCTGTCTGGGATATGCTCTTCCCGGTTATCACGCTGGTCGTTTTCTGCGTCATCGGTATGATGTATGTGGGCGGCTTCTGGAGCGGAGCCAGCTTTATCGACTCCTTTGCCGATACGGACGCCTCCGTGGGTCTGCCCTGGGGCTGTATCGTGGCGGTGCTGATTACCTACATCTATCTGCTTTGCCGTCGGGTGATCACATTCAAAGAGGCGTCTGCCTGCATCACCAAGGGCTTTATCGCCATGGTGCCCTCCATGCTGATCCTCACCTTTGCGCTGACGCTGAAGAATATGACGGGTCTGCTGGGCGCCGCCGATTATGTGGCGGGTTTGATTGAGGGCGCGGCAAGCGAATTGTTCGCCATGCTGCCGGCGGTCATCTTCCTGGTGGCGCTGGGTCTGGCGTTTGCCTCCGGTACATCCTGGGGCACCTTCGGTATCCTGATCCCCATTGTGCTGCCGGTATTTGCCAACGCACCGGAGCTGCTGATGATCGGCATCTCCGCCTGCCTCGCCGGCGCTGTGTGCGGCGACCACTGCTCCCCCATCTCCGATACCACCATCATGGCCTCCGCCGGCGCCAACTGCGACCACATTCAGCACGTGTCCACACAGTTGCCCTACGCGCTGTCTGTGGCGGGCATCAGCTTTGTCTGCTACGTGCTGGCAGGCTTTATCCAGAACTGGATCATTTGCCTGGCTGTGGGAGCAGTCCTCACGATCGCACTTCTGGTGATCGTCAAGGCCGTTTCTTCCAAGAAGAAAGCGAACACGTAATTATTCCGCAGATACAAAACTCCCGGAGCGGTACGCTTCGGGAGTTTTGCTGTGTGAACCGCATTGCGGCGGCGGGGAAGAAAGCGCGACAAATCCCTCCTGGGGAAATTGACATTTTCCGCCGGGAATGATAGAATGACAACCGTAGTCGGGCGGAAAAAGCCCGGCCGGGAATAAGGAGGAAGAAACATGTTTCAGTCTATGATTGAGAAATTGAAAGAACGTCCTCAGCGGATCGTGTTCACCGAGGGTACGGATCAGCGCATTCTGGAAGCGTCCGCCCGTTTGCTTGCTGACAATTTTTTGACCCCCGTACTGGTGGGCAATCCCGATGAGGTGCGCGCGGCGGCGGCAAAGGGCGGCTTCAACATTGAGGGCGCGGATATCATGGATCCTGCTGACTTTGATAAGATGAACGAGATGGTCGAGTCCATGGTGGCTCTGCGTAAGGGCAAGATGACAGAGGAGCAGTGCCGTGCCGCGCTCAAAAAGGGCAATTATTTCGGCACGATGCTGGTGAAGATGGGCTATGCCGACGCGCTGCTCGGCGGCGCGACCTATTCCACGGCGGATACCGTGCGCCCCGCGCTGCAGATCATCAAAACCAAGCCGGGCAGTAAGATCGTGTCCTCCTGCTTCATTCTGGTGCGTCCCACCGCTTCGGGTGAGCAGGAAGTGCTCGCCATGGCGGACTGCGCCATCAATATCAAGCCCAACGAGGACGAGCTGGTAGACATTGCACTGGAGACGGCAAAAACCGCCAAAGTTTTCGGCGTAGACCCGAAGGTGGCGTTTTTGAGCTATTCCACGCTGGGTTCCGGCGCCGGCGAGGACGTGGACAAGGTGCGCAACGCCTGTGCCAAGGCGAAGGCCGCCGCACCCGATTTGGCGATCGACGGTGAACTGCAGTTTGACGCGGCGGTGGATTCCCGGGTGGCGCAGACCAAGTGTCCCGACTCCAAGGTGGCAGGTCATGCCAACACCTTTATTTTCCCCGATATCAACGCCGGCAATATTGGCTATAAGATTGCCCAGCGTTTGGGCGGATTTGACGCATACGGTCCGATCCTGCAGGGCTTGAACGCGCCCATCAACGACCTCAGCCGCGGCTGCAACGCCCAGGAGGTCTATTCTATGGCAATCATTACCGCCGCACTGGGACTGGATTGAGATGCGATTGCTGCTGATTCGGCACGGTGATCCCGACTACGAGCATGACTGCCTGACGGAGCGGGGGCGGATCGAAGCAGCCGCGTTGGCGGAGTATCTGCGCGGCGAGAGGCTCGATTATATCTACGTTTCACCGCTGGGGCGGGCGCAGGAGACGGCGGACTACACGTTGCGCGCCACAGGCCGCACGGCGGTCACGCTGGAGTGGCTGCGAGAGTTTCCCGCCAAAGTGGACGTGAACGATTCACCTGTACTGCAAGAGGCGTTTCCTGATACACGCCGATTGACGGACGGCACGTTTTGCCATCGCATCGCCTGGGATATGCTGCCGCGATTTTATTACGCCTCGTCCGACTATCATACCGAGCACGGCTGGCGCCGCAGCGAGGTGGCGCGCTGCAGCGACATGGAGGCGGTCTATGAGCGCGTCTGCCGCGGACTGGACGAACTGCTCTCGTCCCACGGCTACGTGCGGCAACAAGACGGGCATTACCGCGCGGAGCGAAACAATGACGATACGCTGGCGCTGTTTTGCCACTTCGGTCTTACCGGTGTGTTGCTCAGCCACCTGTGGGGTGTGTCCCCCTTCGTGTTGTGGCACGGGACTGCCGCTCTCCCAACGTCAGTGACGGAGCTATATACCGAGGAGCGGGAAAAGGGGATCGCCATGTGGCGCTGTACCCGCTTCGGCGACTGCTCTCATCTGTATGCCGCCGGGATCGAACCCTCGTTTTCCGCGCGGTTTTGTGAGCGGTTTGAGGACGATACCCTCCATTGAGTGTTTTTATCGCAAAAGAGATCCGTGGCTTTATGAAGCCACGGATCCTTTTTTGGTGTGTCACTATCGCAGATCTTCAACAGAATTGACGGAGAGATTCTCGCAATTCCTTTGCTGTGCGGTTTGCCGCATGGCTCACCCCCGGGCGACAGGTCCGGGCAGCAGGTTAATGCCGGTATCGGAAAAACAGAGGTTGTAGTGCGCCATCTCCAAAGCCGCCGGACGGTGGGTGACAGCGATACAGGTACAGCCGGGCATCGCGGCAATCCGCTCCAATACAGTGCGCTCGGTGGCGGCGTCCAGAGCGGAGGTCACCTCGTCCAGCATCAAAACAGGCGCGCCGCTGAGAATAGCGCGGGCGATGCTCAAGCGCTGTGCCTGACCTTCGGACAGTCCCGCGGCGTTTTCGCCCAGTACCGTTTCCAGTCCCTGCGGAAGCTGGGCAACTACGTCGTCCAGAGCGCTGACATGCAGAGCGTGGACGATCTCGTCTTCGGTGGCGTCGGGGCGGGTAATCAGCAGGTTATCCCGCAGCGTACCGCTGAACAGGAGATTTCCCTGTGGCACATAGGCAAAAAGACGCCGGGTAGCGCGGTCGAGAGGAACGTCCGGTCCGGCGGCGGTGAGCGTGCCGGAGGTGGGCGCATAGATCCCCAGCATCAGCTTGAGCAGGGTGCTTTTCCCGATGCCGGATAGACCTGTTACCGCCACAAAGCTGCCCTTGGGAATGGAGAAGCTCACGTGGGAGAGAAGCTCCTCATCCTCATAGGAAAAGGAGAGATCCTCGGCGCACAGTGCCGTCATATCGGCGTAGAGGGCGGCGGGATCGGCGGAGGGAACGACCGGACGGGACAAAGCGTCCAGTTCCATCAGCCGTTCGGCGCTTGCCAGCATGGCAATGTACTTGGGAATGATGCCCGAGACATTCACCACGGGACCTTCCAACTGTCCCACCAACTGCACGATGGCGGTGAAAGTGCCGAAGGTGATGGAGCCGTGGAGCAGACGGAACGCGCACCACACCAGCGCGGCAAACTCCGCCGCAAAGCAGAGGATATTGACGCAGGTGTTGGCGCCCAACCCGATGTTTTTCCGCCGCCGCTGCACGGCGAAGCGCGCCTCCAGCAGCCGGTCTGCCCGGCGCTCCGCCTCCTCCGATACGTCCATCGCCTGCACCAGCAGAAGCTTTTCAATCGTCTCCTGCAAGAAGGAGGACAGCCTGCCGTCCGCCTCCTGC
The DNA here is from genome assembly GCA_017619715.1 of Oscillospiraceae bacterium. GTDB lineage: Bacteria > Bacillota > Clostridia > Oscillospirales > Oscillospiraceae > Vescimonas. Next base: position 7,275 of record JAFZRS010000002.1, on the reverse strand, counting down.
ACACGCTTATGCAAACTCTTGATGAGGCGGCGCAGTAAACTCGTAATCAGCACCACGGCGGCGCCGCCTGCCGCCAGAAGAAGGGTAAACAGCGGCTCCATGCTCGCCAAAACCCATACTGCCGCCGCAAGCCGGGTAACCATGGACGCCAGATTGGGCAGTACGGAGATAAGCCCGTCATCTACGATCCGTACGTCATTGTTGAGCCGGTTGATCAGCTCGCCGCTGTGATAGGAGGATACGGCGCGATACTCGCCGTGAAGCACCAGATGCAGCAGACGGCGTTTCCAGTCCCGATCCAACTTCGCCTCGGTATTGTCATGCAGATGACGCTGGAGCATACGCAGCACAATGATTCCGGCAATCACCGCCGCTAACGCCGACGCAGCGCGGAAAAAGGCGTCCCGGTCGCCGCTGACGGCACTGTCGATCACAGAGCGGGTACCCAGCGCAAAGCGCACGCTCAAATAGGCGCCGCCCGCGCTGGACAGCGTCATCAGAATAAGAGCTCCGATTCGTTTTTTGACGCTTCGGCACAGCCACCGAAGCGTATCACGGCTTTTCATGGCGGGAGGTCCCTCCGGCGTTACTCTTCAATGGCACCGATGCTCCGGAGCTGGTCCAGTACCCGTTCCAGATCGGCGCGCAGCGTTTCCTTATCCGCGTCATACTGCTCATACATGGCGTCTACCATCTCGTCCACGGTGGTGTCTTTTTGCAAGAGCTCGGCAATAAATGCGGTGGTGTCGTTCCCGTGCATGAAGCCGGTGAAATCGTTGTTGCCCACGGCAACCAGCAGCCAGCGACCTGCCACTTTTTGACTGACGAAGCCTTTTTTCAGTTTCATTCGTTTAACCCTCCTGTGTCGCGCCGCGGCGCGCGTATTGATCCCCATTACCGTATGATCCGGCGCACAACCCGACCTGCGATACTCCGCACCCGGGAGAGAAGACGCCGCAGCGGCCATGTGCCCTGCCACAGAAAACGGTAGGCGCGGTAAAAGGGATCCGTCAGCTTCACATACCGTTCACCCCGGTAAAAGCCGGTCAGCACGCCGATGATCTGCTCGTCCCGTACATATTCCCGCGCTATGCAGTTGTCGCCCAACACCACGTAGTCATCAGGGCGCACCGCCACAATGCGGTGCAGTACGTAGTCTTTTCCCCGGCGGTACAGCGGCACGTCGTATTTTTTCAGCCGCCCCTGCGGCGGCATCAGGATCACCCGGTCTTTGCCCTGACGCAGCATGGGCCGCATACTCACACCCACGGTGGGACTGACGTATATTCCGTTTTGAGCGAGGATATCCTCAATAGACTGATGATTCATAGAGCGTCCTCCGCAGGGCAGGCATAGGGCTGCCCGGTCAGTGCTTCAAAGGAGGTGCGGACCGCCTGCTCCGAGATGTCACACTCCAGCAGGTACAGCGGCGTCCGCCGCAGCACCTCGTCTAAAAGATGCAATGTGATGACCATAGTCTCGGCTCGGGTGGGGAGATAGACCTGATGCATCAGCTCGTCCAGATAGTTACCCGGCGCAATGGGACGAATGCGATTTTCCGTCCCCCGGTGCAACAGGCAGATGCCGTCCAGCGGCACGATACGGTTTTTTTGCCACCGCTCCTTCCCCGCCCAGGGGGTGGAACACACGTCCACCTGCCCCCCCTGCAGGCGCAGCAGGGGCTTGTCGCCGTTTACGATGTCGATCCGGTCACCCAGATAGCGTTTCCAAAGACCGATATGCGTACTCTTTCCCGTGCCGCTGGGCGCGGTAAAGAGATACGCTTTCTCACCGCAGGAGACGGCGGCGCCGTGTACCAAAAAGGTGTCGAATTGAGGCAGCTGTTCGGCAATGGACCGATAGATGCCCAAAATCTCCGCATATGCCGGCGAACCGGTAGAGGCTTCCTCCATGTCCCGCCGGATATCCTCCGGTGAGGCGGACGCCTCGATAACGGCTTTGGGGTCACCGGTCAGATAATCCCGGCAAAACTGCCGGGCAAAATCGTACTGCGCCTGCACGGCAATCGTCCGACCGGCAAGAGAGATGTGAAATGTGGTCATACGCACCTCGATCCGTGTTTCAAACGAAAACATCTTGTCCTTTATTATAGCACGGCACACCTTAAAATACAATCATGCTTTTCGGGCGCATTTTGAGTGATATTTGGAAATAATCCACCCTCTTTCGTTGACAAAATTTTTCCAACTGTTTATAATTTGAGGTTGGAAAAGGAGGAGCATCATGCGGGAGTTTTATGAAAGCCCTTTGTGCGGTCGCTATGCCGATGCAGAGATGAAGAGGATCTTTTCCGACGACAGGAAGTTCTCCACATGGCGGAAGTTGTGGCTGCTGCTGGCGGAGAGTGAGCAGGAGTTGGGGATCGACATCTCGGACGGGCAACTGGCGCAGATGCGCCGCCACCTGACGGATATCGACTATGAGGTTGCCGCCCGGTACGAGCATCAGGTGCGCCACGACGTGATGGCACACGTGCTGACCTTCGGAGACTGCTGTCCCACAGCCAGACCGATCATTCATCTGGGCGCCACGTCCTGCTACGTGGGAGACAACACAGATATATTGAATATGCGCGATGCGCTGCTGCTGGTGCGCCGGCTGCTGCTCAACGCCATCGAGGCGCTGAGCGCCTTTGCCTCGGCGCATCAGGCGCTGCCCACTCTTGCCTACACCCACTTTCAGGCGGCACAGCCCACCACCGTGGGCAAACGGGCGTGTATGTGGCTGAACGATCTGCTGTTTGATCTCGAGCAGTTGGATTTCCAACTGGATCACCTGCGCCTGTTGGGGTGCAAAGGTGCTACCGGCACAGGCGCGAGTTTCTTGGAGCTCTTTGAGGGCGATGAGAAAAAAGTGGAGCTGTTGGAAGAAAAGATCGCGCGGAAGCTGGATTTTGCCGCCTGTCAAAGCGTCAGCGGTCAGACGTACACACGAAAGGCGGACTTTGCCGTGCTGCAGGTGCTCAGCGGCATTGCCCAGAGCGCGTCCAAATTTGCCGGCGACGTGCGGCTGCTGTGTCATCTCAAGGAGGTGGACGAGCCGTTTGAGTCCGGACAAATTGGATCCTCCGCCATGGCGTATAAGCGCAATCCCATGCGCTGTGAGCGCATCGCCTCTTTGAGCAGGTATGTGATGTGCGATCTCCAGAACACCGCCATCACCGCTGCGTCTCAATGGCTGGAACGCACGCTGGACGACTCCGCCAACCGCCGCATCGCCATTCCCGAGGCGTTTTTGGCGGTGGACGCCGTGCTGAATCTCATGATCAACGTGGCGCGGGGCATGACGGTACACGAGGCGGTGTGCCGCAAGCATTTGCAGGAGGAACTGCCCTTTATGGCGACGGAGAATATCCTCATGTACTGCGTTAAGCACAAGGGCGGCGACCGCCAGACGCTCCATGAGCATATCCGCCGTCATTCGGTGGAGGCGGCGCGGCAGGTGAAAGATTACGGCAGGGAAAATGATCTCCTGCGCCGTATTCTGGACGATCCGATTTTTGATCTGACGGAGGCGGAGCTGACGTCGCTGCTGGATCCCACAGGCTTTACCGGCATGGCGGCGCGCCAATGTCGCCGCTTTTTAGACGAGCGGGTAAAGCCGCTTCTGGAAGAGAATCAGGACAGTCTGGGCGCGGCGGCAGAGATCCGCGTGTGAGAAAAGGAGAGTTAAAAAGATGTTGACTTCCATCGTAGGAACAAACTGGGGCGACGAGGGCAAGGGACGCATGGTGGACCTGCTCAGCGCCGATTACGAGGTGGTTGTACGCTATCAGGGCGGCAACAACGCCGGTCACACGGTGGTCAATGACCGGGGCAAGTTCATCATGAACCTGCTGCCCTCCGGCATTTTGCGTCCCGAGACCGCCAACGTGCTTGGTCCGGGCATTGTGATCGATCTGGAACACCTCTATGCCGAGGTGGAGCGTCTGCGCAATGCGGGTATCGACATTGAGCCGGGACATTTGATCCTCAGTGATCGCGCCACCATCTGCATGCCCTATCACAAGCTGCTCGACGGCTTGGAGGAGGATCGGCTGGGTGACAAGAAGTTCGGCTCCACCCGCCGGGGCATCTCGCCGGTCTATTCCGACAAGTATATGAAGAAGGCACTGCGTCTGGGCGATCTGTGCCATTGGGACAGTTTGCGCGACCGTCTCGCCGACCTACTGGAGTGGAAGAATCTGGTGGTGGAAAAGGGTTACGGACACGCGCCGATCCTGCTGGACGATATCATGGACTGGCTGGAGCGGTTCGGTAAGCCGTTTATCCCGTATATCACCGATACAACCGCGTACTTGAGCCGCGCCATGGAGGAGGGCAAGTCCATCATCTTCGAGGCACAGCTCGGTGCGCTGCGGGACATTGATTTCGGCATCTATCCCTACACCTCCGCCTCCACGACGTTGGCGGCGTATGCGCCCATCGGCGCGGGCGTACCGTTTGCCCGGCTGGACGAGAGCATCGGTATCATGAAGGCATATTCCAGTTGCGTGGGCGAAGGTCCGTTCGCCTGCGAGCTGTTTGGCGCGGAGGGCGACGCCCTCCGAAAAGCCGGCGGCGAGTACGGCGCGGCTACGGGTCGTCCCCGCCGGGTGGGCGGCTTCGACGTGGTGGCGTCCCGCTACGGCGCGAAGATGCAGGGCTGTACCTACGTGGCGCTGACGAAGCTGGACGTACTGAGCTATATGGACAAGATCCCCGTCTGCGTCGCCTATGAGGTCGGCGGCAAACGGGTGGACGATTTCCCCGCCAGCATCGATGAGCTCAATGCCGCCAAGCCAATCTATGAGTATCTGCCCGGCTTTGCCTGTGATATCAGCGATTGCCGGAAGGTGGAGGATCTGCCTGCCGCCGCGCTGGATTATATCCGCTATATCGAGAAAGCGGTGGGCTGCCCCGTTAAGTACGTGTCGGTGGGCGCCGAGCGCGAAGCCTATATCACCATGTTCTGATCTGTGAGAATCATAAAACCCGGAGCACTTGCTCCGGGTTTTTCTCGTTTTGTGCTAATGCCTCGCAGAGTTCGCGCCGCGCACGGCGCTGTAAGCTCACTCAAAAAAGGGGTGAAGCCATTTTTTTTGATTACATTCCGTCAATATACCGGCATGCCGCCAGCGCGGCGGTAGCGCCGTCGGCAACGGCGGTAGTCAACTGCCGAATCCGCTTGCTGCGGCAGTCGCCCGCCACGTAAATGCCCTCGGTACGGGTGAGGCACTGCTCGTCTGAATCAAAATAGCCGTAGTCATTCAGCGCCGCCAGATCGGCAAAGGGCTTGTTCTCCGGAATCAGTCCGATGGCAACGAACAGCCCGTCGCAGGCAATTTCCTGCTTCTCACCCGAGCTGCGCCCCTCGATCTCCACGCCGTGAAGCGCACCGCCCTCGGTCAGCAGGCGGTTGATTTTTACGTCGCTGAGCGCGCGCACATTAGGACGGGAGAAGAGAATATCCTGCAGCTTCTTTTCGCCTGTAAAATAGGGGAGGTCCTGCAGCATAATAATCTCCCGGCATTTCTCCGAGAGCAAAATCGCCTCTTGCAGGGCGGAGTTGCCGCCGCCTGCCACGCACACGGTTTTACCGGAGTAGAAATCCCCGTCGCACACGGCGCAAAAAGAGATGCCCTCGCCCACCAGCTCGTCTTCGCCGGGGAGTCCCAACATGCGGTGTTTCACGCCGGTTGCCAGTACCACGGCGCGGGCGGCGTAGCTTCCGCCCTCCTCGGTGGTGACCACCTTATGATCCCCCTCGTTGCGGACAGAGATCACCGTCTCGATCTCAATGTCGGTGCCCTGGGCAAGGATCTGGTTGAGGGTTTGCTCGGCAAACTCGTTGCCGCTCATAGAGAGCGTGCCGGGATAGTTCTCCACTTTGGGCGAATGGGTGATCTGACCGCCGAAGCCGTTTTTTTCAATGACCAGCGCGCTCTTGCCGTTGCGCAGAGCATACAGCGCGGCTGTCATGCCGGCGGGACCGCCGCCGACGACGATGATGTCATACATATGCTCGTTTCCTCTCTTTTCTCAAAGATCAAAACGGGCGGGAAGGGTACCGTTCCCGCCCGTTTATCCGTTTGTCCTTTATCGATTCATGAGCCAGCCCTTGATATCGGACACCCCGCGGTACTTTTCAAACGTATCGCCGTGGATCAAGACCAGTGTGGGCGCCTGTTTGACTCCGTATTTCTCCACCAGCTCCCGCTCCTCGTTGGCATTGAGGGCGGTGTAGGCGACGCCTGCTTTATCCAACAGCGCACCGGCTGCCTTGCAGTTGGGGCAGGTGGGGGTCTTAAAGAGGAGAATAGAGCTGTCCGCCGCCGGTTTCTGTGCCGGCTGCACGGGGGCGACCTGCGCGGCAGGAGCGTCGTCCACGGGCGCGGGATTGGGGCCTGTGTGGGTCAGACGGGAGTTGCCGATGTTGTATACCTTGCGGTCCTTATACTCCTGCGCCTTGCCGTCGTTCCAGTTCTGCACCGGGCGATAGTAGCCGGTAATGCGGCTGTACACCTCAGTCTTCTTGCCGCAGATGGGGCAGACGGTCTGCTCGCCTGTGAGATAGCCGTGGTCGGCGCAGACAGAATAGGTGGGGGACATGGTGTAGTAGGGCAGCTTGTAGTTCTCGGCGATCTTGCGAACCAGATTCGCCGCCGCCTTCCAGTCGGGCAGCTTCTCGCCCAAAAAGGCATGGAACACGGTGACGGAGGTGTAGAGGGTCTGGAGATCGTCCTGAATATCCAGCGCGGAGAACACGTCCTCCGTGTAGCCCACGGGCAGGTGGGAGGAGTTGGTGTAGTAGGGCGTACCGTTCATATTGGCGGTGATGATGTCCGGGAACTCCTCCTTGTCGTGCTTGGCAAAGCGGTAGGTGGTGGACTCGGCAGGCGTGGCTTCGAGGTTATAAAGGTCGCCGTACTGCTCCTGATAGTCGGACAGGCGCTCGCGCATGTGGTTGAGTACGTCCCGGGCAAAGCGCTGTACACGCTCGTCGGTGAGGTCGGCGTGCAGCCACTTGGCATTGAGACCCACCTCGTTCATGCCGATCAGGCCGATGGTGGAGAAATGGTTGTTGAACGAACCCAGATACCGCTTGGTGTAGGGATACAGACCCTGCTCCAGCAGCTTGGTGATGACGGTGCGCTTTACTTTCAAGCTCCGCGCGGCAATATCCATCAGGTTATCCAGCCGCTTGTAGAAATCCGCCTCGTCCGCCGCCTGATACGCGATCCGCGGCAGGTTGATGGTGACCACGCCGATGGAG
>JAFZRS010000026.1 GCA_017619715.1 Oscillospiraceae bacterium | reverse complement strand
TCCTCGCGCTTGAGCTTTTCACAGCCGCATTTCTCGCAGCGGGTGGGATCGTCCCGGCTTACATTGATGTGTCCGCAATCCTCACAATACCACGCGGGGATCTGATGACCCCACCAGAGCTGGCGGGAAATGCACCAGTCGTGGACGTTCTCCATCCAGTTGATGTAGGTCTTGGTAAACCGCTCGGGAACAAAGCGGATCGTGCCGTCTTGCACCACCCGGATTGCCTCTTTTGCCAGCGGCGCCATCTTCACAAACCACTGGGCGGAGATCAGCGGCTCCACGTCGTTGTGACAACGATAACAGGTGCCCACATTGTGGGAATAAGGCTCCGTTTTTACCAGATACCCCTGTTCCTCCAGATCCCGGACGATTGCCTTGCGGCACTCGTAGCGATCCATGCCCTCGTAGGCGCCGCCGTTTTCGTTGATGGCGCCGTTATCGGCAATCACGCGAATGACCTCCAACTGATGGCGCAATCCCACCTCGAAGTCGTTGGGATCATGGGCAGGCGTCATCTTCACCGCGCCTGTGCCAAAGCCGATCTCACAGTATTCATCGCCCACAATGGGAATTTCCCTGTTCACCAGCGGCAGAATACAGGTCTTGCCGATCAGGTGCCGGAACTTCTCGTCCTCCGGATTCACCGCCACGCCGGTATCGCCCAACATGGTCTCCGGACGGGTGGTGGCAACCACAATATCACCGCTGCCGTCTGCAAGCGGATATCGAATGTACCAGAGGTTACCCGGCTTGTCCACGTATTCCACCTCGGCGTCGCTCAAAGCCGTCAGGCAATGGGGACACCAGTTGATGATACGGCTGCCCTTGTAGATAAGTCCCTTGTCATAGAGCGTGCAGAATGCCTCGCGCACTGCCTTGGAACAACCCTCGTCCATAGTGAACCGGGCGCGGCTCCAATCACAGGAGGCGCCCATTTTCATCTGTTGCTCCACAATGCGGTTGCCGTATTTCTCCTTCCATGCCCAAACGCGCTCCAAAAACTTCTCGCGCCCCAAATCATAGCGGGTCAGTCCTTCCTCCTTGCGCAGTGACTCCTCCACCTTGATCTGGGTGGCGATCCCGGCGTGATCCGTTCCGGGCAGCCACAGCGCCGCATAACCCTGCATTCGCTTGAAGCGGGTGAGGATATCCTGCAGCGTGGAGTCCATGGCGTGTCCCATGTGGAGCTGTCCGGTCACGTTGGGCGGCGGCATCACGATGGAAAACGGCTTCTTATCGGGATCTGCCACCGCTTTGAAGCAGTCGTTTTCCAGCCACATCTGATAGACGCGAGACTCTACGCTTCGGGGATCGTACACTTTTTCCAGTTCTTTTCTCATATATCCAACTCCTTTTTTGCAAGTAAAACGCCCTGCTTTGTCCATGACAAAACAGGGCGAATAAGTTCCGCGGTACCACCTGCATTCGGGATCGCTCCCGCACTCAAATCCGATAACGGCGGACGACCGCCGCGGCTTACTGCGTCGTTCAGCCGCGAAGCTCCGGGACGACTTAGGCGGCGCTGCACGGGAGCTTACACCTGCCGCTCCCTCTCTTCGCTTTCGCTGACCGCTTACTGCTTCCCATCATCGCTGTTTTCGTTTAAGAGTATAATACGCGCAATGCCTTTTGTCAAGTCTGCGCTAAAAGAGTTACGTGCGGATTCGCCTGCGCCGATGCAACCATTTACAGCATCTGCAAAAACGCATCTTCGGTAAGGATCGGTATTCCCAGTTCCTGCGCCTTGCGGAGCTTACTGCCGGCATTTTCACCCGCCACCACGTAGGCGGTCTTTTTAGAGACAGAGCCGGCTGTCTTGCCGCCGCGCTGTTCGATCATAGCGCCCGCTTCGTCTCTCGTGAATTTTTCCAGTGTACCGGTGAGAACAAAAGTCATTCCACTAAAAGTGCTGTCAAGTATTTCCTCTTTACAGTTTGTATTGACACCGGCGGCCTTTAATTTGGCAATCAAATCTCTGGATTGCGGCTGATCCAACCACCGGCGGATAAACTGCGCGGTGACAGGTCCCACATCGTTGATCTCCGTCAGCTCCTGCTCGGACGATGCCATAAGCGCGTCCAGCGTACGAAAATGGCTCGCCAGGACTTTTGCCAGCTTGTCCCCCACCTGCCGAATCCCCAATGCATTGATAAGACGCCACAGGTCGTTTTTCCGGGAGGCAGCAATGGCGTTGACGGCGTTTTGCGCCGACTTATCGCCCATGCGATCGAGTCCCGCAATATCCTCTGCTCGCAGGGTATAGAGATCGGCGGCCGTTTTCACCAGATCATTTTCCACCAACTGCCGGAGTACCGCCGGACCCAGACCGTCTATATCCATGGCGTTGCGGGAAGCAAAATGGGTGAGATTTCGCAGCCGCTGCGCCGGACATTCCGCGCCGCTGCAGCGAAGCGCCACGCCGTCCTCGTCACGCACCACCGGCGCGCCGCACTCGGGACACCGATCCGGGAGATGATACGGCACTGTGCCATCGGGACGCTTGTCGCGCAGCACTTCCACGATCTCCGGAATGATCTCGCCCGCCTTCTGCACGATCACCGTATCGCCGATGCGGATATCCTTCTCGGTGATAAAATCCTGATTGTGCAACGTGGCGTAAGTCACCGTTGTGCCGGCAAGGCGCACCGGTTCCAACTCCGCCTTGGGGGTCAGCACACCGGTGCGACCCACCTGCACCACAATATTTTTCAACACGGAGGGTTTCTTTTCCGGCGGATATTTGTAAGCGATCGCCCACCGGGGGCATTTGGCGGTACTGCCCAGCACCGCCCGGTCCGCCAGATGATCCAGTTTGACGACCGCGCCGTCAATATCGAAGGGGAATTTCATTCGCTCCTCCCCCAGATGCTCGATCTGCGCCAAGATATCCTTCGGCGCGCAAAGCCGCGTATGGGGAATCACCTTGAAGCGCTGTGTCGCCAGATAGTCCATTGCCTCGGTATGGGTGGAAAAATCCCGCCCTTCCGCCAGCTGGAGATTGAAAACGGCAATATCCAGCCGCCGCTGTGCCGCCACCTTGGGGTCGAGCTGACGCAGTGAGCCGGCGGCGGCGTTTCGGGGATTTGCCATCAGGGGCTTTCCCTCAATTTCCCGCCGGGCGTTGATCTCCTCAAATACCTGACGGGACATATATACCTCGCCGCGCACAATGAGACGCGGCAGCTTGTCCGGCAAAGTCATGGGAATAGAGCGGATCGTGCGAAGGTTTTCCGTCACGTCCTCGCCGATACGTCCATCGCCTCGCGTAGCGCCGCGGACTAACACGCCGTCGCGGTATTCAAGCGCCACGGATAACCCGTCCACCTTCGGCTCTACGCTGTAAGCGGCGTTCGGCAGCGTTTCAGACACCCGCGCAAGAAACTCGCGCACCTCGCCGCCGTCAAATACATCCTGCAGGCTCTCCAGCGCCACCGGGTGCTCTACCGGCGCAAACTCGCTCAGCGGTGCGCCGCCCACACGTTGGGTAGGGGAATCAGGCGTAATCTCCTCCGGGTGCTGCCCTTCCAGATCCTCCAAACGCCGCAGCAAACGGTCATATTCAAAATCAGAGATGATAGGTGCGTCTTCCACGTAGTAGCGGTAGCCGTGACCATTGAGTTCCTCCCGGAGCCGGCGCATTTCCTCTTTGTAGTTCATCGTATCACCCGTTATTCAAGATGTAATCTTCCGCATAGGGACGCAGTTCGTCCGGCATGGTGCTGAAACTGGTATACTGATTCGGTACGCTGCCCACGATCACCGTCTCCGCCACGGAGATCTCATTGGCAATACGCGTGGAGGTGGTAAAACCCGGCAGCAGGATTCGCATATATACGTCAATTTGCAAAATGATCTGGTGCTTGGTCTGATTGATCCCGGCGGCGGTGAATTCGTTGCGAAAACTGGCGGCAGTGGAACCCACCGCCTGCATACGCACCTGCAGAGAAGGTCCCCGACCTGCAAGCAGAGCCGAGCCTGTCAGCGTACCCACGGGAATAGACAGCTCCGAGGTGGACACCTCGCCCAAACGCTGCAAAATATCGTCGGCAATCGCGGTTTGCAGACGGTTGACCTCACCCATATTGCTGCGAAGCGCCGTCACGCGGCCGGTATCGTCCTTTTCCAGTGAAACCAGCTTGTCGTAGTCGATCGCGCCGCCGCCAACAGCCTCATTGACCGCCGCCACCACGATGCGGTTGACGGTATTGGATACCCGCGCCACCGCCAGATTGGTCACAATTGGTTTCATATGTGCCAGCGCGCCGATACAAACCGCCGTCAGCAGAGTCGTCGTCAACGTGATCCAGATGGTAAATCTGCCGCGCCTTGAAAGGCGCAGATAGCGCATTCTCCCCACGGCATACACCCCCATGAAGTGTATGCCGCATTTTGCCGCTTATTCTTCCCAGCCGTTGACAATCGCCTTGAAGGTCTTGCCACGCTCCATAAAGTTCTTGAATTGATCGAACGCGGCGCAAGCCGGCGAAAGTGTCACCACATCGCCTGCAACAGCCCGGTCACGGGCGGTTTCCACGGCTTTTTCAAAGGGCGCGGCGTGTATGATCTCCGGGCGATCGGGCGCATAGCCAGGCGCCGATTTGACCGCCGCCTCGATCTTTTCCGCCGTAGCGCCGCACAGCACCAGCAGTTTCACGTGTTCCACAATCTCCGGTCCCAGTACGTCGAAGGGAATATGCTTATCGTAGCCGCCTGCGATCAGAATAACCTTCCCCGGGAAAGAGCGCAGTCCTGCGATGGTGCGGCTGGGACTGGACGCGATGGAGTCGTTGTAGAAACTCACGCCGCGCCAAGTGCGCACCAGCTCGATCCGATGCTCCACGCCGCCAAACGTCCGGGCAAAGTCTGCAATGGACTCGTCCGGCACCAAGCCGTCTACGGCGGCGATCGCCGCCATGTAATTTTCCACGTTGTGTACACCGGGCAATCGGATCTCCGAGGCGGACATGATGCGCCGCTCCGTACCGCCGCGGCGGCTGATGATATCGTCGCCACGCAGGAATACGCCCTCCTCCGGCTCGCTTTGACGGCTGAAAAACCGTACTGCGCCGTGAGCTTCCCCGCTCAATTCCCGGGTAATCTCGTTGTCCAGATTGAAAATTGCCGTATCAGACGTTGTTTGGGCGGAAAAAATGCGGGATTTAGCGGACACGTATTCCGCCATGTCCTTATGTACGTCCAGGTGGTTGGGCGCCAGATTGGTCACCACGGCGATGTGGGGACTTTTCGTCATCGTCATGAGCTGAAAGGAACTCAATTCCAGTACGGCATAATCACCGGGCCGCATCGCCTCCGCCTCGCACAAAAGCGGGTGACCGATATTTCCACCCACGTGGACCGTATATCCCGCCGCGCGCAAAAGCTCGGCAATGATGGTGGTCGTGGTGGTTTTGCCGTCCGAGCCGGTCACGGCGATGACGGGACAGGGACAAACCTCAAAGAATACCTCCATCTCCGAGGTCAGCACCGCGCCGCGCATTACCGCCGCCGCCAGTTCCGGCACGTCCGGACGCAGACCCGGCGTGCGGAAAATGACGTCCGCGTCCAAGTCGGCAAGATAGTCTGCTCCCAGACGGAGCTGTACGCCCATGTCCTCTAACCGCTGCGCCAGCTCGCCCAATCCGGCACGGTCACGGCGGTCACAGGCGGTAACGGCAATATGCTCACGCGCCAGACGCTCGATCAGGGGCGTGTTGCTCACGCCAATACCGATGACCGCCACGCGTTTATTGCGGATAGTATCCAGATAGGCTCCAAAGGTCACGAATCGTCCCCCCAAATTCATTACACTATGGGCATTATACATGATTTTTTCCCTCAATTCAATGGAATTCCGCCGAAATCTGCCGCCCCCGCCGTTGACTTTCCCGCGCCGCTCGGGTACAATAGGGGCGCGAGCAGATCAGACAGTCGCGGGGGCAAGGCGAAAGCCTGCTCATGAGGAAAGTCCGGGCTCCACAGGGCAAGGATAACGGGTAACGCCCGCCGAAGGCGACTTCAGGACAAGTGCAACAGAGATATACCGCCGGCAGAGCCTGCGCTGTGCCGGTAAGGGTGGAAAGGTGAGGTAAGAGCTCACCCGCCGGCTGGGAACAGTCCGGCGCTGTAAACTCTATCCGGAGCAACACCGGTATGGGAGCATATAGGTTTGCCCGACCGCTCCCGAGGTGGCTGGACCGCACCGGCAACGGCGCGGCTAGATAGATGACTGTCAAGACAGAACCCGGCTTACAGATCTACTCGCAGATATATGAGAGCACCGGCGCGATACGCCGGTGCTCTCTTTCTTTATCTGTCGGCAAAGCGCGCGAGAAACTGACGGGTGCGTTCTTCCTTCGGTGCCGCAAATACCTCCTCGGGCTTGCCCTCCTCCACAATGACGCCGCCATCCATGAAGATCACGCGATCCGCCACGTCACGGGCAAAATCCATCTCATGGGTGACGATCACCATGGTCATATGCTCCTCCGCCAACGCTCGAATTACCTTCAGGATCTCCCCCGTCAGCTCCGGATCCAGCGCGGAGGTCGGTTCGTCAAAGAATAAAATTGCCGGATCCATGGCAAGCGCACGGGCAATCGCCACACGCTGCTGCTGACCGCCGGAGAGCTGGCAGGGATAGGCGTCCTCCTTATCGGACAGCCCCATCTTCGCCAGCAATTCCCGCGCGCGCTGCTGCGCCTCCGTCTTGCCGCGTCCCAGTACGCTGATCTGCGCGTCGGTGAGATTCTTCAAAACAGAATAGTGGGGAAAGAGATGGAAGTTCTGGAATACCAGACCGAAGTATCCCCGTATTTTTTTGAGCGTCTGTTTGTCGGCGTATACGGCGCGTCCGTCTGCGCCGCTCCTGGCAGCGGTCTGACCGGAATAGCGCAGATCGCCGCTGTCCATCTCCGTCAGGAGTGTGGCGCAGCGCAACAGCGTGGATTTTCCCGAGCCGGACGGACCGATAATCGCCACCACTTCTCCCTCGTCCACATGGAGGCTGATATCCCGGAGGACGTGGAGCGCCGCGCCGTTGAAGCTCTTTTTCACATGTTCCATTTCTAAAACCTGCATCGTTGCTCCCCCCTATTCGTAGTAGTCCAGCGCCTTTTCCAGACGCTCCATGCCAAACGCCACAGCGTAGTTGAACACATAATAGAATATAGCCGCCGCCAAAAATGTTATCATACCCGGTGAGTGGGGCGCTACGGCGATCTGCTTGGCACGGGTGAACATCTCCACCACGCCGATGACCGATGCCAGCGACGTATCCTTCACCAGCGTGATGACCTCATTGGTCACCGGCGGCAAGACACGCTTGACCATCTGGGGCAAAATAATCTTAAAATACGTCTGCAAGCGGCTGTATCCCAGCACCTGCGCCGCTTCATACTGCCCTATGGGGATCGATTCGATGCCGCCGCGATAGATCTCGGCAAAGTAGGCGGCGTAGTTGATGACGAACGCCAACACCACCGCTGTGGAGCGCCAGTTGCCCGGCACTGTGATGCCCAGCAGGAGGCTCGGCCCGAAGTACACCACCATGAGCTGCAGCATCAGCGGTGTGCCGCGCATAATGGAGATGTAAATTTTCGTCAGCCATGAAAGCGGCGCAAAGCGTGATTTCCGGCAGGCATTTACCAGCAGTCCCAGCGGCAGCGCGCCCAGCAGTGTGAAGAAAAAGATGAACAGCGTTGTGCCGAATGCCTGTATCAAAGAGGTCAGCATAGTTTGTACGGTCATGGATTACGTCCTCGTTTCACTCTGAATACCCACCGATCGGGTGGAGGAGATAGTCCCCCACCCGATCTCATATGGTGTTCCTTCGGTTATTTCTCGATCAGGCACAGGCTGTCCAGTACCAGACCGGCGTCCACATAGTTCTCGGCGATCTTCAGCATGGTGCCGTCCTTGGCGATCGCCAGAAGCTGCTCGTTCACCGCGTCACGAAGCTCCGTGTTGCCTTTCAGGAAACCGACAGCATACTGCTCCTGTGAGACAGGCTCCTCCAGCACGATGTAGTCACCTTCGTTATTGGCAATCTGATAGGCGGCGACACCCTGGTCAGCGGCGATGGCGTCCACCGTACCCTGCTTGAGCTCCATAAAGCCCATGTTGTAATCCGCCAGCTCGATCACTTCGCCCAGAGCGTCTGACAGCTCTTCATTGTCCGCCAGAGCGTCCACAGCAGAGGAAGCCACCTGCGCCATCACCTTCTTGCCGGCGAGATCAGCAAGAGACGTGATGCCCGAATCCGCCTTGACCACAATCACGATGGAGTTGTCCACATAGGGATCGGACCATGTGTAGTCATTCTCACGGCCCGTATAGGTAAAGCCGTTCCAGATGCAGTTGATGTTACCGGAAGAGAGCTCGTTGTCCTTGGCGTTCCAGTCAATGGCGACCGCCTCAAACTCCCAGCCCAACCGGTTGCAGACTTCTTTCGCCATCGCCAGATCGAAACCGTCATAGGATCCGTCCTCTGCAATGAAGCCGAAGGGCGGGAACTCCGCGTCAAAACCGACCACCAGCTTCGTTTTCACTTCTTCGCCGCTGCCCTGTTCGTCACCGCCGGTGTTGTTGCCGCCGCAGGCGACCAGTGCCAGCGCCATGATCAGCGCCAAGATAAGTGTCAATACCTTTTTCATTTTCGTGTCCTCCTAAATTCCCGGCTGTTTGCGCCGGATTTCTTATTGCACTAACATATTATCACTTTAGTTCGATAATGTAAAGAAGTAATCGTATATAAAATTCGCATAAAATACAGCGGTCGCTTTGTCAAATTTGTCCAATTCCTCCGTGAAGTGCATTTCTCTCCCCCTTTTCCTGCCGCAAATGCACACTGAAAAAGAAACGGGTGAACACCGTTCACCCGCTTCTTTTTTTATGCTTGATTGAATTAGTATTTGTAGAAACCCTCACCCGAGGCTCGACCCAATTTACCCGCGTCGATATACTTCTTCAGCAGAGCCTTTTGCGCTTTAAAGTTGTAAGGCAGCATCATTTTCTTCAACAGAGGATTGATGATTCCCGGAACCTTCTGATACTTTTCCACGATATTGTAAGCAGTGGTCAGTCCTACCACATCAAATATCTCAAACGGTCCGCGGGGTGCGCCGGTTCCCAGTTTCCATGCCTTGTCAACGCTCTCGGGATCCGAAACGCCGTTGGCTACCAGATCCAGCCCGGAGAACAAAAACGGGATCAGAAGCGAATTAAGGAGATAACCGGCCTTTTCCTTGTTCACCGGCAGAGGGATCATGCGGATCTCCTGAGCAAAGTCCATAACCGCATCGAAAGACTCCTGTGCGGTCTCCGCCTGTGCCATAACTTCAGCAATATTCTGTTTCCAGATGGAGTTGGCAAAGTGCAGAGCAAGATACTTACCGGGACGACCGGTGACTTTGGTAAAGCTGGACGGCAGCAGCGAGGAAGAGTTGGTCACCAACAGCGTTTTTTCAGGCATCAAGGGCGCCAACTTGGTGAAGAACGCCGTCTTCTCCTCCTGCACTTCCGCCATGGACTCGATAACCAAATCCGCGTCGCCCACGGCTTTGGCCAGATCCAACTCCAGTTTCAAATTGCTGTAGGCCGCCTCTGCTTTTGCCTTGCATTCTTCCGCGTCAAAGGCGTCAAATTCCGCAATACCGCGACACCAGTTGGGGTCAACAGGACTTTTCGCCGCTTTCATGCCTTCGATGGCATCGAAATAGGTGGTTTTCAGTTTGTCCAGCTTCGGCTGCGTGCGTCCAATGCTGCTTTCACTGCGAAGCCAGATCGTTACATCAAACCCACAGTATGCCGCCTGAAACGCAATTTGGGAACCCAAAACACCGCCTCCGGCTACGACTACCTTTTTAATGCTCGACACAATACCACGCTCCTTTTCACGTATATTGTCAGCATAACAAAAAGGAGAATATATGTCAAGTATTAGCAAAAAAACTCTTATAGACATTTTTGCTTTTCCGGTTGAAAAAGAGCACCGCCCCTTGGCGGTGCTCTTTGCATGCATATGGAAAGAATCTTTCCGGTCGGTATTACCGCATTTTTGGGATCAAGAGCATGATATCGTTGAGATCTGCCCCCTGCTCCAGTTCATTGGCGGCAATGATCGCCTGCTGCTGTGTGCGGCACTGCTTTGCCACGTCCCAGAGTGTCTCGCCGTCGCGCAGGCGGCGCAGAATCAGCGACGGCATGGCGGCGCGATCCACCTCTCCTTGCTCGTTGACGGAGGAAACTGCCGTCACACTCTCCTCACCGGCGTGGCGCAGGCAGAAGGTTACCGGCAAATGCAGATCATAAGCGCCGCCGGCACGCTGCCACGTCTCCGGCTCTACGGCAATCTGTGCCGCCGAGGGAGTCTGGCGCAGTTGGGCACTGATCTCGCAGGTGCGTTCGGCGGTGACAGGCGCGCCCGACTCATCTATATAGAGAACGCGCAATCGCACAGAGGTGCGCGCCGTGGAGCTGCCGCCCTCCGTCGCGACCTCCGGTACAGCTGCCTCCGCCGCCGTCAGATATACGAATGATCCCGCGTCTTCCAGATGCTGAGATACATTGCAGCGCGTTTCGTCCGGGAGCTGTGCCGTGACAAACGTGACCGGCTGACGCACAGCGTCAAGAGAGCACCGGGTACTGTACAGGTCGGATACATATTCCACTTCGCGCTGCTCAAACGCGCAGATCACCACACCGATCCGCATGGTCACGCCGAATCCGTTGCCGTTTTCCGTGCGTACCTGGTGTACCTCCCGATCCAGGATCCGGGCTGTACAGGATAGCTCCGTCTCCTCCGGCAGCTCCTCGCCCTCCATGATCTGAGAAAACGGCAGCGTCACCTCGCGGCTGCACAGACGTTGTCCCTCGGCGCGGTAGAGGATCGATAGCACCGCTTCCCCCTTCACCACCAGTTTGCTGCCAAAATGCTGACAGGCAGTGACGCGCAGAAATGTACGGTCCATCAGCAGATCCTCCGGCGCGCTCTCGCCGCTTTCCGGCGGAATCTCCTGGGCAAAAGGAAACTCCCGTTCCCACACACGGCTCATCAGCGGCAGCGTGACACTTTCACAGCGAAGCTGTAATCCGGCGCTGTCCGACGCGCCGGTGCAAATACATTGCGTCCACTTGCGATAGCCGCGCACGCGAAACTCCGGCAAAACCCGCACATAGAGCTTTCTTGTACCCAGCGGCTTGACCTCCAGCAGAAGCAGGCGGCTGTCCACGCACACACTTTCGCATTGGCGCTTATCCTCCACGCCGCAGGAGAACGGAACCGACAACGTCAAACTGCGCAGTCCGGCACTCTCCTCGGAGGTATACAGCACCGTCACGCGGATCGTGCCGCCGATGTTCAAGCGTCCGTCAGAGAGGTTTTTCTCCCTGATATTAACCTGTCCCACGGTGTCCACAATCCGCGCCAGATCCGGACAGTATTCGGGGATTGCCGTCTCCATGGATTCCTCATGGGTCACAATCAGATCGCCTGCCGCCTCATAACCGGTTATGTCTGCAAATTTTAAAGCAAGTTCCATATAGCATACCCTCACATTCTTCGCGTACTTGTTGCAAGAATATGAGGGCATGGTTTCTTTTATTCCTGTACCTTGAAGATCGCACGCAGCAATCCGCGTAAAAATTTCGGTGATTTCCAGACGATAATCTTCATCAATACCTCCCGTCACAAATACACACGATCCCGCAGGCGATCAGCAGGAACGCTACCAAAAATATGAGCAGTCCCGCCGGAAAAATGGCGGCGATTAAAATGCCGGCTCCCAGACAAAGCGCACACGCTCCGATGCCCCGGCCGTAACCTCCCCTTCTCATGATCGACCCTCCTCTGCCATCAGTATATGAAAATGGCGCGGAAACGTCACAAAACGCTCCCGCGCCGCTTTTATTGGTTCCATGCCTGTAAACTCTTCAACTCATCGTACAGTCGGACGTAACTTTTGTGCCTTGACGCCGGAATGACGCCCTCCGCCACCGCCGAAAGCACCGCGCAGCCCTTCTCGTTGACGTGACTGCAGCCGGCAAAACGGCAATGACCGAGGCAGGGCGCAAACTCCGGAAACGTCTCCGGCAAGTGTGCTTTCAGCTCCAGATCCAGCTCCGCGGTATCAAAGGAGGAAAAGCCCGGCGTATCAATGGCGTAGGTGTCCTTTTCCAGTTTGAACATCTCCACGTGGCGCGTTGTATGCTTTCCGCGCCGCAGCGCCTTGCTGACTTCGCCCACCGGCAGCGCAAGGTCAGGCAGCAGCGCGTTGAGAATACTCGACTTGCCCACACCGGAATTGCCGGTAAACACATTTATCTTTCCGCGGATCGCCCGGCACAGCGCGTCCAGTCCCTCCCCCGTGACCGCGCTCACGCGCAGCACCGGAATGGCGGAGGCACCATAGATGTCAAAGAGGTCTTGTGCCGGATCCAGATCGCATTTATTCAGCACTACCAACACATCGCAGTGCTTCAGCGCCGCGATGGCGCAGATCCGGTCGATCAGGTACGGATCGGTCACCGGGACGGCGCCGGAGGCGATCACCACCAGTTGGTCTATATTGGCAGCCGCCGGGCGGATAAACTCATTCCTGCGCGGCTCGATCTTCTCCACGACCCCCTCGCCGCCCGGCAGGAGCTGCACCTCTACCTCGTCACCCACCAGAGGGCTGATCCCCTGCCGGCGGAACTTGCCGCGGGCGCGGCAAGGGATCACCGTGTCGCCCGTACGGACATAGTAGAAGCCGCTCATGGCTTTTTCAATCCTGCCCCGGTTCAACCTACGCCGCCCTCCCCGGTATCGCTTGTGCCGCCGCCGGAGGAAGTATCGGGACCGAGACTCACGACCACCTCAACAGTAGACCCGTCTGCTACGGAGGTGTCTGGCGCCGGATTCTGGTGAATCACACAGTCCTTGCCGATGGTGTCGCTGTGTCTGCGTTCCACAATATAGATACGCAGTCCTTTTGCCTCGGCTTTGCTTTTCGCCGCTTCGTAGGAAAGCCCCACGTAATTGTCCACTTTCACCGTCTTAGGTCCGAGGCTGACGGTCAACGTGATCTCTGTTCCTTCATCTACCGTAAAGCCGGGCTCGATGCTTTGCTCAAATACCGTCCCAGGATCCGTCATATCGTACTCGGATTTAATTTTTACGTCGAGCCCCAGTTCTTTTGCCTTGTCGCTTGCCCATGCAATATCCCTGTTGATAAAGCTGATGACAGTGACAGGTTTAAGCTCCTTGCCCTTACTGATAATCAGCCGTACGCTGTCATCGCGCTTGAGGTCCTCTCCGGCGGCGGGTTCAGTGCGAATGATCTTGCCCTCCTCCACCGTATCGGAAAACTCCTGCGTAACGGTGATTTTCAATCCCATATTCAAATTGTTGATCTGCACCCGGGCATTCTGCTCGTCCATATCCGTCAGCGTGGGCATAGACGCTTTTTCCTCTTCGGCGCACACAAACACATTGATGACAAGATTGCTCTTGCGGGTTCTCCCGGCGGCGGGATCCTGCTCCACAATCTCACCCGGCTCATATGCGGGATTGGACTTTGTTCCCACCTGGTTGATCTCAAAAATTCCTTTTACTTCCGGCAGGCGCATCGCCTCTTCTACGGTGTAGCCCAGCAGATCCGGCACTTCATGGGCATCGGTGGACGGACGGGAGGACATGCCGCTGAAAATGAGCTTGAAAATGACAAAGACCAGCAGCAGTGCCGCGGCAAAAGCGCCGATGATGATCGCCATGCGCTTTTTGTCCTCTTTCTCCTTTTCCTTCGTTTTCACCGCAGATGCCGCGGTATTTCCGGCGCCTCTGGCGCGACCCGTCATGGCAGATACTTGCGCCACGGGAATATCCTGGGTCGGTTCGTCGTTCACGCCTTCTTCCAGCTCCACACGGATATGCTCCATATCCACATTGGGATCTTTGCGGAAGCGTTCCAAGTCGTCCAGCATAGCGTCAGCGGTGGGATAGCGTTTATTCGGGTTGGGATTCATCGCCTTCATGGTGATCAGCTCCAACCCTTCCGGCACGTTGGAATTGATATCCCGGGGCGCCAGCGGCACCGCGCTCAAATGCTGAATGGCAACGGACACCGCGCTGTCGCCTTCAAAGGGCAAGCGCCCGGTGAGCATCTCATAGAGCACTACGCCGGCGGAATAGATGTCGCTGCGCTCATCGGTACGGTCGCCTCTGGCCTGCTCGGGAGAGATATAGTGCACGCTGCCCAGCGCCTCCTGGGTGAGCGTCTGCCCCGCGCCGGCAAGACACGCGATGCCGAAATCCGCCACTTTGACGCTGCCGTCGCGCAGTACCATGATATTCTGCGGTTTAATGTCACGGTGAATGATGCCGCGGCTGTGTGCGTGGCTCAGACCGCGCATGATCTGGGTAATGAAGTGCAGCGCCTCGCGCCAGTCCATGGTACCTCGGCGCTCCATATACTGCTTGAGAGTGATCCCGTCGATCAGCTCCATAACAATATAGTCCAGATCCTCGCTGCGGGACACGTCGTAGACGGAAACGATATTGGTGTGGGAGAGCTGTGCCACCGCCAGCGATTCATCGCGGAAACGACGGCGGAAATCCGCATTCTCCGCCAGATCGCTTTTGAGAATTTTTACCGCTACCAGACGGTTCAGCCTGTGACACTTTGCCTTATACACATTCGCCATGCCGCCTTTGCCTATCAGCTCCAACAGCTCATAGCGGTTATCCAGCATTTTACCGATATATTGATCCATGTCGTTCCTCCCTTTCACCGGTTCATCAGCAGAACCGCCGTCACGTTATCGGGTGCGCCGCGTTGAACAGACAGCGCGATCAGCCGCTCTAAGCAGTTTTCCGGCTCATCGTTGTGGATCACCTCAAAGAGGATCTCCTGATCGGACACGGTATTCACCAATCCGTCAGAGCACAGCAGCAGAAACTCTCCCGGCTTCCACGCTACCCTAAACGCATCAGGGTTTGCCTCCCGCTCCGGTCCCAACGCGCGGGTGATAAGATTGCGGTTGGGGTGATGCCGCGCCTCCTGCGGGGTCAGATCGCCGCGCTCTACCATGTTTTCCACCAGCGAGTGATCCCGGGTGATCTGCTCGATCCCCGCCGCGGATATCCGATAGGCGCGGCTGTCGCCGATATTGCTGACGATCGCCAGATCTTTCTGCACCACAGCCGACACCAGCGTAGTACCCATTCGCTCATATCCAGGGTTCTCCGCCGCCGCGGCGCGGATCGCCTCGTTGACCGCCGCGATGCAGTAGGACGACGCCTGCATAATCTGCTCATCGTTCATGTTGCCTTGCAGGTGTTCCGCAAGCTGGGCAAGATACGTATCCACTGCGATACGGCTTGCCAACTGTCCGCCGCTGGTGCCGCCCATTCCGTCGCACACCACCGCCACAGTAAAATCACCGACAGTTTTGACCCCATAGGCGTCCTGATTTTCCGTGCGCACCAGACCGACATCACTGATTCCCCAGGTCTCCATGTGCGTCTCCTTTCTCTTCCATCGCCTTGCGGCGCAACTGTCCGCAGGAAGCGTCAATATCTCCTCCCAGACTGCGCCGCACCGTGGCGGTTACGCCTTGGGATTCCAATCTCTTCTGAAATTGCCGGATCCGCCGGCTCGGCTTAAAGGGACTCTCCGCTACCTCGTTGAGCGGAATCAGATTCACGTGTCCCGGCATGCCGCGCAGACGCTGTACGATCAGATCCGCCTGCCAGTCATGGTCGTTTACGCCGTCAATCATGGCATACTCAAAGGATATGCGTCTGCCGGTCATTTGAAAATAACGATGACACGCGTTAAACAGCTCCTCCACATCGTAGGCGCGGTTGACCGGCATCAAGTCGGAACGAGTGGGACTATCCGGCGCGTGGAGCGAAACGGATAGCGTAAGCTGCAGATGAAGCTGTGCAAGTGCATCGATCTGCGGCACAATGCCGCAGGTGGACAGGCTCACATGGCGCATGCCGATGCGCAGTCCCTCCGGGTGGTTGAGAAGCTCCAGAAAACGCAAAACGTTCTCTTTATTGTCCAAGGGCTCACCGATCCCCATCAAAACGACGTTGGAGATCTCCTCGCCGCTGTCGAGCTGTGTAAACAGCACCTGATCGAGCATCTCCGACGGCGTCAGATCCCGCACCTTCCCCGCAACGGTCGACGCGCAGAACGCACAGCCCATTCTACAGCCTACCTGAGAGGAAATACAAACCGTATTGCCGTGGTGATAACGCATGAGTACCGTCTCGATACAGTTACCGTCACGCAGCTCCCAGAGATATTTCACCGTGCCGTCCAGCCGGGATACCTGCTTGCGCGCCACCTGCGGCGCCGTGATATACGAGCGCTCTGCCAGCTTCCGGCGCAGCGCGGCGGGTAAATTGTGCATGTCGTCGAAGGAGGTAACGCCCTTTTGCAGCCAGGTAAACACCTGTTTAGCGCGAAAAGCCGGTTCGCCCAGTGTTTCAAAAAAAGATGCCAATTCCTCCGGCAGCATGGACTTCAAGTCGATCATAGTGTATCCTCTGTTTTTTTGCGCATACGGCAGATATAAAAGCCGTCCGTTCCAAATTGCTGTGGCCACAGTGTAATGTGACCGCCTACCGTTCCAATGGGATCCGGCAGTTTGAACAGCTCTTCCGAAAACTCGCTGTGGCGCGCTAAAAACGCCTCCGTAACCGCCTCGTTTTCCGCGCGCAGTACGGTGCAGGTGGAATAGATCAGCACGCCGCCGGGTCGAACATAGGCGGCGGCATTTTCAAGAATTGCCGCCTGCACGTCAGGCAGTGCGGACAGCGCCGCGGAATCTTTATAGCGTATATCGGGCTTTTTACGGATAATCCCCAGTCCGCTGCAAGGTACGTCCGTCACGACCAGATCAGCTTGATTTTCCCAGGCAGCATGGCGCTCCCGGCCGTCCGCCAGCGCGGTGCGCACACTTTTGATGCCCAACCGCCGGGCGTTTTGTTCCAACAGCTTCAGCTTGTGGGGGTGTATATCGCAAGCAAGAATATCGCACCGGTCTGCCATACGGATCGCCAGCGAAAAGGATTTACCGCCCGGGGCGGCGCATACGTCCAGTACCCGGCTGCCCGGCGCCGGATCTGCCGCCGCGCACACCAGATGTGCCGCCGCGTCCTGCACCAGAAAATAACCTTTTTCAAAAGCCGGCAGATTTTCAAGATTCCCTGTCCCGCTGATCTGGAAACAGCCGCCCAGCCACGGGTGCGGTTCTACTGCCACATCGGATCGGCGCAGCTCCTTTTCCAGTTCCTCCGCCGTCACGCGCAGGGTGTTGGTCTGGATCGAGATGGGGACGATCTCGTTGTTACAGCGCAAAAATGATTCCGTTTCCTCCTGGCCGATCTCGCGGAGCAACCGCTCCGCCAGCCAACGGGGATGGCTGTAGCGCACCGACAGATACTCGGCAACGGAACCGTGCGGTATCTCCGGCAGCGAATCACGGTTCGCCGCGAGCTTTCGCAGTACGGCATTGACCATACCGGCGGCTTTGGGTCTACCGTGCCGCTTGATGAGTTCCACCGTCTCGTGGACCGCCGCCGGGTGGGGAATCTTATCCATCAGAAGGATCTGGCACGCGCCGATACGCAGTACGTTGCACACCACCGGTTCTAAATGCCCCACCCGTTGGGTGCAATAGCAGCCTATATAGTAATCCAGCAGCATGCGGTTTTGTATCACGCCGTAGCTGATCCGTGCCGCCAGCGCCGCTTCGCGGCTATCCAGTCGATTTTTGGCGATCGTGCGTTTCACACTGCCGTCCGACCAGGCATTGGCGGCTGATACCTGCATCAGCACCTCCAGCGCCGTATCCCGCGCATCGGGATTTCGCATTTCACGCATGGCGCGTTTCAATCGAGTGTCCCGCCAGATAGGCATCGGCAGTCATTCGTTTGCCGCCTTCCGGCTGCAGCTCGGTGATAAAAAGGCTCATACCGTCGCCGCAAGATATCTCGATGCCGCGCTTACCGCCGGACAAAACCGTCCCCGGCGCGGCGTCTGTCGCCTCGCCCGGCGCGGTTTGATAGACCTTCACCGTCTGTCCTCCCAGTACGGTGCAGGCACACGGCCAGGGGATCAGCCCCCGCACCTGATTGCGAATCGCCTGTGCCGGGCGCGTCCAGTCGATGGGGGATTCCTCCCGGCTGAGCATGGGCGCATAGGTTGCCTCGTGGTGCTGCTGGGGTGTGCGCACCGCCGTGCCCTTTTGGAGGGCGCATAGCGCGTCGTGCAGTGCCTGCGCGCCGATATGCGCCAGACGTGCCATCAACGCCGCCGCCGTCTCCTCCGGGTCGATTGCGGTCTGCGATTGCAACAGCATATCTCCCGCGTCCAGCTCTTTTGCCATATACATAATAGTGATGCCCGTCACGCTCTCGCCGCCCATGATCGCCCGGTTGACCGGCGCCGCGCCGCGATAGCGCGGCAGGAGCGATGCGTGTACGTTGATCGAGCCGTAAGGCGGCACGTTTAAGATATCCTCCGGCAGAATTTTCCCGTACGCCGCCACAACAATCAGCTCCGGCGCCAGCTCCTGCACCAGTGTCAGCGCCGAACCGTCCCGGAGCTTCACCGGCTGATAGACCGGCAGTTCCCGGGAAAGTGCGTACTCCTTCACAGGGGAAAACGCTACCTTATGACCGCGATTTTTCGGTTTATCCGGCTGGGTGAAGACGCCGCAGATTTCATGTCCGTCCTCCACCAGCCGCCGCAAGGACGCCACCGCAAAGTCCGGCGTCCCCATAAACAGAATCCTCATGCGTCCTCTTCCTCCATCCGGCGGATATATTCTTCCAGCTCCTCGCCCTCCATCAGATGGTCGGTGTGCTCCACGAACAGATGTCCGTCCAGATGCTCAATCTCATGGCAGAAGCACCGGGCGGTCAGTCCCTCGTCCTCCACAGTGAAGAACTTTCCGTGGCGATCCTGGGCGCGCACACGGACAAAATCGGGTCTTGTAACAACGCCGTATTTCCCCGGCACGCTCAAGCAGCCCTCCAGTCCTGTCTGTTCGCCTTCTGCGGCAATGATCTCGGGGTTGACAAGCTCAATGATCTCCTCGTCCTCGTTCATCACCACGCACACCCGGCGCAGTACGCCCACCTGGGGTGCCGCCAGACCCACGCCGCCGCTGTCGAGCAGCGTGTCACGCATGTCGTCCAGCAGCGTGTGAAGCCGCGCGTTGAAATCTGTTACAACGCGGCATTTTTTGCGTAAGCATTCCTCACCTTGCAGTACGATTTTCCTCAGTGCCATTGTTCTCACCTCAATCCATACGGTTGCAATCGGCAAATATATGCATGCCTCTGTTCTCTTTCCGTCCGGCAAACTCCTTTAGAAACGCCGCAATCAGTTCACGCAGGGGTTTGCTGTTTTGCCCCACCACCGTGAGGCGGTAGCGATAGCGGTTGTTCACACGCACCACCGGTGCAGGCGCAGGTCCCAATATCTCCAGCTCCATGCTCCGATACGGCTCCTGCGCCGCCGCACCGCGCAACCCCTGCCGGATCTCCGCACAGGCGCGGCGCACGGCGCTCTCCTCCGGCCCTGTCACCGTAACAACCGTCTGATCGGCAAAGGGCGGATCCCTGCGCAGCCTGCGCAAACGGATCTCGGCGTTATAGAACCGCTCGTAATCCTGCTGCGCCGCGGCTTGTATGACGTCGTTTTCCGGCGTATAGGTTTGAATGACGGCGCGTCCGGTCTTCTCGCCCCGTCCGGCGCGGCCTACCACCTGCGTCAGCAGGCTGAACGTGCGTTCCGAGGCGCGGTAGTGATCCACATACAGGCTCAGATCCGCCGCCAGCACGCCCACAAGCGTTACATTTTCAAAATCCAGTCCCTTCGCCACCATCTGTGTGCCGAGGAGAATGGGAATTTTCTTCTTTTCAAATGTACGCAGCAGCTTTTCGTGTTCTCCGCCCACGGTATCCGCGTCCATACGCAAGATATCCGTGCCGGGGAAAAGCTGCCGCAGCTCCTCCTCCACCTTCTGCGTGCCGATGCCTAAATGCTTCAGTGCGCCGCCGCATTCGGGACAATTCTCCGGCGCTTTTTCGGAATAGCCGCAGTAGTGGCACATCAACCGTCCATTGGCGGAATGATAGGTTAGATACACACTGCACCGGGGACACTTCGGCACGTAGCCGCAGGAGGGGCACAAAAGCTGGCGGCTGTTGCCCCGGCGGTTGAGAAACAAAATGGTCTGCTCACCCGACGCGATGTTCTTTTGTATCTCGGCCGCCAGCGCCAAACTGACCGTCCCCGTGTTGCCGCGGCGCAGTTCCTGCCGCATATCCGCCACGATCACCTGCGGCAGATTCTGCTCGTTGTACCGATGATGCAAGCACGCAAGCTGATAGTCGCCCCGGCGGGCATAATAGGCTGTCTCCACGGTGGGCGTTGCAGAACCCAGCACCAAGCGCGCATTCTCTCTGGCACAGCGGTATTTGGCAATATCCCGAGCATGGTAGCAGGGGGCGTTTTCCGACTCATAGGAGCTCTCCTGCTCCTCGTCCAGCACAATCAGTCCGATGTTTTCCAGCGGCGCAAACACCGCCGAGCGCGTACCCAGTACGATGTGCGCCTCTCCACGGCGGATACGCTTATACTGATCGTACCGCTCCGTAAGGCGCAGACCGCTGTGCAAAAGCGCTACCTCCGCGCCGAAATAGGCGCAAAAGCGTGCCATCATCTGCGGCGTCAGCACAATCTCCGGCACCAGAATCATTACGGATTTACCTGCCGCTAACATCTCCTGTGCCAAGCGAATATAGATCAGCGTCTTGCCGCTGCCTGTAATTCCGTAGAGCGCCGTTACCCCGGCTTTGCCGGAAAGCGCCTGTTCTAAAATCTCCTCAAACACATGCTGCTGCTCATCATTAAGTGTAATGGCTTCACCCTTTACAGCATAGTCGGCAGAGGATATTCGGTATTCTTCCTGTTCTCGCAACGACACAAATCCCCGCTCGGATAGCGTCAAGAGCGCCTGACGGGACAGTCCCGTAAAGTAGCACAGATCGTGTAAGGACATTTCCCCTGATTGTGCCAGCAGACGGAGCGCTTCCGCCTGACGGGGCGCTCGGCGCGCACAGCGCTGTGCCTCCGCCATTGCCGATTCCGGCGCTGCGGACAGTCTCACAATCGTGACCGTCTTGTCACGTACTTTTCGCTCACCGTGGGAGGAGACGGTGACAAGTCCCATTTTCTGCAGTTTCAGGAGCGACGGCATCACGTCTTGACCCAGCAACGTCTGCAGTTCCTCTGCTTCCCGGTTTTTTTTGCGCAGCAGTGAAAGAATCGCCGACTCGTCATCGGATAAGCCTTCTGCCGACGTCTCGCCGGATAGTTTCCATACCTCACGGTAGCGATACCACACCGCGGCGGGCAGAATCGTATGCAATGCTTCGTAGACGGTACAGTAATACCGCTGACGCATCCACAGCGCCAGCTTGATCTCCTCGGCGGATATAACAGGCTCTGCGTCCAGAATCTCCCGCACCGCTTTGAGGGGCTTGTCCGGCACGGCACGGCTGACGGAGAGGATCACTCCCTCCCCGGTCCGGTTGCCTTTTCCGAAGGGAACCAACACGCGCTGTCCCACCTGCGCCTCGTCCGGCGCAAGGTAGTCATAGGGCTTATCGATGGCATAGGTAGCCGCTGCCACGGCGACTTTCGCGATCTGCGGCATAGGCGGCTCCTCCTTTCGCTTCGTTCAGCTCAATCCCGGCTCTCCTCGATGCTTGTGTCAATGGCGGCAGCGTCAAGCAAACCATCCGCCACCTCGTTGATCGCCATGGTCACAGGCTTTTCATGCAGGCGTTCACCTACCTTTTCCGCCTCCTCGGCAATCTGCCGGGCGCGGCGCGCCACCACATTGACCATCATATACCGGTTGGGTACGTGCTCTGTCAGTTTGTTCATTGCAGGATACAGCATCATAGTTTTTACCTTCCAATCTGCCGCAAGCGGCGATAAATTTGATGAAATAAACGGTTACCTCTCCAAAAACCGGTCGATCCGATCCTTAACGCGGCAATGCTCGGCGCGCAAGATAGCGCGCAGTTCCTCCGCCGCCTTGTCCACTGTGTCGTTGAGGACAATATAATCATATTCCCGGGCATCTGCCAATTCCACTCTGGCGCGCAGCAGACGTTTTTGGATCTTCTCCGGCGTATCGGTGCCGCGATCGACCAGGCGGCGCTCCAATTCCTCCCAACTGGGCGGAATAATGAAGATGCGTATCGCATCGGGCCGCTTGGCGTAGACCTGTTTGGCGCCCTGTACCTCGATCTCCAAAATGGCGTCTTTTCCGGCGGCAAGCGCCGCGTCCACCGGCTTTTTCGGCGTACCGTAGAAATTGCCCACGTATTCGGCACATTCCAAAAACGCGTCTTCATTTATCATCTGGCGAAATCGGTCTGCGGTGATGAAATGGTAGTTGACACCGTCCGCCTCGCCGGGACGCGGATCTCTTGTGGTTGCCGAGACAGAATAGAACAGATCGCCGCGTCCCCGGAACAACTCGGCAAGCACCGTGCTTTTTCCCGCGCCGGACGGACCTGCTACAATAAAAATCTTGCCGGTTTCGCTCATTCCTCTTCCTCCATTTCCTCCGCGCTGACGCCCAGTCGGGGTGCCAGACGCTCCGCGCCCAGCCCCGAGAGTATCACATGATCGCTGTCCATAATCAGCACGGCGGCGGTCTTCCGTCCGTACGTAGCGTCGATCAGCATACCGCGATCCCGCGCCTCCTGTATGAGCCGCTTGATGGGTGCGCTGTCCGGACTGACTACTGCCAGCAGACGCTGGGCAGACACCAGATTCCCAAATCCGATATTGATAAGCTTCATATGCAATATTTGCCTCCGCTCGTTATTCGATGTTCTGCACCTGTTCCCGGATCTTTTCCACCTCTGCCTTCATCTGCACCACGTCCTGCGCGATGGTCAGATCGTTGCACTTGGAGGCGATGGTATTGCACTCCCGGTTGATCTCCTGAATGAGGAAATCCAACTTGCGTCCCACCGGTTCGTTGCTATGGAGCATCTGGCGAAGCTGGGCAAGATGGCTGTGGAGACGTACCGTCTCCTCGTCCACGGCAATCTTATCGGCGTAGATGGCGGCTTCGGTCAAGATACGGCTCTCATCAATGGCGGTGGATTGCAGTACCTCACGCATCTTGTTTTCCAAACGCTCCCGGTATGCTGCCAGCGTTTGGGGCGAACGAAGCTCCACCTTCTCCACCACCGCCTCGATAGCGGCGGCGCGAGAGGCGATATCCTCCGCGAGCTTCGCGCCTTCGGCGCCGCGCATGGCGTTATAGGCGCGGAGCGCTTCATCGCTCACGCGGCAGATATCCGCCGATACTGTTTCCAGATCCTCGTCCGCCTTGGTAATAGACAACACATCGGGGAACTTGGCAAGTGCCGCCGCCGTAATGTCGCCCTGGAGAGAAAACGTCTCTTTCAGCTCTGTCAGCGCCATATAGTAGCCCCGCGCCAGCGGCTCGTTGACCGATACCACCGCGGTGTCGGCGGCGCTGGCGTCAATGGAGATAAAAACGTCTACCTTTCCGCGGGAAATCGCCTTTTGCACCCGTCCTTTGACGGCGTCCTCGGCAAAAATATAGGCGCGCGGCATCTTCACAGAGCAGTCCAGATAGCGGTTATTCACACTGCGAATTTCCACCGTAATATCACGTCCGTTCAGTGTCTCCCGCGCCCGACCGTAGCCGGTCATGCTATTGAGCAAAGCACTCTCCTCCTTCGTATAATCAGCAGCAGAAAAAGTATCCGCCGCCGGATAGGCAGTTCAAGCACAGCAGCGTGCCGCACACGCGGCTGACAAGATCATTTCCGCACCCGACGGTACTCATGGCGCGGTAGCCGTCCGGCTGATAGGCGTTCTGATTCCCTTCCATCAGATCCAGCGCCTGACGGTATTCGGCGTTGAGAGGATCCAGTGAGACCGCCGTTTGATAGTACCGCCGCGCCTCGTCCAGCCAGCCCCTACGGTGGCAGATCGCGCCTTTGAGAAAATGCCACTCGGCGCCGTGGTCTCCCTGCGCGTTCAACAGCGTCTCCGCCAAAGCAAGATTTCCCTGCGCAATGGCAGCACGCACCCGGGCAAACGCCGCATCGCCGCTATAACCGCTATACGCGGCGCTGTAGCCGCCGGTTTCGTACGATCCGCCCTTGCGCCGCGACTGGATTGCCTCATACGCCTCGTTAATCTCCTTCATGCGCTCCTGGGCGAGATCGGCAAGGGGGTTATCGTGATAATTGTCAGGGTGATATTTGCGCGCCAGATTCCGATAGGCCTTTTTGACCTCCTCATCGGTGGCGCTGCTTGAGATACCCAATACCTCATATGGATCGCGCATACGCAGATCCTGCCTTTCGTGTCAAGTCTCCTTTGCCTGTCCCTTCCTTCGGCGAAACGTACCGTTGAGCACCGCCGCGCCCACCAGATAGAGTCCCTCATAGATCACATTCTCGATCACGCCGCGGTACGCCCCGAACTCCGCCAGCTCAAATGCCGCCGCCATGGCGCGTACAGAGCCGTCCATCGTCTTTCCCAACTCCTGGCGGCTCTCCGGCGTGAGTACGCCGCCTTCATGTGCAAAGCGGAGCGCCAGCGGATTATAGTTTCCCCGACGCAGATCGCGCTTCAGATCGTCCGCCGCGTCCGCCAGATAGATCCAGCGTCCCAGATGATAGAGCATCTGCTCCAGCACCCGTCGGCGCGTACCTTCTTCTTCGCCGGCAATGCCTGCAAGCAGACGGGCAAACCGGTCCGCCGGCAAGTCAACGGAAGGACACCCCTCCGCCTCCAACCGTGCCAGCTCCGCCAATTCCCGGCGCGCGCTCTCATCGAATCCGGGTCGGGCAAATCTTGCCTTGCGATAGGCACGGCGCAAAAGCGCCGCCGCCAGGCGATATCGGATCGCGCCCCAAAAGCCGTGATCGGCAATCCCGTCTTGCAGCTGCCACCACAGCAATATCACACTGTAATCCGCCGATCGCTCCAGCGCCTCATTCTGACAGGCACAGGCTCGTCCGCGCAGAGGGTGCAAAGGACAGCGGCGTGTTTGGCACGTACTGCTCTCACTCAACAGCATCGCCAAAAAGGTGAAATCATAGTTGAGAATAAGCCGTGCCGCCATGCCGCAGCGCCGACCGAGCGTGTGGCACAGACCGCAGTAGGCTGATTGAAAGTGTTTCCGGTCCTCGTCTGATAACCGCCCCCCAGGGCGCACATAACCAAACATGCTACAGTACCTGCACGACGGTGTAGACCAGCGTTCCCTTCTTGCGGGCGTAGCGGTCGCAGAACACGCTGGGCACAAACGCCAACGCCGCGCCGACGGCGGCAATCATATACCGCACCGTCTCCGCCAAGCCTTCAGAGAAGAAATAACCCAGCAAAAAACCGACCAGCGGCAGGAGATATACCAGCGCCGCCACGCCCAGAACCTTTCCCGTACCGCTCTGCACCAGAACCTTCTGTCCCGGCACGGCACCCACGGGATTTCTGGCCTGGACGCAGACCGCCGCACCTGTCACGCCGCACCCGGCACACTGTTCACAGTCGTGTCCGCAGGCGGTTTTGCGCGCTACGCAGATCCGAACGAGATCCCCGGACAAGATTTCCTCCACTGTGGCGACCTGGGTCATATTATTCCACTCCTTCGCGCCCTATCCATCTGTCTCCTCCTGCGCGGCGGTTACGTTCACAATGATCTGATAGCTTCCCTTGGCGCTGACGTTGCTGTAACCTCTGAGCGAAACAGTGACCGGAACGGTATAGTTTCCGGCGGCGTTCACCGCAGACAGATCCGCCCGGACTGTCAGGTCCTCCGCCGACAGCGCCTCAATCTCCTCCGTCAGACCCCGCAGCGTAATGCGAAGCTGTTCGGTCACAGCCGCGGCGGTAAGTCCCTCGGGCAGATTGTCAAAAGCGAAGTCCGTCACCGCCAGCGTGCGTTCGATCACACCGCTGACCACAACGGTAACAACTGCCTCCCGTGTATCGTCCATCAGCTCGGTGCCGTCCGGCACGGTAATGGGATACGACAGCGTTTGATAGGGCTGAAGATCCTGCAGATAAAGTGTATCCAACACGATGAAGTCAATATTCGCCAGTGTATCCTTATCGCCCTTGAGCGTCACACTGCTCGGTACCACGGTACATTCCATCTGTTCCCGCGTGGAACCGGGGGCTTCCT
Source organism: Oscillospiraceae bacterium (assembly GCA_017619715.1). Classification (GTDB taxonomy): domain Bacteria; phylum Bacillota; class Clostridia; order Oscillospirales; family Oscillospiraceae; genus Vescimonas. The sequence continues at coordinate 40,113 of JAFZRS010000026.1, read as the reverse complement.
CATATATAAGCCGCAGCGGCACCGTCTTGGTGGTTTTGACCGGCAGTGTCACCTGGATCATTTTGGTATCCGCCCGGATATTGCTGTTTTCCACGGGAATATCGTTGTAGTCGTAGAGCGTATAGGCGATGCCCTGCACCACCGTCTTGTTGGCGCCTTCCACGTTCAGCTCCACCTTGGCGTAGCTGATATTCAGAAGGTCGTCCCGCTGTCCCCGCAGTAACAGTTTCACCGGATCCAGCTCTGCTTCCTCGGCTAAAAAGCCGTCCGCCACAGGACCTGTTACGTCACAATAGACGGGCACTTCCTTGGTATAGAGATCCCCCACGGTGACCGTAACGGTGTAGGCGCTGCGCCAGTCCACCTTCAAATTGCCGCCGGACACGCTGTCGGGATAGACAATCTGATAGGACAGGGACTGCACGCCCGTATCGGTGATGCCGGAAGTATCCGCCACGATACGGATCGCGTCCCGGCTCAGTTTCCACAGCTCACTGCGCGGACCTTCGATGCGCAGATCCACAGTGGCGTCGTATCCGTCCAGCAGCATCAAGCCGTTGTCTGCCAGCGCGCCGTTTTCTCCGGAAAACTCCACGGGAATACCGCGAATGGTGGTTTTGACCGTGGTGGCCTGCCCTATATCCACATATAGCCAGATGGCGATGGCAGCCAGAACAGACAGAATGATCCGCAGGGTTATTCTGCTCTTACTCTTCTCCATCCTGCGCCCCCTTTCTCCGGTTACGCAGCAGGGCAATCAGCCCAGCGCGCGGCTTGTCCGATTTCTCCTCCGGCGCAGGCAGCAGCTCGTTGCGCAAGAGCTTACCCAGTGTCTCGGGCATCAGGTGGCGTTTGAGCATACCGCCCAGCGCCACCGAGATAGAGCCTGTCTCCTCCGAGATAATCACTACCACCGCGTCCGAGTTCTCGCTCATGCCGATGCCTGCCCGATGCCGCATACCCAGATCGCGGCTTAAATTGCTGTTATTGGACAGCGGCAGCATACAGCCGGCGCCTAAAATGCGGCCTTCCCGGATCACCACCGCGCCGTCGTGCATGGGCGCTTTAACAAAAAAGATATTTTTAAGCAATTCCCCGGATACCGATGCATCCAGTATGGTGCCTGTACGCACCATGTCGTCCAGCAGGATCTTGCGTTCAAAGACGATCAGTGCGCCTGTACGCTCTTTCGCCATCTCTGTACATGCCAGCACCGTTTGATCGATAGTGCCCTCCATAGCGCTGTCCCGTTCCTCAGGCGTGAAAAGCCGCAGCATCCGGAGATCGCGGCTGCCCACGTTCTCTAACAGCTGCCGCAGTTCCGGTTGGAACAGGACGATCAACGCCAGAACGCCCCACTCCACGATATGGGTGAGCACATAGTTGATGGCGTTAAGTTGAAGTACTTGACTGACCCACAGCGCCAGCAAAAAGACCGCCACGCCTTTGAGTATGTTCTCCGCCCGTTTACTCTTGACCAGCTTCAGCAGTTTATAGATCAAAAACGCGATGATAGCCACGTCCAGAATGTCCACAGGGCGGATCAGCAGCAAGTATCTCCCGATATTCTCCAGTACAGATAAGATCTTATCCATAAGCATACTCTCTCCAATTATGCATATTGATGGATATTATTATTATATAGGAAACATCAGGAGATTGCAACAAAAATTGTATGTCTAAAGTGTTACTTTTTCACGCAGTATGGCGCGCAATTCCCAGCTAAAGCGATCCACCTGCGCCGCTGTGTTGAATGCAGAAAAACTCACGCGTACCGTTCCGTCCGGCAGCGTGCCGACCGTTTGATGCGCCAGCGGCGCGCATTGCAGCCCTGCTCGAACGGCGATCCCCCGCCGTGCCAGTTGTTCCGCCAGTTCCTCCGGATCGCGGCCGTCCACGGTAAAGGACAGTACACCTGCCTGACGGGCGGGATCCTCCGCGGCAAACAGACGCACGCCGGGCAGTTCCCTTAGGCGAAGGGCGCAGCGGCGCGTTAGATGCCGGGCATGATCGGCAATCGTTTCCGTCCCTTTTCTCCGGACAAAACGGATCCCCTCCAGCAGTCCGGCAATTCCCGGCATATTGTGGGTACCCGCCTCTAAACGGTCCGGGAGTTCTTCCGGCATATCCTGCACGCGGGAGGCACTGCCCGTGCCTCCGAAAAGGATCGGTTGGGCGCTCATGCCGCACAGCAGCAGACCCGTTCCCTGCGGCCCGTACAGCCCCTTGTGCCCGGGCATTGCCACAAATGCCGCGCCCCATTCGTCCATTCGCACCGGCAGTACGCCGGCGGATTGAGAGGCGTCTACAATCAGCGGCACGCCGTGACGGCGGCAGCTTCGGGCAATCTCTTCCACCGGCTGCACGCACCCGAAGACATTGGAAACGTGATTGCAAATCACCGCATCGGCGCCCCTGGATATGGCGGTTTCAAACTCCGCCGCCATTCCCTCCGGATCAAAAGGCGGCGTGTCCACCACCGTCACGTGCAGATCAGGGACAGCGTGAAGCGGTCTTGTCACCGCGTTATGCTCATAGCCGGATACGATCACGCGGCTCCCTGCCGCCACTACGGTTCCGATGGCGATATTCAATGCGTGGGTAGCGTTGCCGGTGAAGATCACGTGCTCCGGCTCTTGCATACCAAACAGCTCCGCCGCTTCACAGCGGCAACGATAGGCGGTCTCCTCCGCCGCCCGGGACGCCGGGTGTCCGCCGCGTCCCGGCGAACTCATCGACCCCATTGCCCGCGCCGACGCGATACGAACCGCGTCCGGTTTTTCCAGCGTGGTAGCCGCCGCGTCAAAATAAATCATACGCTCACCTCAACGTAACGGTTCCCCTCGCGTTTAAAAACAGCCGTCGGACGCAGACCGGCACGATCCAGACAGTCCTGTGCCTCCTGCCGCCGTTCTGCACGCACGCGGAGGGCATAACTGCAGCCCCTGTTGGTCAGTCCGGCGGGTGCGCGAAACATCGCCGCGCGGATAGAACACCCCTGCAGCGCGCGCATCATACGCTGTGCATGGGTGACAGATCGAGCGATCAAAAGATAGTATTCCATTGTACACCTCCTCACAGGTCATCTTATGAAAACCGGATAGAGCAGGTGAAAAAAAGAGACCCGGCTTTCATGTGCCGGATCTCTCCCCTTTTATCGCTATATCTTCTCTATCATCGCCACCGCATGGGCCGCCATGCCGCTGCCGTCACCTGTAAACCCTAAATGTTCCTCCGTGGTGGCTTTTACGCTGATCTGCGCCACATCTACGCCCAGCGCCGCGGCAATGTTCCGCCGCATAGCGTCCCGATACGGCAGTATTTTGGGACGTTGGGCAATCAGCGTGGCGTCCACATTGACCACCTGCCAACGGCGCTGTGTCAGTTCCTGGTTCACGCGGCGCAGCAATTCCACGCTGGACGCCCCCAAATAGTTCGGATCGGTATCCGGGAAAAGCGTACCGATATCCCCCAACGCCGCCGCGCCCAACAGCGCGTCCATCACCGCGTGAAGCAGTACGTCCGCGTCGGAATGACCGTCCAATCCCTGTTCCCACGGGATCTCCACTCCGCCCAGTATCAGTTTCCGTCCGGCGGCGAGACGGTGTACGTCGTATCCGTGTCCGATACGCAGACCGATCAATTCCGCCCCCTCCTCTCTAAAATTGCCTCTGCAACGACAAGGTCCAACGGCGTGGTGATCTTAATATTCTCCGGATCACCGGGTGTCAAGTAAACTTCCTTGCCAAGCCGCTCTACAGCGGAGCAATCGTCCGTTATTTCCGCACCGGAATCCAGCGCGGACTGCAAGGCGGCGCGAAGAAGATCCGCCTGAAACACCTGCGGCGTACGAATGCCATAGAGCATACTTCTATCCGGTGTAGACAGCACCTTTCCGTCCTCCCCCGCCACCTTTACTGTGTCGGCGATGGGCACGGCGGGCGCCACGGCGTAGGTGGTAAGTCCCTGGCGGATCAGATCATCGATCTCCTCCGGGCGCACCAGCGGTCTGGCACCGTCGTGTACCGCCAGGAGCTCCGCCCGGGGGTCCGCCTCTGCCGCCGCCGCCAGCACGGAGGCGGTGCGGCTCTCGCCGCCCCGTATCACGCGTACGCTTTTTTGGATTCCCGCGCGGCTGCACAGATCCGCCACTTCCAACAGCGATTCCTCCTGCGCAGCCACCACGATCTCGTCCACCAGTGCCGCCTGATCCACTGCACGGAGCGTATGCAGCAAAACCGGTTCGCCTGCCAGTTCCATCAGCAGTTTATTGCCTCCGCCCATGCGGCGGGAATGTCCGGCGGCGGCGATGATCGCCGTGCAGAACGGTCGGCGCTTATCCTGTATACCACGTATGGTGTCCCAGATTTTTCCCATGATGCTCACGCTCCTGTCTTGTCGCGTTTCCTACGGTCATTATACAAAAGAATATCCTCACATGCAAGGTGAAAGAGGCAGTTTTCCGCCCGGTGGAGAGGATATAGGAAAAGAGAGCCTGCGCGTTCGGCGCAGGCTCTCTTTTTAGCAGTATATTACTCCTCGGTAGTTTCCTCGGCGGCAGTTTCCTCCGCAGGCTCTTCCTCGGCGGAATCTTCTTCCACAGAAGGAACGGCAGGAGTCAGCAACGCCCGGATCGACAGGGAGATCTTATGCTTCTCCTCGTCCACAGCGGTGATCTTGGCATCTACCACATCACCCTCGGCAAGTACGTCGCCCGGTTCTTCAACGCGGCGATCCGCGATCTGGGAAATGTGGATCAACCCGTCCACGCCGGGTACGACCTCGGCAAACGCGCCGAAGTCCATCAGCTTCACAATGCGTACAGATGCCGTATCGCCGACCTTATAGGTTTCCATGAACTTCGCCCAGGGATCGGCGCTGTGATCCTTCACGCCCAGAGAAATCTTGTGCTTCTCAGGATCGAAGGAGATGACGTACACATCCAGCGTATCGCCCACCGAGCAAACCTCAGCGGGATTCTTGATGCGACTCCAGCTCAATTCGGAGATATGCACCATGCCGTCCACGCCGCCAATGTCCACAAATACGCCGTAGGAGGTCATGGACTTGACGGTACCGGTATAACGCTTGCCAACCTCAATACTGTTCCAGATCTCAGCCTGGGCGGCGCGGCGTGCTTCATAGCTCACCTCGCGAATGGAACCCACCACGCGGCGGCGGGCACGATTGACCTCGGTAATACGCAGGGAAACGGTCTGACCGATCATTTCGCTCAGATCCGCGCCGCGGGGCTGGCCGCTCTGGGACGCGGGAACGAACACCCGAACGCCCTTGACATTGACAACGATACCGCCCTTGTTCTCCTCGGTGACTTTACCTTCCAGCGTCACCTTCTCCTCGCGCGCCTGTTCGATGTCCTCCCAGACCTTCACGGCGTCCAGACGCTTCTTGGACAGCATGGCATAACCTTCCACGTCGTTGACGCGGATAATGTACGTTTCGATCTCGTCGCCGACCTTCACCACGTCCTCGGGTTTGGCGTTGGGATCGGCGGACAGCTCTTCCACGGCGATGTATCCGGCCTGTTTACAGCCCAGATCGACCTGCACTTCGGTGGGGCCGATTGCCGTGACGATTCCGGTGACCTTCTCTCCTGTATTCAAAGTCTTGAAGGACTTGTCAAGCATTTGCTCAAAGCTCTCCTCGCTCAGTTCTGTGGTCTTGATTTCTTCGCTCATCGTTGTATATACCTCCTTAATGATGCACGCCGGTGTGGACGCGCCGGCCGTAAGGCCTGCCACAGAACATCCGGTAAGAAAATCCGGCGGGAGTTCCTCCGCCCTTTCGATTTGAAGGACGCGGGAACACCTCTGACTGCAAATCTCCGTCAAATGTTTGGTGTTGGCACTTTTACGATCTCCGACCACGACCATCGCGTCGACAGACGCGGCCAGATCTGCCGCTTCCGCCTGACGCTTATGCGTAGCATTGCATATTGTATCAAATAATTTCGCGTTTGTACACTCTTTTTTTAAAATTTCTGCGCAAGCCTCCCAAATTGCCCGAATACAGGTGGTTTGCGCCACCGCTGTGATGGGCAGATCACGCCGGGACAGGTCTTGCGCCAACCATTGCCGCAATTCCTCCGGACCGGAAAAAACCTGTGAGCGCGCCGACCAACTGGCAACACCCACCACCTCCGGGTGGTGCGGCTCACCGATCAGCACCGGTATGCGTCCCTCCTCGTCCGCCTGCGCCACGATCTGCTGCACTCGCAGGACGTTGGGGCAGGTAGCGTCCACACACTCCGCGCCCAAATCGCGCAGTTGCTCAATGGTGTCTTTTCGCTCGCCGTGGGCGCGAATAAGCACCGTATCGCCGGCTGTGATGTCGTCCGCGCTGTCCACTTGCCGCGCGCCCAGTGAGCGCAGGCGCTCCACCACACTTTCGTTGTGGATAATGCTGCCCAGCATCACACAGCCGCCGCGCTCGGCGGCTGTTTTTTCCGCCATGTCCACCGCCCGCTTCACGCCGTAGCAGAAGCCGGCGCTCTTAGCCAGTATGACCTTCATTTCACACCGCCCAGCTCATAGACGCGGCGCATGATCTCATCGGCGTTGGCCTGATACTCCTCCGCCGTCCCCTTGCGTCCGGAATAGACCGGCGTGTACGGCTCTCCGAAAATGACGGAAGTACGCCGAAACAGCCGTTTACCGGTCCCGATAAAGACCGGCAACATTTTCACGCCCGACCGGATCGCCATCATCGCCGCTCCGCCCTTGGGTGATACGTCGCCCGGGTGATGCACCCGCGTCCCCTCCGGGAATATCAAAAGACTCCAACCGTCTTTCAAACTGCCGATAGCCGTTTTGACCGCCTGGAGATCTGAATGTCCGCGATCCACCGGGAATACACCCATTTTCGTGAGGAAGCGGCGCAGCAGCGGCAGTTTGAACAGCTCTTTTTTTCCCATGATCCGCAGATCGTAGGTGTTAGGCAGCGATGCCACTACCAGCACCGGATCGATCCAGGCAGAATGGTTGGCGCACAGCAGTACCGACTCGTCCGGCACGTTCTCCGCTCCCGACACATCGAGAGGATACAGCCGTGTCACCGGTTTATACAGCCGATCCCACATCTTGGTATAGTATGCGTTTTTCAAAGTGCAAGCCCCCTTCGTATTACCTCCAGCAGCCGCTCCTTGCTCTCTTCAAAATCAATCTCGCTGGTATCCACCAACACGGCGTCCTCCGCCGCGCGCAGCGGCGCGGCGGCACGGTGGCTGTCCGCCCAGTCCCGTCGGCGCATCTCGTCTAAAACCTCCTCGAAAGGACGGGGTGTGCCGCGCTCGGTCAACTCCTTCACGCGCCGCCGGGCACGTTTATCCACATCGGCGGTGAGAAAAATCTTCACGTCCGCGTTCGGAAGCACCACCGTGCCAATATCCCGGCCGTCCATGATCACGCTGTGGCTGTGCGCCATCTCCCGCTGCATTTCCAGCAAAAATGAACGCACCGCCGGGATCGCCGATACGGCGGAGGCATACATGGAGATCTCCGGCAGGCGGATTTCCTTCGTCACGTCCTCGCCGTTGAGCAGCATATGCTGTAAGCCGTCGTCGCTGTATACCATATCCACGTGGATTTCCGGCAGTATCGCCGTCACAGCGTCACCGTCCTTGGGATCGATCCCCTGCCGCTGCACATATAGTCCGATACTGCGGTAAATAGCGCCGGTATCCACATAGAGAATATTCAGCTCGGCGGCAATCGCCTTGGCAAGGGTGCTCTTTCCCGCGCCGGACGGTCCGTCTACGGCGATAGAATAATTCTTCATTGGTTTACACTCCTTTATTCACGCGCGGCGCAAAGACCCGCCTGCCGACCTGTCGCCCACGCGATCTGCAAATTGAATCCACCCGTATAGGCGTCTACGTCCAGTATTTCTCCGGCAAAGTACAGCCCTCGCACCAGTTTAGACTCCATGGTGGCAGGCTGTACCTCACCCACATTGACCCCCCCGGCGGTGACAATGGCTTCCTCCACCGGACGGCGGTCGGTGATCTCAATGGCAAAATGTTTAAGCATCCTCACCAGATCACGCCTCTGCTGCCTGGTCAGCGAATGGGCTTTCAGCGTGTCGGGGATTTCCAGACGGCGGCAAAGTACCGCCACCATACTGTGAGGCACCAGACCGCTCACGATCTTTTCAAAATCCCGGTTGGGTGATTCGTTGATATCCCGCAGAATCCGTGCGTCTAATTTCTGCTCGTCCAGACCCGGTTTCAAGTCGATTAACAGGCGGCACGTCCCCGTTTCCGCCTCCCGCATACGGGCGCTGGCGGAGAGAATCAGCGGTCCGGACACGCCGAAATGGGTAAAGAGCATCTCCCCAAGCTCCCGGAACAGTCGCCTTCCCTGCCCGTCCTCCACCGTCACCGTCACGTTTTTCAGTGCCAAACCCTGCATCGCCTGACAGCAGGGATCGGGACTGACCAACGGTACCAGTGAGCCGTGAGGCGGCGCCACCGTATGTCCCAGTGCGGCGGCAATGCGATAGCCGTCGCCGGTAGAGCCGGTGGCGGGATAGGACACGCCGCCTGTTGCTAAAATCACGGCGGACGCTTCATAGCGCCGGCGCTCACCTCGCACCGCCGCGACGCGTCCTTCCGCCGTCTCCACGTTCAGCGCCCGATCACGGATCACCTGCACGCCGCGCCGCCGCAGTTCCCGTTCCAGCGCGGCGGTCACATCAAAGGCACAATCCGACACGGGAAACACCCGGCTGCCCCGTTCAGTTTTTAGAGGCACGCCCAGTTCTTCAAAGAAGGCCATGGCATCGCGTCCGTCAAATTTTGAAAAAGCGCTGTATAAAAAACGTCCGTTGCCGGGTACGTTGCGCAGCAGTTCCTCCAAGGCGCAGTTGTTGGTTACGTTGCACCGACCCTTACCGGTGATATTCACCTTTTTCCCCAGCCGCTCGTTGGGCTCTATGAGCGTTACGTCCGCGCCTTGCCGCGCGGCAAACACGGCTGCCATCATGCCGGCGGCACCGCCGCCGATCACCACGATTTTCTTACTCATCTTCCAAACGCCCGAATACCCCGTACTTGTTCCACACCTGTTCCATGTCAGCAAAAATACCCGCTACGTCCTCCGGTTTGCGGCGTCCCACCTCGGCGATGAGCGCGTTGAGAAGACTCAGCGGCGCCGCCATGGAATCCACAAAGGAGATCATATCACTGCGCACCATCAGCGCCGCAGAGGATGCCGCATACAGCGGTGAAAGAGTGCTGTCCGTAATGGCGATCACATCGGCACCCCGGTCGCGGGCAAAATGCACGGCGTTCACCGCTGTGATGGAATAGCGGGGAAAGCTGATGCCGATCAGCACGTCGCCCGGCTCGATATGCACCATCTGCTCATAGATCTCGCCGGCGGCAAAGCTCTGCACCAGCGTCACATTTTTGCAGATCAGGTGGAGGTAAAAATTCAAATACCCCGCCAAAAACGAGGACGAGCGCACACCTAAGATGTAGATGCGCCGCGCCTGCAACAGCATATCCACCGCCCGGTTGAATTCCGCCCGATCCACGTTTTCGATCGCCGCGTGTATGGTGTCCATATCACGCTGCATCACCTCGCCCACAGTGTCGGCACCGTTGATCCGCTCATGGGACGCCTGGATTCGCTGGACGGACGTGAGCCGTCCGCGGATCAGCTCCTGCAACGCACGCTGCATCTCATGGTAGCTGTCATACCCCAGCTCGGCGGCAAACCGCACCACCGTGGACTCGCTCAGGCGCGTCATCTGTCCCAGACGGCTTGCCGTCAGGAACGCCGCTTTATCGTAGTTTTCCAGAATGTAGTCGGCGATCTGTCGCTGACCCTTGGAGAAGGTCGCCATCTGCGTACGAATCCTATGTAATACGTCGTTTTTCACGTCGTTCATCTTCCTTTTAAGACTTTGATTTCAGTCGCTGTCAAGTATCTCCACTTGCCGGGCTTCAAATCGCCCAGCAAGAGATTTCCCTCCTGCACGCGCACCAGTCGCATGACCGACAAACCCGCCTTTTCGCACATGCGGCGGATCTGGCGGTTTTTCCCCTCGTGTATAGTGACGCGCAACACCGAGTGCTCATCGCTTCGCGACAAGACAGCCACCTCCGGCGAACAGATCGGCTCACCGTCCAGCTCCGTCTGCGCCATGAGGCGCTCTGCCGCGCTGTCCAACGCGCCTGCCACCGTCACGCGGTACACCTTGTCCACCTGATGACTTGGGTGCAGCAGCGATTGGGTGAGCGCACCGTCGTTGGTAAAAAGGAGCAGTCCCTCCGAATCGCGATCCAGACGACCCACCGGAAACACACGAACGCCGCACTCCGCTACCAGCTCCGCCGCGGTGGCGCGACCGAACTCGTCTGAGAGCGTGGTCACGTAACCCTTGGGTTTATGGAGCACGAGATAGACGCACTCCGGTGCGTCCGGCAAGGGTCTTCCGTCCACCTCGATCCGATCCGACGCGGCATCCGCTTGCTCACCGAGCCGCGCCACACGGCCGTTCACACAGACACGTCCCTGCCGGAGCAGTTCTTCCCCCGCCCGCCGGGAACACAGACCCGCCCGGGCGATCAGTTTTTGCAGTCGTTCCGGCACAGTGTGTTCCTCTCTTTCGTCAATCCGGTTTTGCACCAAATCCGTAGTTGTACAGCGCGGTGTGATCCGCCCAGTCATTGCCGTCTTGCAGCGTTACTGCCACCAGGCAGCGTCCATCTCGCCGCGCGGCGCTCACCAACGTACGTCCGGCGGCTTTGGTATAGCCGGTCTTCATGCCGATACAGCCGTCTATGGAGCGCAGCAGACGGTTGTGGTTGGTCATCGTCCTGCCCTCCACCGTTACGCTGACGGTGGAGCACAAACGCACAAAGGTCGGATCGGAGACGGCACACCGCGCCAAACGCGCCATGTCCCTGGCGGTGGAATAGTGCAATGCATCGTCCAACCCGTTGGGGTTTGCAAAGGACGTGCCGGTCATACCCAGTTCCGCCGCTTTCTCGTTCATGCGCGCCACAAAACGCGCCACACTGCCTCCGCAGTGATCCGCCAGTGCCAGTGCTGCGTCATTGCCGGAGCACAGCAGCAGCCCGTAGAGCAGTGCTTCCACTGTGACCTTTTCACCGGGCTTGAGATACATGGAAGAACCTTCCGCCATGTGCTGTTGCTTCACGGTCACGGTGTCCTGCAAATGACAGTCCTCCAACGCCACCAGCGCGGTCATGATTTTAGTAGTGCTGGCAATGAGCATCTGCCGGTCGGCATTCTTTTCATAAAGCACTTCCCCCGTATCGGCGTCCATCAAAATGGCGGATACGGCGGACAGCTCCAAGCCGTACGCCCGGCACGGCAGAATCCAAGCCGCCGTAAACAGAGCGCAAAACAATACAGCAGTCCATTTTTTCATGGGATCACCTTCCTTATTTGGTGCTCCCAGTATATTCTCTCAGAACTCCGATTTTTCCGTTTTCCGCTTATCGATGAAATTCTCCACCCGATCCATGACCTCCGGCACCAGCTCAATCACGCGATCCACAGTGCTCACGGCAGGTACGGCAACAGGCAGTACACGGGTGATTCCGTCCTTGACCACCAGAAACGCCACCGGCTCTACGCGAACGCCGGCAGTACTGGCGCCGCCGAACTTCGGTCCCTGTTTGCCGTAATCCCCGCCGCCGCAGCCGAAGCCGAAGCTCAAGCTGGAAACGGGAATCAGCGTTACGCCGTCGGGCGTGACGATCGGCTCACCGATAATGGTGTTGGAATCCACCATCTCACGGATCTTGCTCAAGGACGTATCCATCAATTCGTTCAAAGCGCCGCTTTTTTCATTCGTGCTCATCTTTATTCTCCTTTACAGTCAATTCTTCTGCAGTTTCCTGCTTTGTTTTTTCCCGACTTTTCCGAAGCGCCAGATACCAGCGCAGCAACGGAATACCGAACGCCAAGGCAATCAGCACGCCGTCGCCGACGCGCAGGGAAAGTCCAACCTCACCCTCCGCACGGCTTTGCCGCCTCTGGTAATCCACGTTCAGATGGATGCGCGGATCGGGCATATGCACCAGTTCTTCCAGGCGCGGCATCAGCGTCCACATAACGCCCTCCGCCCAACCGTACATCTGCGCCACCTGCGCCGGATCATCGCCTGCCAGCGTTACGCTCAGACGCATGGGATCTATGCGTACGGCGCGCCGCGTACGGCGCAAGCCGTTTTTCAAAGCGGTCCACAGCGCCGGCACAGCGGATCGGATTTCGGCAAAGGTGGGCTTGAAGGGTTGCTTTTTTTCCTTTGCTTCCGTTTCCGGTTTTTGTTTTTCCTTTTTTTCCTTCGAGGGCTTTTTTGCCTTGCCCGGCAGGATCTGAAGGGCGGCGGGACCCACGCGCACCGCAAGACGCGCCTCATCGCCGAAAGAGAACCGCACGCCCACGCGCAGCAGCATCAACAGCACGATGAGCGCCAGCAGTACGCCTACAATCCAGAGTACAACCAATCAGCCACCTCCTCTCCCATGTGGGTGCGGCGCTACTCGCCGGATCGCTCCGATAGAGGCATATCGTCTACCACAAGCCCTTCCTCATTCAAGCGCATCTGCCCGTCGGTTTCCAGACCCGGCATTTCCGGCAGATCGTCCAGCGAATTGAGGTGAAAGGCGCGCAAAAACGATTTGGTGGTGCGATAAAGCCGGGGACGACCCGGCACCTGCAGCCGTCCGCACTCCTCGATGAGGTGACGGTCGAGGAGCAGACCCACCGTATAGGAGCTGTCCACGCCGCGAATCTGATCCACGTAGGATCGTGTGGTGGGCTGATAATAGGCGATGATGGTCAGCACCTCCAGCGCCGGCTGACTGAGCCGCGCCGGTTTTCGTATCTCAAATGCCTTGCGGATATAGTCAGCGTAATCCGGCGCGGAACAAAGCTGATAGCTCTCTTCCATGCGCAAAAGACGCACGCCGCGCCGCTCATAGCTGTAATGATCCGCCAGTTTTTGCACTACCAGCTCCGCCGTGGCGCGATCCAGATCCAAAGCCACGCAGATCCGGTCGATATGCACCGGCTCGCCCGAGGCGAACAGAATCCCCTCTACGGCGGATTCGATTTCTTTCATTTCCAGATGATCCATACCTGTCTCTCACTTACTCAAAATGTAATTCTTCCGGCAGTTCGCCGTCACAGCTTACGGTGCAGTCCGAGGGCGAACCCACCAGCTTGATGGCGCGGCTGCGGCATAGCTCCAGTACCGCCATAAAAGTGGCAACCAGTTCGCTGCGGCTGCGGCTTCCCTTGAAGAGAAGTAAAAACCGCGTGATGCCGCTGTGCTTAAGCCGCTGAAAAAGCTCCCTCGCTTTGCGCTCCACGGAATACGGCTCGCGGCGTACGATCTCGTCAAAGACCGCCAGAGAGGACGGCTCCAACTGTCCCCCTTGCCGATCCAGCACCTCCTGCATGGCAAGCACCAGATCTCCCGGATCCTGATCGTACTCATATATCTTGTCGCGCTCCATAGGCTCGGGATTCTTGGTGAGAATATTCCGCCCGAACTCACCCAGCGGCCCCATGCGCTCCGCCAAAGACTTGATGCGTAAATACACCTCGCCGCGCTTGCGCTCCTCCAGTGATTTAATGAGCGCGTCCATCTCGCTTTGCGCCTCTTCGTCCTCAAGGGAAAGCAGCATGCGGGTTTTGATATACATAAGATGCGCCGCCATGGTGATAAACTCACTGGCAACCTCCAGATCCATCTGCTGACGCTGTTCCAGATACTCTAAATACTGATCCAGAATCAGCGCGATGGGGATATCCTGTATCTCTATTTTATTTTTGCTGAGCAGAAACAAGATCAGATCCAGCGGTCCTTCAAAATCCTGAAGCGCCTCGTCGCCCTTGCTCTGCACCACCTTTTCCAGTTTGAAAATGGGATTGTCCAAAAACTCACCTCTAACAAAACGGTCTTATAATAGCCCAACCGTGCGGCACAGCAGCTCAAACACGGCGTAAATTGCCCGGGACAGATACGTACTCCCCACGCCCAGCGCCGAGAGCGCCAACAGCAGCACAAAACCGTACCGCTCATACTGCATCAGCCATCGATACTGCCGATCCGGCAGCAGCGAAAACAGCACCTTCGATCCGTCCAGCGGCGGGATCGGCAGCATGTTGAAAAGCCCCAGTCCCACGCTCAATAGTGAAGTTTCCAACAGGAAATAGAGCAACCACAGCGGCGCCGCATTCGCCGCCAACCGCGCCGCGATCAGCAGCAGCACCGCCAAAAACAAATTCGATACCGGTCCTGCCAGCGCCGTCACCGCCATGCCCTGCTTGGGCTTTTTGAAATAGTGCGGATTCACCGGCACCGGCTTCGCCCAGCCGAAGCCCGCCACCAGCATCATGGCAAAACCGAACCAGTCGATGTGCCGCAGCGGATTCAGGCTCAGCCTGTGTTGACGCTTCGCCGTGGGATCGCCCAGCGCGTATGCCGCCAGACCGTGACACGTTTCATGCACCGTCAGACACAGCAGCACCGCGGTCAAACGCCGCAGCAGTCCCCACAGGGAATCAAAATCCATCGCCCGCATAAGATCAGACAGATAGTTCAATAGTAACGCTCCTATGATTCCATTTTTACAGTCTACATTATAACAAAGAATCTGCCCAATTACAAGGATAAATACACACGCTTACCGGGCTTGTCTTTTAAATTTGTTACCGGCTTGTAGCTGAAGCTGTAACTGATCTGTAACGCAAAGCACCGCCGCGTGTGGTACGCTGTCAGTAGAAAAGAGTATTCTCCGCATAAACAGAAAGGAGCGCTCACTATGAAGGGTAACAAAACGCTGATCGCTTTGCTCTGCGCCGTCTGTGTCCTGTTAGCGCTGATTGCCTTCTTTCTCCCCGACCGAAACGGTCTGGCCCTATCGTACGCTGCGATGTCGCTATCAGGTGTGGTGGGTATTTTGTGCGTGACAGGTATGATCCGTTACCTGCTGCGTGGCGGGGAATAACCGATCACAGCAAAGAATA
Source organism: Oscillospiraceae bacterium (assembly GCA_017619715.1). Lineage (GTDB taxonomy): Bacteria > Bacillota > Clostridia > Oscillospirales > Oscillospiraceae > Vescimonas. The sequence goes on along the minus strand of JAFZRS010000026.1, from coordinate 25,078 downwards.
CAGGGGATGACGGTTGCCATCCCCTCTTTTTTTCATCGGAAAGGAGTATACATATGAAACGCATTATTTCTCTGACGCTGTGTCTCCTGTTGATCTTCGCGTTGGCGGGCTGCGGCGCGTCAAAAAACAGCCCTGACAGTGGTTTTAAGGGGGTGGACAGCGGTGACGGTTGGGATGACAGCCATAGTGTCAACGTGTCCGAGGAGAGCACAGTGGTCGATGCCACCAAGATGATCTATACCGCCAGTCTGGAACTGGAGACGCTGGAATTCGACAAAGCGATGGACGATATCACCGCGCTGGCGGAGCGGTATGGGGGTTATTTTGAGGAACAGACGGTTGCCGGCTATTCCAGCGGCTATCGCTACGCCCGTTTGACAGTCCGCGTGCCGTCCGAGCATTTCACCGCATTTTATAGCGAAATGGGATCGGTGTGTCACACGGTGCGCCGCGACAGCAGCCAGCAGAATATTTCCGAGGCATATTACGATGTGGAATCCCGCCTGAACACCGCCAAAACCAAGCTGGCGCGACTGCAGGAGTTGCTTGCCGAAGCGGGCACGATGGCGGATATCATAACCATTGAAAGCGCCATCTCCGAAACCGAGCAGGTCATTGACAATCTCTCCGGCACGTTGCGAAACTACGATCACCTGGTGGACTACGCCACCGTTACCGTGGAGTTGGACGAAGTTTACCGGCTCTCCGGCACAGGCGATGCGCCTTTGACACTGGGACAGCGTCTGGGCGGCGCGTTTGTGACGGGCTTGCAGAGTGTGGGCGAGTTTTTCGAGAGTGTTTTGGTCTGGCTTGCTTATTCCTGGCTGTGGCTGGTGATTCTGGCGGCGATCATCATCGTCTGTATCCGTCTGGCGCAGCGCAAGCGCGCAACAAAAATCAAAAGAAATACCGATACGCCGTCCTGAATATCACATAAAAACAGCGCCGCCTGCAATCGCAGGCGGCGCTGTTTTGTTCGTTTTTGAAAGCGGGATTACTTGCCCATATTCATCTGGGCGGCGACCTCGGCGGCGAAGTCCTCCTGCTTCTTCTCGATGCCCTCACCGGTCATGAAGCGAACCGCCTTGACAAATTTCACGCTGCCGCCCAACTTCTTGCCGGCGTCGGCGATATACTGCTCCACGCTGCCGGCGAAGATGTCCTCGCGCACGAACTCCTGCTGCAGCAGGCAGTTCTCCTCGTAGAACTTGTTCATCTTGCCCATCACGATCTTTTCTTTGACCTGCTGAGGCTTGTTCGCCATCTTGGGATCGGCGTCCATCAGCGCCAGAGCGATTTTCTTTTCCTCGGCGAGCACTTCCTCGGTCACGTCCGCCTTATCCCAGAAACGGGGATTGTACGCGGCGATCTGCATGGCGACGTTACGCCCGATCTCGGTGGCGTCCACACCGCCCTCGACTGCCAGATTCACCAGCACACCGATCTTGCCGCCGGCATGAACATAGCCCACGCTGACGTTATCATTGTAACGAATGAAACGGCGAATCTGCAGATTCTCACCGATGGACATCACCTTCTCCGGCAGCGTCTCCGCCACGGTCAAATCCGAGCCGGGATACTTGCTTCCAAGCAGCGCGTCCACGTCGGCGGGATCGTTGGCAATCACAGCCTTGGCGACATCCTTCACAAACGCCACGAACGGATCGCTCTTGGCGCAAAAGTCGGTCTCACAGTTGACTTCCACCAGCGCGCCCACGCCGTTTTCCACCAGCGCGCATGCCATGCCCTCGGCGGCAATGCGTCCGGCTTTCTTAGCAGCCTTCGCCAGACCCTTCTCGCGCAGATACTCCACAGCCTTGTCCATATCGCCGTCCGTCTCGGTCAGCGCCTTCTTGCAATCCATCATGCCCACGCCGGTCATCTCGCGCAGGGTCTTAACATCATTCGCGGTAAATGCCATTTCCATTATCCTCCTGTAAAACAAATTTCATAAAAAGGGGCAGGGACAAACCCCTGCCCCTTTGCTTACTCGGCTTACTCGAACCTGTACGCCTTACTCGGCGGCAGTCTCCTCCGCAGCTTCTTCAGCGGGCGCCTCGGCGACCTCAGCCTCGACCTGCTCACCCTGACGGCCCTCGATCATGGCGTCTGCCATCACAGAGGAGATCAGGCGAATGGCGCGAATGGCGTCATCATTGCCGGGAATCGGATAGTCGATCTCGTCAGGATCGCAGTTGGTATCGGCGATCGCCACCACGGGAATGCCCAAACGGTGTGCCTCGGCAATAGCGTTGCGCTCCTTGCGGGTATCCACAATGAACAGTGCGCCGGGAAGCTTACGCATCTCCTTCACGCCGCCCAGATACTTCTCCAGCTTCTCGATCTCTCCCATGTGCTTGATAACTTCCTTCTTGGGCAGCATATCGAATGTGCCGTCAGACTGCATGGTCTTGAGCTGATTGAGCCGGTCGATACGGGTGCGCATGGTCTTGAAGTTGGTCATCATGCCGCCCAGCCAGCGGGCATTGACAAAGAACATGTTGCAGCGCAGCGCCTCGTCGCGGATAGCGTCCTGCGCCTGCTTCTTCGTACCCACAAACAGCAACGACTGTCCGTTTTCAGAGAGCTCACGGACAAAGGCATACGCCTCTTCCAGCTTTTTCACGGTCTTTTGCAGATCAATGATATAGATGCCGTTGCGCTCCGTATAAATGTAGGGAGCCATCTTGGGGTTCCAGCGGCGGGTCTGGTGTCCGAAATGCACGCCCGCCTCCAACAGGGCTTTCATGGATACGACGTTTTGATTTGCCATTTGTTTTGTTCTCCTTTTTCTGTTTAGTTGTTACCTCCAGCCCCTTCGTCTCCCCGGCCAACCGACAAGCGGCACCGACCGAAAATCCAAGGCTGTGCGGAATGCTGGAATATAATAGCACAGCTTCCCCGGGAATGCAAGAAGTTTTTTGCCTTTTCCCGGGGAAATTTTATGCGATTCTACCACTTTCTAAAGCGTTTCGGTCCCGGAGGACCTTCCCGGCGCTGAAACGGTTTGTCGATCAGGATAATGTCGTCGCCGAAGCGCTGTATGCACTCCCACGGTATGTAGAAATCCTCGCCCCGTCCGAACAAGCCGAAAAAACGGCATGGACCGAACACAATGATCGCCTTTACCTCGCCTTCCGGCAGCTTGATATCCAGATCGCCCACGTAGCCCAGACGGCATCCGTCGCAGATGTTAATGACCTCCTTGCGGCGCAGCATAGAAAAACGGTTTATCATATCCATCCACCTCGCCCTATTCTATGCACAACCTCTCTGCTATGTGAACAGTGTCCTCACGCTCAAGGCGGCGCGCTGTCGAAGACGCCGTCTTTTTGCCGCGCCGTATAAGCAGCAGACCCGGCGGAAATACTTTTTTTATCAAACCGGGAGGCGCGTATTATGCGGGGAAAAGTGGAGATCTGCGGCATCGACACGAGCAAATTGCAGGTTCTGAAAAACGACGAGATGATGGAGCTGCTGCGCCGCAGTCAGCAGGGCGACAAGGCGGCGCGGGAAAGGCTGATCTGCGGCAATCTGCGGCTGGTTTTATCAGTGATCCAGCGCTTTGCCAGCCGCGGCGCCAATGCGGACGATCTTTTTCAGGTGGGCTGTATCGGATTGATGAAGGCAATCGACAACTTTGATATCAGCCAGAACGTTCGCTTTTCTACCTACGGCGTCCCCATGATCATCGGTGAAATTCGCCGCTATCTTCGTGACAACAGCGCTATCCGCGTAAGCCGCAGTACCCGTGACACCGCCTACAAGGTACTGCAGGCTCGGGAAAAGCTGCTCAACGAGAGTCAGCGGGAGCCCACTGTGGAGCAGATTGCACGGCATCTGGACATCTCCCGGGAGGACGTGGTGCTCGCCATGGACGCGGTGGTGGATCCGGTATCGCTGTATGAACCTGTATACGCCGACGGCAGCGACGCCATGTGCGTAATGGATCAGATCAGAGATACCCGCAACAGCGACGAGAGCTGGATCGAACAAATGGCGCTCAAAGAGGCGATCGGACGTTTAGACGCCCGGGAACGGCGGATTCTTGCCATGCGCTTCTACCAGGGCAAGACACAGATGGAGGTGTCCACGGAAATCGGCATCTCTCAGGCACAGGTGAGCCGTCTGGAAAAGGGTGCGATCCGCATGATCAAAGAAGCCCTTTGAACTTGCCAAAGTCCGATACGGTGTGGTAAAATGGGAAAAACATGTGGAAAGGTGGTTTTTCCCGTGAAAACCGTTACCTTGGGTCGCACCGGTATTGTTTCCCCCAAAAACGCTTTCGGCGCGCTGCCGATTCAACGTGTCGGCATGGAGGATTCCCAGCGCCTGCTCCGCCGCGCATATGAGGGCGGCTTCACTTTTTTTGACACAGCCAATTACTATACGGACAGCGAGAAAAAGCTGGGTCTGGCGCTGGGAGAGGTGCGAGAGCATATCACGCTCGCCACCAAAACCGGCGCCGCCGACGCGGCGACCTTTTGGCAGCACCTGGACAACAGCCTGCGCATGTTGCAGACGGATCATGTGGATATCTACCAGTTCCACAACCCCGCCTTCTGCCCCAAACCGGGAGACGGCACGGGTCTATATGAAGCGGCGCTGGAGGCGAAGGCGCAGGGCAAGATCCGCCATATCGGCATCACCAATCACCGTCTGGCGGTAGCGCGAGAGGCGGTGGAATCGGGTCTATATGAAACGCTCCAATTCCCCCTGTGCTATCTCGCCACGGAAAAGGATCTGGAACTGGTGGAGCTGTGCCGGGAACATAACGTGGGCTTTATCGCCATGAAGGGTCTGTCCGGAGGGCTCATTACCCACGCCGCCGCCGCGTACGCCTGGCTGGATCAGTTCGACAACGTACTGCCCATCTGGGGTATCCAGCGGCTCACAGAGCTGGAAGAGTTCATCTCCTTCATGGCAAATCCCCCTGTGCTGGACGACGCCATGCGCGCCGTGATCGCCTCGGACCGCAAGGATCTTTCCGGCAGCTTCTGCCGCTCCTGCGGCTACTGCATGCCCTGCCCCATGGGAATCGAGATACGCCAGTGCGCCCGTATGTCCCAGATGATCCGGCGCAGTCCCTCCGATGGGTTTCTCACGCCGGAATGGCAGGCAAAAATGATGGAGATTGAAAACTGTATCCACTGCAACAGCTGTAAAGCGAAATGCCCTTACAGCCTTGATACGCCAACGCTTTTGCAGCAGAATCTGGAGGATTATAAGCGCATTTTGTCCGGGGAAGTGCAGATATAACCGCGCGATGCTTACATCTAAAAGAGCGACCCGATCGGGTCGCTCTTTTCATCATGACGCATCTTCCCACAGGGGATTATCCTTCGGCGTCAGCACCGCCGACATATTGCTGTAAAAGGAGCGATTGGTGCAATAGATGTACTGTCCGCCGGTGGGATTGGTGTAGCGAATCAGCACGCCTTCCCTTCGTCCTCCGCTTGTGTAAGTGTACTGCCACAGCTCCAGCATCGCGCCGTTGCCATAACGGAGCAAAATGCCGCCCTCATCGGGAACGTCCCGGCGCAGATCACCTTCGCCGGACGCGGCAATCTTGTTGTAGATGGCGTAAGCATTCTCCACGGTAATGCGCAGAGGCGGCTGACCGTCTCTTTCACAGCGCAGACTGTTGTGGACAGTTGCATACACCGTACTCTCCGATAGATCGCTCAAAAAACGCATAAACTCCCGGTGGCGGTAAAGGGGACGCACAATGATCAGTCCCACGATCAGCGCCAGTGTCAGCACCGCACCTGTAACAAGCAGCGGTATCGACGGTACGTGCCGCTTTTCGGTGGGTTTTCGGCGCACCTTATCGTACAGATCGCTCATTTCTTGAAGCTGTCTTTGAGCAGTACGCTGCGGTTGAACACCAGATGATCGGCGGAGCAATCACGGTTATCCAGACAGAAATAGCCGGTGCGCATGAACTGGAACGTAGGGGCATTGACACCGGTGCGGTTCTCGGTGCGCGCAAAGTCCTCCGCCGCCTGTACCATCGCGCGTTCTACCTTGCAGCCCGTCAGCACGGTCAGGCTCTCCGGGTTCAGCACGGTCAGGAAACCGCCCGGTGCGGCGTCGGGATTGGGGTCGGAAAACAGATTCTCATAGAGCCGCACCTCCGCGTCCACACAGTTTTCCGCGTCCACCCAGTGGAGCGTAGCGCCCTTCACCTTCCGCCCGTCAGAGGGATCGCCGCCTCGGGAATCGGGATCGTATTCACAGAAAATCTCCGTTACGTTTCCGTTTTCATCCTTAGTACAGCCGGTACACGTCACCAGATACGCACCTTTAAGCCGCACCTCGTTGCCGGGATAGAGCCGCTTATACTTGGGAATCGGCACTTCGAGAAAATCGTCCTCCTCCACCCACAGATGGCGGCTGAAGGTAATCTCATGGGTTCCCTGATCTGGGTCGGTGGGATTGTTCTCCACCTCAAATACCTCGTGCTGTCCCTCCGGATAATTGGTGACGGTAAGCTTCACCGGGCGCAGCACCGCCATGGTGCGTTCGGCGGTCAGGTTCAAATCCTCCCGGAGGCAATGCTCCAAAAAGCCGTATTCCACCGTGGAGGCGGACTTCGCCACGCCGATGCGCTCACAGAAATTACGCAGCGACCGGGCGGTATAGCCGCGCCGGCGCAGACCGCACAGCGTGGGCATGCGCGGATCGTCCCAGCCGGAGACGTACCCCTCCTCCACCAACTGCCGCAGCTTGCGCTTGGACATGACGGTATGATCGATTCCCAGTCGGGCAAACTCAATCTGTCTCGGCTTGCGGTACGGGATCGACACGTTGCTCACCACCCAGTCATAGAGCGGACGGTGCTCCTCAAACTCCAGTGAACACAGGCTGTGAGTGATCCCCTCCAGCGCGTCCTGAATGGGGTGGGCAAAGTCATACATGGGATAGATACACCACTTGGTACCCTGGCGGTGGTGGTTGATATAGCGGATCCGGTAGATGATGGGATCACGGAGATTGAAGTTTCCGCTGGCAAGGTCGATCTTGGCGCGGAGGGTCATCTTTCCCTCCTCCACCTGCCCCTTTTTCATCATCTCGAACAGCCGCAGGTTCTCCTCTACCGGGCGATCACGGTACGGCGAAACCGCCGGTACGCCGATGTCGCCGCGGTTGGCCTGAAATTCCTCCGGCGTCAGTTCGCAGACGTAGGCAAGTCCCTTACGGATCAGCTCCACGGCAAACTCATAGTCCTTTTCAAAGTAATCTGAACCGTAGAAGAACCGGTCGCCCCAGTCGAAGCCCAGCCAGTGGATATCCTGCTGGATCGCGCCTACGTACTCGGTATCCTCCTTGGCGGGATTGGTATCGTCCATGCGTAAATTGCAAAGGCCGTGGTACTTTTCCGCCATACCGAAGTCGATGCACAGCGCCTTGCAGTGCCCGATATGCAAATAGCCGTTGGGCTCGGGCGGAAAACGGGTATGCACGGTAGCGCCCTCAAACTGCCCGCCCTCGGCGATATCCTCTTCAATAAAATTCTGAATAAAGCTCTTGCCCTCTTCAAGGGCTTTGATCTCTTCCGCCATGTTCCACACTCCTTGTATACGCAACAATGTGTTCATTATAGCCGCCGGGGGGTAATATTGCAAGAGGTCAGCTCCTCAAATTCCTCCCGGCTCATCAGCAGGTTCAGCGCTTCCAGCATGGCGTTGGGCGTTAGATGTGCCGGCAGCTCCAGCTTTAGAAGCAATGCCCGGCGCGATGCCGTACTGTTTGCGCCGATCAGTCCCCGATCCAGAAGATCCGCTTTGGTGATGGGCGTGCGCTGCGTTGAGGCACTCTCCTCGCCTTCAAAGGTGGCGCCGGCGCGGCGCAGTGCCGTGAGTAACACCTCCGGTGTCATGCCCTCCACGCCTAACTTGCCTTCCTTGCCGCCCACACGTTTGCGGCGTTCCTTGCCTGCCACGTCCGGGATATAGGCGTGCTTGATCTGATCCGGCGGCAGTGCACCTTGCAGGTAGTGCCGGATCACAAATCCCGCGCCGTCGCTGTCTGTCAGCAGTATCACGCCGCGCCGGGACGCCAGACGGCGGATCAGCGCCGTCTTCTCCCTGTTACGAAACACGCCGAAGCCCTCGGTGGTGAGTACCGTGGCGTCCACCGTCTGCAACAGGGTATTTTTATCATACCGCCCCTCAACGACGATAATTTCTCGTATCCTCGGTTTCATTTCCGCTCCGCCAGCTCCATCAAAAAGAGCGCCAACTCCGCCTCGCTGTCCATATTCCGCTCACTTTTCATGCGCAGATCCAGTATCTGACAACGCCGTACCGCCTCGCGGCACCACGTGTGATCCACGCGCCGCGCCGCCTGCAGCAGCAGCTTGGCGGGATAGTCGGAGCTCATGCCCCACAGCTTCTGGAGCCAGAGGCGATCCTTGCCCGATTCCAGTGCAAGGCGGGCGGTATAGAGCTTGCGCAGCTCCTTCCCCACCGCCGCCAGAATCGCAATGGGTTCCGTCTGCATTCGCAGCAGTTCACCCAGCACCCGGGCGGCGTCATCGTATTTCCCGGCGGTGATGCAGTTGGTCATATCAAAAACCCGGGCGTCCAGTATCGGCTCCGCCACGGCGTTGATATCCGCCACGGTGACCTTCTGTTCCTTGGCATAGGCGCCGATCTTCTCAATCTCCGGCACCAGATCGCCCATCAGTGTACCGCAGGTAAAGAGCAGATGGTCGGCTGTGGCGCTGTCAATATCGTGTCCCAGTGCGGCAAAGCGCCGCTTGAGCCAGCGCAGGAGCTGTGCGCGGTCCTGCCGGGCAAAGGATACCTCCACCGCGCGGCTGCATAGCGCGGCATACAGCTCCTTCATCTTCTTATCCGGCTTATAGGAGATCAGATCGTAGACGAATACCAGCGTGCAGTAGTCGGGAAAATCCCTCATCAGCTCAATGATCTGATTCCGGCTTCCCTCGTCCAGCCTGTAAAGGTCCATATCCGTCACCGTGATGAGCGTGTGCTCCGCCATCATCGGCATTGCCTCCACCGCCTCCGCCAGCTCCTGAACGGAGATCCTGCCGCCCAGGCGATGAAAGTTAAACTCGGCAAAATCAGCCGGGATCAGCAGCTTTTGCAGTTCCTCCAAATAGTACCGGCGCAAATACGTCTCCTCGCCGTGGAATATATAGACGTTGTCCGGCGCGCCGTCTTTGAGCGATTGACGCAGCCGGTCCAGACCGGCAGTCGCAGTTTTTACCGCCATCATTTCCCTCCTTCGCCTACTGTTACCAGAATATCGCCCTGCTGATCCGTGCGGTAAATTGCCGCGCCCACCGCCGCAAGACGAAGCATTGCCTCCTGCGTAGGGTGTCCGTAGCTGTTCTCGCCCACGCAGATGATCGCCGCCTCCGGACGGATCGCCTCTAAAAAAGCCGAATCGGAGCTGTACTTGGAACCGTGGTGGCTCACCACCAACACCTCCACGTCCGGCAGATCATACTGCTTTATCAGCGCCTTCTCGGTAGAACCCGCCATGTCACCGGTGACGAGCAAATCGAAGTCCCCGGCGGAGCAGAGAACGGTCAAGCCCTGCTCATTCATGTCCCCCGTGCCCACAGGCGGATAGACGGTCAATCTTGCCGCACCTGCCGCCATGCGTTCCATGCGGCGGATATAGCGCACAGCGGTCCCGTTTTGTGCCGCCAACGACTCCAACCGCTCTTTCACGCCAAAGGCGTCGTCAATGTCCGGCAGCCACAGCTCCTCCACGCGGACACGTGCCATCAGCTTCGCTACGCCGTTGGTATGATCGGCGTGATAATGGGTCAGCACCAGTGCCGACAGTTTCCCGATCCCGATGCCGGATATGGTATCTGCGGCGCGTTCACCGCCGGAAATGTAGGTGTTACTGCTGCCGCAATCCACCAGCACGGCGTCGTTTCCGGAGTGGAGCAGTATACATTCGCCCTGTCCCACGTCCACTGCCACGGCGCTCATGGTGCCGCTGCGATAGACGCCGCTGTGCAATTTCACCGCCAACAGCAATGTTAAAACCGCCAACGAGCCTGCCAGGATCCGCGCCCGGGGACGTGCCTTTCCGATCAGGCAGGCACCCAACAGCACATAGACGTAGACCAGCCAGTAGATCAAATAGCGGTTGTTCAGATACAGCGCGTGCCACGGCAGTGCATTCACCATGCGTGCCAGCCATACCACATAGTGCACCATGCAGTAGGAGAGAACACCCGCAATCCGCGCCGCGGGCAAAAAGACAAAGCCCAGCGCCACCGTCAGAAAGCTCACCATAAAGTTCCAACTTGCCGCCGGCAGCGCCAAGAGGTTACTCAACGGAGAGAGCAGGGTGAATATTCCGAAATACACAGCGGTCAGCGGCACGGTGAACACCAATGCCGTCAGCGTGGCGGCAAGATTGGCAGATAGAAATGCCACTTCCCGGCGCAGCCATTTCCGGTTGCCCCGGTAACAGCCTCTCATCCATTTGCAGAGTTTTTCCGACCACAGCACCATGCCCAGCGTAGCACCGAAACTCAACTGCAGTCCCGCGCCGGCGGCGGCATAGGGATTGACCAGCAAAATCAGCAGCAGCGCCGCGCCCAGCACGGTAATCGAATCACGTTCCCGCCGCAAAAGCGGCTCTGCCAGCAAAAATACCTGCATGAGACACGCGCGCACCACCGACGCTGTCATGCCCACCATCAGCGCGTACAGGAACAGCGCTCCGGTGCATATGCCGAACACCAGTCCCGGACGGCGCTTGGGCAAGAAAAATCCCAACAGTGTCACCAGAAAGGCACAGTGCAAACCCGACACGGCGAACAGATGTGCAAGACCCGCCTGATCAATCACGGCGGCGTCTCCTTGTGAGATGCTGCTGCGGTCTCCGGTCAGTTCGGCGGTTACAAATCCCGCCGTGGCGGGATCGTCCCAAACTCGCCCCGCCATCTCCTTTACCGCCCGGCACAGCCGCTGCGGCGTAAACCAGATGCTGTGTTCCATCGCCGTCTCCGCCATCACCGGACCGGCGACGTAGAGCAGGGCATATACGCCCCGGGAGGTAAAAGTGGTAATATCATCTTCACGGATACGGGAGGCGTCCTGCCACCGCGCTGTGCCGCTGAGCCGCTGTCCCGGTTTTAGTGTGAGAAGCTCCGCCTCGCCGTACACCACCGCCCGGGCGGCAGGATGCAGGCAGATCGTTACCTTGGCGCCCTGCTCCGTCTCCACCGGTTCGTCCATCACGATGCCTGAAAACTCCCGTGTCTGACCGCACAGTGCCTTCACCGGACGGCATACCGCCGTCTCATATCCCCACACATATAAAAATGCGACCGACAGCGCGCCTAAAATCAGCAGTGCACGTTTCGCGCAGGCGATGCGTTTGCGTAAAAAATACACCGCGGCAAATCCCGCCGCCGCTCCCAGCGCCGCCCACGGATACCAACTGTCCCCGGGCAAGAGCGCGGCGGTCAGCGAGCCGGCGGCAAAGGAAAACGCGACCGTAGCCAGCTCACGCATATCCATCGCCCCCTCCGCGCTTTTTTCTCTTGGGTTATTATAGCAAATTGCGCCGCAAGCGGCAAGATAAGAATGAAAATGCGCCTTTCCGTGCAAAAACCGGGATATCTGCGGCGCTCTGCCACAGATATCCCGATCTGTTCCCATATTTCGCGACAAAAGCTCTTACCGCGCCACAAAACCGATCTTGCGCTGTACTTTGGAGAGGGTCTTGTTCGCCAGATACCGGGCGCGCTCGGCGCCGGCTTGATACACGCTCTCCAGATACGCCTTGTCGCCCATGATGCGCTCCGCTTCCTCGCGGATAGGGCGCAGCAGCTCCACCACCGCTTCCCCCACGGCGCTCTTGAATACGCCGTAACCCTGTCCGGCAAATTCAGCTTCCGCCGCTTCGATCGTCTTGCCGGTGGCGGCGCAGTAGATGGTGAGCAGGTTGGAGACGCCGGGCTTGTTCGCTTTATCGAATTTCACCGCCGTCTCACAGTCGGTCACGGCGCGCTTAAACTTCTTCAAGATGACCTCCGGCGGATCCATCAGATTGACGCAGCCTTCCGGCGCGGATTTGCTCATTTTGGCGCCGGGATCGTCCAGCGACATAATGCGTGCGCCCATTTTGGGAATAAACGCTTCAGGCAAGGTAAACGTATTGCTGTACAGCCCGTTGAACCGCTGGGCGATATCCCGGGTCAGCTCCACGTGCTGACGCTGATCCTCTCCCACCGGCACCAGATCCGCCTGATAGAGCAGGATATCCGCCGCCATCAGTACCGGATAGGTGAAAAGTCCTGCCGTGATATTGTCGGCGTGCTGGGCAGACTTTGCCTTGAACTGGGTCATGCGGCTCAACTCGCCGAACTGGGTATAGCAGCCTAAAATCCATGCCAGCTCCGCGTGCTGCGGCACATGGCTCTGTATGAACATGATGTTCTTCTCCGGATCAAGGCCGCAGGCAATATACTGCGCCAACTGCGCCACGGAGCGACGGCGCAGCAACGCCGGATCCTGCCGCACCGTGATGGCGTGTTCGTCCACGATGCAGTAGAGGCCGTCGTACTCCTCCTGCAATGCCACCCAGTTGCGAATAGCGCCCATATAGGAACCCAGCGTCAGCTCACCCGAAGGCTGTATGCCGCTGAATATTCTCTTTTTCCTTTCGTCCATATCCGTAAGCTCCTTCAACATCCAAACGTACGCCTATCCTATCACGATTCCCCTGTAAATGCAAGTCCGGCTTGATTTGTCATTGACATTTCCACGCAAGTTGGATATGATATACTTGTATTCATATTGACGTGTAGGAGGTCGATTCGACAGTATGGATCTGACTTACTTTGAGGATATGGAATCCAAAATTCCCCGGGGAAAGGTGCGCACCCGTTTCGCCCCCTCTCCCACCGGCTATATGCACGTGGGCAATCTGCGCACGGCGCTCTACACGTGGCTCATCGCCCGGGGAAATGACGGCACGTTCATTCTCCGCATTGAGGACACCGATCAGACCCGGCAGGTGGAAGGCGCGGTAGAGGTGATCTACCGCACCATGGCGGAATGCGGACTCTCGCACGATGAAGGTCCCGACGTGGGCGGTCCCGTAGCGCCCTATATCCAGTCACAGCGGCGCGATACATACGGGCGCTATGCCCGGCGTCTGGTGGAATTGGGCGGCGCGTATTACTGCTTCTGCGAAAAAACCGAATCCGAGGAGGACAGCGGCGAGTTTGACCGTGCCGCCGATCCGTGCCGCTGTATGAGCTGTCAAGCCGTGCAGGAAAGATTAGACGCGGGCGCGCCTTTTGTGATTCGCCAGAAGATTCCGGACAGCGGCACCACCACCTTCCACGACGCGGTGTTCGGCGACATTACCGTGGAAAACGGCACTCTGGACGATCAGGTACTGCTCAAGCGGGACGGTCTGCCCACCTACAACTTCGCCAACGTCATTGACGACCATCTCATGGGCATCACTCATGTGGTGCGCGGCAGTGAGTATCTTGCCTCCGCGCCGAAATATAACCTGCTCTATGAGGCGTTCGGCTGGGACGTACCCACCTACGTGCACTGCTCTCCCGTGATGCGCGATGCGCAGAACAAGATGTCCAAGCGCCACGGCGATCCCAGCTACGAGGATCTCAAAGCGCAAGGGTATCTCACCGAGGCGATCCTCAATTACGTGGCGCTGTTGGGCTGGAGTCCCAAAGGTGAACTTGCCGAGCAGGAGATCTTCTCTCTCGACGAGCTTGTAAAGGTATTTGACTTGACAGGCGTTTCCAAATCCCCCGCGATTTTTGACCGGGCAAAACTGGATCATTTCAACGCCGTTTATCTGCGTGAGCTGGCGCCTGACCGGTTCCACGAGGTGGCGCTTCCCTATATACGGCAAACGGTGCAAAATGAGCAGTACGACACATCTGCCATTGCCGCGCTGCTGCAGGCGCGCTGTGAAAAGCTGACAGATATTCCGGAGAAAGTGGACTTTTTCGATGCGCTGCCCGACTACGACACGGCGCTCTACACCAATAAGAAGTCCAAAACCGATCCGGAAATCTCCCGCCGCATGCTCACGGAGGTTATCCCCGTGCTGGAAAGCCTGCCGGACTGGTCAGCGGAATCTATCCACGATGCGCTGGTATCGCTGGCGGAGCGTCTGGCGGTGAAAAACGCCACGCTGATGTGGCCGGTGCGTATTGCGGTGTCCGGCAAGGCGGTAACGCCCGGCGGCGCGGTGGAGCTGTGCCATATTCTTGGCAGAGATGAAACACTCCGCCGTCTGCGCAACGGCTTGGCAAGACTGTGACGGACATGAATTCCGTATCCGTCACAGATTGAAATTATGTAAACTAAATCCCCCCCCGCTTGGCGGTGAAAGGAAGAATAGAATGGGTGAGCAAACGATTCGCATTCCCGAAATTTTCGGCAGTATGGTATTCGGCGATGAGCAGATGCGCCAGCGTCTGACGCCCGAGGTATATGAGGCTTGGAAGAATTCTCTGGTGCAGGGCGCCTCGTTGGATCGCGCCATTGCCGGGGAAATTGCCGCCGCCATGAAGGACTGGGCGATTGAAAAGGGCGCCACTCATTATACTCACTGGTTTCAACCCATGACCGGCTACACCGCCGAGAAACACGACAGTTTCATCTCCCCCACCGGAAACGGCGGAGTTTTGATGGATCTGAGCGGAAAAGAGTTGACCCGGGGTGAAGCGGACGCGTCCTCCTTCCCCTCCGGCGGTCTGCGCGCCACCTTTGAAGCGCGCGGCTACACCGCCTGGGATCCCACAGCCTGTGCCTTTGTAAAGGACAAGACGCTCTATATCCCCACCATTTTCTGCTCCTACGGCGGCGAGACGCTGGATAAGAAAACGCCGCTTCTGCGCTCTATGCGGGTGCTGGATCGGCAGTGCGTGCGGATTCTGCGATTGTTCGGCAACGACCATGTGCAGCATGTGACGCCTCAGGTGGGACCGGAGCAGGAATACTTCCTCATCGACAAGAGCATGTATAACCGCCGGGAGGATTTGAAGTTCTGCGGCCGGACGCTGTTCGGCGCTAAGCCTCCCAAAGGACAGGAGCTGGACGACCACTATTACGGGGCGATCCGTCCCCGCGTCAGCGCCTTTATGCACGAGTTGGATCTGGAGCTGTGGAAGCTGGGCGTACCCGCCAAGACGGAGCACAATGAAGTGGCGCCGGCACAGCACGAGTGCGCGCCGGTTTATTCCGACGCCAACTCCGCCTGCGACCACAACCAGATCATGATGGAGATGCTCAAAAAGGTCGCCGACCGCCACGATTTGGTGTGCCTGCTCCATGAAAAGCCCTTTGCCGGCGTCAACGGCAGCGGCAAGCACGACAACTGGTCGCTCGCCACCGATACCGGCGAGAACCTGCTCAAGCCCGGCCGCACTCCCAGTCAGAACGCCCAATTCCTGCTGTTCCTGGCGGCGTTTATCAAGGGCGTGGACGAATACCAGGAGATGCTGCGCTGCTGCGTCAGCTATCCGGGGAACGATCACCGGCTGGGCGGCAACGAGGCGCCGCCGGCTGTTGTCTCTGTTTTCTTGGGCGATGAGCTCAACGCCATTATTTCCGCCATCATCAGCGGCGAGGAGTACGTGGACGTGACCACCAAGAAGCTTGAGATCGGCGTGGACACCATGCCCGATATCCCGCAGGACACCACGGATCGCAACCGCACTTCCCCGCTGGCATTCACCGGCAACAAATTTGAGTTCCGCATGTTGGGTTCGTCCCAGTCCGTCGCCAGTCCCAACACGGTGCTCAACACCATGATGGCAGAGGAGCTGCGGCAGTTTGCCGATATTCTGGAAGGTTCCGACGATTTCGCCGCCGATCTCCAGAAACTGATCCGCGACACCTTCTCCCGCCACCAGCGGATCATCTTCAACGGCAACGGCTACGGCGAAGAATGGGCGGAGGAGGCAAAGCGCCGCGGTTTGAGCAATCTGAAAGATACCGTGGACTGCATGCCCGCCTACATTGATCAGAAGAACGTGGATCTGTTCACCGGCCATGGGGTCTTTACCGCCAAGGAGATGCACGCGCGCTACGAAATCCATCTGGAGAACTACTGCAAAGTGACCACCATTGAAGCGAACACGCTGCTGGATATGACGCTGCGGCACATTCTGCCGGCGGTGTTCCGCTATGAGGACAATCTGGCACAGACACTGCACCGTCAGGAAAGCAGTGCTTTGTCCGTTTCACGGGCGCAAAAGGATCTGGCAGAGCGCATTACGGCGCTGGGCGATCAGCTCTATACCCTTTGCGGCGCACTGCGCGATGCTTTGGGCAACGCCCCCGCCATGGACGGAGGCATTGATTCCGCTCGCTATTTCCGCGATGAGATCAGCGCAAAGATCCGTCAGATGAGTGAGATCATCAACCAGCTGGAATCGCTGGTGGGCGCCGAATACTGGCCCTACCCCACCTACGCGGATATCCTCTTCAGCGTGTAATAGACGCTGTATCTGCATGGAAACACACAAAAGACCCTGCCGCTTCGGCGGCAGGGTCTTTGCTGATCCTGTTACTCTATTGTATCGGCTCAAAATCTGCAGCGCCGTGCTTGCACAGCGGGCAAACGATATCCTCCGGCAGCGTATCGCCCTCGTAGATATAGCCGCAGACCTTACAGACAAAGCCCTTCTTCCCCTCCGTTTTGGGCTTGGGCTTGACGTTGTCCTGATAATAGGTGTACGTCATGGTGGCGCGGTCGGAGATCACGCGCGCCTCGGAAACGGAGCAGATAAACATGCCGTGAGTATCAAGGTCGAGATACTGCTCCACCTTTAAGGACATAAAGGCGTTGATGTACCGGGGCAGGAAAACGAGTCCGTTATCCGAACGCAGCACCTCGCTGCCCTCGAACTTATCCACGTTTCTGCCGCTTCTAAAGCCAAACGATTCAAAGACGGAGAACGGTGCGTCCACCGACAGGCAGTTGACGTTCATCACGCCGGTTTGCTTGATGACGTGATGGGAATAGTTCTGCTTATTGATGCATACCGCGATGCGGTTAGGCGAGCTTGTCACCTGGGAAACGGTGTTGACGATCAAGCCGTTATCCTTCTTCCCGTCGTGGCAGGTCACGACATAGAGCCCGTAGCCGATCTTAAAGAGGGCGGTCATATCGTTCTTATTTGCCGTTTCGCCGTTTTGCGCCTCGTAATCCTTCGTCAGCTCCTTTGCCAGCGCGTCGATCTGGGCTTTGCTGTCCTCGTTGAGCGCGGAGGTGATGCGAACCGTGGTGTCGGTGAAGATGAGGTTCTTGCACTTTTCCAGCATACCGCGCATGGTTTTCGCCGCCATGGGCGCCCAGGAGCCGTTCTCCATCAGCGCAACGGTTTTATTCTGGAAGCCGCGCTCGGTGAGATGGTTGATAAACTCCCGCATAAAGGGAAAAATGTCGGCGTTATAAGTGGTGGTTGCCAGCACGATCTTACCGTAGCGGAAAGCGTCCTCCACCGCTTCCGCCATATCGTCCCTGGCAAGATCCGTCACAGCCACCTTGGGACAACCGTTTGCCTTGAGCTTGTCGGCAAGCAGTTCCACCGCTTTTTTGGTGTTGCCGTATACGGACGTATACGCAATGACGATGCCCTCGCTCTCGGTGCGGTAGGACGACCAAATATCGTAGAGATTGATGTAATAACCCAGATTCTCCGTCAGGATCGGTCCGTGCAGCGGGCAGATCGTCTGAATATCCAACGCGGACGCTTTCTTCAAAAGCGCCTGCACCTGCGCGCCGTATTTGCCCACAATGCCGAAATAGTACCGCCGTGCCTCGCAAGCCCAGTCCTCCTCCGTATCCAACGCGCCGAACTTGCCGAAGCCGTCCGCCGAGAACAGCACCTTATCGTAGCTGTCGTATGTAACAATCACCTCCGGCCAATGCACCATCGGCGCGGTGACAAAGGTCAAAACGTGCTTACCCAGCGTGAGCGTATCGTTCTCGCCCACCACGATCCGTCTGTCGGCAAAATCATTGCCAAAGAAATTTAGCATCATCTTAAATGCCTTGTCCGACGATACGATGACTGCATCGGGATAGGTCTTCAAAAAGTTTGCAATATTGGCGCTGTGGTCTGGTTCCATGTGCTGCACGATCAAATAGTCCGGTTTCCTGTCCCCCAGTACCGACGAGAGATTGTCCAGCCATTCGTGGGTGAAGTTCTTATCCACCGTATCCATCACGGCAATCTTTTCATCGAGGATCACGTACGAATTGTACGCCATACCGTTGGGCACATCGTACTGCCCTTCAAACAGGTCTACCTTGTGGTCGTTTACGCCGACGTACTGAATGTCCTTTGTAATTTTCATATTCCTTTTCCTTTCCTACTTGGTTTTTCGGGGACATTGTATCATGTTTTGGATAACAAGGCAACGCAGAACGCAATATAAAAAATCCTTGTTCCGAAGAACAAGGATTTTTGGTACGCCCGACAAGATTCGAACTTGCGACCTTCAGAGTCGGAGTCTGACACTCTATCCAGCTGAGCTACGGGCGCATATGACCGTCCCTGTCAATGACTGCGGACTTGCTCATTATAGCAATGTCTTGCTGCAAAGTAAAGAAAATTTTTAAAAAATAGATTGTTAAAAAAGTTGACAAGTTCTTGAACTTACATTATAATGCAGGAATCAAACATGTAGGACGTATAAAGAAGGGATGCCCATGAAAAAGCAACGAATTTCCGACGCCGTGATCCATCGGCTGCCCCGATACTACCGCCATCTCGATGATCTGCACAACAAGGGAACCGTCCGCATTTCTTCCAGTCTTCTGGGTGAGAAGATGGGGATAACCGCCTCTCAGATCCGGCAGGATCTGAGCTGTTTCGGCGAATTCGGTCAGCAGGGGTACGGATACAATGTAGCGGAGCTGCGCGCCGAGATCGGTCACATTCTGGGTGTGGAAAACGGTCACCGGATCATCGTGATCGGGGCAGGTCATCTGGGACATGCGCTGCTGCAAAACTTTGACTTTGCCAAGGTCGGGTTTCAACTGGACACCGCCTTTGACATCTCCCCGGAACTGATTGGTACGCAGATCCGCGGCGTGACCATTCGCTCCATGGAGGAATTGGACGAATACGTGGCGTCGTACCGCCCTGATGTTGCGGTGCTCACTGTGCCGCAGAATGAGGCACAGCCCCTTGCCGCCAGACTGATCGAATTGGGTATACGGGGCTTTTGGAATTTCACCAACGTAGAACTCTCTACCGAAGTACCCGGTGTATTCTTTGAAGACGTACACTTTGCGGACACGCTGCTCACGTTGAGTTATCGCATTTCCCGCTCTTGAAAGGCACCATCACGCGGCGATGGCATACTATGGAATGAGACCTGCACAGAGGTCTGAAATTTCATAGGAGGCTTACGTTATGTGTAATCAGGGTTCCTGCTTCGGCGGCAATAGCTGCTGCTGGATCATCATCGCTATCATCGTTCTGTTCCTGGTGTGCGGCAACAACGGTTGCGGCTGCGGTAACCAGTGCGGCGGCTGCGGCTGCGGCAATCAGGGCGGCTGCGGCGGTTGCGGTTGCTGACAAAACACAGATCCCCCCCATCCTCCGATGGGGGGATCTTCATTGCCTTTATGTAAAGCATTATCGCTTTACACTATCTATAATAGCACAGGTATTTCCCTGTCAATTTCCATGGAATCGGGGTTGACTCGGCAAGAATACGCCGCCACCTTCACCCCGGACACTGCTGCGGCACGCAATACTTGACCAAACATAGGGTGCGTAGCATCGTTTGGGGAAAAGTCCGCCACGTTCGCCATCTGGATCACAAAAAACACTGTAGTCCGGTAACCTTCCCCTGCCAGACGGATTAACTCTCTTAGGTGCTTCACACCGCGCTCCGTAGGCGCGTCGGGGAAGAAGGTGTGTCCGCCGCGTTCCAATGTCACACCCTTCACCTCGACAAAATGATGTCCGTCGGGTGTCTCCAGGCAAAAATCCAGCCGGGACTGCCCGCAGCGGTATTCCGGCAAAATGGCGTTCACCTGTGGCTCATAGCGCCGCGCCCATTCCGCAAAGACCCGGTTGGGCGCCTGCGCGTCCATATTGATGAGACGCTGTCCCTTCTCCACCGCGATCAGATCAAACGGCGTCTTTCGCCCGGGCGTAAGCCCCGGGGTAAGATAGACCGCGGTGCCCGGTATCAGCAGTTCCCGGCAGCGTCCCGTGTTTTTCACGTGGCACACTACCGTTGCTCCGTCCAGCTCCACCAGGGCAATGAAGCGGTTTGGACGCGCCAAAAATATTCCCCGTTTCACGTTCTCATAGCGCAATACCGTTGCCTCCCTTCGATCATCTGTGAGAATTGTACCACGTCTACTGTCGACAGGCAAAGAAAAAATGGGTATCATGCCGAAAATCCCCGCTATACG
This sequence comes from Oscillospiraceae bacterium, assembly GCA_017619715.1. Classification (GTDB taxonomy): domain Bacteria; phylum Bacillota; class Clostridia; order Oscillospirales; family Oscillospiraceae; genus Vescimonas. The sequence goes on along the minus strand of JAFZRS010000026.1, from coordinate 4,639 downwards.
AAAAAATGATGGATATCACTTGCCATCATTTGATTGTTTTGTTATACTATGAACAATCATTATTGTGGGAGGAATTGGCTTATGGATTATAGCAATCTGTTTGTGGTGCTGATGGGCGTAGGAACCGTGTTTATCGGATTGATTTGCCTCATTGTGCTGGTATGGCTGATGGGACGGATCTGCCGCGCGGCGGAAAAGGACAGCCCTGTGGCTGCGCCTCCTCTGGCACAGTCCGTTGCTCCTGCCAACGGCGGCGAAATTGTGGCAGCCATTGCCGCCGCTATCGCTGAAGAACTTGGCACAGACATCAATGCGATCCGCATCACTTCTATTAAAAGAGTATAAATAACATTTAGGAGGAACCCGAACATGAAGAAATATCAAGTTACCGTAAACGGCACGACCTACCAGGTAGAGATCGAAGAGCTGACCGGCAGTGCCGCCGCCGCACCCGCCGCTGTTTCCGCCGCACCTGCCGCCGCGCCTAACGGTGCAGAGGCGATTACCTCCCCCATGCCCGGCAACATTCTCGCGGTCAACGTCGCCGCCGGGGACGCGGTGAAGAAGGGTCAGGTGCTGATGATTCTGGAAGCCATGAAGATGGAGAACGAGATCATGTGCCCCCGCGACGGCAAAATCGTTTCCGTAGCCGTTGCCAAGGGTACTACGGTGGAATCCGGCACAGTGTTGTGCTCCATTGAGTAACGCGGAGGTTCGTCCATGGAAGCTATCCTGAACTTTGTCAACAGCACGGGATTCATGCTGTTTTTCACAGGCGATAATTGGAAAGCTCTTATTATGATTGTGATCGCCTGCGTGCTTTTGTACCTGGGCATTGTGAAGAAATTTGAGCCGCTTCTGCTGGTGCCGATCGCCTTCGGTATGCTCATCACCAACCTGCCCGGCGCCAACATGTTCCACGAAATTCTCTTTGCCGGCGGACATATCCACTGGGATCTCTTCGGCGGCGCGCCTGTCACGCAGGAGTTTATCAATGAGATGTCCGCCGTCGGTGTGACCGACGCGGTGCTCTCTTCCGTAACAGTAGGCAATTCGGTGACCGTGGGACTGGTGGATATCCTGTACCTGGGTATCAAGCTCGGCATCTATCCGTGCCTGATCTTCATGGGCGTGGGCGCGATGACCGACTTCGGTCCCCTGATTGCCAACCCCAAGAGTTTGCTGTTGGGCGCCGCCGCGCAGATCGGCATTTTTCTGACCTACGTGGTGTTCCGCACGTTGGGGTTCACCGGTCAGGAAGCCGCCTCTGTGGGCATTATCGGCGGTGCGGACGGTCCTACCGCCCTGTTCGTTACGGCAATGCTGGCGCCGGCGCTGCTCGGTCCCATTGCCGTCGCCGCCTATTCCTATATGGCGCTGGTGCCTGTGATCCAGCCGCCGATCATGAAGCTGCTGACCACCGAAAAAGAGCGGCAGATCGTGATGAAACCGCTCCGCACCGTCAGCAAGCGGGAGAAGATCATCTTCCCCATTGTTGTCACGATATTTGTAGCGCTGCTGGTTCCCTCCGCTGCGCCGCTGATCGCCTGCTTGATGCTGGGCAATCTCTTCAAGGAGTGCGGCGTTACGGAACGGCTGAGTAAAACGGTGCAAAATGAGCTGATGAACATCATCACCATTTTCCTGGGTGTTTCCGTGGGCGCTACCGCCACCGGCTCTACGTTCCTTGCCGCCAAGACGCTGGCAATCATGCTGTTGGGCGTGTTGGCGTTTGCGCTGGGTACGGCTGGCGGCGTACTGCTTGCCAAGTTCATGAACCTGTTTTTGAAGGAGAAGATCAACCCGCTGATCGGCTCTGCCGGCGTGTCCGCCGTACCCATGGCGGCGCGTGTCAGCCAGACGGTGGGACAGCAGTACAACCCCGGCAATTTCCTGTTGATGCACGCCATGGGTCCCAACGTGGCAGGCGTCATCGGCTCGGCGATTGCCGCCGGCGTGCTGATCTCCCTGTTCGGTTAATGGAGGTACAATATGGAATTCTTATCCAATAAGCCCCTGCTGATCACCGATACGATCCTGCGCGATGCCCATCAGTCTCAGGCGGCTACCCGTATGACCATTGAGGATATGATGCCCGCGCTGGAAGTGCTGGACAGCATCGGCTACTACTCTCTGGAGTGCTGGGGCGGCGCTACTTTTGACGCCTGCATGCGCTTCCTCAACGAGGATCCATAGGAGCGACTGCGCAAACTGCGAAAGGGTCTTCCTCACACCAAGCTGCAAATGCTTTTCCGCGGTCAGAACATCCTCGGCTACAAGCACTATGCCGACGACGTAGTGGACGCGTTCTGCCGTAAATCTGTGGAGAACGGCATCGACATCATCCGTATCTTTGACGCGCTCAACGACGTGCGCAATCTGGAGCAGGCGATCAAGTCCACCAAAAAATACGGTGGACAGGTGGAGGCGGCGCTCAGTTACACCATCTCGCCGATCCATGACGAGGCGTATTTCGTGAAGCTCGCCAAAGAGCTGGAGCAAATGGGCGCTGACGCAATTTGCATTAAAGATATGGCGAATCTGCTGCTGCCCATGGACGCCTATTCTCTCGTCAAGGCGCTCAAGGAGACTGTAAGCGTTCCCATTCACCTCCACACCCACAACACCACCGGAACCGGCGATATGGTGCTACTAATGGCGGCATACGCCGGTGTGGATATCGTGGATACCGCTCTCTCCCCCCTGGCAAACGGCACCTCCCAGCCCGCCACCGAATCGCTGGTGGCGACTTTGAAGGGTACAGCTCGGGATACGGGACTGGATCTTGATAAGATGTCCGACGCCGCCGCGCATTTCCGCGGCGTAGCACAGCGGCTGCAGGACGCGGGAATCTTGAATCCCAAGGTGCTGCGGGTGGATACCAATACCCTGCGCTATCAGGTGCCCGGCGGTATGCTCTCCAATCTAATCTCCCAACTCAAAGAAGCCGGGAAAGAGGACAAATACTATGACGTGTTAGCGGAGATTCCTCGCGTCCGCAAGGATTTCGGCTATCCCCCGCTGGTCACGCCTACCACCCAGATCGTTGGAACGCAGGCAGTGATGAACGTCATCATGGGTGAGCGGTATAAGGTATTCCCCAAGGAGTCCAAGGCGGTTTTGCGCGGCGAGTACGGACGCGTGCCCGGTGAGGTCAACGAGGCCGTCCGTGCCAAAGCAGGCATCGCACCGGACGAGGTCATCACCTGCCGTCCGGCGGATCTTTTGGAACCGGAGTTGCCGAAATATACGGAGGAGTTTAAGGATATCGCACGCAGCGAGGAGGACGTGTTGAGCCTTGCTCTCTTCCCTCAGGTGGCGCCCAAGTTTTTAGAGCGGCGCGACCACGGAGCAGCGGAGGACGGAAATAATGCCCCTGCGCCGCAAACCGCTGTCGATCCGGACGCCGTGCGGTCGTTCACCGTACAGTGCGCTGACGAGGTAATGCGCGGTTTGTAACAGGTGCGCAACACAATGTGGTATAAAACGAGAGGACGCTGATCGCGTCCTCTCGTTTTTATATGGCATGTATTTCCGTTACTCTTCCGGTTTTTCCTCCGCCGCGGGAGTCTCAACAGGCTGCACGGGCTGGGGAATGGGCTGCACAGGTTGCGGAATAGGCTGTACCGGCTGGGGAATGGGTTGTACCGGCTGGGGAACGGGGATCGCCTCGGGAACAACCGGCTCTGCGCCGCCGCCGCAGATCTCCTCGTAGAAGGCGGAACGCACAAGACCCTGGAACAGCGGCAGCAGTACGGCAAAGCAGATGCCGCCCACAAACATCACCAGCGCAAACAGCACGCCGATATACGGAATGCGGGAGAACAGGCTCAGCACCAGGAACGCCGCATAGAACAGAACGATCACCAGAATATCCGCGCCGAACATCTTGCCCTTCCAGCCACGGGTGCGCTCTTTGGAAACCTTGATGGCGTCCGTGGGCTTCGCGTCAGGCTCCTGCATCAGAATGTAGGGGGTCAGGCGATACTCATAGATGCGAATAATGCCGAAGATCCAACCCACAACGGGGATCAGCGACCACAGGAAGATCCACAGCCACATCCAGCCCATGCCGCACAGCACGCGCTTGACGGTGGTCCAGTCGCGGAAGCAGTCAAACAGGTTGACGGTGCTGACCTCCTCGCCGCGATAGCCGTGCAGATAGATCATCGTCATAGACGTGTCCAGCAGCAAGCCGATCGCCAGCGCCACACCGGGAATCACGCCAAAGAGAACGGACGCTACCGACGCCAGCAGAATGCTTAAGAGCGAAATGCCCCACAGCCGCAGCGGTTTCTTCATCAACACCGCCAGAGCTTTTTTGTAAATTGCCATGATCATGTTGCTCTCTCCTTTCACGCTCCGCGCGTCTGCGAAGCTTTGTTCTACATTATAGCACGTTTCCAAATTATGCACAACATTTTTTTATCATTCGACATGATAGCAAAAGACCACAATCTTCCGATCGTGGTCTTTCGTGTTGGCGCTACCTATTTTTCCGGGCTGGAAATCAGCGACGCGCCGCCTGTGGCGGAAGAAGCAAGCTGATTTCGAGGAAGTGTCCCGCTTATCGCGACCGACGGGAGCGAGAAGCGGCTGACACGACGATGTCCGCCAGCCAAGTATCGTGGGCAGAAGC
>JAFZRS010000025.1 GCA_017619715.1 Oscillospiraceae bacterium | reverse complement strand
GCTGATTGTCACACTGGCTCCCCCCAGCGAGATCGAGCTGTTGTTCACATACATCAGCGCGCTGGACTCATACATCGGCGTAACGTGCCATCTGGCATATCCAAAGCCGACCGCCCCCAGCAAGATGCACGACACGGCTATAATCCACGCCTTCGACCACAACACTTTTACGATGCGCAAAAGGTCGATCTCATACGCGCTTGTTTCCGTCTGCTTGTCTTTCATCTCTCTTCGCTGCCTCGCTTTCCTTTTCCTCTCCGGCGGCTGTTATTCCTCCACCGGAACGTAAAACAGATCGATCACCTGCTGGTAGAGGGCGTCTTCATCGGCGTAATACTCCATGAACTCCTCGCCCACCACTGATTCACCGGCAATGGTCTGGATATCTGCAAATTCATAGGTCGTCAAAGCGTCCGCCAGATCCGAAAGCTGATACACGCTGCAATCGGAAACCATGCTTGCGGAAACATTCGACAGCATTTTGAGCACAAAATCTTCGCTGCGCTCCATCTGTTTCAAAACCTGCTGGCGCAGCGCCGTTACATACTGGCGCTGCCGTGCCATGCGGCTCAAATTCGTCGTATCGCCCACGTTCATACGACCGCGCACATACGTCAGCGCCTGGTCGCCTTGGAGCGTGACTTTCTCGCCCTGTACAAGGGTACTGTCCACTGCGGAGAAGTCGTCCAATACCGTCACCGTCACGCCGCCCGCCATATCGTTGATGATGGGTACCGCGTCCATGGTCACGGAGAAATAATGATCTATTTTCGTGCCGTACAGCAAGTCCGACACGGCACGCACCTGATTGCGGCAGCTATCCTTGCCGCCGCTGCCATATGCATGCGCCAGTGTAATCTGCCCGTTAAAGGGACTGAGAGGCTCACCGTAGATGTCCAGCTGCCACAGTACACACATGGTATCGCGGTTGATGTGCAGCGGCGTGCAGACACCCCGATCCCGGTCAAGGACCAGCAGCATTAAAAAGTCCGCCTGCTGATGGTTGACGCTCCCGGCTTCGAGATCGTCATACCCTTCATTCTTGTCCACACCCATGATCAATACAGCCTCAACATTCTCATTGAGACGATAATGACCGCCGTTATACAGCAGCGTGGGCGAATCATCTTCCGGAACAGCGGCAGGGTCAGTCGCCCGACCCTGCCTGCCATTCAGGAAATACACAGTTGCGCCCACCATGCATATCACAGCCAGTATCGCAAGAATGATGAAGCCGGATCTGTTGGGGTTTGGTTTTCTATTCACGTCACAAGCCCTTTCAGAAATGGTGGATTGGCGCTATTACGCAGCCTTCCTGCTTCTGATGAAGAAGGCCGCAGCGGCTACAGCCATCAGCGCGGCGAAAGCCACGTAGACGGAGGTAGTCACTTCACCGGTCTGCGGTGAGGTCTGACCGCCGGCGGCAGTGTTCTGCACGGTGATCGCCACATGAGACCAACCGTTGGGGGAGGTGATCGTCAGCGTGCCGTCGGCATAGCTGGCTTCGACCTTTTCCCAGGCGCCGGCAGTAACGTTGTAGCTCAAAACATACGCCAGCTTTTTGCCGGCGGGCATGCTGAACTTCAACTTGGCGGTCGTGCTGCCGTCCGTGGTGGACACATCCAGCAGATACAGCACCGAGGCGTTCACGCCGTCAGCCGCATTGGTGTTCTCGATAGCGGTTTTCAGCGATGCCTTCACAGTCCTGCCTGCATCTGTTGAGTCGTCATGCCACTTAGCAGCGGTAACATCGGAGCCGGGAGCAACCGTTTTCCCCGGACCGATCTGGGCGCTGGGAATGTTCGCCTTATCCACTTCTGCATCCGTCACTGCGAAAGCCGTAACGCTCAGGCAGGCGATCATGATAGCCGCCACAAGAATTGCCAGAATTTTCTTCATGCTACATCATCCTTTCTATAGATTTATATTAGCGGCGCTCAGCCGGTAATATACGTTTGTCCCCTGCCCGTTCAGGGCAATGCTTCCACCAGTTTCCCGATCACCAGGAAGCGGTTTGTGCGGTTGGTTTTCAGACAGGTGGATAAAATGACCAGTCGGTCGGTCACGTCCGCCGCAGCCGACATATCAAAATTAGCCGCGCTGTCGGCGGTGGCGTAGACCCCGTCTAAAAACTTCTGATAGCTCTCTTTTTGGGAGAAATCATACATATATAATATATGCTCGTTGCTGTGGGGAACCGCCGCGAAAATCTGATAGTGCTGTTCCCCTTCCGGCAGATAAATGACAATCTCGTTGATCTGCGAAAAGTCCGCATCGCCCAAATAGAGCGGCTGCAAGTCTCCGAACATGGTCCCGTCGTTCTGCCGGTGACCGTATATCACCGTGACGGGATCCTCAAATGTCAGCGAATTAAAGGTGGCTTGGGTAAAAAGCGCGCCTGCCGCTGCCCATGCACCCGTTGCGTCGTGATTGAGGTAATACTCATCTAATGAAGGGTGCTGCACCACAGGGTAGCTAATCTGCGTACCCGGAATGGACAGCCACGCATAAACGTCGGGATTTTTTTCCTGCCAGGCGGCAAAATCCACCGGGCTTTCATACGGCAGAGGATCCGGCTCCACCGGAATCGGGTCGTGATCCGCCGGATCGGTCACCGGCGGCTCAATAATCTCCACCGGCGCACGCCGACCGGGCAGCGCTTTAATCAGAAACACGACACACAGCAGCGCGCACACGATGCCGGCAATCAAATAGGCGCGCTTTTTCACACTCTCCACTCCTCCAAGTATTCCTCGCCCCGCGCCGTAAACCGCCGGGTCGTCTCCGAACCGAGCTGCCGCTCCAGCACCGCCACCGCTTCGCCCATTCTGGGCTGACGCGCTCCCATATTATGACAATCGGTACCCAGCACATGAATATATCCGTTTTGCACCAATCGCGCCGCTTTACGGCGCGTGCGCGGATACAGGAAACATTCCGCATTCGACTGTGTCATGACGCCGGCGGACAACAACCGATCCCATACAGACGCCTTTTGATATTTCCAATACCGCTCCACGTGGGCCAGCAAAACCACGAAGGATGGATCGCCGCACAAATCTATGATCTCACCAAGCTCCTTCTCACCCCACGTGCAAAAAGGCATTTCCAACAGCAGGATGCGGCTGCCCTCCATACGAAGGTCCGGCAGTTGCCCGATCCGGCTGAATCCGCGGAAATAGTACACCTCCGCGCCCGACAGGACCCGAGGCATGCCGTCTTCCGTCAGCACCGGCTGCAGCCGCTCCAGCGCCTTCTCCCTCCGTTCCAGAAAGGAGTCGGGCGCTTCGTCCCGGGCGTAGAAATGGGACGTCAGCGCTACGGTATCCACGCCTTGCGCGGCCAGTTGCTTCAGCATCGCGGCGCTCTCTTCCGCGCTGTCGCTTCCGTCGTCCATTTTCGGCAAAATGTGGGTGTGAAAATCCACCATGGCGTCAATCCTCGGGCGTTGCCTTCCGCTCGTTTCCTCCCGCAACACGAGACGCCGTCTGCTGTGGCTTCTTGCCACGCGCTTTGGACGAAGCGTAACCGTAACCGTAGCCGTAACCGTAGCCATAGCCGTAGCGGTATTTGTAACCGTACCGATAGCGGCGGCCGCCGTAATACTTATACCGCTTGGGCAGATCCGTCATATTCGTCAGGACAAAACCCAACACCTTCTGCCCCAGCACCTTCATATGCCGCATGCACTCTGCCAATGCCCGCTTATCCGTATAGTCCGCGCGCACCACTATCAAAAGACCGCTGATCCACCGGGATACCTCCATCGCGTCCGACACGATGTTCACCGGCGGCAGATCCACCACAATAAAGTCGTACTCTTCCGACAGGTTTTGCAGCAATTCCTGCATTTGCTCTGAACCCAACAGCTCCGACGGGTTCGGCGGAATCTCGCCGGCGGGCATAATATACCAGTTGTCCAGAAGCGGCGCCTTCTGCGTCGCCTCCTCCACCGTACACAGTCCAGCCAGCAGGTTGGACATGCCCGGCTTTGACTGCAGCGCCAGCTTCTTGGCTACGCTGGGAATACGCATATCCGCATCGATCAGCAGTACCTTCTTCCCCGTTTCCGCCAACGTGTACGCGAGGTTGATGGACGTGGTGGATTTACCCTCGCCGCGCACCGCGCTGGTCACGCCGATGATCCGGCATTTCTTCTCGTCCGGCAGTACGAACATCAAATTCGCCCGCAGCTGTTTATACGATTCCGCCGCCGCAAATCCCAAATTTTCACACAGCATCATCCGCTGTTCCCGTAAGGTGGGCGTCCCGGCGAATCCGGTTTCTTTTCTCTTACCCTGTTCGCTCATGTTTTCTGCCTCCTATCCGCATTCGTTCCGTAGTCGCTTCCGCTCTCCGGCGAGCGCAGATCCGGTACCAGTCCCAGAATCGGCAGCTCGTACATCTGCATCAGATATTCCTCGCTGCGTACCACGCTGTCCAGCATATCCGCCGCCACAATCACCAGCGCACTGACGACAAAGCCCAACAACAATCCCATC
>JAFZRS010000024.1 GCA_017619715.1 Oscillospiraceae bacterium | reverse complement strand
GCTGATTGTCACACTGGCTCCCCCCAGCGAGATCGAGCTGTTGTTCACATACATCAGCGCGCTGGACTCATACATCGGCGTAACGTGCCATCTGGCATATCCAAAGCCGACCGCCCCCAGCAAGATGCACGACACGGCTATGATCCACGCCTTCGACCACAACACTTTTACGATGCGCAAAAGGTCGATCTCATACGCGCTTGTTTCCGTCTGCTTGTCTTTCATCTCTCTTCGCTGCCTCGCTTTCCTTTTCCTCTCCGGTGAGCCGTATGTCACCCGTTTTTTTTCGCAGGGCGGCATCGCCTAAAACGGAATAGATATTGAAAAACATATGCTCCCAGTTATTCTGCTACATCATACCATTGCTCTGCCGTTTCTGTCAAGTATGGAATATGTTTTTTATCTGTCTCTACCGTGTCATGATACGCCATGATTCCGCTCTTTTCCACTGACAAATATCGGATATTTTCTCAAAAAAATTCATGCATTTCACGCTCTTACGGGATAGACACGCACCCGCAACGTCTGCAGCGGCATATGATGACCCCGGAGAGAGTTTCTCCGCTCATTTTACGCAAGGAGGTCATACGAGATATGATCATTGAGCTCCGAAACGCCGCCATGACGTACCAGTCGCCCGACGGCGAGGTGGAGGCGCTGCGGGACGTATCTTTCGGTATGAAGGAGGGGGAGTTTTGCAGCATTGTCGGTCCTTCCGGCTGCGGCAAATCCACACTGCTGGGTGCTATTGCCGGACTGGAGCGTTTATCGGGCGGCAGTGTGCAGGTAGACGGCCGGGCGGTTACCGCGCCTTCTTCCCGGATCGGCTTCATGCCGCAGCGCGATCAACTGTTTCCCTGGCGGAGCATCTGGGACAACGTGACGTTGGGACTTACCGTCCGGGGCGAAAACACCCCGGAGCGGCAGAGCTATGTACGTGATCTGCTATTGCGCTATGATTTAGCGGATTTCGCCCAAAAGCGTCCCGGTCAGCTCTCCGGCGGCATGCGACAGCGGTGCGCGCTGATCCGGACGTTGGCGACGGAGCCGCGCATTCTGCTGCTGGATGAGCCGTTTTCCGCCCTGGATTACCAGACGCGGCTGCACGTTTCTTCCGACATCTACCGTATTATCCGGGAACAGCATAAAACAGCGCTGCTGGTGACCCACGACATATCTGAGGCAATCAGCATGTCTGACCGGGTGATCGTTCTGAGCCGGCGCCCGGCGGTGGTCAAAGCGACGTTTGATATGGGCGAGCTGAAAGAACTCCCGCCGATGGAGCGCAGGGATTGCCCCGCCTTTTCCGGCTTTTTTAATCTAATCTGGAAGGAGTTGGATCTTTATGACTGACACGTCTCCTTCCCCCCGGCGTCTTGCATATCTTGCCCGACGCCGCCGGCAAAAACGCACCGTACGCATCTGGCAGATTGCGCTGTTGGCGCTGTTATTCGGAGCGTGGGAATTATCCACCCGTCTGGGGTGGAGCGACGGATTCCTCATCAGCAGTCCCAGCCGCGTGGCCGCCACCGTATACCGTCTGGCGCAGGACGGACAGCTTTGGCTGCACGTGCGCACCTCCCTTTTGGAGACGGTGATCGGCTTTACCGCCGGTACAGCGCTGGGTACGGTGGTGGCGGTTTGCATGTGGTGGTCGGATACGCTCTCGCGAATCCTTGACCCCTATCTGGTGGTGCTCAACGCGCTGCCCAAAACGGCACTCGGTCCCATTTTCATCGTGTGGATGGGCGCGGGTACGGGGTCTATTGTGGCCATGACGCTGGCAATCTCCCTGATCGTGACGATTCTGAACATGTATCAGGGATTCCGCGATACGGACGGCGAGAAGATACGCCTGATGCGCACGCTGGGGGCAAGCCGCGCCCAGATTCTGCGTCTTCTGGTGTTTCCCGCCAACTACGCCACGCTGCTCAACACACTGAAGGTAAACGTAGGTCTATCGTGGGTAGGCGTGATCATGGGCGAGTTTCTTGTCTCACGCGCCGGTTTAGGGTATTTGATCGTCTACGGCTCACAGGTGTTCAACATGGATCTTGTCATGGCAAGCGTGTTGATCCTGGCGGTGGCGGCGGTGGTCATGTACCGGCTGGTGCTGTGGGTGGAAAAATATTTCAATCGTCTTTTGGGGGTAATGCAATGAAAAAAAAGTTTTGCTTGCTGTTGGCGGCGGTTCTGACCGCAGTCGCTGTGCTCGCCGGCTGCGGTGACCGCGGCGGCGACACCGTGACGGTGCGCTTGAACGAGGTAACGCACTCGGTGTTCTACGCGCCGCAGTACGTGGCGATAGAACAGGGATTCTTCGCCGAAGAGGGTCTATCCATAGAGCTGACCAACGGCGGCGGCGCCGACAAGGTGATGACCGCCGTGGTGTCCGGGCAGAGCGATATCGGTCTGGCAGGCGGCGAGAGCTGCATCTACGTCTACAATCAGGGCAAGGCGGACTATCCGCGCATCTTCGCCCAACTGACCAAGCGCGACGGCTCGTTCCTGGTGGGACGCACCGATGACGCCTTCTCCTGGGACGCCCTGCGCGGTACTACCGTTATCGGCGGACGGCTGGGCGGCATGCCGGAGATGACACTGGAATACGTGCTGCGCAAAAACGGTCTCGAGCCGAATGTGGACGTGACGGTGGACACCTCCATACAGTTCAACATGATGGCAGGTGCCTTCACCGGCGGCAACGGCGACTATGTGGCTCTGTTTGAGCCCAGCGCCACCCAGGTGGTGCTGGAGGGACAGGGCTATATTCTCTGCTCGCTGGGCGCTGAAAGCGGCGACGTGCCGTACACGACCTATTTCGCCACCCAAAGCTACCTCTCCGATCACGCCGACGTGGTGCAGAAGTTTACCAACGCCATTGCCCGGGCGCAAAAATGGGTGGCTTCCCACAGCGATCAGGAGGTGGCGGAGGCGATTGCGCCTCAGTTCCCCGATACGGATACCAAAGTGGTTGCCGAGGTAGTGGGGCGGTTGCGCTCCATTGATGCCTGGAACGCCACGCCTGTGATGGAATCGTCAGCATGGGAGCGTTTAGAGACGATCATGACCGGCGCGGGACAGTTACAGGAATCGGAACGCGTCCCCTTCGAGGTACTGGTGGACAACAGCTTCGCTCAAAAAGTCAAATAATCCTCCACCCGGTATCTCGTTCGAACTCCCCGGCGCTTGCCGGGGAGTTTTCGTTTACATAACGCTATCGCTCCCGGCGGGTCGTATTTGCCCCGTCGCTTTTTGCGCCGTTTTCCGCCTTTGCATACGGGGAATGACAAATTCCGCGGCAGCTTTACAGTTTTCCCCTTTTTCCGGTTGACATCTTTTGCATATGTGCTATATACTGTTTCTGTCTAACATTATGTAAATTAAGCGGAGAACGGAGGTGGCGGAAACGATGGAATACACGCGGCGCAGATCGCTATCTGTGCTTTTGTGCCTCGTCATGGTACTGACGCTGCTGCCTGCCGGACTGATCCGTTCCGCCTCCGCCACGGCGGCGGACGACCTGGAGCCGTCGCTGCTGGGCAGCCTGAGTATCAAATACGAATCCCAGGGCAACCCCGAATCCGTGGGGCGGGTCGCCGGAGATCCGGGCGGCGCCTCCTACGGTCTGTACATGTTTTCCAGTGTTTCCGGTGTGCCGCAGGCGTTTTTTAAGTGGCTGCAAGCATCGGACAACGCCGTCTACCAATCCTTCGGCGATACCCTCGACCTGGCCTACAACACCGGTACGCCCGGCTGCGGTCCGCTCTTCGACAATGCGTGGAAGCAGTGTGCCGCCGAAAACCGCGAGGCATTTACCCAGGCACAGCACGATTATGCCCGGGAGCGTTTTTATCTGCCGCTTATTAACAAGCTGCACGAAAAACTCCCTGCCTTTGACGTGAACAATTACAGCATCGCCCTGCGCAGCGTGCTCATGTCACGTGCGATTCAGCACGGCGCCTCCGATGGCGCCGGATTGGTCGCTGATGCGTTCAAAAACCTGCCGGGCGGGTTTGCAAACCAGCCGGAGAGCGAGCTGATCCGCGCCATCTACACCTACAACGCGCGGCTGGACAGCAGCGGAAAATATCCCCTCATGTCCGGCGCCACGGCGGAGAAATACGGCGTGAGCGGCAAGACGCTATATTGCTTCCGGGGCTGTTCGGGCGACGTGCAGTTGGGCGTCTATATGCGCTTGATGCTCAATGAACCTGCCGACGCCCAGACCATGCTGGTGCAGTACGGTTACGGCGACGCGCCGCTGGGCGAGGGGCTGTACAGCATCGCCGCACCTGCCAATGAGAATTTGCGCATCGACTCCGATTTGAAATTGAGCGATACCCGGCATCAGTTCCGTCTGACCTACTTTGCCAGCGGCTATTATACCCTCGACAGCGAGGACGGTAAGACGCGCCTGAGCGGAAAATCGGACGGGTCTGTTGCCATGACCGCTCCCTCGGCGGATAACAGTCAGCTTTGGCAGTTTTGCAGGTATAACAGCGGCTTTGCTTTGAAAAACCGTGCCACGGGGCGGTATCTCACCGCCTCCTCTCTCTCCGCCGGCGGAAAGCTGACCACCGGTGAGACCATGGTGCAGTGGCAGTTTGCCCCGGGCAACGCCGGCTGGACATTGATCGGCGCCGTCTATCCCACCGCCGCCAACGGACTGGTGGAGGGATCTTCCAGTTTTCCCTTCAAGGGTACGCTGCGCAGCACCAACGCCATCAGCGCCGTGCGTGCGGCAATCCTCAACGCCTCGGGAACCACACTTTATGAGGCAACCGCCACGCCGAATACCACCAGTTACAATCTCGCCAAAATGGACTCTCAAATGGCGTTCAGCAAGCTCAAACCCGGAAGCTATACGCTTCTGATCACAGCGGACGATACCTCCGGCGACCACTATGAGCAGCGCTCGGAGTTCCGCGTTGCCAGTAAGGTCGCCACTGTCACCTACACCTTTGATCCCAACGGCGGAAGCTGCTCTCCTACCTCGCTTAACGCGGTGCCGGGCGTGGGACTTGCCGGACTGCCCACCCCTACCCGATCCGGTTACGCTTTTGCCGGGTGGTTTGATGAAAACGGTGTGCAGGTATCAAACGGCAGCGCCGCCTACGCCAGAAACACCAAGCTGACCGCCCATTGGGAACAGCAGTACACCTACACGTTCTATGACTATGACGGCAAGACGGTACTCGCCTCCGGCACGCTGGTGAAGGGACAAACCATTCCCGCACCCAACACCCCCGGTCGCGCCGCCAGCTCCACTACCTATTACACTTTCCGCGGTTGGAGCGGTTATACCTCCGGCATGACCATGGGTACAGCTAACCTAACCTTTACTGCACAATACGACGAACACGCGGTTATTTCCACGGAGATTTCGGTCAGTGGCGGCTATAAGCTCTCCGGCGGCTATCTGCGCTCCATTCCCGCCGGCACGTCCGCCCAGACTCTTTTGAGTGCGCTTTCACCCGCCTCGTACGTCACCTTGCGGGATAAAAACGGCAATGCCGTGAGCGGAAAAGTGGGTACAGGCATGACCGCCGTACTGTCCGCCGGCGGCGCCACCGTACAGACGGTCACCATCGTACTCACCGGCGACACCAATGGCGACGGCGCTACAGACGTCACCGATATGATGCAGATCAACGCGCATCTGTTGGGACGCACCGTTCTCAGCGGCGCGGCGGCGCAGGCAGCCGACATCAACGGGGACGGCGTGATCGACGTGACCGATTTTGCCCAGAGTCTGGCGGTGACACTCAAGCGCCGCACGATCCAACCTAACTGATTTATGCAGGAGGTGTCTATGAAAAAGCTGCTTTCCCGCCTTGTAGCGGCGTGTATTCTGGTGATTGTTTTGTTGCTGCCTGCTCAGGCATATGCCGCAGGCGTGAGCTTGAGCGGCGGCACGGGGGGACTGCGTCCCGGCAGCACCGTGACGCTGACCCTCTCTGTCAGCGGCAGTAATCTGGTGGCGATCAACGGCGCTTTTTCCGGTATACAGGGTATGAGTCTTTCCGGTGTAACCTCGGCGCGCAGCGGTTGGCAGGTAGCTGTCAACGGCAACAATTTTACCGCCTATGACTCCACTATGACCAACCCCGTCAGCAGCAGCGCCGCCATTTTCACCGCCACCTTCAAGGTCAACTCCAACGCCGCCGCCGGCAGTACTGTTTCCGCCGACGTGACAGGTGTTACCGCCTCTGATGAGACCCAGACCGTTTCACTGGGCTCCACCTCCTGGCGCGCCACCGTCGCCGCGCCGCTGAGCGCCAACAACAATCTCTCTTCCTTGAGCTGTTCCAACTCCTCGCTCAGCCCCGCGTTCAGCGCCGGTACGGCCTATTATTCCGTCACCGTTCCCTATTCGGTGACCGCTTTGAATCTCAACTACACCAAGGCGGACAGTACTTCCTCCGTCACCGTTTCCGGCAACAGTCTGGTGGTGGGTTCCAATACCGTTACCGTCACCGTTACGGCGCAAAACGGCGCAAAAAAGAGCTACTATATCACCGCCACGCGCCAACAGGATCCCGACTACAAGCCCAGTACCAACGCGCTGCTGCAATCGCTGACACCCAGCAGCGGAACGCTCAGTCCCGCCTTTGATCCGGACGTGACGGAGTATGTGATCTACCTGCCTTATGAAATAGAGGACTTCTCCTTGTCCGGCGTGGCGCAGGACGGCAAGGCGCGATCCGTCACCGATGCTTCCGCCGCACTGGAGGAGGGTGATAACGAGCTGCCTGTCACCTGTACCGCCGAGGACGCCGTGACCGTTCAGACCTATACCGTTCACATTTACCGTATGCCCCTATATGAAGGGGTACTGCCGGAGATCATTGCCCCTGATGCGGAGCCGGAACCCGAACCGGAACCCGAGCCGGAACCCACCTTGTTGGAACAGTCTTGGGCGTTGGCGCAAACAGGTGTGGTGGTTCCCTTCCTCAGCGACTACACGGGTGAACTTCCCCTGTGGAGTTTGGCAGCCGCCGCGTTGGGGCTTGTCATACTGCTCTTTTATTTCTTGGGTACACTGGTGGGCAAAGCAGTCGGACGGAGAAAGGCACTGCGCCGTCTGCAGGAAGCGGACGGTGCGCCCGACGGCGGCGAAGATCTCTCCGGCAATGAAACAGAACCTGCCGATGAGACGGCGCCGCCCGAGCCTGCTCCGGCGGAGAATACCGAACCTTCTTCGCCTGCCGATCCGACAGACGAGGCGTCCTCACCCGCCGACGGGGAACCGACGGAGGGCAACGACCCGGTAGACGCCATGTCGCTGGACGATCTGCTCAAAGACATCAGGAATATGTGAAAACAGCTCCCGGAAAACCGGGAGCTGTTTTTTAGCTGTCAATCGTTCAGTAGTCCACCTTCATAAGACACAGTCCCTCCGGCGGCGCGGTAGACCCTGCGGCGCGGCGGTCGCGGCTTTCGAGGATTGTCTGCACGTCCTCCGGCTCACGAAGACCCCGCCCCACCTCCAGCAGCGTACCCACCATGATGCGCACCATGTTTTGCAAAAAGCCGTTGCCGTGGAAGGTGAAGATCACCCGGTCCCGCCGCCGCTCCACGGTGATACTGTCCACGGTGCGCACGGCGGATTTTTTCATGCGGGGATTCCCGCAGAAGGCGGCAAAATCGTGCTCACCCGTGAGATAGGCGGCGGCGCGGCGCATACGCTCCTCGTCGGGACAATAGTCCAGCACGGTCACGTACCGACGGTCGAATACCGGCTTGACCGCGCCGTCAAAGCAAGTATAGCGATACGTCTTGCCACGTGCTTTGTACCGGGCGTGGAATCCGTCGGCGCATGGTTTCACCTCCCGCACGGCGATGGCATCGGGCAGATAGCGGTTGAGATAGTCCCGGATCGCCTCGGGTGATTTGTCGGTATCCAACACGGCGGAAGCCGTCATGGCGCGGGCGTGGACGCCTGCGTCGGTGCGTCCCGCGCCGATCACCTCTACCGGTGCGCCGGTGAGCTGTGTCAGTACGCTCTCCAGCTTCCCCTGTATCGTATCCCGACCCGGCTGGCGCTCCCAGCCGTAAAAACGAGTACCGTCATAGGCAATGATGAGCTTATAGTTCTGTTTCATAACGGCGCAATGTTCCTTTACTCCCCCGTTTTTTTCTGCTATCATGATAACAGAATCCAACCAAATTGTAAATCGTTCCTTTCAACCGCAACAAAAGGAGGGCTATCATGAAACGCAACAACTCTGACAGGAACAGCCGAGCCGCCGCACCGTGGGTAAAATGGACGGCTATCGCGGTGTGTCTGTGCGCGGCGGCAGGGGCGCTGATACTCCTACTGCCCGGCGGAAGCAAAAAACCGGCGGGCAATCCGGCTTCTCCTCTAAATCCTGCCTCCTATGCCATCTCCCAGGCAATCTATCCTGAAACCGCTCCGCACCCTACGGACGAGGATTGGTCGAAGGATTCCGACGCCGCCTCCGCCGCCATGGAAGCGTGGTGGAATGAGACGGAGGTCCGGCAGGCAAATCAAAACGTCTATCGCGGCGCGCTGGACAACTTTTTGCGCCGCACTGTCCCCACGTTTCTCGCCGGTGAGAAGGAGGATAACCGCGTCTATTCCCCGCTGAACGTGTATCTGGCGCTGAGCATGCTCGCCGAAATCACCGACGGAGAAAGCCGTGCACAGATTCTCGATCTGCTGGGTGCGCCGGATATAGAGGCGGCGCGCCAACGCGCCCACGCACTCTGGCTCGCCCATCACCGTGATGACGGAATGGTGACCAGCGTACTCGCCGCCTCCCTTTGGCTGCGGGACGATCTTGCCTTTATCCCCGAGACGCTGGACACGCTGGCAAAGAATTACTACGCCTCCTCCTACCGGGGCGTCATGGGTTCGGAGGAACTGGACGCGGCGATGCAGAGCTGGCTCAACGAGCAGACCGGGGGACTTCTGGAACAGCAGGCTTCCGGGATCCGTCTCGATCCGAAGACAGTGATCGCCCTTGCCACCACCATCTATTTCCGCGCCGGGTGGATGGATGATTTCAGTGAACACGCCACGGCGCCCGACGTCTTCCACGCAGCAGGCGGCGACGTTACCTGCGACTATCTGCGCCGTGAAAACTTCCAATCCACCGTCTACGGCGGAAACGGTTTCACCGCTCTGTCGCTGCCTCTGGCAAACGGCGGCGCCGCCATGTGGATTGTCCTGCCGGACGAGGGCGCAGCGCCGGAGGAGTTGGTACAAAGCGGCGCCGCCATGGAGTTTCTTCTGGCGGATCGGGAGAGTTGGCAGGAGCAAGGGGTCTATCTCGTGCGCCTGTCCCTGCCCAAGTTTGACGTCAGCTCCGATACGGATCTGATAGACGGACTCCGGGCGCTGGGCGTTACAGACGTGCTGGACGAGGATCTGTCCGACTTTTCGCCTCTGACCCGTCAGGCGGATCGCCTGTTCCTCTCTCAGGCGCAGCACGCCGCCCGGGTCGCCATTGATGAAAAAGGCGTAACCGCCGCCGCCTTTACCGTTCTGGCGGTAGCCAGGACTGCGCTGCCCACGGGCGAGGAATACGACTTTACGGTGGATCGCCCCTTCTTCTTCGCCATCACCGACGACGACGGACTGCCCACCTTCACCGGTGTGGTAAACTGTCCCGCGGAATAAATATAAACATATAAAAACACGTCCGCGCCGGTTTTATTCGGCGCGGACGTGTTTTTCGTTTTTCACTGATCCAGCTTCTTGATGAAGCATCTTCTGCGCTTGTGCTGCTCGAGCTCGGTGCCTTTCCACTGATCCTGCACCTTCTCGTTGGTCTCCAGCATGGGACCGGTCTCGGCGTGGGTGATACCCATCTCCACACAGCCGTGGAGCACCTTGTTGATGACCGCCGCGTTAACACCCTTGCCCTGATATTGGGGATCCACCGCAATGAGCATCAGGTCAATGGTATCGTTTTTGAAAAATGCCTTAAGCAGTCCGATCCAGCCGAAGGGCAGGTAACGTCCCCGGCTCTTTTGCAGCGCCGCGGCGATAGACGGCGCGCCTACGCCCAGCGCCACAATGTTCTCCTCTTTGTCCAGAACAAAGCAGGTGAGCTTGGGGTTCAGGAGCGGCGCAAATTTCCACGTGTACCGCTTGATCTGCGCCTCCGTCAGTTCCACCGTGCCGTACAGGGGAGAATATGCCACGTTGTAGAGCTTGAAGAAACGGTCAAACAGCTTCGTATAGTCCAGCCGCGTCCGGGCATTGAACAGGTGCAAATCGTACCGTTTCAGCACGAAATCGCTTAGCCGTTGCCAGCGATTGAGCGTCTTTTCGTCGGTTGGCACGGTGATATAGTTCTCGATCCAGTCCACGTCCTTGCCGTAACCCAATGCGGTGAGATGGTCGATATAATAGGGGTGGTTATAGTAGGTGAAAAAGCAGCTCCGGCGATCGAAGCCCTCCACCAGCATACCCTCCCGATCGAGATCGGTAAAGCCCAGCGGACCGTGGACTTCATCACAGCCTTTCTCTCTTGCCCATGCTTCCACGGTATCAAATAGAGCGCGGGACACCTCCGGATCGTCGATGAAATCCACCTGGGTAAAGCGCATGCGGCGGGTATGCCACTTTTCATTTGCCTTATGGCTCAAAATGGCGCCGATCCGTCCGACCACCTCCGCCTCCCGGTACGCCAGCCAACAGCGCGCCTCGCAGTATGCAAAGGCGGGATTCTTCTTGGGATCCCAATCCTCCATGTCATCGCCGAAGGTGGCGGGAACGAACTGCGGCACGTCCTTATAAAGTTGATTGGGGTAATCCACAAAGGTGCGAAGCTGTGCCTTGGTCGTAACCTCCTGTATAGAAACCATAACTGTCCCTCCTGTTCTTTACACGAGCAACAGTGTATCTCTTTTTGCCGCAGATTGCAAGTACCGTAAGCAGGAAAAAGCGGTGGCGGTGCAGGTAAAATTGTGCTATACTGAAAAAAATACCGCTGATACGGAGGCTGGCACATGGAACTGCGGTGGTACGACATTTTGCAAAAGGACGGCGAGCCGGACTGGTCTGTGGTCGGAGAGGAACGCCGTCGGCGGGCAGACGCCATGCGGCATGACGCCGACCGACTGCGCACAATGGCAGGTGAGACACTGGCGCGGCGGATGCTTGCATCGCGTCTTGGCTGTACGGCGGCGGAGGCTCCGTTGCAATGGGACGGGAACGGAAAGCCCGTTGCACCCGGTACGGGTCTTTACGTGAGCATCAGCCACTCCGGGGCATACGCCGTCTGCGCGCTGGACGAGCGACCCGTGGGGGTGGACATTGAGGCGATCCGTACCTTTGATCCGCGCTTGATGCGCCGTGTCTGCAGTGAAGAGGAGCTGCGCTATCTGAACACGGGCGATTCTACGCACCGATTCTGGGAACTGTGGACCGCCAAGGAGGCGCTGTTTAAGCTCACCGGGCACGGTCCGCTGCTGCGCTTGAGCAAGCTGGCGTTGCCGCAGGATACGGCGATTTGGTATTCACAATGTCATGGGTGCGCCGTGTCCGTGGCGCAGTATCTGTGAAATAATCGGCAAGGAGAAGGCTATGTATCGCATCGGAATTGATCTGGGCGGCACCAATATCGCCGTGGGTGTGGTGGATACCCGGTACCGCATCATATCGCGCTGCAGCGTACCCACGCTGGCGCACCGCAGTGCCGATGAGGTGATCGCCGACATGGGCAGCGCCGCGGAAACGGCGCTGCAGCAGGCGGGACTTTCCATAGCAGATTGTGATTCCATCGGCATCGGCGCGCCCGGTACCTGCGACAGCGCGCGAGGTGTGGTGGTGCGCGCTTATAATCTGAACTGGTTTGACGTGCCGGTGTGTCGGCTGCTTGGCAAGCGCTTCGGCATTCCCGTGCAGTTGAGCAACGATGCCAACTGCGCGGCGTTGGGTGAAACGCTGGCAGGCGCGGCGGCGGGCTACCGGAACATGGTACTCATTACGCTGGGTACCGGCGTGGGCGGCGGCATCATCATTGACGGCAAAATTTACGCCGGTATGCGTTCCGCCGGCGCTGAATTGGGACACACTCTGCTGGTGCTGGACGGTGAGCCGTGTACCTGCGGGCGGCAGGGCTGCTGGGAGGCATACGCCTCCGCCACCGCCCTGTGCCGGCAGGCACTTGCCGCCGCGAAGAAGGATCCCTCCTCCGCGCTATCACGGCTCCGGGCGCAGACTATCACAGCCAAAGACGTGTTTGACGTGGCCGATAGAGGTGACAGCGCTGCCTGCGCCGTCGTCGACCGGTACTGTGCGTATGTGGCGGCGGGTCTTACCAACCTCGTAAACGCCCTGGCTCCGGAGCTCATTTTGCTGGGCGGGGGCATCTGCCGCCAGGGTGAGCGGATTCTCGCACCCATCCGTGAATACGTCGCCACCCACTGTTTCGGTCAACGGCAGGGTGCTATCCCGGTCATTGCCGCCGCACAGCTCGGCAACGACGCCGGGATCATCGGCGCGGCGGCGTTAAAAGCGGTTTTTTAAGAGGATCATGACAAAAGAGCAGAGGGGTATTGCCTCTGCTCTTCGGAGACTGTCAAAAAACGGCTACGCCGTTTTTTGACAAAAGGATTGCAGTCTACTACGCGCACTCATTGTCCGCCTTCGGCGGACAATTCGCACACTTCGTAGTCTGAGCGGTGTAATTTGCCACGTACGCGCCGCGGCAAATTACGATCTGAACTCTTCGCGCCGTGCGCGGCGCGAACTCTGCGAGGCTTTTTGACAAGCTGAAAAGAGCAGAGGGGGTATTCCCTCTGCTTTTCGTTACTCTTTATCCTGCCGGGCAAACGCTTCCCGCTCCCGGCACAGCTCCCCGTAGAGCGCCTGCACCGTCCATGCGGCGTTGGTAGGCGTGACCATAGCTTTTAAGGAGATGAATATTCGCCGCTGGCGCAAGAGGTTCAGCAGCGTATGCATCTGCCGCTCCGATAGATCCGACATCACCAGTAATTCCTCCGTAAACGGCTGTTCCGGCGGCGTACCGCCCGGCTCATTCGCCAGAATCTGCGCCAGCGTAGCGCCGAACCGCTCCGGCTTCACTGCCGTACACCGACAAGCGCATTGTACGGCAACGCCCCATACGGCGGCGCGTTTTTCCGCTGAAAGATTGCATAGCAGCAGCGTAGACATACCGCCACCTCCTTTTTCTAACATCTTATCACGGGAATAACGGCGTTGGCAAGTCTTCCTGCCTCCCCGGCGGACAAGTTTTTTCTTCCCTTCTTCCTCGCAAGAGGCTATAATAAAGCAAAGCAAGCTCAAATGCAAAGGAGGGCAATATGCGTATCCTGATTGTGGAAGACGAGGTGCGTCTGGCGCAGACACTGGCGGAGCTGATGAAACGGCAGGGCTACACAGCGGACGTGTGCCACGACGGCGTATCGGGACTGGATAACGCCCTATCGGGAATCTACGACCTGATGGTGCTGGACGCCATGCTCCCCGGCTTGGACGGCTTTACGTTGCTGCGCCGCCTCCGGGAGAGCGGCAGCCGCCTGAGCGTGCTGATGCTCACTGCCCGGGCGGACGTGACCGACCGGGTGCGCGGACTGGACAACGGCGCAGACTACTATCTCACTAAGCCTTTTGAGGCGCAGGAGCTGCTGGCGTGTGTGCGACTGCTGCTGCGCCGTGCAGACGGGCAAACGCGGCCGGACGATGCCGTTACATACGGAGATCTGCGGCTGGAGGGCGGTACGTTCCTGCTCACCTGTCAAGAGCGGAGCGTGCGTTTGAGCCGCCGGGAATACGCCATCATGGAGCTGTTGATGCGCAACAAGTCCCAGATCGTCACCAAAGAGCAGCTGTTGTTGAAAGTATGGGGCTACGATTCCGACGCGGAGGACAACAACGTGGAGGTCTATATCTCCTTCCTCCGCCGCAAGCTTACGCATCTGCGTTCCGCCGTATCCGTCAAGACGCTCCGTATGGTGGGCTACTGCCTGGAGGTGGCATCATGATTCGTAAAATGCGATGGAAGGTGGTAGGCGTCACCATGGCGGTGGTGACCGCCGTACTGCTGACGGCACTTGTAGCTGTGTTTCTCTCCTCTCGCACCGCGCTGGAAAGCCGCACCCGGTCTCAACTCCAGCAGGCGCTGCAGGGCGATCCTTTCGGGCCGTGGCGTCCGGGACAGGAGACTGCCTCTCCCGGCGCGTATTTTACGGTGGAGGTCTTTGCCGGCGGCACCGTGCGGATCGTAGACAGCGGATTTCTTCAGGTGGACGATGAGGAGACGATCCTATCCATCGTGAACGACTGTCTGCAGCGGCAGGAGGATTACGGACTGCTTTCGGACTATAATCTGCGCTACCTTCGCTCCGCCTCGGCGCTGAATGTACGTATTGCCTTCGCCGACAGCACCATGGAGCGGGAGACGCTTCGCTCCATGGTGGGAACCACCGTATTGACGGGCGTATTGGCGTTTATCGTGCTGTTGGGCGCCAGCTATCTGCTCTCGGGTCTGGTGACCCGTCCGGTGGAACGGGCATGGCGGGAACAGCAGCGGTTTCTCTCTGACGCCTCCCATGAGCTGAAGACGCCTCTGACGGTGATTCTCTCCTCGGCGGATCTGTTGGCGGAATCTCCCATGGGAGAGGAACAAACCGTCTATACGGAGAATATCCGCAGTGAGTCGCGCCGCATGAAAAAGCTGGTGGAGAGCATGTTGACGCTCTCCCGCGCCGACGACGGGGAGCACAAGCTGGTCTTCTCGACGGTGGATTGGAGCGATGTGGTGACCGATACGGCGCTGCGTTTCGAGCCGGTGGCGTTTGAAGCAAACCGGACGCTGTGCTACAATATTCAAGAAAACCTTTTTGTCACCGGCGATGCCGACCGGCTGCGTCAGCTCACCGCCATTTTACTGGACAATGCCATTAAGTACGCGCCTGTCGGCGATCCCGTTCGCCTGTTGCTGACGAAGGAGAGTTCTGCCGCGCATCTGACGGTGGAAAACGGCGGTGCGCCCATTCCGCCGGAGGTTCGCTCACACCTCTTTGACCGCTTCTACCGGGCGGACAGCGCCCGTTCCGGCTCGGAGGGGTTCGGATTGGGGCTGTCCATTGCCCAGTCCATCGTCTTGCAGCACCGCGGCACGATCCGCTGTGAAAGCGATGAGCGTTCCACCCGGTTTATTGTCACGCTGCCGCTGAAAAAATAACCGATCGGGGACGGATTTTTGATCCGCCCCCGGTTTTTTGCATCTTTTCCCTCTTTTGTGCATATGCTGTCCAGTATACCCCAAAAGGAGGGAAGTCCATGAAAGACCGACATATACCCGACATCGACGACCTGATTTTTCAGGACGAATGGCAGATCAGCCAACGGTAAGCCTATGGTTAAAAGGTGCAATCGCATAAGATTCCCCGCCTCCGCAGGAGGCGGGGATACATCATATATCCTTTACAGGATCGTGCCGCCGCCCAGTACCGATTCTCCCTCGTACAGCACCACCGCCTGCCCGGATGTGACGGCGCGCTGCGGCTCGTCAAATACCACGCGCAATCCGCCGTCGGGCAGCGGATACGCCACCGCGGGGGCATCGGTTTGACTGTATCGGGTCTTGGCGGTGCAGCGCACCGGCGAAGCCGGTGGCGAGCCGGCGATCCAGTTGACGTCGCCTGCGGTCAGCTCCCGGGAAAAGAGCTGCTCGTTGTCCCCCAGTGTTACGGTGTTGGTGTCGATGTTTTTGCCTAATACATAGACGTGCTTGCCTAAACTGATGCCCAAACCCTTGCCCTGCCCAACGGTATAGCAGGGAAGTCCCCGGTGGCGACCCAACACGTTTCCTTGCTCGTCTACAAAGTCTCCCGGGATCAGCTCTACGCCGCTATGCTCTAAAAACGCCGCATAGTCGCCGTCGGGTATAAAGCAGATGTCCTGACTGTCCGCCTTATCCGCGTTGCCCAATCCCGCCTCACGGACAAGCTCCCGGACGGCGGGCTTTTCATATTCCCCCACCGGCAGCAGCAGATGGGCAAGCTGATGCTGGGTGAGCTGATAAAGCACGTAGCTTTGATCCTTCCGCCGGTCACGTCCCCGCAGCAATATATACCGCCCTGCCGCCTCGTCAAAAGCCACCCGGGCGTAGTGTCCGGTTGCCAGATAATCATAACCCAACAGCAACGCCCGATCCAAGAGCGCGCCGAACTTCAAAGAGCGGTTGCATCTCACGCAGGGATTGGGTGTCCGACCCGTCCGGTACTCGTCCACAAACGGCTCGATCACCTCGTGCCTGAACCGCTCCGTCTCGTTGAATACGTAAAACCTCATGCCCAGCCGGCAGGCGGCGGCACGGCCGTCCGCCGCGTCGTCGATACTGCAACAGCGTCCGCCCTCACCGGGCAGGAGCCGCAGCATAGCGCCGTCGCACACATACCCCTGCCGCTGCAGCAGCACCGCGGCAGCGGAGCTGTCCACCCCGCCGGACATGGCGACCAGAACCTTTTTATCTATCATGCCGCGCTCAGCCTTCCGATCCCATGCGGGAGAACGCCCGGTAGGACAAGGCGTCGCTCAAGCCCACCAGTGCCGGAGAAAAACCGCCGTAGGAAAAGCTCATCGGCTCTTCCAGTGTACTGCCGCTCCACGTATCGTCCGGCAGGGACACCGTCGCCGTGGTGCCCTCCCCCTCCCGGGAGGTCAACAGAAACCGTCCGCCATGTCCCTCGGCAATGCGCCGGCACAGAGGCAAGCCCAGTCCCAGTCCGTGTTCCTGGGGATCCAGCCGCTCCGGGTGCATATACCGCTCATAGGCGAGCTCCATCATCTCCGGAGAGATCCCGCGGCCGTTATCCGACACCGTCAGCAGTACCTGCCCGTCCCGGAACGAAAGCTCCACCTCGATCCGACCGCCTTGCGGAGTAAACTTAATGGCGTTGGACAGCAGATTCCACATCAGGCGTTCCAGATACTGGCGGTGTACCGCCGTAACGTGGTACGTCTCCCGGCACCGGAAGATCACCGTTTTACCCTCTGCCTCCGCCAAAGATTCCGCCTGGGCGCACAGCTCGCTCAGCCAGGATACCAAATCGAGATTGCGCTTAATAAACGGCTGTGTATCCGTCAAAAGCGGCGCGTCGGAGAGATTGTTCAGCACCCGCACCACCCGGTAAAAGCTCTGGGTCAAAATGGCGGCGCTTTTTTGATCCGCGTCGCTGCGATCGCCGTCCTCCGGCGCCAAACGCCGCAGCGCGCTGTGGATATTGCCCATGGAGCCGCGCAACTGCGCCGCCACGCCGCCTAAAACGCGGCACAGCTGCTCTCTGCTCTCTTGATCGTTCATGCGTACCTCCCGCCCGTTGGTTCGTCTCTTGGTAGCATGGCGGGAAACAGTCGGAAATATGCCCCGTATCTCCCGCCGGAAACTGCCTGTATTGTACCAGAACCGCAACGAAAAGACAAGGAATTTGTCTTTTCGCTCCGGGAGAGAATTTTTTTGGAAAGGGTCTTGCATTTTTACGCAAACGGCATATAATACGAAACGTACCATACGTTTCAAACGTTCCAATAGAAAGGGAGAAAGAATTATGAGCATCAAAGTCGGTATCAACGGTTTCGGTCGTATCGGCCGCATGGTAATGCGCGCCAGCCTGAACCACCCCAACATCGAGATTGTGGGCATCAACGATCTTTGCCCGGCGGACTATCTGGCGTATATGCTGAAGTTCGACACCATGCACGGCCAGTTTGCCGGCACCGTGTCGTCCACCGAGAACGCCATCGTCATCAACGGCAAGGAGATCCCCATCTTTGCCGAGCGTGATCCCGCCAACCTGCCCTGGGCGAAGGTCGGTGCGGAGTACGTGATCGAGTCCACCGGTCTGTTCCTGACCAAGGAGAAGTCTCAGGGTCACATCGACGCCGGTGCCAAGCATGTGGTTATGTCCGCTCCTTCCAAGGACGACACCCCCATGTTCGTTATGGGTGTGAACCAGAACACCTACACCTCCGATATGACCTTTGTCTCCAACGCCAGCTGCACCACCAACTGCCTGGCTCCCATTGCCAAGGTGCTGCATGACAACTGGGGCATCACCGACGGTCTGATGACCACCGTACACTCCACCACCGCCACGCAGAAGACCGTGGACGGCGTGTCATTGAAGGACTGGCGCGGCGGCCGCGCCGCTGCCGGCAACATTATCCCCAGCTCCACCGGCGCCGCCAAGGCTGTGGGCAAGGTCATCCCCTCTCTGAACGGGAAGCTGACCGGCATGAGCATGCGCGTCCCCACGCTGGACGTGTCCGTGGTCGACCTGACCGTGAATCTTGCCAAGCCCGCCAAGTACGATGAGATCTGCGCCGCTATGAAGGCCGCCTCCGAGGGTGAGCTGAAGGGCATTCTGGGTTATACCGACGAGGCTGTTGTCTCCGCCGATTTCCTGGGCGACGATCGCACCTCCATCTTCGACGCCAAGGCCGGTATCGCGCTGACCGATACTTTTGTGAAGGTCGTTTCCTGGTACGACAACGAGATCGGCTATTCCGACAAGGTTCTGTGCCTCATTGAGCACATGTTCTCCGTGGATCACAAGTAATCATCGGTTTACCCCTCTTTTATCTGAAAATAGCGCCGCCCTTTTTGGCGGCGCTATTTCTTCCTCCTCTCCGTCGGAAGCGGATAGAGGAAAACTCCCGTGAGAAAGGGTGATTGCACCGTGGCACAGCACCGGATTCTTTCCAGCAAGCTCTCGCTGGACAGCGACATTCCGCTTTATACTCAGTTGGTGGGCATCATCAAGCACAACATTGCCTCGGGCGCTTTGCGCGTGGGAGAGCTGCTTCCTTCCGAGTCAGAGCTTTGCCGGGCGCTGGACGTGAGCCGCAACACCGTGCGGCAGGCGATCGGTGAGCTGGAAAACGAGGGATTGGTGGTACGCAAGCGGGGCAAGGGCACCTTTGTTGCCGATCCCAACACCACGCGCCGCGGCGTGCCGTATTCCTTCACCACGGAGATCTCTTCGATGGGCAAGTCACCCTCCTCCACGCTGGTGGATTTTACCGTGATGACGCCTCAGCACGATATCTGCGATATGATGGGGCTGCGACAAGGCGCCAAGGTCTACCGCTTTACCCGCATACGCAAGGTGGACGGAGAGCCGCTGATTCTGGAAACCAGCTACTATCCCCAGTATATTTACCCGCATTTGACCCGGGATATGGTGGAGACGCACAGCTTTTACAGCCTTCTCTACCACGTGGGCATCATGCCCTTTTCCGCCCGGGAGAGCTATGAGGCGGTCATTCTCGATTCCCGGCGCGCGAAGCTGCTGGGTGTGGCGGCGGGCAGTTGTGCCTTTTACCACCAGCGACGCACCTGCACGGAGGACGGCCGGGTTTATGAATACACCTGCAGCTATATCCGCGCAGATCGAGTGCGGTTAGACGTCCACATGCAAAAAAGCGGCATGACCTTTACCCGCTCCATTGACTGAAAAAAACTGTCCGGCGTTCCTCGCCGGACAGTTTTTTGCCCTTTGACGGGACAACTCTCCTTTTGTAACGCTTCCGTGAACTTTTCCCCTGCTCCCTTGCTTTTGCCTGAAAAGCATGGTACACTTCCTTTATTATTCTGGATTTTTGCAGGTGCGCGCACATTTTTTGAAGGAGAGCTTTTTATGCCGAAATTCAGCGTTCAAAAACCGCTGACCGTGTTTGTCGCCGCTGTGGCGGTAGTGATTTTGGGGATCGTGGCGTATCTTCGCATGACGCCCGATCTGCTGCCCAACATGGACTTTCCCTATGCTGTTATCATCACCACCGATCCCGGTGCCAGTCCGGAGGCGGTGGAGGCGAAAATCAGCCGTCCCATGGAACAGGCGATGGCAACGCTGGATCATATTGAATCCGTCTCCTCCACCAGTCAAAACAGTGTCTCCATGGTGGTGCTGCAATTTGAGGACGGCACCAACATGGATACGGTCGGCGTGGATATTCAACAGAATATCTCCTTGCTGCAAAGCCAATGGGACGACACGGTCGGCGCACCGTACGTGCTGAAGATCAACCCCTCCGTTCTGCCGGTGGAGGTAACCGCCGTGTCCTACACCGGATACGATATCCATGCGCTCAGCGCCTTTGTCACCGACACGCTGACCCCTAAGCTGGAGGGGATCAGCGGCGTGGCAAGCGTAAGCGTCAGCGGCTCTGTCGTCACGCAGGCGCACGTGATCCTGGATCAGGATAAGCTGGACGCGCTGCGCGTCACGCTTACCGAGGCCGTAAACCGCCAACTGGACGCTTCGGCGCAGGAGCTTCGTAATGCCCGATTGCAGGTGGAAAATGCCCAAAAAGCTCTCAAAGGGGCACAGCAAAATGCCATCGGCGGTGCGGTGGAAAACGCGCTGAAAACCGTGCAGGAGGGCTTGCAGAACCTGCAGGCGCAAAAGACCGCGCTGGAGAAACGGTTGGAACAGATCCGATCCCTGTCCGTCCGGCTGACGGAGGTGAACGCCGAGCGCTTACGTGTGCGATCGCAGATCGCAATATGGGAAGTGGCGGACAGTCTCACCGCTACCCAGACAGAGGATCTGCTACGGCTGCGCGATCAGGAGGAAACTCTCACCTCCGAGGCGCAGGCGATTGATGCCCAACTACGGGCGTTGGGTACCGATGCCGAGAGTGTGGAAAATGCCATGGAGGAACTGCGCCAATCCATACGCCGGCTGAACGAGGCAATGGACACACTGCGGCAGGATGAAACCGTGGAGGATCTTTCACGGCAGGTGACCTCCGGGGTGGTATCCGGTCTGGACGCGCTGGGACAGCTCACCTCCGGCACGGTGCAGATCCAGCAGGCGCTCTCACAGATCGATCAGGGATTGTCCGCCATTGAGTCGTACCGCCAGCAGACCGAAGGACAAACAGATTTGAGCGGCATGCTGACCATCTCCACCCTTTCCGCCCTCCTCACCGCACAGAACTTCTCCATGCCCGCCGGATATGTGCAGGATAATGAGGGGATCAGCTATATGGTGTCCGTGGGCGATGCGTTTGACAGCCGCTCCCAGTTGGACGATCTGCTGCTGTTCGATCCGGGAATTGAGGGGGTCGAACCCATCTATCTGCACACGGTGGCGGACGTGGTTGTTACGGATAACTCCGACGAGGTGTATGCCAAGATCAACGGGGAAAACGGCATCAGTCTCATGTTCACCAAGCAGTCCAACTACGCCACCGCCGCCGTATCGCGCAACATTGCCGATCGGTTTGAGGAGCTGGAGGCGGAATACGACGGACTGCATTTTGAGCCGCTGGTGGATCAGGGCGACTATATCTATCTCATTGTGAAAACGATCCTCTCCTCATTGCTCTGGGGCGCGCTGTTTTCTGTGCTGGTGCTGTTTTTGTTCCTGCGGGACTGGCGTCCCACGCTTATCACCCTTTTGAGTATTCCCATCAGCGTCATTTTCGCGGTGGTGTTGATGTATTTCACCGGCGTCACCGTCAATATGATCTCTTTGAGCGGTCTTGCCGTGTCGGTGGGTATGCTGGTGGATAACTCCGTGGTAGTGATCGAGAATATCTACCGCCTGCGTGCCAAGGGCGCCACGGTGATACAATCGGCGGTGTCCGGCGCACAGCAGGTGCTCGGCGCCATTGTCGCCTCCACGCTGACCACCGTATGTGTGTTTTTGCCCATCGTATTTGTAGAGGGGCTTACCAAACAGCTTTTTACCGATCTGGCATTGACCATGACTTATTCGCTTCTGGCAAGCCTCTTAGTGGCGCTGACACTGGTTCCCGCCATGGCATGCGGTATGCTGCGGCGGGAACGAGACGTGCGGAACGGTCTGCTGGATAAGATCTATCCTGCCTACCGCCGCGCGCTGGGCTGGACGCTGTCTCACAAGGCAGTCGTTCTCGTTCTGGCGCTATTGCTGTTGGTCGGCTCGGCTTGGGGTGCTGTCAGCCGCGGTTTTTCCTTTATGCCGGAGATCGACATGAACAATGTATCCGTCACCGTCGCTATGCCGGACGGCACTACGTTCTCACAAGCCAGAGAGCTTGCCGACGAGGTAGTCGCCCGGGCGATGACCATGGATCATGTGGAAACCGTAGGCGCTGTTATCAACAACAGCGGCGGCTCAATGCAGCGCCTCCGTATGATGCGCAGCTCCGATGGCGGCGATTACGATGTATCTATCTATATAACGCTGCCGGAGGGCTATTCCGGCATGGACGCCGGACGGCGGCTTGCGTCTCTTTGCCAAGACCTGCCCTGTCAGGTGAAGGCGTCCACCGTTATGTCCTTCGACATGCTCACCGGCAACGGTATCACCGTGAACCTTTACGGCAGCGACATGGAGGATCTGCAATCCGCCGCCCGAACCGTGGCAAATGCCATAGGGCAGGTGGAAGGTGTGGAGCAGGTGTCCGACGGTTTGGAGGAGTCTGTCCCGGCGCTTCACATCATTGTAGATCGTACCGCCGCCATGCAAAAGGGCATGACGGTGGCGCAGATCTATCTGCAGATTGCCGCCGCTCTCACCGACTCCACCGCCGGCATGGATATGACACTGGACGGCGTAGGTATGGATCTGGTGATTGAGAGCGCGGAAGGGAGCCGTCTACAGCGGGAGACGCTGTTGGATCTGGAGATTCAGCCCTCCTCGTCCGCCATTGCGTCCGTGGGCAGTATGACGGATATGGGCGCTCTGACCGGTATGAGCGGCATGGGCATGCCCTCTCTCTCCTCCGGCGCGAATCTGCCGGATCTATCCCTCTCCGCCGGCGGCGACCAGGATAGCTTCCGGCTCGGCGAGGTCGCCACGGTGGAGGAGACGGTCAGCCTCGGTACGATCCAGCGCCAGCAACAGCGCCGCTATGTCAGCGTCACTGTGGAGGTGGCAGACGGCTACAACGTGACCCACGTGGCCGATGCGGTGCAGCGCACGGCGGCGGATTTGCCGCTGCCTGACGGCGTCAGCGCCGTCTTCTCCGGTGAGCGCGAGGCGATTATGGACTCGATGGAACAGCTTGTACAGATGCTGGTGTTGGGCATGCTGTTGGTCTATTTTGTGATGGTCGCCCAGTTCCAGTCCCTCAAATCGCCGTTTATCGTTATGTTCACCATTCCGTTGGCGTTCACCGGCGGATTCCTGGCGTTGCTGATCGCCGGGGTCGAAGTCAGTGTGATCTCCCTGATCGGCTTTGTGATGCTGGTGGGCATTATTGTCAACAACGGCATCGTGTTGGTGGACTATATCAACCGCCAACGTTTAAGCGGCATGGCGCGCCGGGAAGCGATCATTGAGGCAGGCGTCACCCGTATGCGTCCCATTCTCATGACCTCGCTGACCACGATCCTGGGTCTTATTGTCATGGCGCTGGCACACAACGCCGGAACGGCGCTGATGCAACCGGTAGCGTTGGTGTGTATCGGCGGGTTGCTGTACGCCACGCTGATGACACTGTTCGTGATACCGTGTATCTACGACATCATGAACAAAAAGGAGCTGCGCCGCGTAGACGAGGCGGAGCTGAAAACGCTGGATATATAAAGCGCATAAATAGACGGGCGGTTGATGGAACCGCCCGTCTATTTATGCGCCCAACAGCAACAGTATAAGTCCGTACGCCACGCTGGCGGCGGTGCCGAATACGATCACGGGACCTGCGATGGAGAACATCTTGACCGCCGTTCCGGTGATAACGCCCTCGGCGCGAAAGTCCACCGCCGGCGAGACCACGGAGTTGGCAAATCCGGTGATGGGTACCAGCGTACCGGCTCCGGCAAACCGCGCCAGTCGGTGATAAAGTCCCAGCGCAGTGAAAAGCGCCGAGAGGAACACCAGCGTTACCGAGGCTGCCGTCCCGGCGTCCTCCTTGGTAAGTCCCAGCGCGGCGTAGCCGTTGGTGAGAAGCTGTCCCAGCACGCAGATCGCACCGCCCACCAAAAAGGCGAGCGCCATGTTCTTTATCAGCGGCGAGGGACTTTGTTTGCTCTTGATATACGATTGATACTCCTGCGGCGTCATGTTCATGCCGATCACGTCCTTTCTTGGCGTAGTGTGTCCCGCCGCGAAAAAAACATGCGCCTTCTTGCCAAATTCGTGCAAAACGGCTATACTGTCGGCACATAGAAACGCCGCGGAGGTGTGATACATGAAAGCCGCGATCAAACCCGAGCCTGCACTGGGGCTCTATCTCCATATTCCCTTTTGCGCCGCCAAATGTGATTACTGCGACTTCTACTCCCTGTCCCACAGCGAGGATAAGATGGACGCTTACACCGCCGCCCTGCAGCGCCATCTTTCGGAGGTATCCCCGCAGGCGGCGCATCACCGGGTGGACACTGTGTACTTTGGCGGCGGCACGCCCTCCTATCTGGGATACAAGCGGCTCATCAAGTTGCTGCGCACCGTGCAGCGCCGCTACCATCTTTCAAACGACGCGGAAATTACGCTGGAAGCCAATCCCGACAGCGCCTGCGACGTCCGCGCGCTCCTTGCGCTGCGGCGGGCGGGGTTCAACCGGGTATCGCTGGGCGTGCAGTCCTCGGACGACAGATTGCTCGCCTCCGTCGGACGTATCCACAACCGGGCGCAGGTAGAGCAGGCGGTGCAGGCAATCCGGCAGGCGGGTTTTGTCAATTACAGCATCGACCTCATTTACGGTCTGCCCGACCAGACAGCGGTGCAGTGGGAGCAGACGCTCTCGGACACCATCGCGCTTGCGCCGGAGCATATCAGCTGCTACGGATTGAAAATTGAGCCGGGTACGCCCCTCTATTTTCGCCGCGCGTCGCTGACGCTGCCCGATGATGACGCGCAAGCAGAGATGTATCTCTGCGCCGTGGAGCGTCTGGCGCAATCGGGCTACGAGCAGTATGAGATCTCCAACTTCGCCAAACCCGGCTTCGCCTCCCGCCATAACCTGAAATACTGGCGCATGGAGGAATACGCCGGTTTCGGTCCGGGCGCGCACTCCGATTTCGGCGGCGTCCGGTACGCGTATGCACGGGATCTGGACAGCTATATCGCAGGAAATCTTCGGCTTTCCGAATCGGCGGAGATCCCGCCCATGGAACGGCGGCAGGAGTACGTCATGCTGTCGTTGCGCACGGCGGAGGGCATTAACCGGCGGCAGATGGAATATACATACCGCCAATCCTTTGCCCCTCTGGAATCACTCCTGCAAACCTACACCGCCCACGGTCTTGCCCAACCTGCCGACAATGGCTGGCGGCTGACGCCCCGGGGCTTTCTGGTATCCAACCGGATCATCGGTGAACTGCTGGAAGCCATGGGGCGTGACGAGGCGGAGCGGCTGGAAAAAACCGCCCGGGGCGATTTCCGGGTCACGCAGTAAAGTATAAAGAAGACGCCTGAGTTTCTCTCAGGCGTCTTCTTTATACCCCTGTCAGATCAAAAGGCGGCGTATATTCCTCCCGGGCGGAGGTGCGCTGCTGCACGAATCCGTCCTCGATGCCGCAGTTGCGCATATATTCCACCGCCGTGCGGTATTCCCCGCCCCCTACGGGTCGCGCCAGCAGACCCTGCGCGCCCTTTTGGGGTGTATACTGGCTCATGAGGGAGACAAGCACCTCGCCGGGACGAAACGTCCGCGCAATCCAGTCCATACACCGGCGTGTATTTTCCAACTGTCCCGGCAGTACCAGATGGCGAATCAGCACCCCCCGGCGCAGTAGACCGTCCTCGATCACATACGGTCCGGTCTGGGCAAACATCTCCTTGATGGCGGCGGCGGCGGTTTCAAAGTAGTCCGGCGCGGCGGATAGCTGTTCGCTCAGCGCACTGTCGGCGTATTTAAGATCGGGCAGATATACGTCCACCCGTCCCTTGAGCTGCCGGAGCGTCTCCACACGCTCATAGCCGCCGCAGTTCCATACCACCGGCACCTCAACGCCTCCCTCCAGCGCCTCCAGAATCCACGGCGTAAAGTGGGTAGGCGTTACCAGATCGAGATTGTGGGCGCCCTGCTCCGTCAGCTCCCGAAAAATCGACCGCAGACGCTCCACACTGACGGTTTTTCCAAACCCGCCGGACGAGATATCCCCGTTCTGGCAGTACACACAGCGCAAAGAGCACCCGGAAAAGAACACCGCGCCGCTGCCCCGAATACCGGAGAGTACCGGCTCTTCCCACCGGTGAAGGGCGGCGCGCGCCACCACCGGCATGGCAGGCATGGCGCAAAAACCGCTACCCTGCGTCTGCGTACGCAAAGCCCCGCAGCGGCGGGGACACAAGTTACAGATCATGCTTATCTCCTATCAAGACAGGTTCGACCTCCCGCGTAAACTTGTCAAACGCCGACGGTACGGCGTACCGGCGGCGCGTCTGCCCGTCTGCCCAGAGCCAGTCCGGCGCGCCGGATCCCTCCGCCTCGATGACATAGCCTGTCATCTCCCAGCGAATATGGGTAAACTCGTGGCGTGCTGTGAGCTGTTTGATCCAGCGATGAGGCGTCATACTCCACTGCTCCATCTGCCGCGCCGCCGCCGTCTCGTCCAGCGTGCCGGGTACGTGGGGATATTCCCAAAGCTGTGCCAACAGTCCCCTCTCCGGCCGCTGCCGCAGCGCCACAGCGCCGCCGCGCAGCAGTACGAACACCGTCAGATGCTCCACTCTCTTATCTTTTTTCTTTTTTCGAACGGGAAGCTGACGCTGACAGCCCTGCCGCCGCGCCTGACAGATCTCCCCGGCGGGACAGGACGGACACAGCGGCTCTCCGCCGCTCAAGCACACCGTGGCGCCCAGATCCATCAGCGCCTGATTATACTCCCCGGTGCGCTCTGCGGGCATCGCCTGCTCCACCCAGCGGCGAAACACTTTTCTGTTGCCTCCGTCCAGCACGTCCATACGGCTGCCGGTAATCCGCGCGGCGATGCGCAGCACGTTGCCGTCCACCGCCGGAACGCGCTGTCCGTAGGAGATGGACAGTATCGCACCGGCGGTATAGTCGCCGATCCCGGGTAAGGCAATAAGTTCGTCATATGTATCCGGCATACGTCCGCCGTATCGCTCCGCCACGATCCGCGCCGCTTTTTGCAGGTTGCGGGCGCGGCTGTAATAGCCCAGTCCCTCCCACAGCTTGAGAAGCTGCTCCGTATCCGCCGCCGCCAGTGCCTTCACCGTGGGGAATGCCGCCATAAAACGCTGAAAATACGGTATCACCGCGCGTACCCGGGTCTGCTGCAGCATGATCTCCGAGATCCACGTGCCGTAGGCGCTGACCTCTTGCCGCCACGGCAGATCGCGGCGATAGGTGTCGTACCACTCAAGCAGCGGTGCGGTCAGTTTTTGCAGCGTTTGTACTTCTTTGTCCATCTTCCCTGTCCTTTTTCTCATCGGTTGAACCGCTCTGCATAGCCGCAGCGGCGGCACAGTTCCTCTCCAGGTCTGCGCGCACCAAAACCGCGCCGCATCGCCTCCGCGCGGGGGGAGGATAATATTTCGTCCAAGTCTTGCGTAAAGAGATTTCCCAGCGCCATGCGGCCTTCCGCGTCCAGACAGCAGGGTACCACCGTGCCGTCCCACAGCACCGCCAGCTGCTCACGAAGCGCGTGGCAAAATGTTGCCTTTCGCTCCGGTGCCGCCGGATCCGGCCAGTCGAACCTCTCACCCGGCTCTAAAAAGAGGTTCTCCCCCAGCGTGCGATTGCCGCGCCGGTCCCGGGTTAGAGACGGCACGTCTATCCCCAGTCGCCGGCTGAGATACGTTTCCACCGCGCCGTTCAAGCGGTTTTCTCCGCCTTCGTTCCAAAGCCGCAGAGCGCACAGTATTCCCTGCGCCGCCGCGCGGCCGCAAAAATCCATTACGCCGCCCAGATATCCGGCAATCTCGCCGCCGCCGTTGGCCTCAAAGCTGTGGAGCGACACGCTGACCTTGTGGAGCGCGGGAGCGGACAGCAGCGTGGCGGCGCGTTCCGGCAGCAACGTGCCGTTGGTGGTCAGGCATACGCGAAAGCCCTGCGCGTCCGCCGCGTCCAGGATCTCCCCCAGCGCCGGGTGCAGCAGCGGCTCGCCCATCACGTGAAGATAGAGATAGTCTCCGTACGGGCGCAGTTTCGCTGCCAGATGCCGGAAATCCTCCGCCGCCATGAAGCCCTTCGGCCTACTCGTGCCGGGACAAAAATCACAGCGGAGATTGCACACGTTGGTGATTTCAAGGTACAGACGTTTGAACATATCTCACTCTCCTCCGCCGTGTCAGTTTGTTTCTTCGATTATACCATAGACGCTTTCATCTGGAAAGAATCAAAAAAGACCGCTATTTTGCTCCATTGCAGAAAATTTACAGAAAATTTGCCTCTTCGTGCCTTGTGACTTTCTTTATTTCATGGTATACTGACACATAATTTATGAGCATACGTAAAAACGGGTTGATACAACCCTCCATAATACGGAAGGAGATCAGGCATGGACTCCAACAACAAAGACAATAAAAACGGCAAACCAGGTCGCGGTATGCGGGGGATTTTGTCGTTGGTGGTATGGGCGATTATCCTGACCGTTATTTTCAACTATATCAGCGCCTACACCCGCAATGCCTCCAACAAGTCCACCAGCCACGAGATCAAATACAGCGAACTGCTGGACATGGTGCGCGACGGGCAGGTGGAGCGTGTGGTTTTCCAAGACGGCACCATTTACGCCTCTCCCGTGGCGGATTACGTCTATACCGACGAGGACGGCAAGGAATACGTCAACAGTGAGAAGAGTGAGCTGATCCTCTACACGGAGGATCTGAACGCGCACGATCTGCTGCTGCCGCTTTTAGATGAATACGACGTGGAGTTCACCGAGCCGTATCAGGCGCGCATGAGCCCCATTCTGGAGTTTATGATCGCCTATATCCTGCCAACCATTTTGATGGTTGGCGGCATGGTGCTGCTGCTGCGCTTTATCAGCAAGAGCGCCGGAGGCATCGGCGGCATTGGCAGCGTGGGGAAATCCAACGCCAAGGTCTATATGGAAAAATCCACCGGCGTCACCTTCAAGGACGTGGCGGGACAGGACGAGGCGAAGGAGAGTCTGGTGGAGATCATCGACTTTCTCCACAATCCGGGCAAATATACCGCCATCGGCGCAAAGCTGCCCAAGGGCGCTTTGCTGGTAGGCTCTCCGGGTACGGGAAAGACACTGCTTGCCAAGGCTGTGGCAGGTGAGGCAGGGGTGCCGTTCTTCTCTATTTCCGGCTCCGATTTTGTGGAGATGTTTGTAGGCGTAGGTGCCAGCCGGGTACGCGACCTGTTCAAAGAAGCCGCCAAGGTTGCCCCTTGCATCATCTTTATTGACGAGATTGACACCATCGGCAAGACCCGCGACGGCGGACGTTTCGGCGGCAACGACGAACGGGAGCAGACCCTGAACCAGCTTCTGGCGGAGCTGGACGGTTTCGATCCCAGTAAGGGCGTGATCGTATTGGGCGCTACCAACCGCCCCGAGGTGTTGGATAAAGCCCTGTTGCGTCCCGGACGCTTTGACCGGCGCATCACCGTGGATCGGCCCAATCTGGCGGGACGTCTTGCCACACTCCAGGTGCATACCCGCAATATCCATCTGGCGGAGGACGTGGATCTGGAGAAGATCGCGCAAGCCACCGCCGGCGCTGTAGGCGCGGATCTTGCCAATCTGGTGAACGAGGCGGCGTTGCGTGCCGTGCGGCAAGGGCGCCGTGCCGTCAATCAAAACGATCTGCTGGTGTCCTTTGAGGTAGTCATCGCCGGGTCGGAAAAGAAGGGCACCGTCATCACCGAGGAGGAAAAGCGGATCATCGCCTACCACGAGGTGGGACACGCGTTGGTAGCGGCGAAGCAGAAAAACGCACAGCCTGTCTCCAAAATCACCATCGTACCCCATACCCAAGGCACACTGGGATATACGCTCCATCTGCCGGAGGAGGAGAAGTTTCTCATGTCCAAAGAGGACATTCTCGCCGAGATTCGCACGCTGCTGGCGGGTCGATCCAGCGAAGAGGTGGTGTGCAACACCATGACCTCCGGCGCTGCCAACGACATCGAACGCGCCACGGAATTGGCGCGCAATCTGGTGGCGCGTTTCGGTATGAGTGAGGAGTTCGATATGATGGCGCTGGGTACGGTTCAGACCCAGTATCTGGACGGCGGCTATTCCATGACCTGCGCCCAGGAGACGTATGCCGCCGCAGATCGCGCCGTCATCGCCATTTTGCGCCAATGCCACGAAGAGGCGCGGCAGATTTTGCGAGATAACCGGGAGCTGTTGGATAAAATCGCGGCATATCTGCTGAAAAAAGAGACGATCACCGGGCAGGAGATGATGGCGATTATCGAAGGACGCGACCCGGAGACGGCGGATAATTACGGCGCCACCCGGGAAGAACCCAAGGCGTTCCGCCCCTCCGTGCCGGACGTGATCGAATCGCCTGCCAAACACGTTCACATCTGCTCCGAGCCGGTAACTCCGCCGCAGGAACAGCCCCACCGTGACGAGCAAGAGAAAAAATCATCTGACGAGGAGTGATAATATGCGTTCCAGAGTGTTTGAGATTATCGACAAGGAACAAGAGCGCCAGCAGAACAACGTGGAACTGATTGCCAGTGAGAACTTTGTCAGTGAGGACGTACTGCGGGCGGTGGGTTCCTGCCTCACCAACAAGTATTCCGAAGGGTACCCCACTACGCGCACCAGCGGCAACAAGGGACGCTACTACGGCGGCTGTGAGGTTGTCAACGAGCTGGAGGAGTACTGCTGTGATATGTGGCGTCAGGCGTTCCATACCGACTACCACGTGAACGTGCAGCCCCACAGCGGCTCCAACGCCAATCTGGCGGCGTATATGAGCATTCTGCAGCCCGGCGATACCATTTTGTCCATGAGTTTGAGCAACGGCGGTCACCTCACCCATGGTTCCCCGGTGAACTTCAGCGGCAAGCTGTACCGTATGGCGTTTTACGATGTGGACGAGCACGGTTTTATTGACTATGACGCTATGGAAAAGCTGGCGCGTCAGTTGCGTCCCCAGCTCATTCTGGCAGGTGCTTCGGCGTATAGCCGTGTGATTCATTTTGACCGGATTGCGGCGATTGCCGCAGAGGTAGGCGCATACTTTATGGTGGATATGGCGCATATCGCCGGTCTCGTCGCGGCAGGAGACCACCCCTCCCCCTTTGGTCTGGCGGATATCATCACCACCACCACCCACAAGACGCTGCGCGGCCCCCGCGGCGGTCTGATCTTCTGCAAGCCGGAGCTTGCCAAGAAGGTGGACAGCGCCATATTCCCCGGTACGCAGGGCGGTCCGCTGGAGCACGTGATCGCCGGCAAGGCGGTTGCCGCCGAGGAGGCGTGCCGCCCGGAATACGCCGAATACATACACGCCGTAGTGCGCAACTGCAAGGCGATGTGCGATGAGTTTTTACATATGGGCTACAAGGTTGTCACCGGCGGGACGGATAATCACCTGTTCTTGCTGGATCTGACCGATACCGGAATCACCGGCAAGGCAGTACAGGACGAGTTGGATCGTCACGGCATCACCCTCAACAAGAACTGCGTGCCCGGCGATACCCGCTCCCCCCAACAGACCTCCGGCGTTCGGATCGGTACCGCCGCCATGACCACCCGCGGCTACACCGAGGCGGATTTCCGTGCTGTGGCGCACCGCATCGACGCGGTGATTCAAGAACTGCGCGCGGCACTGTGAGCTTGCAAAGGGAAACCGCGCATCAGGCGTAATCGTCTGATGCGCGGTTTTTTGCCACTTGTAGAATGTGCGATACTGTGATAGAATAGCCGTGCAGACGCGGGTATGGCGGAATTGGCAGACGCGCTGGATTTAGGTTCCAGTGGGCAACCGTGTGGGTTCAAATCCCACTACCCGTACCATGTGAGTACGCAAGCTATGATACAAACAGCTTGCGTACTTTTTTCGCATCTCCTTGAAAAGCCTTCGATATGTGCACTGTAAAAAAGCGGCAAGTCTCACGGAAGAAAGACCGACAAAAACCGGCGCAGACCCTCAGGGTATTCCGATACGCTGTCGAGTCCGGTGTCGCCGAGTTTTACCAGCTTGTTGGCGCCGTGATAATCGCTTCCCGCCGTGACGTACAAACCGTATTTTTCAGCAAGATCCAGCGCATCGCGGCGCAGTTTTGATGAAAAGCCGGAGTAAAAAGCCTCCACACCGCAAAGCCCGAACCCCATCAGACGCCGCAGGCGCGCCTCCATCTCCTCGCCGAGAATCAACTCGTCGCCGCTGCCGTAAAAGGGGTGTGCCAGTACCGGAATGCCGCCGCCGGCAAGGATACCCTCAATCGCCTCTTTCGGGCAGATATGCTGCTCGGCAAAGCGGATACGGTTGATATAGTCCCGGATCGCCGCCTTCATGGTCTGCGCGTAGCCGTATTTCACCATCAGATTGCCGATATGCGGCTTGCCCGGGTTATCGAGAGTAAGGAGCCACTCAATTTCCTCTTCCGGAAAGGTGAAGCCAAATTCGGATTTGAGAAAATCGAGTCGGGCAGCAGCCTTTTGCATACGCAGATCGTGTCCGTGCTTTATAAGACCCTGCATCGCCGCATGATCGGGATCGAAACCGTATCCGAGAATGTGACATTTACCCGTTTCGTCCCGGCAGGAAAACTCAACACCCGGAATGAATCGCGGATCCTTTTCCGATAAAAGAGGACGGATCAACTGCCCTGCCCTCACCGCATCGTGATCCGTTACGGAAAAAAACGAAATGCCCGCGCCCTTAACCTTCGTCAACAGTTCTTCGGGTGTATCCGTTCCGTCGGAAACAGCGGTATGCATATGCAGGTCTACTTTACGCAGACCGTCTTCCATTCAACGCCACTCCTTTTACAGCACTTTCTTCAGCGTTAGGATATTCTGACCGTCTCTATATTCGTAGTACACGTCGTCCATCACTTTCTTGGTCATGAAAATTCCCAGACCGCCGATCTCGCGTTCCTCCGCACAAAGCGTTACGTCGGGATTCTCCTTTTTCAGCGGATCATACGGCACACCTCTATCCATGAAGGTGATGGTGACCGTCACAGGGTCATTTAACACTTCAACTTTGATGGTGGCATTCCCTTTTTCCGGTGCGTAGGCGTAACGTGCAATGTTCACGAAGATCTCCTCGACAGCAAGATCGAGCTGCATGCGCGCTTTCGCCGGGCAATTCACCGTATCCAGGTGGGAATTGACGAAATCCATAACCTTTTCCAGATTCTCGGTGGCGGCTTCGATGTCCAGCTCGTCCGGGTCGGATTTCTGCGTATCGGGGATCTCAAAATCGAGGGAATCCGTCCTTTTCAGAATCTCCGCCAGCCGTGTCATCCACAACGCGCGCGTTGCTTTGTCCTTTTCGCTGTCGGGATCAGTGTGACGTATACTCCAGTCGATCAAGCAGCCGTAGGAAAGGCACCGCACCTTTTCGTCGACTGCCTTGATTTTCTCCTCGTCCTTTGTATGCAGGTAAGCGGCAAGGCTGTCATGCCAGAAG
Source organism: Oscillospiraceae bacterium (assembly GCA_017619715.1). Classification (GTDB taxonomy): domain Bacteria; phylum Bacillota; class Clostridia; order Oscillospirales; family Oscillospiraceae; genus Vescimonas. Next base: position 5,456 of record JAFZRS010000024.1, on the reverse strand, counting down.
CGGCGGGCAATATCGGCGCCGTAACCCTGGAAGCTCAAAACGATATCCGGATCGTATTCAGAATATCCTACATAGGCGTTATACATGCGCACGAGATCAAAAATCGGGTGTCCCACCGAAAGTGTGTCCATATCGATCACCAGTACCTCGTCGCCTGCCAGCACAATATTCTTCGTGTGATAATCACCGTGGATCATGTGATCGCTCTCGGGGATCGCCTCCGCCATTGCCAACAGCTTATCGCCCAGTCCGTCCGGAACGGTATCCTTCATTCTGGATATACCGGTAAGCGTCTTGCGCTTGATGGACGGAAGCTTGCCCGCCGGCACCTCAATGGCGTGAATGGCTTTGAGCATTTTGATATATTCCGCCACACACCAGTCGAAGCGCTCCGGTTCGCTTGCCAGTATTTTGGAAAAGGAACGGGCATTGAGCAGCTCGAAAACTGAACCGTAACTGTCGCCGACACGCACCACATCGTAAGAGATCGCCGTAGGAACGCCGAGGATCAGCGCCAGCCGCGCCACCTCCCGTTCATGCTGTATTTCAGCAAGGGCGTCGGCGTTCTTATAGGTTTTTACGACGTTGTCCTTGTCGATACGGTACACCTTGCCGTTAAAGCCCTCGCCGATGACCTCGCACCCCTCCACGGAAACGACGCGATAGGCTTTCTCCACCGTCATCATTTCGGTGAATCCGGTCATCTCCAAAATCTCATAGACTTCCGGATTGACGTTGATGATCTTGAGATCCGGATACGACTTTTTCAGCCGCAGGACAACGCGCAGTCCGGCGCTGGAGATGTACGCAAGGTCTTCCGCGTCCAGAATAACGGCGCTGCCGTTATCTGAGTCTTTGAGCTGTTCGAGCATAAGCTGCTCGGTTTGGGCGGCATTTCCTGAATCGATCCTGCCGGAGAGCCGAACTGTTACGGCGCTGTAATTGTTTTCTTTCATGACTGTTCCTCCTGCTTGTTGTCAACTGTCCCCTTGTATTCCAGGCACAGCATCGTCAGATCGTCAAACTGCTCTGCCTGCTTGACAAAACCGTCCACCGATGCGCGTACGTTTTTGAGAATCTCCTCCGGCGCGGCGGAAGCGTCGCCATTGAGCGACGCAAGCATATTCTCAACGCCAAACATCTGCTCCCGGGCATCCGTGGCCTCCGGAACGCCGTCGGTGTAAAGAAACAGCTTGGACCCCGGTGTAAGCGTCAGCTCATATTCTCGATACCTTGCCCCGTCCATGCCGCCGATCACAAAGCCGTGCTTGTCTTTGTACAGTTCAAACGCACCGTTTGCATACCGGATCGCGGGATATTCATGCCCGGCGTTGGCGGCAGTCAGCTTTCCCGTGGATATCTCAAGAATCCCAAGCCACACCGTGACGAACATCTCCTCCCGGTTATTGGAACAGATCGCCGCGTTCGTATCCGTCAGGATCTGCCCGGGGGTTTTGCCCATCATGGCGTTATTGGCGAGAATGATCTTGGACGCCATCATAAAAAGCGCCGCCGGAACACCCTTGCCGGATACGTCCGCCATGACCATGCAAAGATGATCGTCGTCAATGAGGAAAAAGTCGTAGAAGTCGCCGCCGACTTCTTTTGCCGGATCCATCGTGGCATAGATATCAAACTCGCTTCGTTCGGGAAATGCCGGAAAAATGTTCGGCAGCATATCCGCCTGAATACTGGTGGCAAGGTGCAGCTCAGACTCGATACGCGCACTCTTGACGTCCTTTTCGTGCTGTGTGACCACCATATCCCTGCCGCGCCGGGCGATATTGCAACTGATAACGGACGCAATAGAAAACATCAGCCACCGGGGCAGATAATCGAACAGCATTGTGTTTGCGATCAGCATACTGTCCTCGGCGCCTGCCTTTTTCACCGCTTCGCCCAAAAAGTCGCCTGTCGTGACGATCTGCCTGCCTGCCGGGAGTATAACGATGTTCAGGTTGATCATCCCGTGTGTCGCGCCCCAGTAGGCGGAGCCGGCAAACGCCGCCGTTGAAAGAATCGCCGTAAAGACCGTCAGGCGCCTTGAAAAATAACGGCTGCTGAACACTACGGGAATCACCATGAGGATCGCCGCCTTATGGGTGAGCATGCTGTCGAGCCGCGCGTACACGAACACAAGCCCGATCAGCAGCAACGGCTTGAGCCACCAGGCGTCGTTTTTGGCAATCAGGCATAATACCATCAATATGGCTATTTCAACGATCGCCTGTATGGACGGGGCAAACACAGACTCCCACGAAAGGGGAAACACCCCCAGGGCAGTGAGCGCCATGATCAAAAGCAAAATGAGACCGCTGTTAAAAAGGATAGTGGCGCCGAGCCGGTTCGCCTGCACCTCTGTCTCGTGAAACATCTCGTCCGCCGTCAGCTTTTCCTGCAGGCGCTTGAAAAAAGGGATTCTCTTGTTCTTCATATTCTCACGCACCTAATCACTCGATCGTCAGGACATCCGAGAAGCCGGTGATCTCGAAAATCTCCATAATGGCTTTGCTGACGTTTTTGACCCGCATCTCGCCTTTTACGTTCATCGCTTTTTGCGCGGCGAGCAACACGCGCAGACCGGCAGAGGAGATATACTCCAGTCCCGCAAAATCCAGCGTAAGAGACGTAAGTTCCGGAAGCACCTCTTGCATCGCGCTTTCCATTTCAGGCGCCGTTACGGTATCGAGACGTCCCTCCAGTGCAAAGACGGCTTTCCCGTTTGCAACGGTTTTGTTGATTTGCAGCATGGTTTTTTCCTCCTGTTTTCTGTTTTCGGCTTATGCAATATCCGGCCGTGATCCCGGCGGCAATCAGCCACGCGACCGGGTTGGCACTCCCCGGGCGGTTATTATATCACAGGCGCGCAGCGCCGTTGTGATATACGTGTTAAATAAACGATAATAGCCGCTTTGCGGCTATTATATCATATTCCGGTGAAAAAGAGAATGTGTGATTTTATTCATTCTGCACTTGCATATGAACCGTGCCGTTTCCATGCGCCGCGTGCAAAAAAACGGGGAGCAGGCACTGCACCGTGCCTGCTCCCTGTCAAACCGTATGATAACCGGACCCCTTTAATCCCGCTGTACACTGTATGCGCGAATGGGGAAATCGGACAAGGCGTCGCATTGGAGCGTCACGTTCTCGCCCACGTTCAGCAGTACCGCGGCGGGATCGTCAGCGGCGGAGACGTAGTAGAACTCCGTGTTGCCGCCGCCCTCCAGACGCAGATAGAATACGGTGTTCCCTTCCACCACCACGCTGCGGATCTCCGCCAGCACGCCGCTGACGGTAGTGCGGTCAGAGGGTATCACGTCCCCCTGCTCTTCAGAGATCAGGCGGTTGTTGACCAGCATGCCGCGGTAGTTGCTCTCGCAATCCGCCACGGTGGCGCCGGTGGCAACGATCTGGTACTGGCTGACGTTCACCATGGCGTACATCTTCACCAGACCCGCCGCGTCCTTGAGCGCCATAAAGTAGGTGGGTTGATCGGAAATATTCAGCAGCAGCGGGAAAGTGGCGTCATAGTGCATCTGCTGCACCTGTCCCTCGGCGCTGTCCATGGCGGAAAACTCCTCCGCGCCTGCCACAGAGTAGAAGCGTGTCTCCTTGGTGCGCTGGTTGGACAGGATAAAGCCGATATTGGATTCGTCGCTCACCACAGAGGTGATGCCGGTATACATATACACGTCGTCCCCCACGGCGATATAATTATAGCCGTCGGTGGTGACCGTCACGTCCCGCTGACCGAAAAGGGAATTGAAGAAGCCGTGGACGTAGGTGCCGTGATAGTCGTACTGCTGGATAATAAGGTCGGCGGTGTAGACGTGATCCACCCATTCCGGCACGTCCGCCACATCGTAGTAATTGCACGCACCGGTAACGGCGTTTACCAGCACCGCACCCTTGATATCCGTACCGCCGAAGAGTCCGATCGCGCGGGTGATCCGGGGACAGACCCAATAGGGATTGCCCTCCTCATCGATCTCAAATGCCGGTTCATCGAAGAGATAAGTGGGATAACGGAAACGGAGATAGCGGTAGAGATTGCGCCCGAAATGCTCCGCCGTGGTGTAGCGGATACCCTGCTCCAGACGCACCACCTCCACGTTCTGGGTCACCATGTCAATCACCAGATACGCGGGCAGACCGCTGCGGCGGTTATTGAGCCATTTGATCCAGTCGCCGTAACGCAACGGCGTGACACGCACGGGGCGACCCTTATAGTTGATCTGGGTATAGTCGTCCGCCACCTCGAACTGGCTGACCATATCCGCCAGCTCACCCAGCTTGCGGTTGCCCAGCTTCATGGCGCTGGCGGCGTCCAGCATGGGGATCTGGTCGTAGGAGATCTCCTCCACCTCGGCGGCAAAGTCGCCGGTCTCCACCTCCAACAGCTCCCGGTACGCGCCGGCGCGAAAGATCTGCCAGCCCACGATGCCGCCCGCGATCGCCAGAACGACCATGCCGATCGCCAGGAAAAAGGGGATCTTGCACTGTTTCTTTACGAATTGAAAATAGCCCTTTACGCCCTCGCCCTGAAAGCCGGAGGTCAACATGGCGCAAAAGGCGTATACCGCGCACAGCAGCAACACGAAAACGTAGAAATCGCCCGTTTTCAGATTGATGGCGGGCAGCGCCACGTAGTAGTACACCGCGCCGAACACCAGCGTCACCAGTAAATTGATGAGCGTCCTGCCCAAGGGCGTGCCGATCGCCTTGCGTTCCTTCCTGGGTCGGTTGGCTCTGCGGGCGGCAAAGGGGTTCTGCCCGGCAAAGCCTTCAAAGCCGGGATCGTTCCAGTTGATATTCATGGAATCGCTCCTTTCCAATAGGTCTGCGTCTATTATAGCATACCCGGTTTTTTTTGCAAAGGAAAACGGGGCGCTTTTCGCGTCCCGGTTCCCCCTTGTGCCTCACTTCGCGATGACCACCTTGCCGTCTTGCAGACGCACATGGGCGGTGTCGCCGCTTTGGAGCTTGCCCTCCAGCATCTGCTCCGCCACCGCGTCCTCCACCGTGTTCTGGATCGCGCGGCGCAAAGGACGGGCGCCGTACTGGGGATCAAAGCCGCCTTTGGCAAGCGCCGCCACGGCATCGTTCTCAGCTTGAAGCGTGATTCCCTGCTCCGCCATGCGCCGGGCGGTCACGTCCAGCATACGGCGGGCGATCTTCACGATATCCTCCTCGGTGAGCTGACGGAACACAATTGTCTCGTCAATACGGTTCAAAAACTCCGGCTTGAAGGTGCGCTTGAGCTCCGAGAGTACCGCCTCACGGATACGGGCAAACCGCGCCGTCTCGTCGGCGTCCCCGTCGCCGCCGTCAAAGCCCAGGTGGGATTGCGCAGCGGTAATGTTCTTTGCGCCCACGTTGGAGGTCATGACGATGACCGTATTCTTAAAGTCCTCGTGGCGGCCCTGAGAGTCGGTAACCACGCCGTCCTCCAGAAT
>JAFZRS010000023.1 GCA_017619715.1 Oscillospiraceae bacterium | reverse complement strand
TCTCTCTTGAGCTATTTTCCATAGCTTCATTCTCCGCCAAGTCCCGGGTAATTGACAACCCCGAAACTTCGCTATCGCACCTATCCGGTGCTTCGTCTGGTGCTTTCCTTCATTGTTTAATTTACAAGGTACACGCCCTCATTTTCCGGGCTGCCGTGCGCCATTTCTCGGCGACAGCTTTGATAGAATAACACTTTCGACACTCTTTGTCAATAATTATTTCTCTCGTTTTTTATAAAAATTTGAAGTCTGCCAGAAGTTCAGCTTATACCTACAAGGTATTGCGAACAGCAGGGGGATATGCTACACTATCTATGGCTTTATACACCCATGATACCCTGATTTGAATAGGATTTGATGCCATGATCCACTACCAGTATCTACTTTTTGATGCCGATAATACGCTGTTCGACTTCGATCGCGCCAACCGCGGCGCTTTTCACGCGGTCTGTCAGGCAATGGATATTTCGGAAAGCGACGAGCACTTTGCCCTGTATGAGCGCTGCAACAACGCCCTATGGCGTGCTTTTGACCGGGGAGAATGTACCAAAGACTTCTTGGTAATCGAACGGTTCCGCCGTTTTCTTGCGCAGCTCGACATAGAGCGAGATCCCGAGCGCTGCAATGCGGTACATCTGCAGGCGCTGTCGCACAGCTCCTTTCCGCTTCCCTACGCCGAAGAGCTGTGCCGTACGCTCTCTTTCACACATCGGCTGTATCTGGTAACCAACGCCGTTGCCGCCGTACAGCGCAGCCGTCTGCGCCGCAGCGTGCTGGCGCCCTACTTCTCGGGCGCGTTTATTTCCGAGGATGCCGGCGCCGCCAAACCGGACGTTGCCTACTTTGACTACGTGTTTGCACACATTGACGGAATCAGACGGGACAACTGTCTGCTGATCGGTGATTCCCTGTCCAGCGACATTCAGGGCGCCAACAACTATGCTATCCCCTGCTGCTGGTACAATCCCAAAGGCGCGCCGCGTCCCGACAGACTGCGGATCGACTATGAGATACGGGATCTGCGGCAGTTATACAATATAGTGTAATGACATAGACATAGAAAGCACGGGATCGGCGCGAAAACGCGCCGATCCCGTGCTTCATTCTGCTTACAGTTCAAAGTCCTCCCGGGTCAGCCGATCGGTCTCCAATTTCCGGGGACGGGGCGGCACGCGGCGGAGGGGATCATAGGCAAAACTGCCGCAATGATCCTCCGGCGACACGATCCCCTTTTTCACGCAGGCAACCTCTTCATCGCTGATGGTGCGACCCTTGGCGCAATAGGCACAGCGCGGGTCTATTTTTTTACGAAACAGCATATTCTCCACCTCACAACGTATAGAGTGTAAGCTCTCCGTCTTCCACAGCAGCGCGGATCTGGGTAATTGGACTTTCGTAGCTCTCGATGATCTTGCCCGCCATGGGATCCTCCAAACGGCGCTGGATCGTGCGGCGCAGATTCCGCGCCCCATAGGTCACAGAGTAGGATTCCTTGACCAGATACGACACCACCGCGTCGTCATAGGAAAACTGATAGCCCTTATCCGACAGGGACTGGCGCAGCTCCTCCAGCATGATCCGGGCAATTCCGGCGAAGTTCTCCTCGCTGAGGCGGTTGAAATAGACGATCTCGTCCACGCGGTTGATAAACTCCGGACGCAGGAAATCACGCAACGCCTTCATGACGCGTTCCTTCCCCTGATCGTCGCCGCTCTTGCCGAACCCCACCGCGCCGGCGCCCTTATCGGAACCGGCATTGGAGGTCATGACGATGACGGTGTTTTCAAAGTTCACCTTGCGCCCGTGTGCGTCGGTGATGTGCCCGTCGTCGAGAATTTGCAGCAGTACGTTCAGCACGTCCGGGTGCGCCTTCTCAATCTCATCAAAGAGCACCACGCTGTACGGCTTGCGGCGGATTTTCTCGGTAAGCTGTCCCGCCTCGTCGTAGCCCACATAGCCCGGAGGCGAACCGACAATACGGCTGACCGAGTGTTTTTCCATAAACTCCGACATATCCAGACGGATCAGGGATTCCGGCGCGTTGAAAAGATCGTCCGCCAGACGTTTCACCAGTTCCGTCTTCCCCACGCCGGTAGAGCCGACAAAGATGAAGCTGACCGGCTTATGCTTGGGGCTGATGCCCACCCGGTTGCGCCGGATCGCGGCGGCCACTGCCGCTACCGCCTCGTCCTGTCCTACGATATGCGCCTTCAAGCGCTGCTCCAATTCCTGCAACCGCTTGAACTCCTCCTCTTTGATTTTGCTGGCGGGTATCTTCGTCCACATCTCGATGACCCGGGCGATATTCTCCATGGTGATCTGAGGCGTACCCTTTGCCTCCAACGCCGCCAGTTCCTCCTGCATACGCATCTCCTGACTGCGCAGCTCGGCGATGCGGGCGTAGCGATCGTCCAGCTCCTTGTTGGTATATTCCGTCCCCTCCGGCTCGGCGGACGCCAGTGTGTCGCGCTCGAAGGCGATATTTTCCAGATCCCTCTTGAGTTCCATGCGCCGGTTGATATCGGCGTCGTGAAGATTGAGATCCGAGCATGCCTCGTCAATCAGGTCGATCGCCTTGTCGGGCAGGAAACGGTCCGTGATATACCGCTCACTGAGCAACACCGCCTGCCGCAGTACTCCCTCGGGAATATTGACACCGTGAAAGCTCTCGTAGTAATGGGCAATACCCTTGAGAATCTTCAAAGTGTCCTCGATATTCGGCTCGTTGACGGTAACCGGCTGAAAACGGCGTTCCAGCGCGGAATCCTTCTCGATATGCTTACGGTACTCATTAAAAGTGGTGGCGCCGATCACCTGGATTTCGCCGCGGCTGAGAGCGGGTTTGAGAATATTGGCGGCATTCATGCTGCCCTCGGCGTCGCCTGCGCCCACGATGTTGTGCACCTCGTCGATCACCAGTATCACGTTGCCGTCCTTGCGGATTTCCTCGATGAGCCCCTTCATGCGGCTTTCAAACTGACCGCGGAACTGTGTGCCCGCCACCAGCGCCGTCAGATCCAGGAGATAGACCTCCTTCTGGCGCAGCTTGAACGGCACGTCGCCGGATACGATGCGCTGTGCCAGTCCTTCGGCGATCGCCGTTTTGCCCACGCCCGGTTCGCCAATGAGACAGGGATTATTCTTCTGGCGGCGGTTCAGGATCTGCACCACCCGCTCGATCTCCGTTTGCCGTCCGATTACCGCGTCCAGCTTTCCCTGCCGGGCGCGTTGGCTCAGGTTGATGCAGTAATTGTCCAGAAACTTGTGTTTCTTCTCCGTTTTCTTATCCTTCTTTCCGCCTTCCCGGTTAGACGGCGATGCCTGATTGGGCGCAGGCGCGCCGCCGCCGAACAGGCGGTTGAGGAAGGGGAACGTGGCGGTTTTACCGCTCTCGCCGTCCTCCTCGTCGCTGTTGCCTTCGTCTTCGGACATTTCCTCCAACTCCTCGGCGCCGCCGAACGCCTGCATCATCTCCGAGTTGAGATTCTCCAAATCGTCCGGGGCAATGCCCATACGCTTCATCATATCCTCTACCTGCGGCAGCCCCAACTTGGCTGCACAACTCAAGCACAGCCCCTCGTTGACCATCTCGTTTTTTTCATTTAAGCGCGAGATAAATACCACGGCTACATTTTTCTTACATCTGGAACAAATTGTCGGTTGCATGGTTCTCCTCCGAATCTTCCGGCATTATACGGTATCGCCTAACAGCGCGGCGACCAGACCAATGGGACTGTTATGGATAAAAAGCGGCAAAAGGAACGATTGCTCCGTCAGCTCCGGTGTACGCAAGAGCTGCAGCTTTTGCAGGATCCACACCGCCAGGAACACCAACAGTATTCCCTTAATCAAGCCCAGTACACCGCCCAGAAAACCGTTGGCGGTGCGAATTCCCGGCAGTTTGGCTGCCAGATCCAGCGCCTTCACCGCCAGATACAGCGCTATCAGCAATATAAGGAACGACACTACATAGACCACCGCATAGGCGATGGAGTGCAATACACTGTCCACCACGGCGTTTGCCAGCGCCTGTCCGGTCTGCCGCACCTGCTCCGCCACGGATTCCGCCAGTTCCGAAAGCGTCTGTCCGCTGTACCCGAATACGGACAGCATATCGCCGGGCGTAGCCGTATGGGACTGCGTCTCCACACGCCGCAGCAGCGACTGCTCCAACAGCGGACGCAGCCATTGTGCCACGGCGGGTGAAAAGACGCGTGCCGCCCACGCCGCGCCGAAGAGCGCCGCTACCAGCACTACCATACCCGCCAGCGACCGGATCAATCCACGCTTGACCCCTAAAAAAACAGCCGCCGCAATGATAACAAGGATCACAATATCCGCAATGATGCCCATTTGTTCTCCTTTCCGCCCTCAGGGCAGATACAAGCTCGCCGCGCTGGCGCCTGCCAAAACAGCCGATCCGTCCTGACGCATCATGACCTCCTTCGCCATGCTGACGTCCGTCAATGTGGCGCGTTCGGTCAACTCCCGGTCATAGACGGTCAGGTGGTCGCTGTACAGCACGGCAATGTACCGTCCCGCCGCGGACAGATCCAGTACGTCGCTGTCCACTTCCAGCGATGCCAGTACCGAGCCGTTCTCATTCACCGTTACTAACCGGCATTGACTGCCGGTTTTATAGTGTCCCAACAGCAGTGTAGCATACCCGTCGCCGTTGAGATCACACCGGCGCAAGCTGTCGCCATCGAAGACAAAGCCGGATTTCCACTCCCCGGCGGCGCTGAGAAAATGCAGCGCGTCCTCCGCCACCGCGCAGAAACTGCGTCCCACCGTGCCCACGTCATATATGGCACCGCCGGTCAAATCACAGCTCCCCACCGGTTCGGTACTGTCCAGCCGATAGGTCACCAGGCGGTTGGCAAACACGCCGTCCGTCTGTCCCAAAGTCACCGCTTCCAGATAGCGGTTGTCCCGGGATACCGCCGCTGTCATCACAAAGCGATCCGCCGAGCGGAAGGTGAACACCGGCTCACCGGCGCTGTCATATACGCTGACGAACGCCTTATAGCCCGCAGCGTTCACCGTGACCGCCAAATAGCCCTTTTCATTGACCGTTACGGAGAGGATTTCCCCCTCGGCAGTCAAACGGCGTACAAGACCGCGGCTGTCCAATACATATATATCGGTGCCGCCGATATCATATACCGCCGCCGTCTTTTTTCCTTCGGCGATAGCGCAGTTTTGAAAGCGTACGCTCTCATCAAAGCGCAGCGCACCGTTTTCGCCCACCAGACGAATCTGACCGGGCGAGGCAATCAGCAGACTGCCCTCCAGAGCGGCAAAGCGACTGCCCCGGTCGCTTGCGTAGCCGTAGAGCGCGGCACAGCCGTTCTCGTCCTTCTCCGCCCGGGCGTAAATGATACTGCGGCGCAGTCCGTCGAAGCTGGCGGCATCCCACAGCACGGCGGCCAGCACGCCTGCCAGCACCAGAACCGTCAGTACAATCAGCAGCCACCACTTGCCGCGCCGTCTCTCCTTTTTTCTGATTCGCTTGGGCTTTTCCTCCTGGGGGTTGCCCGGTTCAAATACCATCTTATCCATTCAATCGTTCATCCTCATACCACACACGTGTTAAGTATAGACCGCCCGGCGGCGCCGTAGGTCCCGCCAGCGTCCGGTTGCCGGAATCCAGAATAACGGGGATCTCCTCCGGTCGGAGCTTCCCTTCCGCCGCGTATAGCACCGTTCCGGTGATGGCGCGCACCATATTGTATAAAAAACCGTCCGCGCAGACCTTTAACTCAAGTAGTGGACCGCTGCGTGCCACACGGCAGTAGTACACGGTGCGCACGGTGCTTTTCACGTGGCTGCCCACACTGCGCACCGCCGCAAAATCGTGGGTGCCTTCAAACATTCGTGCCGCCTGATCCATCACCGTCTCGTCCAGCTTTTTGGGGTAGAAATACGCCCGATTCACGTAAAAGGGATCTTTAATGCGCGAGTTGTAAATACAATAGGTGTATTCCTTGCGAAGACACGAGCCGATAGCGTTGAAATCCTCCGCCACCTCATAGGCGGCGCGCACCGCAATATCCTCCGGCACATGGGTATTGACCGCAAAGGGCAATCGCTCCGTCGGAATCGTCGAGGCGGTGCGAAAATTGGCAACGTAGTGCCGGGCATGTACACCCGCGTCCGTCCGTCCGCAGCCTACCAGATGGATCGGTTCACCGCAGACCATGGCAAGTCCGTGTTCCAGCGTCTGCGCCACGGTGCGCTCCGACTTTTGCACCTGCCAGCCGTGATAGGCGGTACCGTTATAGCTCAAAATAAGCGCGATATTCCGCATAAGCACCGTTTCCTCCTTCCCCGGCGTGATCGATCCTACCAGCCCAGCCGTCCCAGAACGATCTGCCCCGCCGCCAGCAGGACAAATGATGCCAGCACCGCATAGTCCGCCGCCCGGTAGCGCAGTACGTATAGTGCGGTGCGGCCCTCACCGCCGTGGTAACAGCGGCACTCCATGGCAGTCGCCAGCTCGTCGGCGCGGCGAAAAGCGCTGACAAACAGCGGCACTAAAATCGGGATCAGCGCCTTGGCGCGGCGGATTAGATTCCCGCTCTCAAAATCGGCGCCGCGGGCTTTCTGGGCGGACATGATCTTGTCCGTCTCCTCGATCAGCGTGGGGATAAAACGCAGCGCCAGCGACATCATCAGCGTCAGCTCATGTACGGGTACGCGCAGTTTCTTCAGCGGCGCCAAAAGCTGATCCAGCGCGTCCGTCAGCGCGATGGGACTGGTGGTATAAGTCAGCAGGAACGTACCCGTAATCAGCAATACGATCCGCAGCACCATAAATAGCGCCGTATAGACGCCTGTCTGGGAGATATACCGCAGTACCGGCAAATCGCTTACCGGCTCGCCTGCGGTAAAAAAGAGATTCATCAGCGCCGTAAATGCCACAATGATATAGACCGGGCGCAGTCCCCGGCTCAAAGCGCGCAGCGGTACGCGCGAAAGGCAGACGCAAAGCGTCAGCACCGCAATGATCACACCGTAGGATACGAACCATTTGGCGCAAAACAGCGCCACGATATACAGCACCACGCATATGATCTTCGTGCGCGGATCCAGCCGGTGTACGGGGGTGTCGCCGGGAAAATACTGCCCCAGCGTGATGTCCTTCAGCATGCGCCGCCGCCCCCTTTCAAAGTCAGCAGCTCCTGCCGCAGCGCCTCCACCGTGCAAACCGACGGATCGACGTCCACGCCTTTTTCGCGCAGCGCCAGCGCCACCTTGGTCACTTGCGGCACGTCCAGTCCGATGGACATAAGCTCCTCCGCCCGGGCAAATACCTGCGCCGGCGTTCCGTCCATATATGTATGCCCCCGGTGCAGCACGGCAATTCGGTCTACGTTGCGGGCGATCTCCTCCATGCTGTGGCTCACCAGAATCACGGTGGTACCCTTTTCCCTGTGATAATCGCGGATCTGCTCCAGAATCCTGTCCCGTCCACGGGGATCCAGTCCCGCCGTGGGTTCGTCTAAAATCAGCACCTCCGGCTCCATGGCGATCACACCGGCAATGGCGGCGCGGCGTTTTTGTCCGCCGGAGAGTTCAAAGGGTGAGGAGAACAACTGCTCCTCCGAAAGTCCCACAAAGGCCGCCGCGTCCCGGACACGCCGGTCGATCTCCCCGTCGCTCAGCCCCATATTGGTCGGTCCGAAGGCGATGTCTTTATATACCGTTTCCTCAAAGAGCTGATACTCGGGATACTGGAATACCAGACCCACCCGAAAGCGTACCTTGCGGATTTCCTTCGGCTCACTCCAAATATCCCTGCCGTCCAGATAGATGCGTCCGGCAGTTGGTTTGAGCAGACCGTTGAGCTGCTGCATCAGCGTGGACTTTCCCGAGCCGGTATGACCGATGATGCCCAAAAACTCACCGGGCAGTACGGTCAAATTGATCCCCTCCACCGCGCTGTGCTCAAAGGGCGTACCCGCACTGTAGGTGTAGGTCAGATTTTCCACACGTAAAATTGCTTCCAACGTCCTATTTCCTCTCGCTCTTCAGCGCCGCCGCAATGGCGGCGGCGCATTCCTCCACCGTAATGGCGTCCGGCGGCAGCTCCATGCCGCCGCGGCGCAGTTCATATAAAAGCTCCACCGTATCCGGGGAGGCAAGTCCTATGCGGTGCAGTTCCTCCACCCGGTCAAAAATCTCCCGGGGCGTGCCGTCCATCGCCACGGTGCCTTCGTTCATCACCACCACACGGTCCGCTTGCGCCGCCTCGTCCATATGGTGGGTGATCAGCACCGCGGTGATCCCGCGCTCCCGGTTCAGCCGGCGGATCGCGCTCATCACGTCACGCCGTCCCACCGGATCGAGCATGGCGGTCGCCTCGTCCAGCACGATGTATCGCGGCTCCATCGCCAGTACACCGGCGATGGCGAGGCGCTGTTTCTGTCCGCCGGAGAGCAGGTGCGGCGCATGGCGTACATATTCGCCCATTCCCACAGCCGCAAGCGCATCGTCTACCCGGCGGCGGATCTCCTCCGTGGGCACGCCTAAATTCTCCGGTGCGAACGCCACGTCCTCCTCCACCACATTGGCTACGATCTGGTTGTCCGGGTTCTGGAACACCATGCCCACCCGGCGGCGGATCTCCATGAGCAGTGTCTCATCGGCTGTATCCATTCCTTCTACCAGCACACTGCCGCCGGAGGGCAGGAGCACCGCGTTAAAATGCTTCGCCAGTGTGGATTTCCCCGAGCCGTTGTGTCCCAGAATCGCCGTAAAACTGCCCGTTTCGATCCGCAGATTCACCTCATGCAGCGCTTCAGTACCGCGGACATCTCCTTCGTTGGGATAGGAGAAGGTCAGATTTCTCGTTTCAATCATCTATTTATCCTCGCAATGCAGCATCGGGCGTTTGCACAAAAGCCACGTCAGCCAGCCCAATATACCGCCCACGGTGTTGAGCAGCAGATCGTCCACGTCGCTCAATCGACCCACAAAATGCTGCCAGACTTCTATAAACACCGTGATGCAGATCGCCAGCGCCAGCGCGTGATACCATTTCCAGCCGCGCCACAGCGTTGCCGCGAGAAAAGGAAACGGCATGAACAACATCACATTCCCCAGCACCATGCCCCAACCGAACTGAAAAGAGAAGAACAGTGTCGTATTGATATGACCGGTCTGGAAGATAGGAAGCTGTTGCCGCCCCATCAGCGTGTCGATGAGATCGAAATAGGGCGGTGTCAACGTCAGCATAGCCATGGTGCCGCTGTAGGCAAAAAACAGCAGCATCAGCCATTCCCGCGGCGCGGAGCTGCCCAGTCCCTTATTCGCCAGACGGCGGCGGCGCAGCGGATACAGCACGATATACAGCAGCATGCCTATCGCCGTGCCCGGCATGACCAAATGGAGATAATCCTCCAAAGGATTTGGCAACATCACTTTCACTCCTCACTTGTCCAACGACCTGTGGCGCCGCAGGGCAGCGCCATGCCCGATGCCGTACAGGGCAATCCCAGCTCGTCCCATGTAACTCTGCCGCCGAAGCGTCTGCCCACCAGTATCTGCATGAGATACCCCAGAACAGAAGGCGCCAGGCCGGTGGTATAAGAGTTGAGGATTACAAAAAGCGGTTTGTCGGACAGCACCTGCGTACACAATTTGATAAACGGATAGAGCTGTTCTTCCAGCTTCCACACCTCACCGCCCGGACCGCGTCCGTAGGAGGGCGGATCCATGATGATCGCATCATAGCGCCGTCCGCGGCGGATCTCACGCTCCACAAACTTGGCGCAATCGTCCACAATCCAGCGTACAGGTGCGTCCTGCAAGCCGGAACAACGGGCGTTTTCCTTCCCCCATGCCACCATGCCCTTCGCCGCGTCCACATGGCACACCTCCGCCCCCGCCTTGGCACACGCCACGGTGGCGCCGCCGGTGTAGGCAAACAGGTTCAGCACGCGAATGGGCCTACATGCCTTGTGAATGGTATCCATGGCAAACTCCCAGTTCACCGCCTGTTCAGGAAACAGACCCGTATGCTTGAAATTCATAGGCTTCACCTGAAAGCACAGCTCACCGTACCGGACAGTCCAACTCTCCGGCAACTTCTTTTTATCCCAGTGACCGCCGCCCTCGCGGGAACGGCTGTAACGGGCGTCGGCGCTGTGCCAGCCGGGGTGTCGGCGTTCGCTCTCCCAGATTGCCTGCGGATCGGGACGCACCAGAATATGCTGACCCCAGCGTTCCAGCTTCTCGCCGCCGCCGCAGTCCAGCAATTCATAATCGCGCCATTTGTCCGCAATCCACATATAGTCGCCGCCTCCCCATGATAATTCAGTTTATTATATAATAATTCACCTGTACCGTCAACCTCCCGTCTCCCGGCGGAATTGTAAATTTTTATCGGACACGGATACGCAGAATGGGACAAATATCAAATATTTGATATGAAAATCAGCTGTGCCGAAGGTATGGATTGTTTCAAATCGCCGGTTCCTTCCTGTGCAACTGCGATCCCGTGCCATACGTTCCTTATAACTTGCGCTTACGCTTGCAACACCGCTCGACGCTCGGATCGGCATATAATGATCCCTCAAACAAAACAAATACGCCGCACCGGCATTTGACCGATACGGCATATTTGATCACAAACCGTTATTTACTGCGGACGATTCTCGCCGTGGACGGCCGCGGAAGCAGCTGCTCCAGCAAAACCGTCCTATCGCCCACATGGCACTCCGCTACGGCAAACAGCGTCACCATCATCACCTCGTTGGGGAACGGGCAAAACTCGCCCGGATTGGTCAAAGAAACCAACAGCATCCCGGCATAGCTCAAGGCCAGCATCACCACAAAAGGATCTTTGCGTCCCCGGAAAAGGATCTGCACCCTGTCGCCGATAAGAACAGCATAAGCGGCAATGCCCAGAATCCCCATACTGCCCGCCGCCTGCGCCGGCAGACAATGGTAAAAGAACATGCTGCCCGGCACACCGGTGAAAAGATTGCTGTTGGCGGTGTTGCCCAGTCCCACGCCAAAAACCGGATGATTGAGATAATCCTCCACAGATTGTGCCAGCAAATGCCAGCGCAGACTATCGTTTACAATCAGCCGCCCTTCCACCAGACGGCTCTCATAGAGCGTTTTCAACGCCTCCACGCCGAATAACGCCATGAAAACCGCGCCAGCCGCCAGTACCAGCCCCATGGTACGCAGAGACACCGCGCCAAACCGTACCAGATAGACGCATCCAAGCACCGATAGTGCGGTGCCAAAAAGCAGTGCGCTTCGGCTGCCGGTAAAGATCATGGCGACGACCATCACCGCTCCCGCGGCAAGATACCATCGGTTGCGCCTGGAGAGATAAAAAGCAGAAGGAAGGGTGGTTAAAAGGATCGTAGTGCTGAAATTCCGGCACTTAAACTCCGGGATCGCGCCGTTAAGCGCCGCAAAATCGCCCAAATGCTGCCAACATACAGCGGCAACCACTGCGGCCATTCCCAACCCGGCTGTCAGCCAGATTTGGGCAAAGCGCACCTTTAGGTCATACGATCTTTTCTCCGCCAATACGGAGCGCACTGCGGCGTATATCACCAACGCCCCCGCACCCAGACCCAACGTATAGTACAGAGTCAGCGGTGCTGTGCGGGCGCTGAGCGGCAAGCTGTCGCACCCGCTGAGTATGGCGGCGGCGGATACCATTGCTAACCCATGGGAGCTGCGCCCCAAACGGATCGGCACAGGCCAGATAACAAAATGCAGAACCGCTGCCGCCACAAACAGGAATAAGAGCGGCAAACACGGCAAGAAAATGATCATATTGACGTATTCCGGCGCGACCAGAAAAGCCGCCAACAGCAAGGGGCAGAAGGACGCCAGAATGTCGGAGCACAGCAGCATGAACCAAATCGCCGTGCAGATCAGTACCGCCGCACCCGCCACATACCAATGTGTCGCCAACGCTGCAACCAGAATACCCAAAAGCAACGGAAAATAGACCTGACCAAGCCAAAGTCGCTCTGTCATTTCCGACAAGTGTTTCAGCATTCCATATCCGCGGTGCCGCACAAAACGCCACAGCTTGCCGGGCGTTTCAGGCTGCATACAATCAAGCCATTCTAAATACATGGAAAAGAATTCTCCTCCTATCATTAGATCTGTGCTTGCTACACGCTTCTCTTCTATCTGTGCAGAGCTTATCAAAATCAGGAGACTATAGCGCCGCTCTTTCAAGAAAGGACGGCGTACGAACTGTACCACTTTACACAGCGTTTGTCAACTCCCCTTCCCGCTGCGCCTCGTGAAATGCCCTTTCCATATCTTTCTATAAAAACCTATTGACTTGCTGGGTTTATGTGGTATACTATCTTTGCCTACCAAAGAAGTAAGTTATATGAGGAAGTGCGTACAATGTTTGTATATGCGGATAATGCCGCCACCACGAAAATGAGCCGCGCGGCGGTGGAGGCGATGCTCCCCTATCTGGATGAGGCATACGGCAACCCGTCGAGTCTGCACACGGCGGGACAGCGAGCAAGCGCGGCGGTGCAGAGTGCACGTAACACGGTGGCGGAGCTGCTTCACGCCGATCCAAAAGAGATTATCTTCACCTCCGGCGGCAGTGAGGCGGACAATCAGGCGATACTGTCCGCCGCCGCGTTGGGTGCCAAGCACGGCAAGAAGCATCTGATCTCCACAGCCTTTGAACACCACGCCGTACTGCACACACTGCGCAAGCTGGAAAAAGACGGATACGAAGTCACACTGCTGCCCGTCCATGAAAACGGCATCGTCACGGCGGAGGAAGTAGCGGCGGCGATCCGGGACGACACGTGTCTTGTGAGTGTGATGTTTGCCAACAACGAGATCGGCTCTATCCAGCCCATCGGGGAGATCGGAGCCGTCTGCCGCAAGCGCGGCGTGCTCTTTCATACCGATGCGGTGCAGGCGGTCGGGCACGTGCCCATTGACGTGCAGGCGTTGCAGGTGGACTTGCTGTCTCTGTCCGCTCACAAGTTTCACGGCCCCAAGGGCGTAGGGGTGCTGTATGCCCGCCGGGGTGTGCTTCTCACCTCGCTCATTGAAGGCGGCGCACAGGAACGGGGCAAACGGGCGGGGACAGAAAACGTACCCGGCATTGTCTCTGCCGCCGCGGCGCTGCGGGAATCCTGTGATCACATGGCGGAGACTTCCGCCCGGTTGATCCGTCTGGGCAATAAGCTGATTGACGGTTTGCGCACCGTTCCCCACGCCGCGCTCAACGGAGACGCTGTGCAGCGGCTGCCCGGCAACGTCAACTTCTGCTTTGAAGGGATCGAGGGTGAGTCTCTGCTGCTGTTGCTGGATCAAAGAGGGATTGAGGCAAGCTCGGGCAGCGCCTGTACCTCCGGTGCGTTGGATCCCAGTCACGTGCTGCTCGCCATCGGGCGCCCCCATGAGGTGGCGCACGGCTCTTTGCGCCTGAGCTTGAGCCGCTACACCACGGAGGAGGAAGTGGATTATATGCTTTCCGAGATTCCGCCCGTGGTGGAATATCTGCGCGAAATGTCCCCGGTGTGGAAGGATATGGAACGGGGCGTCAAGCCCCATCTTCTGTGAAAAAGGAGCGATGAATATGGCACTGTACAGTGAAAAAGTAATGGATCATTTTCTCCACCCTCGCAACGTAGGGGAGATCCCGGACGCCGACGGCGTAGGCGAAGTGGGCAACGCCAAATGCGGCGATATCATGAAGATCTACCTGAAGATCGACGGCGACATCATCACCGACGTCAAGTTCAACACCTTCGGCTGCGGCAGCGCCATTGCCTCCAGCTCCATGGCAACGGAGATGATCAAGGGCAAACCCCTTTCCGAAGTGAAAAAGCTGACAAACCAGGCGGTCACGGAGGCGCTGGACGGTCTTCCCGCCCATAAAATCCACTGCTCCGTACTGGCGGAAGAAGCGATTCAGTCCGCCCTGGAGGACTACCGCCGCAGGCAGGAAGAAGCCGAGCAGTAATCCTGTTTTCCGTTACCCCCATACCCGTTTCCGGAAACGGCCCGCGCCGGCTTCGGAAACGGGATTTCTGATTGGCGAACTGTTGCAATTGACTAACTTCTGAGTTTTCCACTATACTTTCTCCATTCCATGGGGGAGTAGCAAGCGCTATGCGCAGCAAGTCAACATACTGGCCTTCCGGTCTGGCTTGCTTTAATATGCGAGACTCATGTATAACTGCGAAGCTATACATGATCCGTCTCATTGATCAGGTATGGCATTCGCCGTACCTGATTTGTTTTTAGGGGGAATACCATGGAATTCAATGTGTCGTTTCTTCTGAACAGCATCCTGCTGGGAGTCGGCCTGGCGATGGACGCCTTTTCTGTCTCCCTGGCCAACGGCCTGAACGAGCCCCATATGCGGCCGCGGAAAACAGCGGTCATCGCCGGGACTTTTGCCTTTTTCCAGGCCCTGATGCCGCTGGTCGGCTGGATTTGTGTCCATACCGTCGTGCATTACTTCCGCGCCTTGGACCGCTGGATTCCCTGGATTGCCCTGGTGCTGCTGGGTTTCATCGGTGGCAAGATGCTGGTCGAGGGCATCCGCCATCAAGACGGTACCGGTGAAAAGCCGGCTGTCGGTCCAGGCGCCCTCCTGGTGCAGGGGATCGCCACATCCATTGATGCCCTGTCCGTCGGTTTCACCATCGCGGACTATGAGCTCCCGATGGCGATGGTCTGCACCCTGATCATCGCGGCGGTCACCTTCGCCATCTGTATCGCCGGCCTGCTGATCGGCCGGAAGGTCGGCACCAGGCTTGCCGGAAAGGCCGCTATCCTCGGTGGCCTGATCCTGATTGCCATCGGCATCGAAATCTTCCTCTCCGGCATCCTGTAATCAGCCATCTTTTACCTGCCTGCGCTTTCTGTTATAATGGAACCGGGAACTTCTGCAGGCAAAAAACCGGAGGTCAGTCATGAAAAAGCTTTCCACTCTGATCGTTTCCCGGAGATACTGGACAATGGGCGTGATGATCTGCCTGGCAATTGTCTGCGCCTTTTTTGCACTGCAGGTCAGAGTCAATTACGATATGACCAGGTACCTGCCGGACGACTCCCCCATGAAACAGGGGATGGACATTATGGAGGCCGTTTTCCCGTCTATGGGTGCGGATAAGAGCATACGGGTCATGGCGGAAGGCCTGGATGAGACGCAGGAAGCAGAACTGCTGGAAAAACTGAAAGCCCTTCCCTATGCGGAAAGCGTTGCGCATGACGGCAGCGGCAGGTATCACAGCGGAAACAAATCCCTGTTTGTCATCAGCACCTCTTACGAATACGGATCTCCCGAGGAACGATCCATCGAAAGCGCCCTGGACAGGGATTTCCGGGATTATCATATTGCATATCAAAACGACAACTCCGGCGTGGACGGTGTTCCCCTGCCGCTGTATATCTCCGCCGTGGCGATCCTCATTGCTATCCTGGTGATCATGTGCAAAACCTGGTTTGAGCCCGTCCTGTTCCTGGTCAACATCGGCATCGCGATCCTCATCAACGAAGGAACGAACATGGTTTTCGGCGAGGTCTCCTATGTCACCTCATCCATGGCTTCGCTTCTGCAGCTGGTGCTGTCCATTGATTATTCCATTATGCTGATGAACCGGTACCGTCAGGAAAAAGCGGCCGGGCTGGAAAAGCACGAAGCGATGGCTGCAGCAATCCGGAACTGCTTTGCTTCCATCACAAGCAGTGCGATGACCACTGCGGTCGGTATGCTCGCGCTGGCTTTCATGCACTTCCGGATTGGTCTGGACCTGGGCATTGTGCTCGCCAAGGGTGTCCTGATCAGCCTGGTCTGTGTGCTGACCCTGCTGCCGGGTCTCGTGATCATGGGAGACCGGCTGATTGAACACACAGCGAAAAAAGCGATTCATATCTCCATGCATCGCCTGGCCCGTTTCAGCTACCGGCGGCGATATGTGCTGGCCTGCGGTTTTGTGGTCCTGTTCGCCGTGTTTTACTGCCTGCAGGGTAATACGCCGATCGCCTATACCCTGTCAAAGCTGGATCCGATCGCGGACATTTTTCCGCCGGAAAACACGCTGGTTATCGTCTATGAAAACCAGGATGAGAATAAAATGGCGGAACTGGCGGAAACCCTGTCCGGCCGGGACGATGTAACCCAGATCATGAGCTACCCTTCCCTGTATGAAAAGGCATACACCGTGGATGAACTGGCCGGTGCGCTGGAGAGCCTCAGCGGCAGCATGAACATGGATACCGGCGAAGGGTTCTCCTTTGATCCGGCTATGCTGGGCATGGTGTACTCCTACCGTTTCATGGGTTCATCCGTACCGGAGGAGGAGCAGAAAATGACTATCCCGGAACTGTTCGGCTACGTGTGCGATACGCTGCTGAACAACCCGCTGTTCGCAGGCATGGTCAACCCGCAGATCCGGGAAACCGTCGCCGGCGCGAAGGAACAGCTCGACAGCGGCAGGGACATGCTGAAGTCAGCGCAATGGTCCCGGATGATTATCCGTTCAACGCTGCCTGTGGAATCAGAAGAAACGGAAGCGCTCGTCCGGACGCTGCGGGAAACCTGTGAAAAACTGGCAGGAAAAAGCTATCTGATCGGCAGTTCAGCCATGAGCTATGAGATGCAGAACACCTTCTCCGATGAACTGTGGAACATCACCCTGCTGACCGCTGCGGCTATTTTCCTGATTGTCCTGGTCTCCTCCCGCTCCCTCATTGTGCCGGCGCTGCTGGTGCTGATCGTCCAGTGCGGCGTCTATATCACGGTTACCGCCGTCGGCCTTCAGGGCTACCGGATTTTCTTCCTGGCGCTGCTGGTGGTGGAATGCATCCTGATGGGCGCTACCATCGACTACGGCATCCTCTTCACCAACTATTACCGGGAAAACCGGAAACGGCTGCCACCGCTGGAAGCGCTGGCAGCCGCGTATGACGGATCCATTCATTCCATTATGACATCCGGCGTGATCATCGTGCTGGTCACAGGCATCTTCGGCTACACCTATCCGGATCCCGCCATCGCCGATATCTGCCGGACCATCGCGACAGGCGCTCTGTCAGCAATCCTGTTAATCCTGTTTATCCTGCCCGGCCTGCTGACCGCGCTGGATCGTTTGGTTGTACACCGGAAAGGGAAAACCTGATTATTCCGTGATCAGGGTCTGCGCCAAGAGGGTTATTTCCTCCGCGGTGCTGCCTTTTTTGATCCGTGTTCCCTTCTGCCATAAAACAGAATCATCTGTCAGCGCGTGCAGGTTCGTGTCGCTGCTTCCGATTCCGGAGGAATTGGATGTGCAGAACGGGATGATCGTCTTCCCGGACAGATCCGTATTTTCCAGGAATGTATACAGGATCTTCGGTGCCTGTCCTCCCCAGATCGGATAGCCCAGGAGGATCGTGTCATACCGGCTCAGGTCTTCCGGCAGTTCGGCAATCGCCGGGCGGGCCGTGCTGTCCCCAGTCTCCACCATGCTCCGGGCATTCCTGTCGTAATAGTTCAGATCGTCCGTCGTATACGGTTCTTCCGGAACAATCTCAAACAGATCCGCCGACAGTGCTGCCGCAAGAATATACGCCGCGGCGCGCACCGTATCGCCCGGCGAAAAATAAACCACCAGGATTCCGTTGTCTGCCGCTTCCACTGCGGGAAGCATGTCAATCTTTAGCGTAGCGGAAGTCACCGCGTCTTCCGCCAGGGAGCCGCTGCATACCAGCAGCAGGATCAGCAGGATAGCCAGGCCTTTTTTCATGATACATACACTCCTTCCGAAATCAGATTCACCAAAGCCTCCAGGGCTTTGCTGATATGTTTGTCCTTATGGACGAACACCTGCGCGTATACCGGGAAGTCCTCCCCCTGCCAGTCCATCTTCCGCAGGCGGCCCTTTCCGACTTCTTCCTGTGCAGCCATGTCCGGCATGAACGCCATCCCCAGCTCGTTGGCAGCGAACTGTTTCAGGATCTCCTTGCTGCTGGTTTCCAGCGCAATCCGCGGCACAACGTTCACCCGGGCCAGGTCTTCCAGCAGCATCTGCCGGAAACTGCAGTGATGGGAGG
>JAFZRS010000022.1 GCA_017619715.1 Oscillospiraceae bacterium | reverse complement strand
TAATCTGGTATAATTATCTCATCAATACTTTCCTTTGAGATAATCCTTGCTTATGAGGTGTGCCCATGTCTGTAAAACTGGAACTCTATAAAGTATTCAAGGAGGTGGCGGAAGCCGGCAACATCACCGCCGCCGCCCAATCTCTCTATATCTCCCAATCTGCGGTGAGCCAGTCTATCAAGCAGTTGGAAAGTGAACTGCAGACCCGTCTCTTTGCCCGCAATTCCCGCGGCGTGAGCCTTACCGGCGAGGGGCAGATGCTCTACGAGTACGTCCGCAGTGCCATGGGGTTGCTGGAGACCGGCGAGGCGAAGCTCACCCAGACCCGGGAACTGCAAATGGGACAGCTGACCATCGGCGCCAGCGACACGGTGACCAGTCAGTTTCTCCTCCCCTATCTGGACCGTTTCCACCGGCGCTACCCTGCTATCCATATACAGATTATCTCCGGGCGCAGTCACAAGGTGCTGGGACTGCTGCAATCGGGCAAGGTGGATATCGCCTTTGCCAGCACGCCTGCCGACGCAGGTTCGCTGACGGTTTTCCCCTGTTTTGCCACCCATTCCATCTTTGTCGCCGGCGCGGAGTATCCCTGTGATTTCAACCACGTCTACACGCTGGAGGAGATTGCACGTTTTCCGCTGATTCTGCTGGAGCGCAAGGCTTCCTCCCGGCTGTATCTGGAGAAGTATTTTCTCCAAAACGGACTGCATCTGCACCCGGAGATTGAGCTGGGCGCACGCAGTCTTCTGGTGGATCTGGCTACCATCGGCTTCGGCGTGGCAGGTGTGACGGAGGAGTTTGTGAAGCAGGAGCTCAAAGACGGAAAGCTCCGTAAGCTGCATACCTCCTTTGAGATCCCCCCTCGCAGCGTGGATATGTGTACGCTCAGCGACGTACCCCTCACCGCCGCCGCCGGACAGTTCGTCAGCTTCGTGAAGGAGAGCTTGGACAAGGCGTGGTAATAGCCTCAAAAAAGAGACACCCGAGGGTGTCTCTTTTTTGCGTTTTCAGATCCGTCACGACAGCGCCTTGCTTTGCAGTGTGGAGCGGTGGCTGATGACCGCCTGCACGTTGTTGATAATCAGCGCATCGGTGACGTTATAGCGGCTGATGAGCGTCGCCACGCTGTCGGTGGTTTCGCGGATATCCACTACCACCACTCGCTCGTAGTAATCGAGCATAAAGGGCACGAAGGCGTTGCCGTAGGACTCCTTGAACACGATCAGGCACTTGCCGTTCTTCTGATCCGTTTCAAACACCGTCAACGCTTGATCACCGCAGATGAACATACCGGCGTAGCTGTTGGAAGCGGCGTTGATGGCGGTACCGCCGTGCCAGGCGCCGCCTTGCATGTACGTCATGAGATAGCCGGTATGGGGATAGTGACCCACCGTATAGTCGGGATTGGCGGTCAGACACGCGGGACGGCTTGCAAAGGAATAGAGCGAGCCGATGTAGCCTGTCTTGATCACTGTTTCATAGCTGTCCAGCGTATAGGGCGTGATCCCGTTTGCCTGGCAGTAGGCAACAGATGCATAGTAGGCGCCCAAGCTCGTCCAGTGGTGGTCGGTGCGGTAGAACATATACTCGCCCTTATGCCGGGACATGACGCCCATGGCGTCCGCCTTCTTGATGCGGGAGTCCATCATGGCATAGGTATTCTTGATGTACGACACGGTGTGATCATAGGGGTCGGTATAACCCGCGGGGCTTTCAAAGGCACAGCACTTGGGAACGATCAAGCTCGTCACGTTGATATGGGGATACTTGGCGGCAAAGGCGTTCACCACGCCGGCGTAGGCGCTGCTGCCCGAGGGATCGGGATCAAAATACTCCATGCCGTAGTCACCGCACAGCAGCACGGCGCCGCTGTAGTAGGCGTTCATATTGTTATTGTAGTGTCCGCTGTTTTTTGTCTCCGGCACGATCTCCTGGGGGATCGGCGCGGCAGAGCCGCCGCTGCCGCCGGCGGTATACTGCTGATTTGGCTGGGCGATCTGCTTGCCGCAGACGGTACACGCACCCGTTGCGCCCACCTTGTGTCCCGCAGCCGGCGCGATCTCTGCGCCGCAGACAGTGCATGTTTGCGGCTCGGTGCAAGTCGCCGCCGCGCCGGGTGTATGTCCTTTCGCCTCCGCCACCACGCCGCCGCACACGGTACACGTCTGCGGCTCGGTGCAGGTCGCTTCCGCGCCGGGTGTATGCTCCACCGTGGCGAGGATCCCGCCGCAACGCATACAGATCTGCGGCTCGGCGCAGGTCGCTTCCGCGCCCGGCTCATGCCCCAGCGCCTTTTTCACCACTTTGCCGCATTCCGTGCAGATCTGCGGCTCGGTACAGGTCGCCGCTGTGCCCGGCACGTGCTTGTGGCAGCCCGGGAGTGTGAGCAGCAGCGCTACCGCCAGCATCAAGAACAGGATCCTTCCCGTATGTCGCATCGTAAACTTCCTCCCCCGCATAGGTGTCATACCACTCATTATACCGCGTCCGGGAAAAAGTGCAATATGAAACTTATTGCGCTCCGTGCCTACCGGGGCGATTGTTGTAAAACAACAAAATAAACCCGAAAATACGCTCTTTTTTCGCCGTTTCCGCTCTTGTATTTTTGACATTTTTCGTTCATTATTACCATATATGGTTGATTCCCCTGACACGATTTTGATCTTACCGACAGAGAGGAGCGATGCGCACATGGAGCAGTTGAAGCAACGGATCCGCCGGGAGGGCAAGGTACTGCCCGGTAACATTATCAAGGTGGACGGATTCTTAAACCACCGGGTCGATACCGCGCTGCTGGGCGATATTGCCGAGGAGTTCGCCAAGGTTTTCGATACAAAAAAAATAACGGTTGTTCTAACCGCCGAGGCAAGCGGTATCGCCCTTGCCACCGTGTGCGCCCAGCGGTTTGGCGTGCCGATGCTCTTTGCCAAAAAGGCCAAGAGCGATAACATTGAAAGCGGTCTTTATCAAAGCGAGGTGTTCTCGTACACCTACAAGAAAAAGGTGACACTGTTGGTCTCCCAGGAATGGCTGTCGGCGGACGATCACGTGCTGATCATCGACGACTTTATGGCAAACGGCTTCGCCATGCAGGGTCTGGTAGACATCGTGAATGAAGCCGGAGCTACATTGGAAGGCATCGGTGTGGCGGTAGAAAAAGGGTTTCAGGGCGGCGGTGATAAGTTCCGCGCCATGAAAGGCGTGCGCTACAAGGCGCTGGCGGTGATCGAGAAGGTGGACGAAAACGGTATCACCTTCCGGGAGGACGACTGACGCGCTCATTGATGCAGCAAACACTTGCAAACCCATTAAAAATTGTACTATAATGAATTAAGTATTTTACGGAGGGATTTACTATGGCAGAAAACAAACGTCCTGAAACCATGGCGCGCATCAACACGCCTGCCCTTGCCCGTGCGTTTATTGACGAGCAGATCGCCGCGCTGCGCGCGCAGATCGGTGATAAGAAAGTTCTCCTTGCTCTCTCCGGCGGTGTGGACAGCTCTGTGGTCGCCGCGCTGCTGATCCGCGCGGTAGGACAGCAGCTCACCTGCGTACACGTGAACCACGGTCTTTTGCGCAAGGGTGAGCCGGAACAGGTGATCGAGGTGTTCCGCAACCGGATGAACGCCAATCTGATCTATGTGGACGCGGTGGACCGTTTCCTGGATAAGCTGGCAGGTGTGTCCGATCCCGAGACAAAGCGCAAAATCATCGGCGCGGAGTTTATCCGGGTGTTTGAGGAAGAGGCGCGCAAGCTGAAGGGTATTGAATTCCTGGCGCAAGGCACGATCTATCCCGACATTCTGGAGTCTGACGGCGTAAAAGCCCACCACAACGTGGGCGGTCTGCCGGAGGATCTGCAATTTGAGCTGGTCGAACCGGTGAAGTTCCTCTACAAAGATGAGGTCCGCGTAGTGGGCAAAGAACTGGGTCTGCCGGACAGCATGGTTTACCGTCAGCCCTTCCCCGGTCCCGGTCTGGGCGTGCGCTGTGTGGGTGCCATCACCCGCGACCGGCTGGAGGCTCTGCGTGAATCCGATGCGATTTTGCGGGAAGAGTTTGCCAAAAACGGTCTCCAGGGCAAGGTGTGGCAGTACTTCACCATCGTACCCGATTTTAAATCCACCGGCATTGTGGACGGCAAGCGCACCTTCGAGTGGTTTGTTGTGATCCGCGCCGTCAACTCCGTAGACGCCACCTCCGCCACTGTGGAGGAGATCCCCTATCCCCTGCTGCACCACATTGTTGAGCGCATTACCCGGGAGGTTAAGGGCGTCAACCGTGTGCTGTACGATCTGAGTCCGAAGCCCGTCGCCACGATCGAGTGGGAATGATTGGCGTGTGCTGACGGCATGCAGTTCGATTGGTCAACCGTTATATCTAACGGTCCAATAATACAGACTTATCAGGAGGATTATCATGAAAAAAGTTGTATCTGTCGTCCTCGCGCTTTTGATGGCATCTGTGATGCTGGCAGGTTGTGCGAATGCAGGCGGTGCCGGCTCCGCCGCTTCCGTCGATTCTTGCAAGACCATCGGCGAGCTGCGTGCTTTTGAGAGCGATACGGAGCAGTCCGCGTTCTACGAAGACGTGTACGTATACGTTTTTGAGCAGGGCGACACGTATTACCGCGCCACAGCGATGCTGTCTGCCGAAACTTCCGCCGCGCTGTGGGATCTGGACTTCTCCGATGAGGATTATGACGCCAAGTACGATGAGTTGGTCAATCCTTTGGCGATCGATAAGCTGGAGGAGCTGAACAGCCAGATTTTGAGCCAGGATGAGATGGACGCTTTTGTCGGCAAAACCGGTCAGGAGCTGTTGGACGCAGGCTGGACCACCGGCTACGGCTACAATCTGGACTCCATGGAGTTCTGGATGAATTACGGACCTTTCACCTACGCTGTGGTCTTTGACGGCGAAATTGCCGAAGAGGACGTCGAGGACTTTGACGATGAAGAAGGTATCAAGGACTTCACGGTCAAGTCAGTCTCCTTCATGTCCCTCGGTGATGCAACGAACATTGAGGTTGAGACGGAAGAATAAGCCCCGTCCTGCGGTGATACATCTATCAAGACGGCAGGCGCATAAAGCGCCTGCCGTCTTTTTTTACCCATGCAGACGCATTGCCATCTAAATTGACAAAAAACAGAAAGCATAGTATACTGCACAGTAACAGTGCGGCGGTTTTGATAAGCTTTTTTATGGGAAAAATATACCGGGAGGTTCTTATGGACAACCAAAAGCCGGACAAGTACGAGATTATTCCCCATCAGCATTTCCGGGATCTTTCACGGGAGCAAAAAATACAACATGTGCTGGACTACTATCTCCTGCACATCATCGGAGCGGCAGTTTTGCTGATCGCGATCGTTTCTGTCGTCATTTATTTCACCTTCCAGTACCGGCGTACCCAGCTCTACGCCATGTGCGTGGACGTATCCACCGAGCAGACACAGCAGCTCACCGGAGACTACGCCGCTTATGCCGCGATGAATACGCGCAAATACGCCGTAGTCTGGGACGATGCCGATTACCGTCTGGGCGGGCAGGACGAGTACAATGTTATGACCAAAATCATGACGCTGATCGGCGCGGAAGCGGCGGATATTCTGCTGTACAGCGATGCAGATGCGGATACTTTTCTGACAATGGAAGCCGCCGCGGATCTCAAACGCGTACTGCCGGACGCGCTCTATGCACAAGCAGAATCGGACGGTCTGGTGCAGATGGGTTTGCCGCCCGCAGACGTGGAAGCAGGCGCAAAATCCATCGCTCCTTACGCTTTTGCCCTCGACATAACGGACACAGCCTTTGCCGCTCGATACGGTCTGCAACCCCTTCGCGGGGAGCGGCTCTACCTGTCCGTCACCATCAACTCCAAACGCATGGACGAGGCGGTGCGGTTTGTGGCGTTTATCTTGGGTGCGTAGTCTCCCCCCTCCTTGAAAGGCGCATAGAAGCGCCGCTTGCTACTATGATAGCTGTGACAAGAACCCCGTCGAGGAAAGAGGTTGATCCTATGCTCCGCAGCAGCGGTATTCTTCTGCCCATGAGCGCGCTGCCCTCCCCCCACGGCATTGGGACTATGGGGCACGCGGCCTACGAATTTGTCGATTTTCTGCGCC
Source organism: Oscillospiraceae bacterium (assembly GCA_017619715.1). Taxonomy (GTDB): domain Bacteria; phylum Bacillota; class Clostridia; order Oscillospirales; family Oscillospiraceae; genus Vescimonas. Next base: position 5,886 of record JAFZRS010000022.1, on the reverse strand, counting down.
GGGCGCACCAGACCTATTGGCAACTCCTGCCGCTGGGTCCCACCGGTTACGGCGACAGCCCCTATTCCTCGTTTTCCTCCTTCGCAGGTAATCCCTACTACATTGATCTGGATCTGCTGGCGGAGGAAGGATTGCTGCTTGGCGAGGAAGTGGAGACGCCTGATTGGGGCGACCATCCCGGCTGGGTGGACTACGGAAAAATCTACAACAGCCGTTTTGCCGTACTGCGTCTGGCGTACCGCCGCGCGGACGGATACTGCGTCGACGAGCGCGCCGCCTTCCACGCGGAAAACGCGGACTGGCTGACGGATTATACGCTCTATATGGCGGTGAAGTCTCACTTTGATTTGGCCGCCTGGGTCGACTGGCCGGACGAGGGGATCCGTCTGCACCGTCCCGAGGCGGTGGCGATATATAGCAAAATGCTCCGCGACGAGATCGGCTTTTACGAATTCCTGCAATTCCTCTTTTTCCGCCAATGGGAAAATCTGCGCCGCTACGCCCATGAAAACGGCATACAGCTTATCGGCGATATTCCCATCTACGTGGCGCTGGACAGCGCCGACGTGTGGAGCGCTCCCGGCTTTTTCCAGTTAGACGAAAAGAACCTGCCGGTGGAGGTGGCAGGTGTTCCACCGGACGCCTTGAATGATGAAGGACAGCTCTGGGGCAATCCTCTGTACGATTGGGAGCGCATGCGCCGCGACGGCTACGGTTGGTGGATCCGCCGGGTAGGCGGTGCGCAAAAGCTCTACGATGTGGTGCGTATTGACCATTTCCGCGGGTTTGAGAGCTACTGGGCTGTCCCTTCCGGCGACAATACGGCTCAAAACGGACGCTGGCGTCCCGGTCCGGGCATGGAGCTGGTGGGACTCCTAACCTCCTGGTTTCCCCAACTGCGCTTCATTGCGGAGAATTTGGGGTATCTCACACCGGAGGTCGCGCAGCTGCTGAGCGACTCGGGTCTGCCGGGTATGAAAATATTGGAATTTGGATTTGACCCCCATAGCGAAAGCGATTACGCACCCCACAACTGCGTATACCACAGCATCTGTTACGTGGGTACCCACGACAACGAAACGGTCACCGGCTGGCTGGAAGGCGCCGGGAAGGGTTGTGCCGCCTATGCCGCCGACTATATGCACATCACCCCCGATGAGGGTTGGTGCTGGGGTATGATCCGCACGGGTATGTCCACTGCCTCCCGCCTCTTTATCGTGCAGATGCAAGACGTACTGGAAGCGCCGCCTTGGACGCGCATGAACGAGCCGGGAATTGCCGACGGCAACTGGCGCTGGCGGCTGCAGCCGGGTGAAATCACACCCGCGCTCACCGAAAAGCTGCGGGAATACACAGTTCGTTACCGAAGAGGGTAGAGTACTAACCTGTAAGATGGAGGAAATAATGAATCCTATGCTGTTGGCGCTATTGCTGTTCGGCGTGATGTACGTACTGCTGCTGCTCCTGCCTGAACAGCGCTATCTGGTGGCGCTGGGTGCCGCCGCCGCATTTATCATACTGGGCTTTCTGCCTTTGAGCAGTGCGCCGGGCGCAATTAACTGGAACGTACTGATGATGCTTGCCGGCACCATGGTCACTGTAGAGCTGTTCATTCAGAGCAAAATGCCTGTGCAGATGGCGGAAAAGCTGTTGCAGATCGTACCCAACGTCCAATGGGCGGTGGTGGCGCTGAGCCTGTTTTCCGGCATCATCTCCGCGTTTGTGGATAACGTCGCCACTGTGCTGATGGTGGCTCCGGTGGGACTGGCGGTTGCCAAACAGCTCAAAACGAATCCGGTGCCGGTCATCATCTCCATTGCCGTCTCCAGTAATCTGCAGGGTGCCGCCACGCTGGTGGGCGACACCACCTCCATTTTGTTAGGCAGCTATGCCAACATGACTTTCAACGACTTCTTCTGGTTTCTCGGTCGGCCTGGCATCTTCTTCGCTGTGGAAGCCGGGGCGCTGGCTACCATTCCCGTGCTGCTGTGGCTGTTTCGCCGGGAGAAGGCGCGGGTGACATCTAACGTGGAGACAAAGGTGGACGATTATGTCCCTACCGTACTGTTGGCAGAAACCGTTGTACTGCTGATCGTCGCGTCCCAGTTTCCCGAAAAACCCGCGCTGACCAACGGCATCATCTGCTGCGCATTGGCGGCGATCGGCTGTATCTGCGCGCTGGTGCGGCGCCGCGGCAATGTGGCGGAGCTGTGGAAAGCCATTGACTACAAGACACTGCTGCTGCTCTCGGGCCTGTTCATGGTCATCGAGGGCATCACACGCGCCGGTGTAATCGACGCGGTGGCGGCGCTGTTTGTTAAGCTGGGCGGCGGCTCGCGCCTGCTGATGTATATGCTGATCGTAGCCGTATCGGTGCTGTTGAGCGCTTTTATCGACAATATTCCCTATGTTGCCACCATGCTGCCCGTGGTTAGTGGGATCGCCCAACTGATGGGGATCGCGCCGTACCTCTTCCAGTTCGGACTGCTGATCGGCGCCACACTGGGCGGCAATATCACACCGGTGGGCGCCTCCGCCAATATTGCCGGCATCGGTATTTTGCAAAAGGAGGGTTATCAAGTCTCCACCGGTGACTTTATGCGCATCGGCGTGCCTTTTACCCTGATTGCCGCCGCTGTGGGCGCTTTGGCGGTGTGGCTGTGTTATGCGTGATGCGGATAGGTGAAGTATAAAAAATCTCCCCGACTGTAACAGTCGGGGAGATTTTTTCAGGTGTCTTGAAAGCGCAATTAGAAACAGCCCTGCTCCATCATCGCCTGAGCTACCTTCTTGAAGCCTGCAATATTGGCGCCTGCCACCAGGTCGTAGCCCAGCCCGTACTCCTCGGCGGCCTCGGCGGATACCCGGTGGATTGTCTCCATCATCTTGTGGAGCTGTGCGTCTACCTCCTCCGCCGTCCAGACCAGCCGCTCGGAGTTTTGTGCCATCTCCAGCGCGGACACGCCCACGCCGCCGGCATTGACCGCCTTGGACGGCGCTACGATCATGTGCTTTTGTGCGCGCAGATAGTTGAGCGCGTCGTTGGTGGTGGGCATATTCGCCACCTCGATATAATACTTCACACCGGAGGCGGCAATCTTCTCTGCGGAATCCATCTTCACGTCGTTCTGCATGGCGGCGGGCATATAGATATCCACGTCCTTCACACCCCAGCACTTGGCGCCGGGCACAAACTCACAGCCGAAATGATCGGCATAGGGCTTGCAGTGCATGGGATCCTCGGCGCGCATTTGCAGGATAAACTGGAGCTTTTCTTCGGTCGCCACGCCGTTAGGGTCGTGGACGTAACCGTCGGGTCCTGCAAAATACGTGACCTTTGCGCCCAGCTGCATCGCCTTCTTCATAATGCCCCAAGCCACGTTGCCGTAGCCGGACACGGCAATGCGCTTGCCCTCGATGGTATCATTCTCGTGCTTAAGCACTTCCTGCAAATAGTACACAGCGCCGTAGCCGGTCGCCTCCGGGCGGATCAGGCTGCCGCCGTAAGAAAGGCCCTTGCCGGTGAGCACGCCGTTCTCCCACACACCTTTGAGGCGGCGGTACTGACCGTAGAGATACCCGATCTCGCGGCCGCCTACGCCCATATCGCCGGCGGGGACGTCGATGTCCGGCCCGATATAGCGGTAAAGCGCCGTCATAAAGCTCTGGCAAAAACGCATGACCTCGGCGTCGGACTTGCCGGCGGGATCAAAGTCGCTGCCGCCCTTGGCGCCGCCGATGGGGAGACCGGTGAGGCTGTTTTTAAAGGTCTGCTCAAAGCCCAGGAACTTGATGATGCCCTCATACACGTTCTTCTGGAAGCGCAAGCCGCCCTTGTAGGGACCGATAGCGCCGTTGAACTGGCAGCGCCAGCCGCGGTTGGTGTGCCACTGACCGTTGTCGTCGCACCACGCCACGCGGAAGGTGAACATTCGCTCCGGCTCTACCATGCGGCTGAGCAAATCAACCTTTTCATACTCCGGGTGCTTGTCAATCACAGGCTCCAGTGAACTCAGAACCTCCTCCACTGTCTGTACAAATTCCGGCTCATTCGCGTGTTTGGTTCTTACGTCGTCCAGTACTCGTGCCAAGTAGTCATTCATATCGATCTGTCTCCTTTTCTTTTGTTCCTTCGGAGCCCCCCGAAGGTTCGCGTGACTTATAGAAATAGTACCACGAACGGGTCCATTTTACAAGTATTTACCTGCATTTTTTTACCCATACGCGCAAAAAGTGTGCCACACGCCCGGCGGAGTCTATATTGACTTTTCCGGCGCCCGCACTATAATAGAAAAGGGTCGCCAACGCGGCTCAAAACGCGAAAACAGGTCGGCCGTCACCGAAACGACGGTTGCCGCATACGACAGAAAATGCGGCGGAAAAGGAGTGCATATGCTTACGTATCCCATTACCGTTGCCGGTATCCATCGGGAACTCCCCCTGTGCAAGATCAGTGACGATCTCTATATCGGCGCTTTCATCTGCTTTGGCGACGCGGAGCTGACCGTCGCCTGCGCCGGTGAACTGTTGAAACTGGTCCCGGCAGACAGCTATGACTATCTGCTCACAGCGGAGGCGAAGAGTATTCCCCTGATCCATGAGATGGCGCGGCAGTCCGGCGCGGCAAAATATTTCATAGCCCGAAAAGGGCCCAAGGCTTATATGCCCGACCCCATTTTTGTGGAAGATGAATCCATCACCACCGCCGGCAAACAGCGGCTCTATTTAGGGCGCGACGATGCCGATCTGATCCGCGGCAAGCGGATCTTGCTGGTGGACGACGTGATCTCCACCGGCGGCTCACTCAAGGCCATGGAAGCTCTGGTGGAAATGGCGGGCGGCAGCGTGACAGGCTGCATTGCCGTATTGGCGGAGGGCGACGCCGCACAGCGCAGCGATATCCGTTTTCTGGCAAGGCTTCCCCTGTTCAACGCAGACGGTACGGAAAAATAGCTTTCTATGCAAACTGTCTACGCATTTCACCGGTGAAAATGATATGGATAGAACGCAGATCGCATTGGAAAAACAAATGCTGCGCCGATTGGCGACGGAGCTCATTGCCCTCCTCCCTCCCGGATACCTCGCTCATGCGGGGCAAAAAATAGCTGAGCATGTGGCGAGCCTGCCGGAATATCAGGAAGCGGATACGGTGTTTGCCTTTTGCGGTACGGATCGGGAGATTGACACCCGTCCCATTTTGACGAAGATCCTGTCAGACGGAAAGCGGCTCGTCCTGCCGCGCTGCACCGCACCCGGTGCGATGGAAGCCCGGGAGGTTGTCTCATTGGATTGTCTGCACATCGGGAAACATGGGATCGCGGAACCGCCGACGGACAGTCCTTTAGTTAATCCGTCCGCCATCTCGCTGTGTCTGGTACCCTGCCTCGCCGCCGATCGAAACGGTAATCGGCTGGGACACGGAGGCGGCTACTATGACCGCTACCTGCCCGCCTGTCACGGCGCGGCGATACTTCTGTGTCCGCAGCGGCTTATCCTCGAATCAATACCACGGGAAGACCATGATCGTGTTTTTTCCGCTTTAGCAACCGAACAAGGTGTCCATCGGCTCAAATGATAAAGTAAGCCTGTTTTGATCCGCCGCGTAGCAGCGAAGAATGCCGGATAGGTGGTGAATGATGTTTCATACGCTAACGGCTCCGTCCCGGCAGGATCTATACAACAGCGCCAACACAAAAGACCACGATCTTCTGACCGTGGTCTTTCGTGTTGGCGCTACCTATTTTCCCGGGCTGGAAATCAGCGACGCGCCGCCTGTGGCGGAAGAAGCAAGCTGATTTCGAGGAAGTGTCCCGCTTATCGCGACCGACGGGAGCGAGAAGCGGCTGACACGACGATGTCCGCCAGCCAAGTATCGTGGGCAGAAGC
>JAFZRS010000021.1 GCA_017619715.1 Oscillospiraceae bacterium | reverse complement strand
GTCCTCGTGCGCTTTCTCGATCTCGTCGAACAGCACCACGCTGTACGGCTTGCGGCGCACCTTCTCGGTGAGCTGACCGCCCTCATCGTAGCCCACGTAGCCCGGAGGCGAACCGATCAGGCGGGATACGGTGTGCTTTTCCATGTACTCGGACATGTCGATCCGGATCATGGCGCTCTCATCGCCGAACATGGACTCCGCCAGCGTCTTGCACAGCTCCGTCTTGCCCACGCCGGTGGGACCGAGGAACAAAAAGCTCCCGATGGGACGCTTGGGATCTTTCAGACCCACACGACCGCGGCGGATCGCTCTCGCCACCGCCGTGACCGCCTCGTCCTGTCCCACTACCCGGGCGTGGAGCGTATCCTCCAGCGACAAAAGCCGCTGGCTCTCGCTCTCGGTAAGCCGCGTAACGGGAATTCCCGTCCATCCTGCCACCACCGCCGCAATATCCTCGCCGGTAACGCTGCCGCGACTTTGTTGACGCGCCGTGCGCCACTTGTCGCGCTCCATCTCCGCCTGCTCCACATAGTTCTGCTCGATATCACGAAGCTGTGCCGCCTTCTCAAAGTCCTGGGCGGCGATCGCTTCCGCTTTCTCGCGGTGGAGCGTGTTGATTTTCTCCTCCAGCGCTTTGAGCTCCGGCGACGTCTCCTCCGCCGCCATGCGAACCTTGGACGCCGCCTCGTCCATCAGGTCGATCGCCTTGTCGGGCAGATACCGGTCGTTGATGTAGCGGTGGGAAAGACGCACCGCCTCCTCAATGGCGTCGTCGGTGATGGTGAGCTTGTGGTGTGCCTCGTATTTATCCCGCAGTCCTTTGAGGATTTCAATACTCGCCTCCACAGACGGTTCGCCTACCGTGACGGGCTGGAAACGGCGCTCCAGCGCCGCGTCCTTTTCGATGTGCTTGCGGTACTCGTTGAGCGTAGTAGCTCCTATCACCCGTATCTCGCCGCGGCTGAGGGCGGGTTTCAAAATATTGGCGGCGTCTACCGCGCCCTCGGCGGCGCCGGCACCTACGATGGTGTGGAGCTCATCGATGAACAAAATCACGTTGCCCGCCTTTTTCACCTCGTTCAAGGTGTTCTTGATGCGCTCTTCAAAATCGCCCCGGTACTTGGTGCCTGCCACCATGCCGCTCAGATCCAGCGACAAGATCCGCTTATCCAACAGCTCCTCCGGCACGTCGGCGGCGACAATGCGCTGGGCAAGTCCCTCGGCAATGGCGGTTTTACCGACGCCCGGTTCACCTATGAGTACAGGATTATTCTTCGTGCGGCGGGACAGAATCTGTACCACGCGCTGGATCTCCTGCTCCCGACCGATCACCGGATCGAGCTTACCTCTGCGGGCCGCTTCGGTAAGATCGCGGGTAAACTCCGAGAGCGTTTTGCCCTGTTTCTCCTCCTTGGGCGCGGCGGCGCCGCCTACGGTGGCGCGGGGCGCCTGGCTGATCTTCTGGGTGATGCTGGCATACATCTTTCTGGGTTCCACACCCACGGTCTGCAAAATGCGCAACGCCATGTTGTTGCCTTCCCGCAAAATCCCCATCAGCAAATGCTCCGTGCCGATGTAGCCCGTGCCGGCGTGCATCGCCTCGCTGACCGCCAGCTCCACCACGCCCTTGGCGCGGGGTGTCAAACCCTGACTGGGCGCGGTGCCGCTGAGTCCGTGACCCACACTGCGCTGCAAAATGCCGCAGACCATCTCATCGGTGAGTCCGTACTCGACCAGTACCCGGTGGGCAAGACCGTCCTCCTCCCGCAACAGTCCCAACAGCAGATGCTCCGTGCCGACATAGCCGTGTCCCATCTCCTCGGCTGCCTCCTGCGCCAGGCGCAGCGCCTCCTCGGCTTTGGGTGTAAACTTATTCTCCTGCATAATAAACGCCTCCTTTGTCGCGCATTTTTCTTATTCAGACAGATTTTTCAGCTCGTCGCGCAGACGCGCCGCTTCCTCAAAGTTTTCGCTCTCGATCGCCGATTGCATCTGCGCTTTCAGCGCGTTACGCCTACACTGACGCTGCAGCGCCTCCCGCTCCGCGCCGTCCACCAAACCTTCCGTGATCTGCTGCCGCTCCGCCACGGCGGTACGCGCCTCTTGCGCCGCGTCCGTCGGCTCGGGAAACTCGGTGAGAAGCCGCGCGCCCAAACCGCCCAGCAGCGGCTCGAACAGTCCGAAGGGACGGGTGAAGAAATCGTCGCCAAAGAGATTTGCGCGAAAACTCCTGTCCAATCCCAGCTCCCGGGCGCAGTCGGCACACAGATGCTGCTCACGCACCCGTCCGTTGACGTTGCTCCTATAAAATACGGTCGCGTCGTTTCTTCCGCAATGTTGACACTTCATAATAATTTCCTCCTTTTGAAAACCTTAAACCAAATGAATCAGAATCTGCTTGGCAATGTCGGCACGCAATGTGTCCCGGTACTGCCGGGGTACGGTACGCAGCGCGTTCTCGCCGATGGCGCACAGCAGCAGCCGGGCAGATGTGCGATCTATCGCCTCCGACTCCACCAGATTGCCCACGATCGCCTTCGCGCTGCCCGGATCCAGCTCCTCGCCCAGTGAGTTGATGACGTGCATCAACAGCGTCTGGCGATCCACCCGCACCCGGGTGATGCGGATATAGCCGTTGCCGCCGCGCCGGCTCTCTACAATATAGCCCCGCTCCGGCGAAAACCGGGTGGACATCACGTAGTTGATCTGGCTCGGCACGCAGCCGAAACGCTGCGCCAAATCGCTGCGCTGCAGCTCCAACGCACCGCCCGCCTCGTCCAACTCCTCACGAATGAATCCGGCAATCAAATCGCTGATACCCACGCTTCCATTCCTCCCTTGTCAAAGTCGGTGTTTTACTTTTTGACTTTGACTTTCTTTGATCTTTATCTGTATCATACGCCGCAGGTTTTTATTTGTCAATAGATGATTTTTGACTTTCTTTGACCTTTCTGTAAACAATTTGTGAACGGCGGTTGGAATGTATAACAGACTTTTCTAATGCCGCGATAGCAATACTTCATCTGCCAAATTATACACCGTCACTCCACATGAACGGGCATATTGTACTGTGTACGCCGTTCCGCCTTTTTCCTTTACATGGTAGGCAATACAATAAGTCGATCCGTCTATTAGATGCCTGTTTCTTGCTAAAAACGCCTCTGTGCTCCCTTGTCTTGCTATGCAAACAGTTTTATCGTATAGGGGCAATAGTTTAGCGTAGAGCAGTTTCTGGTGCATTGTTCAATGTCTATTATAACCTTCAAAGGGATACACTAAAATTACCTTGATGTCCGTAAGGTCTGCCGCTTTTAGTCTGAACAACAATTTTGCCATGAGTGTGTCATATCCGATGGCTCCACCCACACCAAAAAACCGCACTCCTCGTCGATACAATTCTCTTATGTGCTTTTCCGCTCTCTGTTCAATCTCTCCTATTTGATTCACCGGAATACTCCGGTGACCTGAAAAGCAGCAGGTTTTTTGACGCAGATTACTCATTCCGTCACACTCCTTCTGTATCTGCGCCTATTATATGTGATTTATCGTACATATTCAAACTCACATACACAAACTATACTTAAAACGATTTGTGGAGGTGAGCATATGATTAGCTATGCGCCGCTGTTTCAGACAATGAAAGAAAAGGGAATCACCTCTTATAAGCTGGCAAAAATGGGATTTCCCATTTCAAACTATCATGCGCTGCGACGCGGCAAAAACGTATCCACCCATACGATCAACATGCTTTGCGCCATTCTACAATGCAATGTGGCTGACATTATGGAGTATGAAGAAGATAATGTCTCTTTGGAAAAGTGAGTAGGATTGAAACGAGCACCCCGGCGTGAAAACGCCGGGGTGCTGTATTGTTTACCGTCTTCAATCCTCTGTATTATAAATCTTTGACACGGCGGTTTTATTGCCGCCGATGACTGTGACCGCCACCACGACGGTCAGCGCCATGACCGCGCTGACGATGCCGCGGATCGGCAGCACCTCCGCCAGCGCGCCGGCAATGAGCTGACCTGCCACCATACCCGCCATGTTGATGGTGCCGAAGGCGCCGTTGAAGCGTCCCTTCTTCTCGTCCGGCACGTAGCGCTGTGTGCCGGCAATGCGGATATTATAGGAGGTAACGCCGCCCAGTCCCGTGAGGAAGCACATCACCATCATCGCCGGGATGGGACAGTAGAGGTACGTCCCTTCCAGCGCGGAGATCACCACGTACACCGTCAGTGCCACCGCAAACTTTTTCTCCCGGGGGATGCGGAATTTATAGTGCACCATGCCGCCGATGGCGCGTCCCACCGACGCCATGCCCCAAACCAGTGTGAAAATATACTCGCCGCCGGAAAACGCCTTCTTGAAATAGGGCAGATCCACCGTCTGCGTCACGCCGCCGGCAAAGGCGGAGGCACAAAAATAGATCGCTACCGCCAGCAGACCCTTCTCGCTCCAGAGATACCGCATGCCCTCTTTAAAATCCGTCACCATCTGGCGGGTCATGCGCTGTTCGGTTCTATTTTGCTGTTGTTTGGCGACGTAGTGCTCCTCGGCGCTGATCTGTGTCTCCATCACGGCGGCAATCAGATACGTCACCGCGTCCGCTACAAACAGCGGCACAATGCCGAACTCTTTATAGAGAAACGTGGAGACCGGCATCATCACCATGGTCAGCGTTTCCAGCGTACTGGCAACGGAATACGCCTTGGAATAGTTCCCCTCGGTGATGAGCAGGGGATAAAAGCTGTCGTACGCCACGCCGTACACGCTGCCGATGGTCCCGATGACAACACAAAATAGTGCCAGCACCGGAAAGCTGAAATAGCCGCCCACAAACACCAGCGCCGCCGCCACATAAACGAACGCCGTGATGAAATCCAACACGTAAATGGTTTTACGCCGGGAAAAGCGATCCAGAAACGGACCGCACAGCGCCGGGACGATCGTGTGCGGGAGAAAATACAGCACGTTATAGAGGGCGAACAAAAACGTGGAGCCGGTATAATCCAGCACCAGCAGGCTCATGGCAAAGCCGGAGAGCGTGCTGCCCAGCATGGAGATCACCGTACCCACTGTGATGATGGTAAAATCCTTCGTCCACAGGGGATTATGCACTTTTTTCGGCTGCTGTTCCATAGAAATTCCCTGTTCGACCTTTTTCTGCACAAAAACATATGCAATCTTTGCAGAGAGCAGATACCGCGGCGTCTGCCCTTTCCGCATCACTGGGCATTGTAGCACACGGCGTCTGCGCTGTCAAACCGTGGAGTTAGTTGTGATTAACTTGTAAATTGTCATTTTTTCTCTTGTTTTTTTCTCATTCAGTACTTGATTTTTTAAAAACCCATGTTAGAATAGGGTCAGAATCCTGAAATGGAGGTGCAACGATGGCTTATCAGATCGGTTCCACTTGTGTCAGCTGCGGCGCGTGCGCTGGCGAGTGTCCCGTGGGTGCGATTTCCCAGGGCGATGAGACGTATGTGATCGACGCGGGCATGTGCCTGGAATGCGGCGCTTGCAGCGAGATCTGCCCCACCGGTTCCATCAGCCTCGCGGAGTAATTATCTTCGGGCTTGGAAACGTAAAACACCTGCCGATCCGGCAGGTGTTTCTTTATGCCTCTGCCCGTGCGCGCTTTTCTTTTGGGCGGCGGTATGCTACAATAGAAATAAAGGAGGGGTGAACGTGGAGCAAACGGATCGTCTGTGGGCCGATGGACCGCAGTTTTTCTATGACGATGCGCTCTTTCAGCCGTCCACCGACACTTTCCTGCTGGGTGATTTTGTCCGCACACGCCGGGGTGAACGGATCTGCGATCTGGGAGCGGGTACGGGACTGCTGGGGCTTCTCCTGCTGGCGCGACAGCCGGAGCTGACCGTGGTGGGCGTGGAGATCCAACGCGCCGCCTGCCGCCTGACACAGCGGACGGCGGAGGAAAACGGACTCGCCGGGCGGCTGATCCCCTATGAGGCGGATCTGCGCCGGACAGAACAACTTCCTCCTGCCGGTTCTTTTGACGCGGTGGTATCCAATCCCCCTTATTTTGCCGCGGGCAGCGGACTTGTCTCGCCGGACGGATCGCGCGGCGCCGCCCGGTCGGAGGTTTTATGTACGCTCGCAGACGTATGTGCCGCCGCCGCCCGCCTTCTTCGCAGCGGCGGACGTTTTTCCCTGGTATTGCGTCCCGACCGTATGGCGGAGCTTTTTGGACTGGTGCAGAAATACCAGCTGGAACCCAAACGCTTCCGGCTGGTGCAATACAGCGCCGCCGCCGTGCCGTCTCTTTTGTTGCTGGAATGTCGGAAAGACGGTCATACGGGTCTTACGGCAGAACCGACCCTCCTGCTCCGATCTGCCGACGGACAGGAAACGGAGGAGAGTCGGCGCATCTATTTCAAGGATAGATAGGAGAAGTTCTATGGCAGGCATACTGTATCTGGTCGCCACGCCCATCGGCAATTTAGGCGACTTTTCCCCCCGCACGGTGCAGACGCTGCGCATCGTCGATTTCATTGCCGCCGAGGACACCCGCGTGTGTGCAAAGCTTCTAAACCATTTTGAGATCAGAAAACCCCTTGTCAGCTACCATGAACATAACCGCGCCGCCGCCGGGTCGGCGATATTGGAACGGTTGATCGGCGGTGAGAGCTGTGCGCTGGTGACTGACGCCGGCACGCCTGCTATCAGTGATCCGGGTGAGGATCTGGTACGATTATGCGCTGATGCCGGTGTGGAGGTACAGAGTATCCCCGGCTGCTGTGCCGCCATTACAGCGCTGGCGGTATCGGGTCTGCCCACGAGGCGGTTTACCTTTGAGGGCTTTTTGAGCGCCAACCGCGCCGAGCGGCGCGGTCAACTGGCGGCTCTGGCAAACGAGACGCGCACCATGGTATTCCACGAAGCGCCCCACCGTCTGCGCGCCACGCTTAACGACATGGCGGAGCTGTTGGGCGAGCGGAAGGTGGCGCTGTGCCGGGAGCTGACCAAGCTCCATGAGGAGACCGTGCGCACCACGCTGGCGGAGGCGGCGGAGCTGTACAGCCAGCGTGAGCCGCGGGGCGAATACGTACTGGTGGTGGCAGGGGCGGAGCCGACTGCACAGGCAACCGTCACGCTGGACGAAGGTGTGGAGATGGTACTGCGCCGGAGAGAAGATGGTCTTCGCATGAAAGACGCGGTGCGGCAGGTGTCCGATACCACGGGCCTGAATCGCAACGAACTGTATGACGCCGTTTTGCGGCACTAATCAACACATAGTTAAGCGTCCGGCTGACGAAAGCCGGACTCTTTTTGCCGTCGCCCAGTGGAAGATTCCCGGGCATGTTCTCCGTCACAGCTCATATAATCTTCATATGATACCCGTTCAAAAAAGAAAGGGAGGCGCAAAGGCGTGGCAATGGCATGGGTTTGGACGGTACTGGTGTCCGTGTCGGTGGTGTTTGCGCTGATAAACGGCACCATGGGCGAGGTGAGCCGCGCGGCAATGGACGGCGCGGCGTCGGCAGTAGAACTGGCGATCGGCATGGCGGGAGTACTGTGTTTGTGGACGGGTGTAATGGAGCTGATGGACCGGTGCGGTCTTTCCCAAAGGCTGGCGGCGCTGTTTCGTCCGTTACTAAGGCACCTTCTCCCCCGCGCCAGCCGGGATTCACAGACGCTCTCGGCGGTATCCGCCAATCTCTCCGCCAATTTGCTGGGATTGGGCAATGCCGCCACGCCGCTGGGAATTCGTGCCGCAAGGCGCATGGCGGCGGGGTGTGAAGGGGTTGCCAGTGATGAGCTGTGCCGTCTGGTAGTGCTGAACACCGCCTCCATTCAGCTCCTGCCCACTACCGTGGCGGGCATTCGCGCCGCCTGCGGCAGCGCCGCGCCTTTTGATATCCTCCCCGCCGTCTGGCTCACGTCTGTGATGTCAGTGGGTTTGGGGCTTTTGGCGGCGTGGCTGATGGGGCGCTTATGGAGGGACTGACATGGTCGTGACCTCCTACATTGTTCCCGTACTGCTGGCGGCGCTGGCATCATTCGCGCTGGCAAAACGGGTAGACGTCTACGCCGCACTTACCTCCGGCGCGGGCGAGGGACTATCCACGCTGGTGCGCGTCTTTCCCTCTCTGGTGGCGCTGCTTACCGCCGTGTCCATGTTTCGTGCCAGCGGTGCGCTGGACGCGCTGACATCGTTTCTTTCGCCGGTGCTGCAGGCGGTGGGCATTCCGCCGGAAACGATGCCTATTCTCCTGATCCGTCCCATGAGCGGTTCCGGCGCGCTGGCGGTGGCAAGCGAGCTGATGGCGCACCACGGACCGGATTCCTACATCGGCAGGGTGTCCGCCGTGATGCTCGGGGCTACGGAGACCACCTTTTACACCGTCGCCGTCTATTTCGGCGCGGCGGGAATCCGCCGCACACGCTATACCGTTCCCGCCGCGTTGACCGCCGATCTGACCGGCTTTATCGCCGCCGCGCTGACGGTTCGATGGTTCTTCGGCGCGGCATAATAATACTGTTTTCTCCACCTCCGCCCCTGTGGGCGGATTTTTTTATTCTTTTTAAGTACCATTTAAGTTTCGTGCGATATCGTATCACCATAGAGCAGGGCAAACCGGGAGAAAGGAGTGGTGCATATGGTCGCCCAACCGGTCGCGGTGATGCAGCGCTATGAGCTGAAATATCTAATTGACGCGCGACAGACCGCGTATGTAAAGCAGGAGCTGGCAGGTCATATGACGATGGACGAATACGGGCGCACCTCCATCGCCTCCCTCTACTACGACACGCCGGATCATCGGCTGATCCGCGCTTCCATGGAGCACACGCCCTATAAAGAAAAAATACGCCTGCGCTCCTATGGCTTGGCAACCGCCTCCTCTCCGGTTTTTCTGGAATTGAAGCGCAAAGCTCACGGGATCGTCTATAAGCGGCGTGTGCAGAGTACGGTTGCGCAGGTGCAGCAATTCTTCGGCGGCGGCAGCTGCTCCGGCGATCAGATCGGTCGGGAGATTACCTACTTCCGGGACTGCTACCGCACCCTTACTCCCGCCTGTCTCATTCTCTATGACCGGGAGGCGTACCGTGAGCCGGAGGGCGACGTGCGGCTGACTGTCGACTACCGTCCCCGCTACCGGCTCGATCCGCTGGATCTGACCTCCTCCATGGACGGCATTCCTCTCCTGCCGGAGGGATACGCCATTTTGGAGATCAAGGTACAGCAGTCCGTCCCTTTATGGCTGACAAAGCTTTTAGACGCAGGACAGATTCGCAAAACCAGCTTCTCCAAGTACGGTGAGGCATACAGACAAAAACTGACTGCAACCATACAGAAAGGATAAATTGCTATGTTTGACTCCATTTATTCCACCTCCGTCACCGCGGGCGAATTTTTTACCATGGCGGCGACAGCGCTTATCTCCGGCATACTGTTTGCCTGGCTCATGTCCTTCCGTATCCGCTCCACGCGGCGTTTCTTCACTGTTAACGCCATGATTCCATTCGTGGTGGCTACGGTCATCACCTTCGTCAGCGGCAACATCGGCGCAGGCGTCGCCATCGGCGGTGCGTTCGCGTTGATCCGCTTCCGCAGCGCACAGGGCAGCGCCGACGAGATCGCCTCCATTCTGATTGCCATGGGCGCGGGCATTGCCTTTGGCATGGGGTATCTCGCCTACGGCGTGGTGATGCTGCTGGGTCTGGCGGCACTCTTCTGTCTGCTCTCTACCCTCCCCATCTTCGAGCATAAGAACAAGACCGAGGATAAGCTGCTGAAGATCACCATTCCCGAATCGCTGGACTACGCCGGCGTATTTGACGACGTCTTTGCGCGCTACTGCGCACGCACCGAGAGCGTAGGCGTGAAGACCACGGCGATGGGTTCGCTGTTTCGCCTGTCCTATAAGGTGCGCATAAAGGATCCCCTGCAGGAAAAGGCGCTGATCGACGAGCTGCGCACCAGAAACGGCAATCTGGAGATTTCCCTTTTGCCCTACGTAGACATGGAAAACCACTTATAAGAGGAGGACGACACCATGAAAAAGAAACGGATCTGTATCCTGCTTGCCCTGTGCATGGCTTTTACGCTGGCAGGGTGCGGCGGCACCGGCAATTCTGACGCCCATGAGCCGTCCGTTCAGACATCGGACGAGACGAGCACCTCAAAAGACACTTTTGCCGACGGCGACTACAAGGACGTGACGAACGAAACACCGGACGCAACCATTACTCTCTCCGGCAAAACAGGAACAATCTCCGATACCACCCGGGGGACTTCCGGCAGGGAGGTCACCATTACCTCCAAGGGGATCTACCGCGTCAGCGGAGAGAGCGACGGCGTGACCATTGCGATCAACGACACGACTGAATCCGGCAACGTCTATCTGATACTCGACGGCGTGACCATGGTATCGGCGGACGCCTGCATCCGGATCGACGCCTGTGACAAGGTGATTATCCAGTGCGTAGGCGACAATACGCTCACCTCCACCGGTCTTGCCGGCACTGTGGACGGTACCATTTACGCCCGGGACGATCTGACCGTCAACGGCAGCGGCACGCTGACCATCACCTCCGCCGCCCACGGCATTGTGGGAAATGACGATGTGAAGATTACCGGCGCAACGGTGGTGATTGACGCCTCCTCTGCCGGCATCAAAGCTCACAATTCGGTGCGCATCGGCGGCGGCGATATCACAATCTCCGCCGGTCACGACGGCGTGCATGTGGAAAACGACGACGGAAACGGCTATTTCCGCATGGAGTCCGGCAGCCTCACCATCTCCTCCGGCGACGACGGTATTCACGCCGAGTCTACGCTGTCTATCTCCGGCGGTGAGGTGACCGTTTCCAAATCCTATGAGGGCTTGGAGGCGCTTACCGTGGAGATCAGCGGCGGCAACATCTCCGTGACAGCCGACGACGACGGCATCAATGCCGCCGGCGGCTCCGATACCACTTCAACCGAGAAGAATCCATGGGGATCCTCCACCGGCACGCTGACCATCTCCGGCGGCAACATCTACGTCAACGCCTCCGGCGACGGGCTGGATTCCAACGGTTCACTGTATATAACCGGCGGCACGGTGATTGTGGAAGGTCCCACCAACGGCGGTAACGGCGCACTGGATAAGGGCGACGGCAACGGCTGTGTAGCGTCCGTCACCGGCGGCACGGTGCTTGCTATCGGCACCGCCGACATGGCGATCAATTTCGACAGCGGCACCCAGTGCGCCGCGCTGGTGAACCTGTCCGGCTCTGCCGGGGATACCATCACCGTCTCCGACGGATTTACCTTCACCGCCACCAAGAGCTTTCAATGCGTGGTGTACTCCTCTCCCGATCTGAAAGAGGGGAACAGCTACACGCTCAGTGCCGGCAACAGCTCCGCTACGGCGGATTTCTCCGCGGGGCTGTACTACTCCGACGTGCGCGGCATGGGCGGCGGCATGATGGGCGGCAACATGGGCGGTATGATGGGCGGTCATATGGGAGGCAGTCCCGACCGTCCCTGACACAAAGACATAAAAAGAGAGGAGCGCATGGCGCTCCTCTCTTTTTATGTCTTTTACACTCTCTCGTAATCCACGTACTGAAATCGAAGTCCGTCCTCCTCCATGATCTCGCTCTCCCACGAGACGCGCCAATCAGGATCATCGTCCAAGTTGGGAAAAAAGGTATCCGATTGTGCCGGGGCAAACACCTTCGTCACCCGCACCCTGTCGCACCGGGGCAGCAGCGCACGGTAGACGCTCCCGCCGCCGATGACCACCGCGTTCTCTCCGGCGGCCTCCGCCGCCGCGGCAAGGTCGGAAAAGACCTCTGCGTTTTCCGCCGTGTAATGAGCATCGCGGCTCACCACCAGATTGCGGCGGCGGGGCAGTCCCCTGCCGCCGGGGAGACTTTCCAGCGTCTTGCGTCCCATGATGACGGTGCGACCCTCGGTCAGCTCCCGAAAGCGTTTTAAGTCGGCGCGGATATGAAAGAGCAGCTTCCCGTCCTTGCCGATGCCCCAATCCTCACTGACAGCCACGATAGCCTCCACGGGCAGCACCTTCCCTTCTTCTCTCAAATCGCCACCGGAATCTTATCCTCGAAGGGCTGAGGATCGTAGCCCTCCAGTGAAAAGCTGTCCCGGGTAAAGGCGTAGAAGTCCGCAACGGATGTATCCATGACGAACTCGGGCGCCGGGCGCGCCTCCTTGTCCAGCATCTTCTCGATGATCGGAACGTGCCGGTCATAGATATGCGCGTCGGCAATCACGTGCACCAGCTCACCTGCCTGCAAGCCGCTGACCTGCGCCATCATGTGTACCAGGACGCTGTACTGCACCACGTTCCAGTTGTTGGCGGCGAGCATATCCTGCGACCGCTGGTTCAAAATGGCATTGAGTTTATTGCCGGAGACGTTAAAGGTCATGGAGTAGGCGCAGGGATAGAGCGCCATCTCGTGCAGATCCTCAAAATTGTAGATATTGGTGAGGATCCGGCGGCTGGCGGGGTTGTGCTTCAAATCATACAGCACACGATCCACCTGATCCATCTCTCCCTCGGGGTAGCGGTGCTTGACGCCGAGCTGATAGCCGTACGCCTTGCCGATGGAGCCGTTTTCATCTGCCCAACTGTCCCAGATATGACCGCGCAGATCGCGGATATTATTGGATTTCATCTGCCAGATCCACAGCAGCTCGTCGATGCAGGTCTTGAAATAGGTGCGGCGCAGCGTCAGAATCGGAAATTCCTCCGAAAGCTGATAGCGGTTGACGATGCCAAACTTTTTCACCGTATGGGCAGGCGCACCGTCGTCCCAGCGGGGACGAACCTCCCGGTCGGTATCCCAGACACCGTGTTCCAGAATGTCCCGGCAGTTTTGCCGGAAAATCTCATCGGCGCGGCTCATGGTATCTTCCCCCTTATGTGTCTTAATCCTCTTGATTGTACCACGCCGCGCAGAAAAATGGTAGTAAAAAATCCCCATATGAAAAAAAAGATTGCTCACAGCGACATAAACCGATATAATGTAATGTTGTGAGATATCCTGTCCAAGGAGGACTTTCTATGAAATACGACGTATTGATCATCGGCGGCGGACCCGGCGGCATCTATTCCGCCTACGAGCTGCTGGAAAAAGCGCCCCACGCCCGCATTGCACTTTTTGAGGCGGGACATGATCTCCAGCGGCGGCACTGTCCCATTGATGGGGACAAGGTCAAGTCCTGTATCAACTGTCCGACCTGCGCTATCATGAACGGTTTTGGCGGCGCCGGTGCGTTTTCGGACGGGAAATACAACATCACCAATCAGTTCGGCGGCACGCTCCACGAGCACATCGGCAAGCAGCAGGCGCTGGAGCTGATGCGGTATGTGGACGAGATCAACGTAGCCAACGGCGGCGAGGGAACCCATCTTTACGCCACCGGGAATACGGAAATCAAAAAGCTGTGTCTGGAAAACGATCTGCACATTTTGGACGCCAGCGTGCGCCATCTGGGGACGGATATCAACTATGTGGTACTGCAAAACCTCTACGCCCGGCTGAAGGATCGCATCGACCTCTATTTCGATACGCCTGTCCGCACCGTGGAGCGGATGGACGGCGGCTACCGTATCACCACCGACGGCGATACCTACGACGGGCGCTACTGCATCGTCTCCGTAGGGCGCAGCGGCAGCAAGTGGATGGAGCAGGTGTGCCGGGATATGCACATCGCCACCCATTCCAACCGGGTGGACATCGGTGTGCGGGTGGAACTGCCCTACGGGGTATTCGCCCACCTGACAGACGAGCTGTATGAGAGCAAGATCGTCTACCGCACGCAAAAGTTTCAGGACATGGTTCGCACGTTCTGCATGAACCCCCACGGTGTGGTGGTCAACGAGAACACAAACGGGATCGTCACCGTCAACGGACACAGCTATGAAGATCCCGCGCTTCACACGGACAACACCAACTTCGCACTGCTGGTCGCCAAGCATTTCTCCGAACCGTTCAAGGATTCCAACGGCTACGGCGAGAGCATTGCGCGACTGAGCAACATGTTAGGCGGCGGCGTGATCGTGCAGCGCTTCGGCGATCTGATCCGCGGCCAGCGCAGTACGCCCAAGCGCCTGAGCGAGAGCTTCGTGACCCCCACGCTGGCGGCGACACCCGGCGATCTGAGCCTGGTGATGCCCAAGCGGATTCTCGACGGCATCATCGAGATGATCTACGCGCTGGATAAGATCGCTCCCGGCACTGCCAACGACGATACGCTCCTCTACGGTGTGGAGGTGAAGTTCTACAACATGGAGGTGGAGCTGGACGAGCATCTGGAAACCTGTCAGGAAGGTCTGTTCGTCATCGGTGACGGCAGCGGCGTGACCCACTCCCTCAGCCACGCCAGCGCCAGCGGCGTGTACGTGGCGCGGTATTTGAGCGAAAAGCTATAAAAAAAGAAGCGCCGCGGCGCTTCTTTTTTTAATCTTCAATATCCACCGTGATGTGATCCGTTCCGTGGCGTTCAAACTCGCCTAAGTACGTGTCCATTCGCTCTTTGATCTCGTCGTAATTCTCCCCGGTGACGGGCGGATCGTCCATATCCCGGAGCGCCAGCTCCTGCGCCAAGATCTCAAAAAACGTGGTGTCCTCGTATGCCATGATCGCCTCGTGGATACCACCCTCGGCAAACGCTTTAGAGGGGATCAGCTCTCCTTCATACAGCTCCACCAGCGGCGTCATGCCGTGGCGCAGGCAATGGGAAAAGATCAGGCTCTCCACCTCATCGTATTCTGTGATGCGGTCGTCGCCCCGGGTGGAATTGAGGATCCAGTTTCCGATATACACCAGATCCAGCAGCCGCCGGAACTGCTTTTGCGTCATTCTGATCTCCATTCCGTTCCCTCCCCGTCCCCATAGTATGGGAGCATTATAACACAGGTTTATTAAAAATGCCACAGAAAAAAGCCGCCAGTTCGCCCAATTTTTGCTTGTACGGCGCACTGTTTCATAGTATAATATATAGTTGCCGATTACTATTTAAAGGAGCCGCTTTATGGATAACAGAGCCATCGGCGTATTTGACTCCGGACTCGGCGGACTGACCGCCGTGCGCCGGATCCGCAGCACGCTCCCCTCTGAAAACATTATATACTTTGGCGACACGTCCCGTGTGCCCTACGGCGGACGCTCCCGGGAGACGCTGTTGAAGTTCGCCCGGCAGGACGTGCGCTTTATGCGCTCATATGACATCAAAGCGATCGTGGTGGCGTGCGGCACCGTGTCCACCAACGCCCTGACGGAACTGCAAGAAGAAAATGATCTGCCTATCATCGGCGTGGTAGAGCCGGCGTGCCGGCGGGCGCTGGCATCGAGCCGCACGCGCCGGATCGGCGTGATCGCCACCGCCGCTTCCATCCGCACCGGCGCGTATGCAGACGCCATTTACCGTCTGGACCCGGACACGGAGGTCATCTCCCAAGCGTGTCCGCTATTTGTGCCGTTGGTGGAAAACGGGCGGTATCGCCCGGGCGATACCGTAGTGGAAACGGTGGCGCGGGAGTATCTGGAACCGCTGCGTGAAAGCGGTATCGACACGCTGATTCTGGGCTGCACCCACTACCCTTTGCTGATGGACGTGATCGCCGGTCTCATGGGGCCGGACGTGGCGCTGATCGACACCGGCGCCGAGGCGGCCGCGCAGCTGAAACGGACACTGACGAAGCTGGATCTGCTTGCCGAATGCCGAACGGGAGACGCCCTCTACTGCGTCAGCGACCGGCCGGAGGATTTCAGCGCGCTGGCGGGACAGTTTCTTGATCAGCCGGTGGCGTCCGCCCAAATGGTGGACATTGAGCGGTACTGACCAATGGAGGAAATGGTCCGCGTGCGCGTCACTACGGTGAGCGAGGAGGAGACGCTGCATTTTGAAGGCAGCGGTAATCTGTTCCGGGACGGTCGGGGTCTGCATTTGCACTATACCGTCCGAAACGAAGATGGTCACACCGTTTCCGCCGCCTTACATCTGGGCGCAGGTCGGGCGCTGCTCACAAGCGACGGTTCACGCCTTTTGCTGGATCTTGCGCGACCCGCCGCCGCACACATGGGTGGCGGCATACCGCCTTTGACCGTCGCCGCCCACCGTATAACACACGAGGAAAAGAACGGATCGGAAACGATCCGGCTGCACTATACCCTGTCCGCCGACGCGCAGGTACTGCGGGATATGCGGATACGAGTGGAGATTGAACCTGTAAGGAGAGAAATACCATGAACATGATCGAGCGTGCCAAGGAACAGGTGGCGACATTGACACTGCGCGCCTACGAAAAGGCGGTAGCGGCGAATTTGCTGCCGGGCGGCGTAACGATGGAGCCGGCGGTGGAAATTCCCAAGGATACCGCCAACGGCGACTATACCACCACCTTTTGTCTGGCCGCCGCCAAATCCATGCGGAAAAATCCCCGGGAGGTTGCGGCGATCCTGACCGGTCAGATGGATCTTTCCGGCAGTTATTTCACCTCGGTGGAGATCGCCGGTCCCGGCTTTTTGAACTTCTCTCTGGGTACGGCGTGGTTTGCCGACACGCTTGCCGCCGTGGAGCGCGAAGGCGCCGATTACGGTGCCTCCGACACGCTTGCCGGACAGAAGATTATGGTGGAGTTCGTCTCCGCCAATCCCACCGGTCCCATGCACATGGGCAACGCCCGTGGCGGCGTACTGGGTGACACCCTTGCCGCCGTGCTGGAAAAATCCGGCGCAAAGGTCTGGCGGGAGTTCTACGTCAACGACGCGGGCAACCAGATCGAGAAGTTTGCCAAAAGCTTGGAAGCCCGGTATTTGCAGCTTATCCGCGGTGAGGACGCGGTGCCGTTCCCTGAGGACGGTTATCACGGCGAGGATATCAAGGCACTGGCAAAAGACTTCTATGAACTGCACGGCGAGGCATATTGCAGCTGCGGCGAGACGGAGCGCCATGCGGCATTGGCGCGGTTTGGTCTGGAGCGCAACATTCCACGCATGAAGGCGGATTTGGAGCGCTACGGCATCAAGTACGACCAGTGGTTCTTTGAGTCCTCTCTCCATGACAGCGGCTATGTGGCGGACACGGTGCAGACGCTGACCGACATGGGCTATACCTACGAAAAGGATGGCGCGCTGTGGCTTTCCACCGCCCGGATTCTGGGTGAGAAACTGAAACTTGCGGGGAAAACCGACGCGGATATCGCCAAGCTGGAGCTCAAAGACGACGTACTGCGCCGCGCCAACGGGTTCTACACCTATTTTGCCGCGGACATCGCCTATCACCGCAACAAGTTTGCCGTGCGCGGCTTCGACAAGGTCATCAACATCTGGGGCGCCGATCACCACGGTCACGTGGCGCGGCTCAAAGGAGCTATGGACGCGCTGGGGCTGGACGGCGAGCACCGTTTGGACATCGTGCTGATGCAGTTGGTGAAGCTGGTGGAAAACGGCGAAATTGTCCGCATGAGCAAACGCACCGGCAAGGCGGTGAGCCTGACGGATCTGCTGGATCTGGTGCCGGTAGACGCCTGCCGCTATTTCTTCAACGCCAAGCCGGAGAGCCAGATGGAGTTTGATCTGGGGCTTGCCGTGCGGCAGGACAGCGAAAACCCGGTCTACTACGTGCAGTACGCCCACGCCCGTATCTGCACGCTGCTGAAAAACCTCGCCGCCGAAGGGTGGGAGGTGCCTGCCGCCGATGCGGTGGACTGCGCCGTGCTCACTGACGAGACGGAGATCACGCTCATCAAGGAGATCGGACGCTACGGCGAGGTGGTGGCGCTTGCCGCACGAAACTACGATCCCAGTCATATCAACCGCTACCTCACGGAGCTTGCCGCCGCGTTTCACAAGTTTTATACCGCCTGCCGCATCAAGGGTGAAACGGACAGCGTGCTCCTTGCGCGGCTGAAGCTGGCGGATACCGCCCGCGCCGTGCTGAAAAACGCCATGACGCTGATCGGCTGTGCCGCACCCGAAAAAATGTAGCTTTCAGCGTAAAAAGCGCGGGACTGCCGTCCCGCGCTTTTTCTTATTCCTCTTTTGCTTTTTTCTTCGGGTAGATCACGTAGAACACCAAAACCTCCGCCAACAGGCTTAACCCAACCGCGGCGATCACGTCAACAGCGGAGTGCTGTTTGACAAACATGGTGGAAAGGCAAATCAAAATCGCCGTCACCACGATAAAAGTTTTCCACACCCACGAGGCGCCCTTGTATTTGACCCACACAGAGGCGATCCCCAACGAGTACGCCACATGGAGCGAGGGACACACGCCGGTATTGGTGTCCGCCGTATAAATCAGCGCCATCAGATGCGTCAGGAAATTGTCCCGCTCAAACGTCTCCGGCCGCAGATCCTGGCGTGTGGGATAGATGATGTAGACCGCCATCGCCACCACCTGCGTGATGATGATAAATACCTGCAGCTTCTTGAAGCTGTCCACGTCATAAAAGAGAAAATAGAGCAGAGAGAGGACGATCAGCGCATACCAGAAACAATAAGCAATCAAAAACTCCTCCCGGAAGGGGATCAGATCGTCCAGCGGACTGTGCACGATATGGCACTTCTCCGGCGGGATCAGATTCTCTGTCAGCACGTACATGAGAAAGTATCCCAGCCAGCTTACCAGCAGTTTCAAATGGGAAAAACGCGGCTCATTGATGCGCCGCAGACGAAAGTCGCGGTAATCAACCGTTGGCTTTTTCATGGTCAGACACCTCCCGGGCGATATTGACGGGATATTCCCGTTTGGACACATTGGGATACGGCACGACGGTGTGTCTGGGCAAAGCTTGTGCGATCTCCGTGATCCGCCGCGCCAGTTCCGTGCAAATACGCTCTCTCTCCTCCGCCATGGGCACATTGGCGGAAAACCGTACGCCTTCGCCCAGATACATGGTGTGAAATGCCGGCGCCACATACAGCGGCACAAAGGTGATCTCCTTGCCCGTGCGGCGGTAATAGAGCTTCGCCACGTCCGCAAACCGGGTTTGGAACTCCCACAAGATGCCGTTATACGGCGCGTCTCTCTCAGGGAAAACAATAACCTTTTCCCCGCGCTCCAACGCCTCTACCGTCTGGCGAAACGTGGAGGCAATGCGCGCGTCGCGGTAGACGCCGATACAGTGGGAGTTGCGGAATATAAATACGGACAGCGGCGCGATCAGATAGGAAATCAGCCGGAACAACCACCGCACGGCGCGTTTCTTTTTCGACCAGAAATCCCGGTAGGCGTAGTCCGGCACGGTGCGCAGGTGCATCATCTCCCCGGCGCACCAAACGGCGTGGGGTGCCGGGAAAAACAGTTCACACGAGAGCGGACCGTGCGATTGTGCGTGGTTGCCTACCACAATGCACGCGCCCTCCGGCAGGTGTTCACCCCCCACCAGCTTCACCGGACGATATATCCACGCCAAGGTTCGCCGCACAAAGCGGTAGGCAAGCGGTGTCTTTTTTTCTGCCATACGCCGCCCTCCTTTTCCGTGCGTGCTCATTCAACAGTATCCTACGACAAATGCACGAAAGATACAAGATTAAAATTGTAAAGTTTTGCTATCAACGCCGTGGATTGGTTTTTGCTTTTCTTTTTCACGCACCCATGCTACAATGAGAAAAAACGAAAGGAGCGATCCCATGGCGCAGCTGCAAACGGACGTACGCTATATCAGCGGCATCGGGGAAGCCCGTGCCAAGGCGCTGTACAAGCTGGGGATCTCCACGCTGCGGGATCTGATCTCCTACTTTCCCCGCGCCTATGAGGATCGCACTCGCTTGTTTCCGATCCGGGAACTGCCCGTGGGAGAGTTTGCCTGCGTCCGTGCCATGATCTCCGCCGAACCTACCTCCCAGCGTACCATGGGGGGGCGGATTCTCGTCAAGGCACGGGCGGTAGACGAAGGCGGCGTACTGGATCTCCTGTTTTTCAATCAGGACTACCGCCGTTCCCAACTCCGCACCGGAGAAACGTACGTTTTCTACGGCAAGGTGGAGGGCGATCTTTTGCGCCGCCGCATGGTCAATCCCCTGCTGGAGCCGGATGGACAACAGCAGCTCACCGGGCGCATTATGCCCGTCTATCCTCTCACCGCCGGAATCAGTCAGTTGATTCTCAGCCGCGCGATCCGACAGGGTCTGGACGCGTGCCGTGAGCTTCTGCCCGACGTGCTGCCGGATCACGTACGGCAGTCTCATCAGCTTTGTTATGTCAACTACGCCTATGAGAATATCCACTTTCCAGATTCGCCGGAATCGCTGGACGTAGCGCGGCGGCGGCTGGTATTTGAGGAGCTGTTCCTGCTCACCTGTGGGCTTCATATGCTGCGAAGCCGCCGGAAGGACGTGGCAGGTCCTGCCTGCGCCAGAGCCGATCTGACACCGTTTTATGAAAAGCTCCCCTTCTCCCTCACCGGCGCACAGCGCCGCGCTATCGACGATGCCGTCGGCGACATGGTGAGCGGCCGCCCCATGAACCGCCTCTGTCAGGGCGACGTGGGCAGCGGCAAAACCATGGTTGCCGCCGCATGTATGTGGTTTGCCGCCCAAAACGGCTGGCAGAGCGCCCTCATGGCGCCCACGGAGATTCTGGCGCGGCAGCACTATGAGAATCTGTCTCCCCTCTTCGCGCAATTCGGTCTTACCTGCGCGCTGCTCACCGGCTCTACCCGCGCCGCTAAACGGCGGGAGATCCTGCAACAACTCCAAGACGGCACGCTGAGCGTCTGTATCGGCACTCATGCACTGCTGACGGAGGACGTGGTCTATCACCGGTTGGGGCTGGTGGTCACCGACGAACAGCACCGTTTCGGCGTAAATCAGCGATCTGCGCTGGGGCAAAAGGCGGAAAACCCCCACATGCTGGTACTCTCCGCCACCCCCATTCCCCGCACGCTGGCGTTGGTGATCTACGGGGATCTGGACGTGTCCGTTATCAACGAGCTGCCACCGGGGCGGCAGAAGGTGGATACCTATGCCGTAGGCGAATCGTACCGCCAGCGCATCAACGCCTTTTTGCGCAAGCAGGTATCGCAGGGTCATCAGGTGTTCATTGTCTGCCCGCTGGTGGGCGATGCCGATACCGTTCCCGATGAGCGCAAGGCGGTGACTGCCTATGCCGAGAAATTGCGCCAAATCTTTCCCGATTTGCGTATTGCCGTACTCCACGGCAGAATGAAACCGCGGGAGAAGGAAGCCGTCATGGCGGACTTTGCCGCCGGTGAGAGTGATATTCTCGTTTCCACCACGGTGGTGGAGGTGGGCGTGGACGTACCCAACGCCAACACCATGGTGGTAGAAAACGCCGAGCGGTTCGGGCTGAGTCAGCTCCATCAGCTCCGGGGACGTGTGGGACGCGGCAGCGCCAAATCCTACTGCATTCTCCTCAGTGACAATGACGGTGAGGAGACGCGCCGGCGGCTCAAGGTCATGACACAGACCAATGACGGCTTCAAAATTTCCGAGGAAGACTTGAAGCTGCGCGGTCCCGGTGACTTTTTCGGCGCGCGGCAGCACGGTCTGCCCAGCTTGAAGGTGGCGGACTTGAGCTGCGATATGCGGCTTCTGGAGGAGGCGCAGACTGCCGCCAAAGAGTTGATGGCGGACGATCCCGGGCTGGAAGCGTTGGAACACCGTCAGCTTCGGTGGAGGATACATGAGCTGTTTTCCCTCCACGCCGAGGGCTTAAACTGAAATCTACTGCAAGGAGCTTTTCCATGAACATCGGCGGCGTGACAATCGAATCCAAGCTGGCGCTGGCGCCCATGGCGGGCGTGACGGATCGGGCGTTCCGGCAGATTTGCCGCAGTCTCGGCGCGGGGCTGACTACCACGGAGCTGGTCAGTGCCAAGGCGCTGTGCTATCAGGACCGGAAAAGCCGCGCCCTCTTGCTCCTGTCGCCGGACGAACACCCTTCCGCCGCCCAGATCTTCGGCAGTGATCCTGTCTGCATGGCGGAGGCGGCGCAGATCGCCGCGGAGGTGTCCGGCGCGGACCTTATCGACATCAACATGGGCTGTCCGGTGGGCAAGGTGGTATCAAACGGCGACGGCTGCGCCCTCATGCGCGATCCGGACAAGGCGGCACGCCTTGCCGAGGCGGTGGTGAAAGCCGCCCCCGTGCCTGTGACGGTGAAGATGCGCCGGGGCTGGGACAGCGGCAGTATCAACGCGGTGGAGCTGTCAAAAATGCTGGAAGAAGTCGGTGTTTCCGCCGTCACCGTTCACGGACGCACCCGGACGCAGATGTATGCGGGAGGGGCGGACTGGGTTACGATCCGGGAGGTAAAGGCGGCGGTACAGATTCCCGTCATCGCCAACGGTGACGTATTCTCGCCGGAGGACGCCGTGCGGATTCTCTCTTTCACCGGCGCGGACATGGCGATGATCGGACGGGGCTGTTTCGGTAATCCCTGGATTTTTCAACAGGCGCAAGCGGCGCTGGGCGGCGAACCGATTCCGCCGCTGCCGCCGCTTCGGGAGCGGTTCGACACCGCCGTACGGCAGGTAGAGCTGGCGGCGCAGGACAAGGGCGAACACATTGCCGTTCTGGAGGCGCGCAAGCAGCTTTGCTGGTACTTGAAAGGCGTCGCCTACGCCAACTACTACAAAGAACAGATCGTAGCGATGCAAACGCTTAAAGACGTGCATCGCATTGCAGAAGGCGTCAAGCGAGATCTCCAATAGAAAAAGCGGGGTTTACCCGCTTTTTTCTTTTCTTTTCCCCCTTCTTATGCTATACTCCCATCTGACAGGTGCCCACACCCTGTCCAAGCGCCGCCCATGGCGGCGTTCGTTCGACCCGCGCGCGGGTCGTTCTCTAAACAAAAAATGGGAGGATTTTTTCTGTGAAAGCACTGACTACCCGCCGCATTGCCACCGCCGCCGTCGTGGGCGCGCTCTACGTGGTGCTGACCTATTTCGGCAGCATATTCGGTATCACTTTCGGTCCTGTCCAATGCCGCTTCTCCGAGGCGCTGTGCGTACTGCCGTTTCTGTTTCCGGAAACCGCGTGGGGTCTGGGGATCGGCTGTCTCATCAGCAACATTATCAGTCCCTACGGTGTACTGGATATGGCGGTCGGCTCGTTGACCACGCTGATTGCGGCGCTCCTGACGGCGCGCTGCCGCAGCCGGTATCTGGCGCCGGCGCCGCCTGTCATACTGAACGGATTGTTTGTAGGCGGCATGCTCGCCTACTATGAGACAGGCTTTGGAAACGCTTTTGGCGCCGCTTTTGCTTTCAACGGTCTTGCCGTGGCGGCAGGCGAGGTCATCGCCTGCTACGGATTGGGCATGCTCCTTTTGTGGCAGTTACCCCGAATCCCCTTCTTCCGCCGTATGATGGAAGATAACGCCGTGCAAAAGTGAACGAAGCAGAGCGGTTTCGTGGGAGCCGCTCTCTTTTTTTATAAAATCCTTGACAAGTTTGCCAAAATCAGTATAATAATGGAGCGCGTTTATCCGCGCATATCCTTGCTCCCGCCGGTGAGCGGGGGCCATTTGTCCAAAAGGAGGTGTAACAGTATGGCGAAAGTTTCTGCCAACTACGAGGTCGTTTACATCATCGACCCGGCACTGGGTGAGGAGGCTATTGCTGCTACCGTGGCAAAGTTTCAGTCCCTGGCGGAACAAAACGGTTCCAACGTGGCGGTTGACGAGTGGGGTACGCGCAAGCTTGCCTATGCCATCAACTACAAGACCGAGGGTTACTACGTGCTGATGAGCTTCACCAGCGGTCCCGAGTTTCCCAAGGAGCTGGATCGTATCCTCGGCATTACCGAGGGCATTATGCGTTCCATGATCGTCTGCAAGGGCGAGTAAGGGAGGACGAAGAGATGCTGAACAGAGTTGTGATCATGGGTCGTCTGGCGCGTGATCCCGAGCTGCGCCGCACCCAGAGCGGTGTTTCCGTGACCTCGTTCCGTATCGCCTGCGACAGCGACTATAAGTCCCAGAGCGGCGAGCGCAACACGGTTTGGATCGACGTCGTTGCCTGGCGTCAGACTGCTGAGTTCGTGTCCAAATACTTTGCAAAGGGTCGTATGGCCATCGTGGAGGGTCGGCTGCAAAGCCGTGATTGGACCGACAAGGACGGCAACAAGCGCACAAGCATCGAGGTCGTCGCCGATAACATCTACTTTGGCGACAGTCGGCGCGAAGGCGACGGTCCCCGCGAAGGCGGCTACAGCGCACCCTCTTACGACGCTCCCTCCGGCGGTTATTCCGCCCCCATCGGCGGCGCTTCTTCCGACTTCTCCGAGATTGAGGAGGAGGACGGTGAACTGCCGTTTTGACCTGCGCTGTATGCGCATAAAAATCTGATTTGAAGGAGGAACCTTCCATGGCTATGGAACGCGATAATAAAGCTCCCCGCGGCGGCATACGCAAGCGCAAAAAGGTTTGCCAGTTCTGCGTGGACAAGTGCGAGTGCATCGACTATAAGGATTCGGCGAAGCTGCGCCGTTTCATCAGTGAGCGCTCCAAGATCCTGCCCCGCCGCACCACCGGTACTTGCGCAATGCATCAGCGCCAGTTGACCGAGGCCATTAAGCGCGCACGGCAGATTGCCCTGTTGCCCTTCGTGACCGAGTAAGGCAGATAGCTGAAAACTCCCACCGCCTCGCGGTGGGAGTTTTTATGCCGGTGATACAATAGAAGTGCGGCATCATATAAGAGCATCAAAGGAGGTGTGGCTATGATTCGATTCGACAAGCTTTGGAAGATGTTGGAGGCGCGGCACGTATCTACCTATCAGCTGCGCGAAAAATGCGGCATCGACAGCAAGACGATCCGGCGGCTTCGCGCCAACGAAAACACGGAGACAAAAACGCTGGATAAGCTCTGCGCCGCCCTCCATTGCAAATTGGAGGAAATCGCCGAATATGTGGAGGAATAATCACACAACCGCCGCAAGACACCCGTCTTGCGGCGGTTTTATTGTTATATCGTCTTTACTGCGCCGACGGCGCTTCGGGCAGATCGTCGCCGTCCACCCAGTCCTGCACGTTGACCACCTCAAACTCGGTAGGACTGCGGCGGATAATGACCCGCTCAATACCGGCGTTGATGACGATGCGGCGGCACATGGAGCAGCAGGTGGCATCGGTCTGCAGCTCGCCGGTGCGGGCGTCCAGCCCCACCAGATACAGCGTAGCGCCCACCATATCCCGCCGGGCGGCGGAGATGATGGCGTTTGCCTCGGCATGGACGCTGCGGCACAGCTCATACCGTTCGCCCCGAGGCACTGCCAACGCCTCGCGGGTACAATAACCCATATCCACGCAGTTGCGACGCCCCCGGGGCGCGCCGTTATAGCCGGTGGAAATAATCTCATCGTTCTTCACGATAATGGCGCCGTAGACCCGGCGCAAACAGGTGGCGCGTTCGAGCACCGTCTGGGCAATATCCAGATAGTAATTTTCCTTGCTGATGCGATCCATGCCGTTCCTCCTTTATATTTTTCTACATTATAGCGTCCTTTTTGCCGCCGTTCAACCCTGATTGAGCTTAAAAATATTGTGATCGGCGGCAAAATTGCTCATCTCATAGAGCACCAGTACGTCTGTCACACCGCCGTCCATCAGCTCTTCCACAGAGCCGTTGAAATAGCGCAGATCCAACACGGTGATGTGCTCAAAATCGCCCACCAAAAACGGCAAAAAGCAGTTGGCAAAGGAGTCCTTCACCAGCAGGAGTCTTCGGCCGTTCTCCGCGCCTGTGTCAATCTCCGTATGCGCCCAGTTGCCGCCCATGAACACGGTGTACTGGTCCTTCTCCTGCAACCGGCTCCAGTCGTACAGGCTGTCTGTGAGCTTGCCGTCACAGTCCATAGAGTGGATCGTCACGCCCTTGGGCAGGGTAATCGTGTCTTGAGGGCTATCCGGCAACAAAACCTTGGAATAGAGCGTGCCGCGAAAGGTGTCGGTCACGGCGGTCAACTCCTGATTGCGCACCGCGCGGTTCGTGGAATCGCACCATACCTCATACGCCGCCTGCGCGCCGACAGTGGTCCAGTGGTGGTCGGTGCGGTAATACGGCTCGTCCAGTGCCATCAGCGCGTCCGTCACGTCCACCACGCGGTCCCGTCCCACCAGCGCGGGCAAAAGCTCCCTGCGCGGCGCGGCATCATACATCGGTGCGCCGACGGGCAGTTTGTCCCACAGCAACGTGCCCGGCGAAGGCGAGAGCAACAAGCGGCAGGAAACATCTGTATGGGTATCAAAAAACGCTGTCACCGCGCGAAGATTCTTTTCATAGGAGGCATCGTCAAACTCGTCCTCTGTCAAGCGGGCAAAATAGTAGCCGTCCGCGCCCAGATATACGCCGTTGATATCCCCCTTGCCCAAAAGACGCTGCAACGTGGACGCCGCACCCATCCAGAAATCCCGCAGCAGGATCTGGTCGCTCTCATATTTCTCCGCCTCTTGGGTAAATTTCCCGGAAAAGAGGTGATCCGCCGTCAGTTGAGGCGACTGCTGTAAATAGCGGTTTTCGTTGTCGGAAAACGCCCGATCCGGCAACGCGAGAGACCCGGCGGACAGTCCCAGCAGGATCAGCGCAATGGCGATCAGGGGCGGTAATTCTCGTCTTTTCATCGTCACCCTCCCCTAAAACCGGAAATACAAAAAGGGATTATAGCTGTCACCTACCAAAAATGCCATGCTGAGCAGCAAAACCGCCGTGACGCCCACGGCGCGCAATGCCGTTGCCGCGCCGTTTGGCAGCCGTTCTTCCCAACGCTTCCACAGTGAGGCGGGCAGCGCCGTACACCCCACCGCCGCCAACACCAGCCATGCGGCGTTGGAGCGCAGCAGATACCATGTGCCGCCGTCTATCAGTACGCCGCTAAACATGGCGGCAAAATACTGACCCAGCCGACCCAGATCCGTGACGGCAAACAGTACCCAGCCCAGCACGAAGCACAGGCAGGTATAAAGATGTCCCACTGCCGCCGGCAGACGGTTCAAAACTTTCAGCAGTACCGTTTTTTCCAGAATCAACAATGCCGCGTAATAGAGTCCCCACAGCACAAAGTTCCAACTGGCGCCGTGCCAGAGTCCGGTCAAGAACCACACGATCAACAGGTTGAGCATCTGACGCCATAACCCCCGACGGTTGCCGCCCAAGGGGATATAGACATATTCACGGAACCACGTGCCCAGACTGATATGCCAGCGGCGCCAGAACTCCGTGACACTGCGGGATTCATAGGGGTAGCGGAAGTTCTCCAAAAACGTGAAGCCGAACAGGTGACCCAGCCCGATCGCCATGTCCGAATAGCCGGAAAAGTCAAAATAGATCTGAAACGTAAACGCCAACGCGCCGAGCCACGCCGTCAACACGCCGGGGTGTTCCATGGCGGAAATACTCTCCCACAGCGCACCCATCTGATTGGCAAGAAGCACCTTTTTCCCCAGCCCGACCACAAACCGCTGCATACCGCGGCTGGCCTCCAACCAGTTCTCCTGCCGGGTATGGAGGTCCTTTTCCACCGTCTTATACTGGACGATGGGACCTGCGATCAACTGAGGAAACAGCGTCACATAGGCGGCAAAGTCCAGTATATTCCGCTGAGGCGCTACCTGGCAGCGGTACACGTCGATGGTGTAGGACATGGTCTGGAACGTATAAAAGGAAATGCCGATGGGCAGCGCCAGACCTAACGCCGGAAGTCCCAGGGACAAGAGGCTATTGATGTTGTCAACGGCAAAATCCGTGTATTTGAAAAAGCCCAGAATGGAGAGATTCCCCACCACGGACACAATCAGCACGGCTTTGGCGGCTTTGTTCCTGCCCAGATGCCGGAAATACCCGATACCCAGACCGTTGCAATAGTCAAATACCGTGGAAAAGAGCATGATGAGAATATATTTTGGCTCACCCCAGCCGTAAAACAGCAAACTGGCGATCAACAGCACCGCGTTGCGGCCGCGGCGCGGGCATACATAGTATATGACCGCCACCAGCGGAAGGAACAACAGCAGAAAAACGGTGCTGGAAAAGACCATGGGGTACTCCTCTCTATCTAAAAAGCGGGGCAGAGCCGATCTGCCCCACTTTTTCTGTTTTTATTACGCAATGCCTTGCAGTTTCCCGATCAAGTAGCCGTTACGGACAGCGGACAGATTGTTGATAAACAGCACGTCCTGCACGCCGTTTTCCCGGACAAACGCCTTGATACTGCCGCTCCAGTAGCGATAATCCGCCACATAGACGGTCTGATAGTGATCCGCCAAAAACGGCACAAACGCGTTGCCGAAGGATTCCTTCACCACCAGACAGCAGCTCCCGTCTTGCAGCGACTGGTTGCGCAGCACGGTGAAGGTGTTATCGCCGTAGATATAGGCGCCGTACTTATACGCCGCCGGCGCGGTTGACTCATCGCAGATGGCACTGGGGAAGGTGGTGGTATTGCCTTTTTGATCGGTCACGGTCATGGGCGCTTCGGCAATAGGATAGTAGGCGGTCACCGTGTCGGGATTGTCCTTCATGCCCGGATAGCTGTTGGTATCGTTATAGAAGCTGCCCAAAAAACCGGGAAAATCCTTTACCGCATAGTCCGTCAGCTCGTGGGGCGCAATACCCTTCGCCTGGCAGAATTGCCGGTAGGCGTAATAAGCGCCTAATCCCGTCCAATGGTGGTCGGTGCGGTAATAGACATACTCGGTGCGGTGGCGCATCAGCGCATCATACAGAGGCACAAAGCGGACGCTCTCGCCCATCATGGCGTCCAGATCCTCCTCCGCACGCTGCTGATTTCCGAAGATGGCCATATCCGTCAGCTCGTCCGGCAGTGTGATGCCGGAGGACAGCGGCACCGCCAGGGCATAAACCGCCGCTGTGCCGCTTAATTCATTTGCCGTTGCCGTCACCGCCTCGGCATAGCGCCGGGCGACATCGGGGACGTAGGTGTACATCTCATAGCCTGTGTTCCCCACACGGTACACCGCGTCATACTGCTGCTGATCGCCCTGCAGTTCGATGCGATCGTACGCCTCGGTAACAGGCGTTTCATCGGAGCCGGTATTCCCTTCGCCATCGACAGGGTCCGTGTTATCCGGTCGGTCGTCTCCGGCGGGATCAGCCTGCTCCGGCGGAGTGGGCAGCACGCCGGAATCCTGTTTATTATTGTGCAGTATCGCCGCTATGACCGCTCCTGCGATCACCACAAGCGCGGCAAACAAAAGAAGCAGTCTTTGCCTTCTTTTGCGCCCCCTGTATCGTCTTGCGCTCATCCCAGACGCTCCTTAATGATGCTCTCCGCCGCAGACGTATCCGCCGTGACACACAGCACCACATATACACCTTTTTGCGCCAGAATCGCATGCTCTAAACGCGCCGCCTCCTCGGGAAGATATCGCTCCATCTCCGTGCGTTGATCGTCCAGGAATCGTTCTATGCTTTCCTTCAGCGCACGGGCATCGCTCTCCGAGGCGCATTTGGCGGCAATGACTTCCTCCGCCGTTGTGCCGTTACTCATATAGGCGGCGCTCTGCGTACCTGCCGGTACGGTAAAATAGTTTTCAAGCTGTCCCTCTGCCAACTCCGTCAGCTCCGACTCAAAAGCTACCTCCCGGCACAGCTCCCCTGCAAGCGCCGCAATATCCACGTCCCGCTGTTCGCCGCCGCATGCCACGCTCACCAGCGCAAGGCAGGCAACCAACAACGCAGCAATGATACGTCTCATCTTTCCTCTCACCCTTTTATCGTAGAGTAAAAATACACTTCCACTATATTATATGGTCACTATACCACAAATCGACGAAAATGCAAAGAAAATTTACCGACTGACGCATCTGCCATACGATAAAAATATCTCTACCGCCGGGCAAACCAGTCCACGATCCCCTCCAGGATCTCCACCGCCTTGTCCATCCCCTCCACGGTGACGTGTTCATACGGACCGTGATAAGCATAACCGCCGGTTCCTAAATTGGGACAGGGCAGACCGCGGAAGGAAAGCTGTGCGCCGTCCGTTCCGCCGCGCACCGGCTCACTGTGCGGCGTCAGTCCCGCCGCCTTGATCGCGGCGCGCGCCGCCTCCATGGTCTCGGGGTGATCGGCAATCACCTCCGCCAT
Source organism: Oscillospiraceae bacterium (assembly GCA_017619715.1). GTDB lineage: Bacteria > Bacillota > Clostridia > Oscillospirales > Oscillospiraceae > Vescimonas. The sequence goes on along the minus strand of JAFZRS010000021.1, from coordinate 59,541 downwards.
GTTGCGGTACTGATCAGCAAGCGTCAGCTTGGCGGTTCCCGCGCCGTATTTCTCGTTGATCCTGCCCTCAATGGCGCGCATGGTTTCCTTGCGCCGGGCAAACCGCTCACTGTCGTGGTCGCGGATAATATATTGGGCAAAGGCGCGGGATACGTCGCCTCCTATATCCGTGAGGTGATAGAAGCCCTCGTGACCCTGCGTATAGCGGGGACGCTCCTCCTCCGGCAGCATACGGTCGATCTCCGCCGCCACCGCCGCCGCGTTGACCATCACGTCCTTGGCGGTGCCGGGGTGTACGGCTACGCCCTCGATCTCCCACTTGGCGAGCGCGGCATTGAACGTCTCGTATTCAATCTCTCCCGCCGCCGAGCCGTCCAGCGTATAGGCGAGCGATGCGTCAAACCGTTCCAGATCCATCAGCGCCGCGCCGTGGCCGATTTCCTCGTCCGGCGGGAAACACACGCTGATACTGCCGTGGGGCTTGTCGCTTTGCAGCAGCTTTTCGCAAAGGGTCAGAATCTCTGCGATGCCCGCTTTGTCGTCCGCGCCCAGAACCATGGTGCCATCGGTGACAATCAGCGTCTGCCCCACGAGCGTATGCAAATGGGGAAACATCTCCGGCTGCAGTGAAAGGCCGCTGTCGCCCAGCGGCACGGAGCCGCCGTCATAAGCGGGAACGATCCGGTAGGGCGATGCGCCGCGCTTGCCGGTGCTCACCGTATCCAGATGGGCAATAAAGCCGATCTTCGTGCAGTTTTCGTACCCGGGTGTGGCCGGGATACGGCCGTACACATAGGCGTGATCGTCCACACCCACGTCCTGCATGCCCATCTCCCGCATCTCCGCCTTCAGCGCCAGCGCAAGATCCCATTGGCACGCTGTAGACGGCGTTTGCGTGCTGTTTTCATCGCTGACGGTATCATAGGCGATATAGCGGATCAATCTTTCATACGCTCTCATGGCGGTGCGCCTCCCTGTGTTTTCTGTCCGTTTCTTCTTTTTATTATCATACCACAGGCGTATGCGCTTTTCCATACCGCACGGCAGAATTTTCTGCCATATATGCGCTGTCAAACGAAGGCTTGATTTACTTGCATTGATATGCAAACGGAGAGAAAGCTCTTGGCTTCCTCTCCGTTGCGCCCTCTTCGAAACACAAAACTCACCGACTGCTGCCGCCGGATTTTTCCCGGCGGATCACATCGTGGGCGCCGCCCTCTACAATGCTGGTGGCGGACACCAGTGTGATTTTCGCCTTCTCCTGCAATTCCGGGATCGTCAGTGCGCCGCAGTTACACATGGTAGACTTGATCTTCAGCGTGGTCTTTGCCACGTTCTCCGCCAGAGGACCTGCGTAGGGAACGTAGGAATCCACGCCTTCTTCAAAGGTCAGCCGTCCCGCGCCGCCCAGATCGTAGCGCTGCCAGTTCCTGGCGCGGTTGGAACCCTCGCCCCAATACTCCTTCACAAACGTACCGCCCACCAGCAGTTTTTCGGTGGGACTTTCATCAAAACGGGCAAAATACCGACCCAGCATAACGAAATCCGCACCCATCGCCAGCGCCAACGTAATGTGGTGATCGTAAACGATCCCGCCGTCGGAGCAGACGGGAATGTAGATGCCGGTCTTTTCATAGTACTCGTCCCGCGCCTTGCACACCTCAATGAGCGCCGTCGCCTGTCCGCGTCCGATACCCTTGGTCTCACGGGTAATGCAGATCGAGCCGCCGCCGATGCCCACCTTGATGAAATCTGCGCCGCATTCGGCTAAAAACAAGAAACCGTCCCGATCCACCACGTTGCCGGCGCCCACCTTCACGCGCTCGCCGTACCGCTCCCGGATCCATGCGATCGTCCGCTTCTGCCATTCGGAAAAGCCCTCGGAGGAGTCAATGCACAGTACGTCCGCTCCGGCTTCCAGCAACGCCGGAACACGCTGTTCATAATCCCGGGTATTGATCCCCGCACCGACCACATAGCGTTTGTCGCTATCCAGCAATTCATCGGGATTTGCCTTGTGGGCATCATAGTCCTTGCGGAACACGAAGGACATCAGCCGACCGTCCTTGTTGACGATGGGCAGCGCATTGAGCTTTTTCTCCCAGATGATGTCGTTTGCCTCGCTGAGAGTAATGCCGTCTTCCCCGCAGATCACGTTTTCCAGCGGCGTCATGAATGTGCGCACCCGGGTATCCGGCGCCATGCGGCTGACGCGATAATCCCGGCTGGTCACGATGCCCACCAGTTTGCCGTTGACCGTACCGTCGTCGGTCACCGCCACAGTGGAATGACCCGTGCGCTCCTTGAGCGCTAAAATATCCGCCAGCGTCTGATCCGGGGAGACGTTAGAGTCACTCGGGACAAAGCCTGATTTATAGCTCTTGACCCGCGCCACCATCGCCGCCTCCTCCTCCACGGACTGGGAGCCGTAGATGAAGGACACGCCGCCGCAACGCGCCAGCGCAACGGCAAGGCGGTCGCCGGAAACCGCCTGCATGATGGCGGATACCATGGGAATGGACATCTCGATGTCCGGACGCGCTCCGGCACGTTTGTTGAACTTCGTCAGGGGTGTTTTGAGCGACACGTTTGCCGGTGTACAGTCGGCGGAGGAATAGCCCGGGATCAGCAGATATTCGTTGAACGTATGGGACTGCTCGTTGATATAGGTTGCCATGACGCCCTCCTTTTCATGTAGAACACGGTCGTTATTTTGACCTATACTTTACCACGAAAAAAACGCCGTGACAAGACCGGACGGGAAATTTGCTGTCTATGAAAACCGCGCCGCTTCCTTTCAGGAGCGGCGCGGTTCTTCTCTTACACGCAATCTGTCCGTGCGATCAAAAGCCCGGGATATTGAGTCCGCCTGTGAGGGCGCTCATAGAGCTGTTCATCGCCTCGTCTGCCTGCCGCAGCGCTTCGTTCACCGCGGAAATGACCATGTCCTGCAGCATCTCCAGATCCTCGGTATCCACCGCCTCCGGACGGATCACCAAACCGGTGAGCTCCTTCTTCCCGCTTACGGTCGCCTGCACCGCGCCGCCGCCTACCGATGACGTGAAACTGCGGCTCTCCACTTCCTCCTGTGCCCGTGTCATCTCCTGCTGCATTTGCAGGAGCTTTTGCTGCATTTGCTGCTGTTGGCGCATCATGCCGGCGCCGCCGGAGAAGCCGCCTCTTGCGCTGTATCCCTTTGCCATGATCTCCACTCCTTACTTGATTCGAAACTGTTGCAGTTGACTGCCGCTGCGCACCAACTCGTCCAGATGATCCGAAGCGGGAGAAGCAGCGCCCTCCGGCGGCTTTCCCGCAATCAGCTCTACTCGCACGTCCCGTCCCGCTGCGGCGGAGGTGACCTCACGCAGCACAGACAGCACATCGTTGTTGTCCAGTGACGTTTGCACAAAGTCGTTGTTGCAGTATACACGCAGCGTGTCCGCCTGCAAAACACCCTTTGCCATGTTCAAAAATACCCGGTGGTTAACCGCCAATCGCGCCTTGTACTGATCTAACAAGTGCTCCCACAGGTTGCCGCCGTCCGTTTCACCGCCCATCTGCTTCGGCGCAGGCGAAGGGGCGGACGGCGCCGCTTCCTGCGGCACGGGCGATTCCTCTGCAGGCTCGTCCTCTTTGGCGCGGCTTATCTTTCGTTCCTGTGGCTGTGGCGGCGGTGCGGCAACACACCTCTCCGTCTCCAGCCGGGCAATTCGCGCTTCCAGCGCCGTCAGATCGCCGCTGAGACTCTCATCGCAAAGCCTCAAAAGTGTCAATTCCGCGTCTATACGGGGCTGTACACTGTCAGACAGTGCGGCGCGACCTGACTGCAAAGTATCTGTGATATACAGGAAGCGGCGCATGGATTGATCCTGCCCCAGCGTCTGCAGCTTCTTGCGGTCATATAGACCGGTCAGCAGCGCCGCGCCGCCCTCCGGGGCGGCTTTGAGAATGGTGAGGTCCCTCGCCAGATCGCTCAACTCACCCAGCAGGGCTGCCACGTCCTTGCCGCTGCGGTACAGCCCATCAAACTGCGCCAGCACGGCGGCGGTATCCCGGACAAGGATCCGTTCCATCAGCTCGGCGGTCTGTATGCTGCCCGCCAGACCAAGCACCTGCAGTATAGCCTCCGCGTCCAGCGTGCCCTCAATTACCCGGCACTGATCCAGCAGGCTCAGCGCGTCGCGCAGCGCGCCGCCTGCCATGCGGGAGAGGATCTCCGCCCCGTCTGCGGTCAGCTCGATTCCCTCTGCTTGCGCTACCGTACGAAGATGCCGCTCCATGTCCTCGGGCAGAATCCGCTTGAAAGAAAACCTCTGACACCGGGAGAGAATGGTTGCCGGCACTTTATGCAGCTCTGTGGTCGCCAGAATAAACAGAAGATGCTCCGGCGGCTCTTCCAGAATTTTCAGCAGTGCGTTGAATGCCGCGGTGGACAGCATATGCACCTCATCGATGATATACACCCGCTTGCGAAGAACCGACGGCGTATACGCCGCCTCCTCCCGCAGAGCACGTACCTGATCCACACCGTTGTTGCTGGCGGCGTCCAGCTCCGTCACGTCCAGTACCCGCCCCTCGTCGATGGCGCGGCACGCCGGGCACTGACAGCAGGGATCGCCGTCCCTCGGCTCAAGACAGTTCACCGCCTTGGCAAGAATACGGGCGCAGGTGGTTTTACCGGTGCCGCGTGTGCCGGTGAACAAATACGCATGGGCAATGCGGCCCTCGGCTACCTGTCGCCGCAGCGTATCGGTGATATGAGGTTGACCCACCACCTCTTCAAAGGTTTTGGGACGCCATTTGCGATACAGCGCCTGATACACACCGCCACCTCCTCAAAAAAACGTGTAAAACGCCCCGTGTGCGCCAAAATATCTCCGCGGCTCACTGCGGAGCCGGCACCCTCGCGGCACATGGACGATCCCTCTTAATGCTGCTCGGTTCCCCGCCTGACATGATTCGTGGGTATCCATTGCGCGAGACCGGCTCCGCAGCAAGCCGCGGAGGGTTTTCATGCAACTATTGTACTACAGGTTGCCCTCTTTGGCAACTAAAATATGCTTATACCCGGGGCTTGCGGCGCTGGTCGAAATACTCCCGGGTCAGCTTGACCACCACAGGGCTGAGGAGCAGCACGCCAATCAGGTTGGGGATCGCCATCAAACCGTTGAGGGTATCGGAAATGTCCCACGCCAGTTGGAGATCCATGGTGGCTCCCACCAGGATCATGGGCAGGAACACCAGCTTATAGACCAGCGCCGCCTTTGTAGAACCGAACAGGTATTCGCAGCAGCGGCTTCCGTAGAGGTTCCAGCTCAAGATCGTGGTCAGGGCAAACAGGCTCAGCGCCACAGCGACGACCACGCTTGCCACCGACCCGGAAAACACAGTGGAAAATGCCGCCGTGGTCAGGTTCGCGCCCGCCTTTTCCCCATAGGTAATGGCGGTGCCGGAGGAGAGAATGGTCAGCGCGGTCAGCGTGCAGATCACCAACGTGTCGGCAAATACCTCGAAAATACCCAGCATTCCCTGCCGCACGGGGGAATCGGTATCAGCGGCGGCATGGGCAATAGGCGCCGAGCCGAGGCCTGCCTCGTTGGAGAAGATACCGCGGGACACGCCGCGCTTCATAGCGGTGACAATGGTAATACCCAGACCGCCGCCCAATATAGCCGAGGGCCGGAAAGCGCCCCGGAAGATCATGGAGAACACGTTGCCCAGATTGCCGAAGTTAAAGCCGATCACCACCAGGCAGGCGATGATATAGAGCGCGGACATAACCGGCACCAGCATTTCCGTCACGGCGCCGATGCGCTTGAGGCCGCCGATGGAGACCAGCGCCACCACCGCCATCACCACGATACCGGTAATGAGGCATACCGTGGTAGTCTTCACGCCCGGATTAAACACCTGTACCGCGCCGGTAACGGAACCGGCGATGGAGTTGATCTGGGTCATGTTGCCGATACCGAAGGACGCCAGCACCGCCAACACGGCAAACACGCCGGCAAGCCATTTCCAGTTCTTGCCGAGACCGTTCTTAATGTAGTACATGGGGCCGCCCACCCAGTCGCCTTTCTCATTGCGCTGGCGATACTTGATGGACAGCACTACCTCGGCGTACTTGGTAACCATACCCACCAGAGCGGCAACCCACATCCAGAATACAGCGCCGGGTCCGCCCAATGCGATAGCGCCTGCCACGCCGGCAATGTTGCCGGTACCCACGGTGGCTGCCAGCGCGGTGCAGACCGCCTGGAAAGGCGTGACTGCGCCCTTATCGGCGGTGCGCTTCTGCCCCATCTTGCCGAAGGTGCATTTCATAGCATGACCGAAATGCGTGAACTGGGTGAACCGCGTAGCAATGGTCAGCAGCAGTCCGGTGCCCAGAATCAGCACCATGGAGGGTACACCCCACACCAGATCATTTAGCCAGCTGTTGGCATCGGCGATCCACTGAACAAAGGAATCCATGAAAAAACACTTCCCTTTATAAAAGTATTTCCCATAGGATACACTACTTTCCTTCCGAATGCAAGCGGAAAACATACAGTTTTTACCAAAGTGTGAATTATAACGAATTTCGTGCCTGCCTCCCTTGCATTTTTTGAAAAAACGGCTATGATAAAAGCGAAATCATTTGCACCGCTGTGCGGCGGTTGGAGAAGAGGTAGTAATATATGACGAAAATTGACATCGTTTCCGGCTTTTTAGGGGCGGGCAAAACCACGCTCATTAAAAAACTGCTGGCGGAGGCGTATCAGGGCGAGAAGCTGGTGCTGATCGAAAACGAATTCGGCGAGATCAGTATCGACGGCGGATTTCTGAAAGAATCCGGTGTGGAGATCAGCGAGATGTCCTCGGGCTGTATCTGCTGTTCGCTGGTGGGCGATTTTGCCACAGCGCTCAAGGACGTGAAGGATCGCTTTCAGCCCGATCGCATTCTCATAGAGCCGTCCGGCGTTGGTAAGCTCAGCGACGTGATTGTGGCGGTGGAAAATACCGTCCGGGACGTACCGGATATGCGTTTGAACAGCTTTGTCACCGTGGCGGACGCCGGTAAGGTGAAAATCTACATGAAGAACTTTGGCGAGTTCTACAATAACCAGATCGAGTCCGCCGGCACGATCATTCTCTCCCGCACCCAGAAGCTCACCCAGGAGAAGCTGGAGGCAGCCGTGGCGCTGCTCCGGGAGAAAAATCCCACCGCCGCCATTCTCACCACCCCTTGGGACGAGCTGGACGGCAAGGTGATCCTCTCCGCCGTGGAAAAGGTCTCGCTGGCAGACGAGATGCTCTCCAAAATGCGCGATGAACACGAGGCGGACGAGGAGGAGCATCATCACCACCATCATCACGACCACGACCATGAAGAACATGAGCATCACCATCATCACGACGGCGAGTGCGACGATCCCGACTGCTCCTGCCACCACCATCATCACGATCACGATGAACACGAGCATCACCACCACGGCGGCGAGTGCGACGACCCCAACTGCTCCTGTCACCATCATCACGCCGACGAGGTGTTCACCAGTTGGGGCGCGGAGACGGTGCGGCGCTACACCGAGGAAGAACTCCACGATATGCTCGATGAGCTGGACGGCAGCCGCTGCGGCGTGATCCTGCGCGCCAAGGGCATCGTACCCGCCGAGGACGGACGCTGGCTCCATTTCGACTACGTGCCGGAGGAGCAGGAGGTGCGCTACGGCACGGCGGACTACACCGGGCGGCTGTGCGTGATCGGTTCGGGTCTGCATGAGGACAAGCTGCGCGAGCTCTTCAAGCTCTAAAAAGGGAGATTCTATGGAAATACCTGTCTATTTGATCGCCGGATTTTTAGACGGCGGCAAGACCAATTTCATCAACGGCATCTTAAAAGACGGCTTCGCCAAGGACGACAAGACACTTCTCCTGTGCTGTGAAGAGGGCGAGGAGGAATACGATGAGCGCGTGCTCAAAAACGTGACCGTGGTTACGGTGGACGCGCCTGAGCAGCTCACCCCCGAGTATCTCAAACGGCTGGAAAAGGAACACCGTCCCCGTCAGGTCATCATCGAGTACAACGGCATGTGGCAGATCGAACCCCTCTACCGCACGGGTCTGCCCGCCAACTGGGTGCTCTACCAGATCATGACGCTGGTGGACGCCAACACCTTTGAGCCGTACGTGAAGAACATGGGACAGCTCATGATGGAGAAGATCACCAACGCCGATATGCTGGTGTTCAACCGCTGTGACGAGACGCTGCGCACGGCGCTGCGCAGCCGCAATCTGCGCATGGTAAACCGCCGGGCGGACATCTATCTCGAAAACACCGACGGCACCAGCGAGGAATACGTCACCGAGGATATGCGTCCCTTTGACATTACCGACGGCAAGCTGTCCGTGCCGGACGAGGATTACGGCATTTGGTACGTGGATTTGATGGATCACCCGGATCGCTATGACGGCGTAAACGTGACCTTCAAGGCGCTGATGTGCCACTCCAAAAAGTTTCGCGGCATCGACGTGCCGGGACGCTTCGCCATGGTGTGCTGTGCCAACGACATGCAGTTTCTGGCGTTGGTAGCGAAGGGCAAGGGTCTCGACAAGTTCAAGGACCGTGACTGGGTAGAGATTACCGCCACGGTGAAAAAAGAAAAATCCCCCGCCTATCAGGGCGAGGGACCCGTGCTGTACGTCAGCAAAATCGGCTACTGCGAAAAGCCCAAGCAGGAGGTCGTGTCGTTCTGACGCGCAAGAATTTCCAAATGGGAGCCATCGTCTGATGGCTCCCGTTTATTCTATTTCTATGCTCCCGGCGTCGCTGCGGCGCAGGGCGATCACGGTGTCCAGCACCCCATAGGCGACAGGATCACCGAAGGGGCTCTCCTGCAAGGCGGTGACGACCGCACCGGGCAGAAAGCCCAGTTCCTGCATGCGTGCGCGTTTGGCGCCGCCGAGCGATACCGCCGTGACGCAGGCGCTTTGCCCCACGGGAAGCTGATCGAGCGTTCTTGCCATGTGAGGCGACCTCCTTTGGCTGTGCCAGTCTATGCCCGGCACAGTGCCGCCGTTACAACCGGCGGCTGTCGAAGCCAAAGGGCAGCAGCTCCCGGAGAGAAAACGTACGGCTCTCCCCCGCTCCGTTGAGGCAGATGATCTCCATATCCGGCGCGAATTCCTGCATCACCTGCCGGCAGGTGCCGCAGGGGACGCAGAAGTCGTCGCCCTTCCCGGCGATGGCGATGCGGACAAAATCCCGGTGTCCCTCGCTGACCGCCTTGCAGATGGCAGTGCGCTCGGCGCATATCGTATCGCCGTAGGCGGCGTTTTCCACGTTACAGCCGGTGAACACCGTGCCGTCGGCGCACTCCAGCGCCGCGCCCACGGGGAACCGGGAATAGGGCGCATAGGCGCGCTCCATCATATGCACAGCCGCTTGGCAAAGCTCCTGCCTCGTCACGAAAAACGTCCCTCCCTTTTCTCGCGTATCAGCCCAGCTCCGCCTGACCGGTATAGAGCTGGTAATAGCGTCCCTTTTGCTCCAAAAGCTGCTGGTGGTCGCCGCGTTCCACGATCTCGCCTCGCTCCAGCACCAAAATGGCATGGGCGTTGCGGACGGTGGAGAGGCGATGGGCGATGACGAACACGGTGCGGCCTTCCATCAACGAGTCCATGCCGCGCTCGATGAGCTTTTCCGTGCGGGTGTCGATGGAGGAGGTTGCCTCGTCCAAAATCAGCACCGGGGGATCGGACACCGCCGCCCTGGCGATGGCAAGGAGCTGCCGCTCGCCCTGGCTCAATGACTCGCCGTTGCCGGTGAGTACCGTGTCGTAGCCGTGGGGCAGGTGGCTGATAAAGGTATCGGCGTTGGCAAGACGCGCCGCGGCGCGCACCTCCTCGTCGGTGGCGTCGGGCTTGCCGTAGCGGATATTCTCGGCAACGGTGCCGGTAAAGAGCTGTGTCTCCTGCAACACAATGCCCAGCGAGCGGCGAAGAGAAGCCTTTTGAATTTCCTTGACGTCGATTCCGTCGTAGGTGATCTCACCCTGCTGTACGTCGTAGAAGCGGTTAATTAAGTTGGTAATAGTGGTCTTGCCCGCGCCGGTAGAGCCGACAAAGGCGATCTTCTGACCCGGCTTTGCCCAGAGGGACACGTCGTGCAGCACGGTCTTTTCCTCGGTATAGCCGAAGTTGACGTGGTGGAAACGCACGTCGCCACGCAGCTGCGTCAGCGTTCCGTCCGGGTGCTTCCACGCCCAATAGCCGGTGCGCCGCGCCGTCTCGGTGAGCTTATCGCCGTCTTTTCCACACAAACCAGTACCGTTTTGCCCTCGTCTGTCTCCGGCTCGGACTCCATCACGGCGAAAATCCGCTCCGCGCCTGCCATGGCGGCGAGGATCACGTTCACCTGCTGACTGATCTGTGCCACCGGCTGGCTCACCTGCCGCACATAGACCAGATACGCGCCCAGAGAGCCTACGTCAAATATGCCGCCGATTGCCAACAGACCGCCCACACAGCAGGTAACGGCGTAGTTGATGCGGCTTAAATTGCCCATAGCGGGCATCATGGAGCCGGCATAGGACTGGGCGCGGGTAGCGGCGTCACGGTAGGCAACGTTCAGCTCGGAAAACCGGGCGATCGCTTTTTCCTCATGGTGGAAAACCTTGATGACCTTCTGACCCTCGATCATCTCCTCAATGTAGCCGTTCACGGCGCCCAACGCACTCTGCTGGGTCTGGAAATTGGTGCGGCTGCGTCCGCCGATCACCATCACCACCACGCCCATCATCATCAGGAAGAAGACGGTGATGAGCGTCAACTGCCAGTTGAGTATCAGCATCATGATAAACGTGGCGACAAAGGTCAGCACATTGGTGAGAATACTGGCGAGGCTGCTGTTAATCAGCTCACTGACCGTGTCGATATCGTTGGTGAAGCGGCTCATGAGATCGCCGGACTGGTGGGTGTCAAAGTACCGCAGGGGGAGGGTTTGCAGCTTATCGAACAGATCCTGCCGCAGCGCCGCCACCGTGCGCTGGGAGATACGCACCATGACCCGGGCATAGGCAAAGGACGACAGCGCGCTCATGCCGAATAAGCCGCCCATGATTACCAGCATTTTGAAAAGTCCGGCAAAGTCGCCCGGCAGAATATAGTCGTTGATGAGCGGCTTGACAAGATAGTTCGCCGCCACGCTGCCCAGGGAGCTTATAAGCAGGCACAGCATCACCAGCAGCAGCAATAACTTATAGTGCGACACGTAACGCAGCAGCTTGCGCACGGTACCCGCCAGATCCTGCGGGCGCTGATAGCCGTGCGCCTGCCGTCCGCCGGGGCCGCGCTGAGGACGGGGCGCTGTTCTCGGTTCAGCCATCTATGCCCACCCCCTCCTGCTGTGATTCGTAGACTTCACGGTAAATGTGATTGCTCTCCATCAGTTCATCATGGGTACCTGCGCCGGAGATTTTGCCGTCGTCCATCACCACAATCAGATCGGCGTCCATGACGGAGGCAATGCGCTGGGCGATAATGAGCTTGGTAGCGCCCGGCAGCGCATGGCGCAGTCCCTCCCGGATACGGGCATCGGTCGCCGTATCCACGGCGGAGGTGCTGTCGTCGAGAATGAGTATCTTGGGGTTGCGGAGGATCGCCCGGGCGATGCACAAGCGCTGCTTCTGCCCGCCGGAGACGTTGGTGCCGCCCTGCTCAATACGGCTGTCGTAGCCGTCCGGCATGGCACTGATAAACTCATCGGCGCAGGCAATTCTACACGCCTCGCGCAGCTCCTCGTCCGTAGCGTCTGCTCTGCCCCAACGGAGGTTTTCCGCCACGGTGCCGGAAAAGAGCGTGTTCTTTTGCAGTACCATGGCGCAAGCTTCACGCAGCGTCTCCATGGTGTAATCCTTTACGTTGTGTCCGCCCACGTATACGGCGCCGTCGTTGACCTCGTAAAGCCTTGGGATCAGGCTCACCAGTGTGGTCTTCGCGCTGCCCGTGCCGCCTATAATGCCCACGGTCATGCCGCTGCGGATCTGTAAGCTCACGTCCGTAAGGTTCCAGCCCTCCGCGGTGGGGTGGTATTTGAAATATACATGATCAAAGGTGATAGAGCCGTCTCCCACTTTCAGTGCGGAATCCGCCTGCACGTCGGTGATCTCCGGCTTTTCGTCCAGAACCTCCACGATACGCTTGCCGCAGGCAATGGAGCGGGTGAGGATCATCAGCACCATGGATACCATCATCAGGCTTACGAGGATTTCCCCGGCGTAGGTGAAAAAGGCAATGAGATCGCCCGAGAGCATCGTTCCGCCATAGACGTAGTGTCCGCCGATCCACATGATCGCCACCATGGTGCTGCCCATAATCAGCGTGATGATGGGCATGAATGTCACCACGAAGCCGAATGCCCGCATGGCGGTATCGCGCAGATGCTCGTTGCGCCGGGCAAACTTCTCCTTCTCCTCCTCCTCGCGGACAAAGGACTTGACCACGCGAATAGCGTTGAGATCCTCCTGCACCACCAGATTCACGTCATCCGTGCTCTTTTGCAGCGCGGTGAAAAACGGGCCTACCCGGGTAATCACCAGCGCTACCGCCATCATCAAAAGCGGAATGGACACCAGAAACACCTGGCTCAAGCTCAAAGAGATGGTCAGCGCCATCACCAGCGCGGTAAGGAGCATCACTGGCGCACGCACGAAAATGCGCATACTCATCATCAGCGTCATCTGCATGGACGCCACGTCGCTGGTCAGCCGTGTGATAAGCGAAGCCGTGGAGAAATGCTCGATATTGGAGAAACTGAAGCGCTGTACCTGCTCATATTCCGCCTGTCGCAGCTGTGCGCCGAAGCCCATGCCGGCTTTGGCGGCAAAGAGCGCCGCGCCCACGCCGCCTGCCAGTGCCAACAGCGCCATAAGAACCATTTTAATCCCTGTGATGAGGATAAAAGCTCTGTCTCCGTTGGCAATGCCCACGTCCACAATGTCACTCATCGCCTTGGGAAGCATCAGCTCCAGCACCGACTCCGACGCCGAACACAGTATGCCGCCCAATATCCAAAGCCTGTATCCCTTCGTATAAGGAAGCAGCTTTCGTATCATTCCGTCGCCTCCTGCCGCAGATTCTGTGCCGTTTTTCAATATGGATAAAGAATAGCACAGCGCCGTCGCTGCGTCAACAGGCGAAGCGGCGGCGCTGTGCGGATTTTCTGTTGCTTACGGACGAAGAACGTACTGATCGTTAAGGGTCACAAAGAGTTGGGGGAAAAGGCGCGTCAGGTTCCACAGTCCCACGCCGCGCAAGCCGTACTGCGGCACCAGCGCCAGCTTCGCCTGGGCGCTGCGGGCGTCCTCAAACCAAACCTCATGCTGACGCTGTCCGTCCTCGTAGCGGAACCACGGCGATTGCGCCGTCTCATCATACCGGATCGCCACGCCGTACTGCCTCGCCAATGCCAGCGCCGACTGGGGGGAAAGGGATTGGGCGCGTGTCTCACCTCGTTCATAGGGCAGCGTCCAATCGTAGCCGTAGGTGGGCATGCCCAGCAGAATTTTCTCCGGCGGTATCACGGATCGGGCATATTCCACCACGCGGCGCACCTGAGGCAACGGGGACACTGCCATGGGCGGACCGTAGGTATAGCCCCACTCATAGGTCATCAGCAGCGCAAGATCGGCGCCGGCGCCCAGTGCGGCATAATCGTGTCCTTCATAGAGTATGCCCGGCTGATTGTCGGCAGTTTTAGGCGCCAGCGCCACCATGACGGGATACCCCAACGGCGCCAGTCGCCGGCGCAGATCTGCGATAAAAGTGGCGTATGGCAACCCCAGCACGGCAGGCAGATATTCAAAATCCACGCCCAAGCCGCGATAACCCTTATGCTGCATGGTATCCGCCACCGCCTGCACCAACCGCTCCCGGGCGGCGGGGCTGGTCAAAAGCCGCTGTGCCAGGGGACTGCTGAAGTTTCCCATCTCCGTTAAAGTTGACAGGCTCATCCACGGCGCCACGCCGTACGATCGCGCGCTTTCCACCAGCCGCTCGTCCCCCGGCGGGATCAGTCCGCCCTCCGCAGTTATACCGTAGGTAAAAGGGAGCAGCGCGTGCAGATAGGGAAGCTGTTGGGATAACACCTCCTGCGCGATGATAGGATAGGCGTAGCCGATTACCTCCATTTTGCCGCCGGTGGGTTCACGCAGCGAGATAATCAGCTCCTGCCCCGGCCGTACCGTAGAATGTCCCAAAAGAAAATAGTTATTCTGCAAAAGCGATTGCACCGTGACGCCGTACCGCCGGGCAATACCGTAGAGGGACTCGCCCCGGGATACCGTGTGGGTCTGCACGGGGAATTGAACGATCAGCGCCTGCCCCACTGCCAGCGCGCTGTCCTCAGGCAGTTGATTTTGCTGCGCCAGCAGCCATGGAGATACGCCGTATTGCTGAGCGATGGACTGTACCGTCTCACCGGTGGATACTATGTGGATCGTCATATGCAACACCTCATGCAAACCTATGCTCCCGCGATACAAAACAGAACGAACGGCGGCGCACCGTCATAGAATGGCGCGATACCGGGAAAAGGGGGACTACATACCATGGAGGAATACACGGTGGCGCTGGCGGGCAATCCCAACGTGGGAAAATCCACGCTGTTCAACCGGCTGACCGGATTGCGTCAGCACACGGGCAACTGGCCCGGCAAGACGGTGGAGCTGGCGCAGGGGACGTGGAGCGACGGCAATTCCCGGCTGCGCCTTATCGACCTGCCGGGCACATATTCCCTACAGGCGGACTCGCCGGAGGAACAGGTGGCGGGGGATTTCATTGCCGGCGGCGCGGCGGACGTGACGCTGGTGGTGGCGGACGCCACCAGTCTGCGCCGGAGTCTGCGCCTTGCGGTGCAGGTGCGGCAGTTGACACCCCGAATGGTGCTGTGCGTCAACTTGATGGACGAGGCGAAACGGCGCGGGATCAGCGTGGATCTGCGCCTCATCAGCTGTGCGCTGGGCGCGCCGGCAGTGGGCGTATCCGCCCGCAGCGGCGAAGGCGTATCGGACCTGTGCCGCACGCTCATCGAGACGGCGTCCCAATTGCCCGGTGAAGATCGCTGGCGCGTAGAGTACCCCACGGAGGTGGAAGAATACATTGCGCGGCTATCTCCGTTGGGGCGCGGTCGGGCGCTGCTGCATGCGGCGACTGGCGGTGCACACCTTCAAGATCAGATAATCGCCGCGCAGATGCGTCGGGCGGAGGACATTGCCCGGGCGGCGGTGCGAAAAGAGCCCAGCCGGTCGGATCGCCGGGATCGGTTTTTAGATCGGCTATTGACCTCCCGCGCCACGGGAATTCCCGCCATGCTGGGACTGTTGGCGCTGGTATTTTATCTGACGATCCAAGGCGCCAACGTTCCTTCCCAACTGTTGAGCAATCTCCTGCTGGGCTGGCAGGAGCCGCTGCGGACGCTGCTGCGCGGCGCGCCGTGGTGGCTGCAGGGTGCGCTGGTGGACGGCGTATACCGCACGGTGGCGTGGGTGGTAGCGGTCATGCTGCCGCCCATGGCAATCTTCTTTCCCCTGTTTACGTTGTTGGAGGACATGGGGTTCCTGCCTCGGGTGGCGTTCAATCTGGATCGTTTTTTCCGCACCGCCGGCGCCCACGGGCGCCAAAGTCTGACCATGTGCATGGGGTTGGGCTGTAACGCCTGCGGCGTGACGGGCTGCCGGATCATTGACAGTCCCCGGGAACGGTTGGTTGCCATGCTGACCAATGCCTTCGTCCCCTGCAACGGGCGGTTCCCTACGCTCATTGCCCTGATCTCCCTGTTTTTTGCCGTGGGTACCGCCTCTTGGGCGCAGGCGCTGTCCGCCACGGGGGTATTTGTGGGTGTAATCGTCTTCTCCGTGGCGATGACGTGGGTGGCGTCCCGGCTTTTGTCATCTACCTTGCTGCGGGGACAATCATCTTCCTTCTCTCTGGAACTGCCGCCATACCGTATGCCCCAATGGGGACAGGTACTGATCCGCTCCGTACTGGATCGGACGCTGTTCGTACTGGGCAGGGCGGTGACGGTGGCGGCGCCGGCGGGGCTGGTAATCTGGATTTTATCCCACGTTGCCGTGGGGGAAACAACGGTTTTATATTTCATCAGCGACGCGCTGGATCCTTTGGGGCGGCTGATGGGATTGGACGGCATGATCCTGCTTGCCTTTATACTGGGATTTCCCGCCAACGAGATTGTACTGCCCATTTTGCTGATGGAATATCTGCAAACGGGTACTCTGACGGATTACGAAGGGCTGTCTCAGCTCCACGCCATCTTGCTCTCCCACGGCTGGACGTGGGTCACGGCGCTTTGCGCCGTACTGATGTGCCTCATGCACTTCCCCTGCGGCACCACGTGCTTGACGCTCCGGCGCGAAACCGGAAGCTGGCGCTGGACGGCGGTAGGTTTCCTTTTGCCCACGCTGATGGGAATCGCCGCGTGTATGATGGTAAACGGCGTGGCGGCGCTTCTTGGTATGTAGGCGGGGCAAATGCCCCGCCGCAAAATCAGTCGTGGCGGTTTTCGCCGTCCCACAAGTTGCCGTCGGAGTCATGCACGCGTCCGTTTTCCACCATCTCCTGATAGCGGTCGGTGTCGCCTCGGAGCATATCTCCGGCGTCATCGACAGCGTTTTCCATCGTATCCTCCATGCCGTCGATGATGTTGCTGCCCGGCGCGTTCCAGCTTCGGTCGTTATAGCGATCCACGGTGGCGTTGTTGCCGCTGGCGCAGCCCGTCATGCCCACAGCCAGCAACGCCGTCAGCGCAAAAGCTGCCAGTTTTTGTCCCATAGCGGTTTCCTCCTGCCTCGTCCAAGAATAAACGATGCGTCCGCGGCGGCAGCCGCATCATTCATAGCATGGGCGGTTTTTTCCGCGTTAGCCAAGGCAAGTTCTGGCGCGGCGGGGAAATCATGCCGTCTGTTTTTATTGCATCTTTTGATTTGCGCGGCTATAATAAAAACACTTGTTGCTATTATTTTTGCCGGATCGGGAGGCGTATGATTATGCAAAAATCGGAAAAGCAGTTTCATATCCGCTGCGGAGAAGGCGACGTGGGGCGCTACTGCATTCTTCCCGGCGATCCGGGTCGCTGCGCCTCCATCGCCGAGCGGTTTGACGACGCCCGTTTCGTAGCAAGCAACCGGGAATTTACCGTCTACACCGGCTCACTTCTGGGCGAGAAGGTGTCCGTCTGCTCCACGGGGATCGGCGGTCCTTCGGCGGCTATTGCCATGGAGGAGCTGCACAATCTGGGTGCCCACACGTTTATCCGGGTGGGTACCTGCGGCGGCATTGACCTGAACGTGCGCAGCGGACAGGTGGTGATTGCCACCGGCGCTGTGCGGTTTGAGCATACCAGCCGGGAATATGCACCCCTTGAATATCCTGCTGTGGCGGATTTTGACGTGACAACGGCGCTGGTGCAATCGGCAAAAGCCCTTGGCATGCCGTATCACACGGGCGTGGTGCAATGCAAGGATTCTTTTTACGGGCAGCATGAGCCGCAACGCATGCCGGTAGGCGGCGAACTGCTGGAAAAATGGGATGCGTGGAAACGGTTGGGCGTTAAAGCAAGTGAGATGGAGAGCGCGGCGCTGTTCGTCATTGCCCATGCGCTGGGCTGTCGGTGCGGCTCGTGCTTCCACGTGGTCTGGAACCAGGAGCGCGAAGCGGCGGGGCTGGATCAAACGATGTCGGAGAATACCGCCTCCGCCATCGCCATCGGTGTGGATGCTTTGAAACGGCTCATCGCGGCTGATCGTGAAAAATAATACTCCTCTTGCGATGCAAAGAGCCGACCGCATTTGAGCGGTCGGCTCTTTCCACGTTTTTTCCATGCGCGCCTATTGTTGCAGCGCCAAGCGGTATTCCCTTCCCTCTTCCACATAGGCGGCGGCATTTTGCAAATTGGCGGCAATCTCGTCCTCCGTCAGCGCCCGGCGCACCTTGCCCGGAACGCCTACCACAAGCGAGCCGTCCGGGATCACCGTGTTTGGAGATACCAGCGCCCCCGCCGCTACCAGACAGTTTTTACCGATCATCGCGCCGTTGAGTACGATGGCGCCCATACCGATCAGCGTACCGTCGCCTACGGTGCAGCCGTGGAGAATTGCACCGTGTCCCACAGTCACGTTCTCGCCGAGGCACAGCGCCCAGTCCGGGTCCACATGGAGCACACAGTTGTCCTGCACGTTGCTGCCGCACCCGATGGAAATCGGCTGTCTGTCACCCCGGATCACCGCGCCGAAGAATACGCTGCAGTCTTTTTCCAGTGTCACATCGCCCAGTACGGTGGCGTTGGGCGCGATAAAAACAGACGGGTGGATACAAGGTTTTTTAGGCATGGCAGATCTCCTCTTTTCTCCGGTTTCCTATATCCCCATTATAGATATTCGGCGGCGGTTACGCAAGAAAAATTTCCTCTTTGCAAAGCGTGACAGCATATGTTATAATGGCATTCGTAGGCACAGGCGGTTAATGACCGCTGCAATAAACGAGAATTGGAGGACAGAATATGAAAAAGTGGGTATGTTCCGTATGCGGTTACGTACATGAGGGTGATACGCCTCCGGCACAGTGTCCGGTGTGCAAGGTGCCCGCAGAGAAGTTTGTGGAGCAGGCCGGCGAGATGAGCTGGGCGGCAGAACACGTGGTGGGCGTAGGCAAAAGCTTTGGCGCCGACGTACCCGCTGATGTACAGCAGGAGATTATCGAGGGTCTGCGCTCCAATTTCAACGGTGAGTGCTCCGAAGTGGGTATGTATCTGGCTATGGCACGTGTTGCCTACCGTGAGGGCTATCCCGAGATTGGCATGTACTGGGAGAAGGCGGGTTTGGAGGAGGCCGAGCACGCCGCCAAGTTTGCCGAGCTGCTGGGCGAAGTAGTGACAGACTCCACCAAAAAGAACCTCCAACTGCGCGTGGACGCGGAAAACGGCGCCACCGCGGGCAAGACGGATCTTGCCAAGCTGTGCAAGAAGTACAATCTCGACGCGCTGCATGACACCATTCACGAGATGGCGCGCGACGAAGCACGCCACGGCAAGGCGTTCAAGGGTCTTTTGGAGCGGTATTTCAAATAAACCTACGCAAAAAACGCCTGATTCGTTTATAAAATGCACAAGAAAAACCGAACCCGTGTGGGTTCGGTTTTTCGCATTATTAACTGTGTGCCTGCCAAGCAACCAAAGATTGTTTTAGCCGAAAAACAATTCAGCAACATAAAGGCCGTAGGGACCTATGCAAAAAGCTATGGCAACGGATGTGACTTTTGCGCTTAAAATATTTGCCCTATGATCCGGTGAATTCATTAGCGCTTCGTGTATTTCTCCAACGGTATCTAAATCAATTTTATCTTCAGGACCGACTGCACCAAGATTTTCTGCAAATACATTATAAACTACACCTGAACCTTCCAATACAGTAACACAATCTTTTCCGTTTGGTCTGGTGTGCGAAAAACTTACTGCGGACTCATTTACACGTATTACGGCAAAATCGTAAGCGTAATAGTTAAATGAGAGAGCATTAAGACTATTCTCTGCTCTTGCCTGATTGATTAGATTAAGCATTTTTTGTTCTGCCGCGGTTATTGTGTGCGGCGTATAGGTAAGTTTTGCAACAGATTGCTTTTCGGAATATCCGCAGTAAGAACAGGTTCTTGCTCTTTCTCCTTCGGCAGTCGTTGTTGGCTGTTTTGTTACACGCCATTCAGAAAAAGTGTGCTCTGTTTTGGCAATATCCTTTCTTTCAGTCTTGCCGCAACGGGAACACTTCCTTTCCTGAACGCCTGTTTTGGAACAGTTCGCTTCATCAATCGTTATAAAATCGCCGTAACTGTGTCCGAGTGCTTCGGTGTAGTTTTCTTTTTTAACATCTCCGCATTTGCATGTGAGTTTTGTGTATCCTTTTTCTGTGCAGGTCGGTGCGACAGTTTCAGAGACATAGGAATGTGTGTGATTTGTTACGGGCGGATTTATTTCGCTTGTTACTTTTTCTGTAACAGCATTCGTTTCTTCTTTTGTTTGAACGGTTTCGCCCGTTTCGGTATTTACAATGTTTCCTGTTTCCGTGTCAACGGCAAGTGTTTCGTCTTTTGTTTCCTCACCTGTTTCGGCATCAATGATTTTACCGCTTTCTTCATCAACATAGTAACCGGTGATTGTTTCAGAAGAATCTATGGCAGGTTCATTCTCACCGCAACCGACAAGGCAACCTATTATCAATGAAAACAAAAGAACAACAGCCGCCATTTCCTTGTTCCGCAGTTTCACTATATCACTCCTTATCAAGGCCGGTATATTCATAGTCGCCCAGACCTTCCATTGCAGAATCCCAAATGTAATGAGCATCTTTTTCTGTGTTGTAAAACCTGCCGACACCAATTTTTGGTAATTTTGCGCTTTTTTGCACTTAATCGCAAGTTTATCTACATAAAAATTATAAATCTAAAAGTTAATTCTGTCAACCTGAAGGCTCTTATTTTGAAGCTCTCCCAATTTTTATTGCGGTGGACAAAGAGTTGCACGGCGTGCTATAATAAAACCACTTCTCATGCCCAAAAGGAGAATATGCACATGAACACGCAACTGCAAGCGATCCTATCCAAAGTGGATCATACCGTTTTAAGTCAGACTGCCACGTGGGATGAGATCCGCGCCGCCTGTGACGACGCCATTCGGTACGGCTGTGCCACGGTGTGCATCCCTCCGTCCTACGTCCGCCGGGCGGCGGAATATGTGGCGGATCAAGTCCCCGTTTGCACGGTGGCAGGTTTTCCCCGGGGCTACAATACCACCGCCGCCAAATGCTTTGAGGCGGCAGATGCGGTAAAAAACGGCGCCGCCGAAATAGATACGGTCGTCAACATCGGCTGGGTCAAGGACGGCCGGTATGACGACGTGGAAGCGGAGATCCGCGCGGTGAAGGAGAGCTGCGGCGGCAAGCCGTTGAAGGTCATTATCGAGACGTGTCTGCTCACCGACAAGGAGAAGATGGAGCTGTGCCGGGTAGTCAGCCGCTCGGGCGCCGATTTTATTAAAACCAGCACCGGATTTGCCGGCGGCGGCGCTACACGGGAGGACGTGGCGCTTCTCAAAGCGCACGCGGCGCCGCATCTGAAGGTCAAGGCAGCCGGCGGCATTGCCGATCTGCAGGACGCCGCGGATTTCCTTGCATTGGGCGCCGATCGGCTGGGCACCAGTCGAATTGTCAAGGCGGTCAAGGCGATGGGTGAGTAAAGGGAGAGAAGCATATGACGCCTCATAACAACGCGCCGCAAGGCGCTTTTGCCAAAACCGTTCTCATGCCGGGAGATCCCCTGCGCGCCCGGTTTATCGCGGAAACATTCCTCAAAGACCCGGCGCTGGTGAACAACGTACGGGGTGTACAGGGCTATACCGGCTCCTATGAGGGCGTGCCGGTCAGCGTGATGGCAAGCGGCATGGGCATGCCGTCCATCGCCATCTATGCCCATGAGCTATACACCCACTACGGCGTGGAAAACATCATTCGCATAGGATCCGCCGGCGCCATGCGGGAGGATATGGAGCTGGGCAGTGTTGTGGCGGGTATGGGCGCATGTACCAATTCCGCCTTTGCCGAGCAGTACGAGCTGGGCGGCACATTTGCCCCCATCTGTGACTTTGATCTCCTGATGGCGGCGGTGGAAGCCGCCCGGGAGTTGGGTGTAAAGATGCCGGTGGGGAATCTCTTTTCCAGCGATACATTCTACGACGCCGCCGAACGGAACGCGCGGTTTGCCAAGATGGGCGTGATGGCGGTGGAGATGGAGGCAGCCGCTCTCTACTGCACCGCCGCCTATCTGAGGAAACGGGCGCTTGCCATCTGCTCCATCTCAGACAATCTTGTCACCGGTGCGGAGCTATCCCCCGAGGAGCGTCAGAATTCCTTTGTCAACATGATGAAAATCGGCTTGCGCCTTGCCGTAAAAATGGCGGATCGGTAGCAGGCAAATCTTCTATTCCCCGAAAGGAAAAATACGCCGCAGAGCCAGCAGCTCTGCGGCGTATTTTATACGCAAAACGGTTTGTAATAAGTCAGCAGCAAATCCACCACCATACCGTAGCTTTGCACGCCGTGGGAGTCTCCGTTGACCTTGATGAACGAATCGTACACACTCTGGGAGGCGTCCGTAAAGGAGGTGTGTACGTTGTTCCAGTAATCGTTGTTGCTTTGGATATCCCTGCGTACCGTCTCAGGCAGACTCTCCCGAAAGCGTTGCCACGCCTCCCGATCCGCCCGATACAATGCGTTGGATACGTGGACGTATCCCATCAGCCAGCCGGAATACTGATAGAGCGGATCGTCGCTTCCGAGGCACACGGCAATCGCCACAAAATTACACTCCTGCTCCGAGGCAATCTGGCGCTGGTGCGCCATCTCATGAATGACGGTGGAGGGCAAAAACGCGGCAGGGCTGTCCATATTCACGTTGGCCTCGCCCGTGAAGGGCCAGTAAAATCCGGTAAAATCCATGGCGCTCATCGCCTCGGAACAGACAAACTCCTTCGGACGCACCGACCGGATACGCAACGAGGGAAACCGCTCCCACCCGCTCTCATACACTGTCACGGCACGGTCAAGTATGATGCGGCGATCACCGGCAAAAAGCCCGTTTTCATCTCGCGGCACTTCCGATGCGGTGCGGCTCACTCCCTCGGCAAAATAAGCGGTCAGCGCCGTCAGTTCCTCCACCGTACCCTGCCGTGCGGTGACGCCGGAGCGATCCTGAAAGGTATCCGTGTGGTAGTTGACGCCCCACATTAGGCAAAAGCCTGCCCAGACCGTCAGCACAACGCACAGCGCGCTCAGCAAATACCGATACGCCGTCCGACCCCGGTGGGGTTCTTTCACCAGTGCGCGGATCAGATTCGCCCCCCAGAAGATCGCCGCCGCCACAGCGGTGAGATACATCATCTCCGCCGCCGAGACGGGAATATGGCTCCAAAAGACCGCCAGCGCCGTCTTCAACGGCGTGGTGACGTGATCTGCCAGCGCGTTCATCAGCGTTTTATTAGAGCGCAACAGAAAGAAAGCCGCCAGCAATACAAGATCCGTCAGCAGCCAGAGATGCAGTTTTCTATGGCGGTTCCACCAACGCTCCATGGACTGCCTCCGATCATCGTTTTCTCTTATCATGCCACGGTTTTCCTCTCCCATACACAGGCGCCGCACTCTATTCCGCCGCCTCCAGAAGACAGCGGGTATATTCCTCCCGGGGGTGATCAAATAACTCTTCCACCGTGCCCTGCTCCACAATCCGTCCCTGATACATCACCAGACACCGCTCGCAGATCTCATAGATCACGTTCAAATCGTGGGAGATGAAAAGGTACGATAGACCCAGCTCCCGCCGCAGCCTGTCAATGAGTTCGAGAATTTGCGATTGAATGGTCACGTCCAGCGCGGACACCGGCTCGTCGGCAACGATCAGTCCCGGACGCTGGATCAGCGCCGTACCGATGCAGACCCGCTGCCGCTGTCCGCCGGACAGCTCCCGGGGCAAGCGGTCATAGTAGCTCCGGGGCAACCCCACCAGATCCATGATATCCTGTACTCTTCGCACCCGCTCGGCACGGTCGTATTTACCGTAGATGCGCAGCGGTTCTTCGAGAATCCAGCCCACCGTATGACCGGGGTTCAAGCTGCCTGCCGTGTCCTGAAAAATCATCTGAGGACGCTTGGTATAGTGTCTCACCGTACCTGTGCTTGGCGGCAGCATGCCTAAAATCACCCTTGCCAGCGTAGATTTTCCCGAGCCGGATTCGCCCACGAGCCCCAATATCTCGCCCCGGTACAGCTCAAAGCTCACGTCGTGGATCACGTCTGCACCGGCTTTCTTGCCCACGCCCGGCAAATCGTAGCCTGCCGACACATGGCATAGCTCTAACACCTTTTCTTTATTCGGCATGGATCTTCCTCCTTGTGGGGATGGCGGCAATCAACCGCTTGGTATACTCCGAGTGCGGGTGATAGAATACCTGCTCCGTGTCCGCCGTTTCCACTATCCGTCCCTTCTCCATCACCGCCACCCGAGAGCAGAGCTTTCGCACCACGTTGAGATCATGGGAGATAAAGAGAACGGACATGCCCCTCTCCCGGCTCAGCCGCTTCAAAAGCGCCAAAATCTGCGATTGTATGGTCACGTCCAGCGCGGTGGTCGGTTCGTCCGCCAGTAACAGCTTCGGACGGGGCAAAATCGCCGCGGCAATCATCACCCGCTGCAGCATGCCGCCGGAGAGCTCATGGGGATACTTGTTCCACAGTTCCTCCGCATTTGGTAAATCCGCATCGCGCATGGCTTGCAGCGCCAGCTCCCGGCGCTCTTTCTTTTTCATGTTCGTGTGCACGCGCAGACACTCCTCCACCTGCGGTCCGATCCGCATGACCGGATCCATGGCGCTCATGGGCTCTTGGAATACCACGCAGATGTCCCTGCCCTGCACCTCACGGATTGTGGCTACGCCCGAGCGCAGCAGATCTGCGCCGTCCAGCAGAATCCTGCCGCGTATCTCCGCCCGGCTTGCGCCCAGAAGTCCTGCAATGACCATGGCAGTGACGGTTTTTCCCGAACCGGACTCGCCTACCAGCCCTACGATCTCGCCGTCTGCCACCTGCAGATCAATCCCTCGTACCGCCTCGTGATCAACGCCGTGGAAGCGCACGTGCAGATCCTGTATTTCCAGCATCTTATGCTCTCCCCCTTTTTTGCAGACCCTCGCCGATCAGGCTCACGCCTAAAATCAGCAGTACGATCGTAAGTCCGGTACACAGCACGTACCATGGCGCGGTCATCATATAGCTCTGGGACTCGGAGAGCATATAGCCCAGCGACACGTCCGGCGCCTTGACACCGATGCCCAAATAGCTCATACCCGCCTCCGCCAGCACCGCGTTATTAAAACCGATCACCAGCGCCGGCAACAATACGGAACCTGTGTTGGGCAGGATATGGCGGAACATAATCCGCCCGTGGGACGCGCCCATCAGACGCGCCGATTTCACATAGGTCATCTCCCGGTGCCTGGCAAATTCCGCCCGGGATACCCGGGCAAAGCTGGGAATAAACGCCACTCCCAGCGCCAGGATCACGTTGTATTTCCCAAACCCTAACACGGCGATGAATACCAGCGCCAACAAAATACTGGGAAACGCGGTAAGCGCGTCATTGAAACGCATGAGCAGCTCGTCCGCCCAACCGCCGAAATAGCCGGTGAGCGCACCGATGGATATGCCTGCCAGCGCGCCGATGGCGACGGCGCACAGGGCGATAAAAACGGTGGTGCGCATGCCGCACAAAACGCGGCTGAAAATGTCCCGTCCGAACTGATCCGTGCCGAACAGGTGCAGCCAGCCGGGTGGTGCAAATTTTGCCGCAGCGGACATAGCGGTGGGGGAATAGGGCGTCCAAATGCTGCCCATCACAGCCAGAAGCACCATGCAGACCGTCAGGATCAGTCCTGTCAACTCTGTTGCGTTCAAGCGTTTTCCTCTTCGCATGCACCCACCCCCTCACATAAGACGCAGCCGGGGATCCAGCCGCTGATTGAGAAGATCCGCCGCGCCGTTTACCAACACCACCCACAAAGCTAAAATCACCACAATCGCCTGCACCACCGGATAATCCCGGTTGGCAATGGAGTGGAGCAACAGCCGACCCAGACCCGGCACGGCAAACACCTGCTCCATGACGATACTTCCCGCCACGATATCGGCAACGGTCATGGCGAAAAATGCCACCACAGGCACTGCCGCGTTGCGCAGTACATGGCGGTAGAGCGTGGCGCGGCGGCCATTGCCGCGGCTATAGGAGGTGAGAATATAGTCCTTCTCCATCTCTTTTGACACGGAGCTTCGCAGCATCTTCACCGTCATAGCAATGCGGGGCAGGGCAATGGACAGCGCCGGGAAAAAGAGATACCCGACGCTGCGTGCAAGGTCCGCCTCCGGCGCAACAAATCCGCCCGGCGTGAACCACCGCAGCACCAGGCCGAACAGCAGCGTCATCAAGATCCCGGTGAAAAAGGCGGGGACCGCCATGATGATCTGCTCCACCGCAGCGCCCAGGCGGCGAAGCCACGGACGGTCATACGTACAAAGCGCCAGACCCAGGGGAATCGACACAACCGTGATGATTACAAATGCAAGGGCGGTCAACAGCCCCGTCACGCCCAGTTTGCCCGCCAGCAGAGATGACACGGGGATCAAATAGCTGTACGAAGTGCCGAAATCGCCCCGCAGCGCGTGGTAAACCCAATCAAAATACCGGGTGAAAAACGGCTGATCCAGCCCCAGTCGCGCCCGAAGCGCCGCCACGGATTCCGCCGTGGCATCGCTGCCGAGCAGCTTGGCGGTAGGATCGCCCGGAATGATCTGAAACGCCAGGAACGCAAAAAAGGAGACGATGACCATGGTCAGCAGCATCCATCCGAGTTTTTTTGCCGCATATCGCATGATCCTCGCCTCCTCTGTGCGAAAAACATTATTTGACTAATCCGTGTAATGCACCGTTTGCAGATCCAGCGCGTAGATGGGATAGAATTGCAATCCCGTCAGATCGGAGCGGATCGCCACCAGATCCGCCAGATCCTGAATATACAAATTAGCGGCAGTCTCCGTCAAGAGCCGCTCCATCTGCTGATAGACGGCGGTCTGCTCGTCTTCATCGGTACACTCCTGCGCCCGGATATAGAGCGCGTCGTATTCGCTGTTGGCATAGTTGATGAAGTTTTTGCCGTTGTCGGATACGAACCGCTCCAGCATGGCGCGGGCGGTGACGTTTTTAGCGTCCACACCCATGACCGTCGCCTGATAGTTCCGCCCCACGTACACCTCGCTCTGCCACGTGGCAAGATCCATAGGCTGCACGGAGGCGTTGATCCCTATGGCGCGCAACTGCTCCACCACCACCTCGGCGGTATCCATATGGGGCTGATAGCTGGATACCACGGCGATGGTCAGATCGAAGCCGTCGCCGTAGCCCGCCTCGGTCAGAAGCGCCTTCCCTTTTTCGGGATCGTAGGTGTAGTAGTCCACCAGCTCCGGCAGAAAGTACCGTGTCAACTTGGGATAGATACTGCTGCCCACCGCCACGCCGTGTCCGTCCGCTACCATGTCCATAATCTCCTGCCGGTTGATGGCGCAGCTCATCGCCTGACGCACCTTCTCATTATTCAGCGGTGCCACGGCGTTGTTCAAATACACCGCCTGCACCAGATTCATGGTGTCCTCCGCAACGGTATATTCTTCCCCGATCTGTTTGACCTGCGCCGCCGTCAGATGGGGACAAAGATCCACCGCGCCCGCCTTGACCGCCAGTATCATGGCGGTGGGATCGGTATAAATCCGGTAGGTCACCTTGTCGATGGACGCGGGGGTACCCCAGTACGCATCGAACTTCTCTACCACCACGTTCTCCTGGGGAGAGCGGGATACATAGCGGAACGGTCCGGTGCCGCAGGGGACGGTATCTACTGCGTCATAGTCCGCCGGAATGATGGCAACGGTCAGGAAATAGATCAGCTCCGCGTTGGGCGCGCCAATCCGGAACGAAACGGTGCCGTCAGCCCCCGCGGTCAGATCCTCGATAGCAGAAAGCGCCGACACAAGGGCGGAATCGCCCGTGTTGCCGGCGTTATCGATACAGCGTTGGATAGAATAGATCACATCCTCCGCAGTTACCGGCTCGCCGTTGTGGAACTTCACTCCTTCGCGCAGCTTGAACGTATAAGTCAGACCGTCCTCGGAGATGTGGTAGCTCTCGGCAACCGCAGGGATCAATCCACCGTCAGGTCCGGTTTTCACCAGACCCTCATAGATGTTGAATAAGACCTCTCTGGTTCCTGCCGACACACTTCCGTGCGGGTCAAGACTTTCTTCCAGGTCCTGAGGGATCGCCACCACGATCTCGTTGTTGGCTTTCCGCTCAGCATTCAAGCCGTTACTTCCTTCAGCGCCCTTGCGCCCGCTGCCGCCTCCGCATCCGCCGAGTACAGCGCAGACCATCACCAGCGCCAGGAAAAGAGACATCTTCCTTTTCATCGTCTTCTCCTTTTCTTGCCGCCCTTTCGGCGGCAACAGAAATAATGGTTTTAGTATTCAGTTGTCCGGGCGCACTATACCATATTTCCCGCCCGATTGCAAGGGGTCAGGAGGGATTTTCTCCTGTCATGCGCGCAAGCGCGGCTCCCGCCGCGCTTGCGCGTGTTTTTGTTATTCTGTTTTCTTTTCACTTTCAGCCGGCGGATCAGCCTGCCCCGTATAATAATACGCCTCCGTGGGCATATTCCGTTTGCGAAGACGCCCGTCGACCAGATATTTCAGCAGCGCCTGTAAACACGCGCAGATCGGCACACCCAGGAACATACCCGGCACACCGCCGAAGCCGCCGCCTACCAGAATTGCCACCACCACCCAGAAGCTGGAAATGCCGGTGGAGCCGCCCAGAATCTTAGGCCCTATCACATTGCCGTCCAGCTGTTGAAGGGCGAAGACAAAAATCACAAAATAGAGGCACTTGACGGGACTGACCAGCAAAATCAAAAATGCACTGGGAACCGCCCCGAGGAACGGGCCGAAGAAAGGGATCACGTTTGTCACGCCCACGATCACACTGACCAGCGGCGTATACGGCATACGCAAAATAGAACAGCCGATGAAGCACAAAACCCCGATAATCAGCGAATCAAGCAGTTTACCCCGCACGAAGCCGGAGAAAATATCGTCCACCCGCCGGGTGGCACGCATAATCCATGCCGCATGTTCCCGGGTGAACAGACCGTAGATCATCTTGCGGCAGCGGGCAGCGCTCTTTTCCTTCATCGCCAGCATGTAGACCGACACGATTACGCCGATGATGAAATTTTTGAAGAAGCTCACCACACTCCATATCCCCGTCCAGATCCCGTCCGTCAGACTGGTCAGGGTGGACTGCGCCCAAGGCAGCACGTGCTGCTCCAGTATGTTCAGCGCATCGTCGTAATAGCGGTCGAGCAACTCCTTCGCCGCGGATTTTGACCCGCTTTCCCCGTTGAAAAAGCCGTTGATCCAGTTGTATACTTTATCGTAGTAGGTCTCCGCATTGCTGATGAGCAATTTAATACTCTCTACCAACTCCGGAATCAGCAACGCCATCAAAATGTAGATCAAAAGCCCCACAAACAGCCACGCCAGCAAAATACTCACGGCGCGCACCCACCCGTTGGAACGGGTGATCTTCTTGCCCTGCCATGCCTTGACGCGCCCCGCGCCCCGGCGCAGCAGCCGTTCCGCCAGATTGACAATCGGCGCCAACAGATACGCCATCACAAAGCCGTATAACACAGGTGCCAGCGTCGCCACCAGCTTGGTGACAAAGCTCTGCAAGGTGCCGCCCATGTAAAACGTATCGTAAAAGATCAAGACGGCGCACGCCGTCAGAAACAGCGTCAGACCCAGACGCCAGTATCTTTTGCGCTCACTCAAGACGATCCCTCCTTTGCTTTATCATCATAACGGATTATTCCCGGATTTGCAACAGCTTTCTGCGGCGCGGAATTAACGCTTTGTTCACATTCCCGGCGGCGCACAGGGTTGTAAAACAGTTCCGCACCATATATAATGGCGGTAACAATATACTATTCGATGACAGGAGACGTGAGCCGCCTATGAAAAAGCTCCTTTTTATCGTCAATCCCCGCGCCGGAAAGAACAAGTCCCGCGCGCCGCTTTTCGATGCCGTAAGCCGTTTTTCCGCCGCCGGTTATCTGGTACATGTCTACACTACCCAAAAGCGCGGAGACGCCACAGCCGCCGCCGCGAAGCTGGGCGGACAGTTTGACGCGGTGGTGTGCGCCGGCGGCGACGGCACGCTCAACGAGACCGTTGCCGGGCTGATGACGCTTCCGGAGCGTCCGCCCGTAGGGTATCTGCCCTGCGGCAGCACGAATGATTTTGCCGCCAGTCTCCGGATCCCTGTCCGGATTGAAAAGGCGGCGGAGGCGGTGGTGGACGGTGTGCCGTATCCGCTCGATATCGGATTGCACAACGGGCGGTATTTTGCCTATGTGGCATCCTTTGGCGCATTCACCAGGGCGTCCTATACCGCCTCCCAAAGCACGAAGAACACCCTCGGTCATTTTGCCTACGTATTGGAAGGACTCAACAGCCTCGATACCCTGCGTCCCTACCGCTGCCGCGTGATTGCCGACGGTGAGATCATCGAGGGAGACTTTATTTTCGGCGCGGTGTGCAACACCACGTCGCTGGCGGGCATGGTGAAGCTGAACCCTGCCCGGGTAGATATGAACGACGGTAAGTTTGAACTGCTGCTGCTGCAAAGTCCCAAAACGGCGCTGGAGGTGCAAAACCTGATCGTGGCGCTGACCTCCATGGAATACGATTATCCGGGCGTGTATTTCCGCCACGTGCGGGAGGTCTCCGTGGAGACAGAGGAGGAGCTTCCCTGGTCGCTGGACGGCGAATACGCCCCCGGCGCACAGCGCGTGGAGATCCGCAATATTCCCGGTGCGGTGCAGCTCCTTTTGCCTGCCGATGCGTGAGTGGATTGCCGCAGGACATATGCCGGGCGCTGTTTTTGCTCCCGTTTTGCCCTGCGGCATTTATAAAATGTGGAAATTGGCGCCTTTTTTTGGCAAAAAAGTCTTGCCATGCGTGCATTTGTATGATATACTGCTACGCAGTTAGGTAGGTTGTACGTGAGAGTGGACATGACGTCCGCTCTTTTTGTTGGGCAATTTTGCCTCCTTAAAATTTTAGGAAAACAGCGGAGATACGGCATGAGTAAGGTAACGGAGATCGTGACGGAGCTTGCCGCCCCCGTGGCGGCGGAACACGGCTGTGAGCTGTGGGACGTGGAGTACGTCCGGGAAGCGGGACAGTGGTATCTGCGGATATACCTGGATAAGGACGGCGGCGTGGATATTCTGGACTGCGAGGCGGTTAGCCGCCGTGTCAGCGATTTATTAGACGAGGCGGATCCCATCGAGGGGAGCTATATGTTTGAGGTGTCCTCCGCCGGAGCGGAACGGCCGCTGAAGCGTCCCTCCGATTTTGCCCGGTTCATGGGTAGCCCCGTACTGGTAAAGACCTATAAGCCCTGGGACGGACGCAAGGAATTCGCCGGAATGCTGGCAGGATATGATGACGGCGCCGTTTTGCTGGATACGGGTGGCGGCGCGCCGATCCGTTTTGAGAAAAATGAGCTTGCGCTGGTACGCCTGCGCATTGAATTCTGACAGATCACGGGAAATTAGATAAGGAGATACAACCATGAAATGTGATGAAATCTTCGCCGCGCTTGCCATGCTGGAAAAGGAACGCGGCATCCCCGAGAGCTTCATGATGGGCAAAATCATTCAGGCGCTGACAACGGCTTATAAGCGCGACCACGAGGGTGTGGAAAACGTGATCGTGGACGTGGACGAGGAAAAGCGCGATCTGAAAATGTACGTCCAGAAGGAAGTGGTAGAGGAGGTGGAGTTCCCCGGCACCCAGATCTCTCTGGAAGCGGCACGGGAGCTTTCCGCCGCGTATCAGGTGGGCGACACCGTGAACCTCCCCGTGAACAACGTGGAGTTCGGTCGCATCGCCGCCGGCAACGGCAAGCAGGTGATTATTCAGGGTCTCCGGGAAGCAGAGCACGGCATGGTATATGACGAGTTCAACTCCAAGCAGCACGAGATCCTCACCGGCACGGTAACACGGATCGACCCGCGCACCGGCAACGTGATTCTGCGTATCGGCACCGGGAACGAATCCACCGAAGCCGTGCTGACGCTGGGTGAGCAGGTGGACGGCGAAACACTGCGGGAAGGTCAACTGGTCAAGGTCTATCTGGTGGAGGTGCGCCGCAGCACCCGCGGTCCGCAGGTGCTGATCTCCCGCACACACCCCGGTCTTGTCAAGCGTCTTTTTGAGCTGGAAGTGCCGGAGATTTACGACGGTACGGTGGAGATCCGCAGCGTCGCCCGTGAAGCGGGCAGCCGCACCAAGATGGCGGTGTGGTCCGAGGACGCAAATGTAGATCCCATCGGCGCGTGCATCGGTCCGCGCGGACAGCGCGTCAACGCCATTGTGGACGAATTGCACGGTGAGAAGATTGATGTGATCCGCTGGTCGGAGGATCCCGCCCAGTTCATTGCCGCCGCGCTGGCGCCGGCGGACGTGGAGGACGTGGTTCTGGCGGAGGATGGCAAGAGCTGCCGCGTCATCGTGCCGGATGATCAGCTCTCCCTCGCCATCGGCAAGGAGGGACAGAACGCCCGTCTTGCCGCCCGGCTCACCGGCTATAAGATTGATATTAAACCTGCGTCCTACCACGAATAATTCTGTTTCAAGGAGGCGGCAACCGTGCAAAAGCCAAAAAAGATTCCCCAGCGGCAATGCGTGGGCTGCCGCACGATGAAGGATAAAAAGGCGCTGATCCGGGTGGTGCGTACCACTGACGGCAGTATCGTGCTGGATGGCACCGGCAAGCGCGCCGGACGCGGCGCGTATGTGTGTCCCGACCCGGCGTGTCTGAAAAAAGCGCGTAAATCCCGGGCATTGGAGCGCACCTTTGCGCTGGAGATTCCCGAGGCGGTTTACGACGCGCTGGAAGCCCAGATGGCGCAAGAGGTTTGAGATGGAAAAGGTGCTTTCCATGATCGGACTGGCCTTGAAAGCCGGCCGCGTTGAAATCGGCGAAGAGCCGGTGGGCGCCGCCGCTCGGGCAAAAAAAGCGCGAGTTATTTTGGTGGCGTCCGACGCCGCTCCCGCCTCTGCACGCCGGGCAGCGTCCTTTGCTCAGTCAGGCGCGTGCATTTTACTGACCGTTCCCGCCTCCAAGGAGTCGCTGGGCAGGGCTTTGGGTCGCACCAGTGTGGCAATGGCCGCCGTGACGGACATAGGTCTTGCCGGCTCGATTGTTCAAAAACTGGCATCGCTGGATCCGAACGCTTACGGGCCGGCAGCGGAGCAATTGGCGCTCAAGGCGCGGCGGGCGCAACAGCGCAGAGAAGAACAGCGTCGCCACGAGAAAAACGCGCGCCGGGGAAAAAAGAAATAACCGTACATTCCGTGCGCATGGCGCACAGTCGTATCACAAAGATGGAGGTGGCTTTATTTGGCTATCGCAGGCAACAAATACAGAGTACACGAGGTCGCCAAGGATTTCGGTCTGCCCACTAAACAGATCACGGAAATCCTGACCCAGTACGCCCAAACGCCGAAAAACCACATGCAGGTGCTCGAAGACGGAGAATTGTCATTGATCTTTGAATATCTGACGCAGCACAACCAGATCGCCAGCATTGTGGAGATTTTTGCCGAGGGCGTCAAACCCGGAGAGAAGAAAGCCGCCGACACGCCGAGCGCCAAGGAGGAAAAGAGCGACGCGACGCCCAAAAAGCAGGCATCGTCCGCCGCGCCGGCTAAAAATGCCGACACCAAGAGCGCCAAGCAGCAGACGGCGTCGAAACCGGCGTCCCGCGTACCCCAGACCAAAGTGGTGGATACTCGCAAGGCGGCCAATGTGAATCTGGATAAGTACGATGAGAAGCTGCAGGATATGGCGGAGGGCCGCAACGCCCGCGCCGGCGGCGGTCGCCGGGATCAACAGGTGCAGGGCAAGGAGAAGTTCCGCAACACCAGGCAGCGCCAGCAGGGCAATTTCGGCGCCAATAAGCGCCGCCAGGAAGAGGCGGACCGTATGCGTCGGCTGCAGCTGGAGATTATCAAAAAGACCCCTCTCACCGTGCAGATCCCCGATGAGATCAGCGTGGGCGAGCTGGCAAGCCGCATGAAGAAAACCGGCGCAGAGGTAGTCAAGTGCCTGATGAAGAACGGCGTAATGGCATCTCTGAGCCAGATGATCGACTTCGATACCGCCGCCATCATCGCTGAGGAAATGGGCTGCAGGGTGGAAAAAGAGGTCGTTGTCACCATTGAGGAACAGCTCATCGACGATCATCAGGACGCCGAAGAGGATCTGCTGCCCCGTGCCCCCGTGGTGGTGGTCATGGGTCACGTAGACCACGGTAAGACCAGCCTGTTGGACTATATTCGCAACGCCCATGTGGCGTCCGGCGAAGCCGGCGGCATTACCCAGCACATCGGCGCCTATCAGGTGCAGGTGAACGGCAAGCCCATCACCTTCCTGGATACCCCCGGTCATGAGGCGTTTACCTCCATGCGCGCCCGCGGCGCCATGGTCACGGATATTGCCATTCTGGTGGTTGCCGCCGAGGACGGCATTATGCCGCAGACAGTCGAATCCATCAACCACGCCAAGGCGGCGGAGATTCCCATTATCGTGGCGATCAATAAAATGGATAAGCCCGAGGCGAATCCCGAACGCATTAAGCAGCAGCTCACCGAATACGGTCTGGTGTGCGAGGAATGGGGCGGCGACACCATCGTGTGTCCCATCTCCGCCAAAACCGGCATGGGCATCGATACTCTTCTGGAGATGCTGACCCTTACCGCCGAGGTGGGCGAGCTGAAAGCCAACCCCAACCGCGCCGCTCAGGGTACGGTGATCGAGGCGCGGCTGGACAAGGGACGCGGTCCCGTTGCTACGCTGCTGGTGCAAAACGGTACGCTCAAGCAGGGCGACATTATCATTGCCGGCACCGGCGTGGGTCGTGTGCGCGCCATGGTCGGCGACAAGGGTCAGCGGATTACCTCCGCAGGTCCTTCCGTCCCGGTGGAGATCACCGGCTTGAGCGAGGCGCCCTCTGCCGGCGCCACCTTCAACGCCGTGGCGGACGAGAAGCTGGCGCGCGAACTGGTGGAACAGCGCAAGGCGGAGGAAAAAGCCAAGGCAAACGCCCCCGTCGCCAAAGTCTCGCTGGAGGATCTGTTCAGCCAGATTCAGGCAGGCGAGATGAAGAACCTGAATCTGATCGTCAAGGCAGACGTGCAGGGCAGCGCGGAGGCTGTCAAAGCCTCTTTGGAGAAGCTCAGCAACGAGGAAGTGCGCGTGCGGGTGATCCACAGCGGCGTGGGCGCTATCAACGAATCCGACGTGATGCTGGCAGCCACGTCACAGGCGATTATCGTGGGCTTCAACGTCCGCCCGGACAACGCCGCCCGGGACAGCGCCGGACGCGCCAACGTGGATATGCGAATGTACCGCGTGATTTACGACGCTATCAACGAAATCGAAGCCGCCATGAAGGGTATGCTCGCACCCAAGTTCCGCGAGGTACTGCTGGGTCACGCCGAGGTGCGCCAGACGTACAAGGTCTCCGGCGTTGGTACGGTGGCAGGCTGCTACGTGACCGACGGCAAACTCCAGCGCAAGGACTGCCAGGTGCGTCTGGTGCGCGACGGCATCGTGGTCCACGAGGGCATTCTCGCCTCCTTGCAGCGGTTTAAGGACGCCGTGAAAGAGGTGGTCTCCGGCTACGAATGCGGTCTGTCCATTGAGAAGTTCAACGATGTCAAGGAAGGCGATATCGTGGAAGCATTTACCATGGAGGAGATTCCCCAATAACACCGATGGGCGGGCGTGTACGCCTGCCCATTGTTTTTTACTCTAAGCGAAGAAAGGAGCAACGACTATGGCTTCCAACCGTATCGGACGCATCAATGCTGAGATTCAACAAGAGCTCTCCGCTCTGCTGCACACCGTAAAGGACCCCCGGGTAAGCGACGCCATGCTCACCGTGACCCATGTGGACACTACCAACGATCTGCGCTATACACGGGTCTATATCAGCGCATTGGATCGCACCGATGAAAAAGAACTGATGCGCGGACTCAAATCCGCCGCCGGCTATCTGCGCCGGGAACTGGGCAGTCGGCTCGGCCTGCGCTACACGCCGGAGCTGCAATTCTTTGCCGACGATTCCATCGCCCACGGCGCGCATATTCTGGAGCTGCTCCACCACGTTAAACCAGCCAATCCCGCCAATGCGGACATCGTACTGCCGGAGGATCAGGAAAAATGACGACCTGCGAAACTGCCGCCTATCTCAAAGGAATAGATCGCGTATTGATCCTCACCCACGCGCGGCCGGACGGAGACACCGTGGGCAGCGCCGCAGCGCTGTGTCAGGCGTTGCGGGATCTGGGCAAGCAGGCGTATATGCTCCCTAATCCGGAGATTACCGCCACCTACGCTCCCTACGCCGCCCCCTATTGGGCGCCGGACGGCTGGAAACCGGAGCACGTTGTTGCGGTAGACGTTGCCGACAAAAAGCTGTTGCCGGGCAATGCCGCCCCTTACGCCGCCGCCATCGATCTGGCGATCGATCACCACGGCTCGCACCGCTTTTTTGCTCCCAACGTGTGTCTCGACGCCGAAGCGGCTGCCGCAGGCGAAGTTGTCTACGATATCATACGGGATCTGACGACGCTGACGCCTGCCATCGCTCTGCCGCTATATGTGGCGATCGCCACCGATACGGGCTGTTTCGTCTATGCCAATACCACCGATCGCACCCACCGCATTGCCGCAGAGCTTCTGTCGGTGCTGGACGGGGCAAAGGTGGCGTCGGTCAATAAAGCGCTCTTTCGCACCAAAAGCCGCGCGCGCCTTGCCATGGAGAGCCGTATGGTGGCGGACATGGAGGTGTATGACGACGGGCGTATCGTGGTGATGAAAATTCCTCTATCCCTGCGGACAGAAATGCACGCCGCGGAGGCGGATATCGAGGAGCTTTCCTCGCTGGCGGCTCTGGTAGAGGGTTCGGACTGCGGCATCACACTGCGCCAGCTCAAGGAAGACACCGTGAAGATCTCCGTGCGTTCCGGTTCGCGGATAGATGCCAGCGCCGTCTGCGCCAGGTTGGGCGGCGGCGGGCATAAAGGCGCCGCCGGCGCAACAGTGGAGGGCAGTATGGACGAAGCGAAAGTTGCCGTACTGCGTGCGGTGGCAGAAGTGACGGAGGAACGATGATGGCGGACGGGATCATTGTCATTGACAAGCCTGCCGGCTGGACCTCCATGGATGTGTGCGCCAAGCTGCGCGGGATTCTGCAAACCAGGAAGGTCGGACACGCCGGCACGTTGGATCCCATGGCAACAGGCGTACTCCCTGTATTTGTGGGGCGCGCCACACGCGCCGTCACCTTTGCCGAAAACGGCAGCAAAGAATACGCGGCGGTACTGCGTTTAGGTCTTGTCACCGATACGCAGGATATCACCGGCACGGTGCTGTCACAGCAACGCATATCCGTTACAGCATCCGACGTGGCGGCGGTACTTCCACGTTTCACCGGGGAGATTTTCCAGCTTCCGCCTATGTACAGCGCCATTAAGATCAACGGACAAAAGCTGTATGATCTGGCACGGAAGGGGCAAAACGTGGAGCGTACGCCCCGCGCCGTGACCGTTTACGCGTTGGAATTGACGGAGCAGATCTCCCCCACCGACTTTTCGCTCCGTATTCTCTGTTCCAAAGGCACTTACGTGCGCACGCTGTGCCATGACATCGGACAGGCACTGGGCTGCGGCGGCTGTATGGCATCGCTGCGGCGCACCATGGCAGCCGGGTTTACTCTGTCCGACAGCTATACGCTGGAAGACGTGCAATCGCAGGGCGCGGCGTTGCTGCGTCCGCTGGATTCCCTCTTTGCCCAATACCCCGCCTACCGCATCGCCCGTGCTCGCACGGAAGCCCTGTGCCGCAACGGAAACTCTTTTGAGGCACACGACGCCGTGCCCGGGACGTACCGGGTCTACAGCATGGACGGCACATTTTTATGCCTGAGCCAACTGAAAAACGGCGTTATGACCTCCGTTAAAAACTTTTTTGGAGCGTGACCACATTGAATAGCCATGGAAGCGTGATTGCCCTGGGCTTTTTCGACGGCGTACACCGGGGACACGGCGCACTGCTGCGCCGCACCCGGGAACAGTCCGTCCGCCTCGGTGTATCACCTGCCGTATTTACCTTTGACCGTCCGCCCAAGGAGGTGGTAACCGGTTGCCCTGTTCCCCTTCTTAACACGGCGGAGGATCGGTGCGACCTGATCCGCCGTCTGTACGGCATTGAGCAAGTGATCCTTGCGCCCTTTGATCGGGCGATGATGACCATGGATTGGCAGGATTTTATCTCCCTTTTAACACAGCGGTACGGCGCGGTACATCTGGTGGCGGGACACGACTACCGCTTCGGCTATCGCAACGAGGGATCGCCGGAGCTGCTGCAGCGGCACTGTGCCGAGCTGGGACTGGGCTGCGATATCATTCCCCGGGTCGATCTGCACGGGGTCACCGTCAGCTCCACCCATATCCGCTCTCTGATAGATCGAGGCGACGTGGAGCAGGCGGCGGATTTTCTGGGGCATCCCCACTGCATGAGCCAAACCGTAACCCACGGCAGGCGCATCGGCAGTACCATTGGTACGCCCACCTTCAATTTTCTCCCGCCTGCCGGAGTGCTGCTCCCCGCCCGGGGCGTTTACGCCACACGGACGTATCTGCCGGACGGGCGCTGCCGTGAGGGCGTAACCAACGTGGGCGTGCGTCCCACGGTGGATCGGAGCGGCGTGGTGTCGGTGGAGACGTATCTCTTTGATTTTTCCGGCGAACTGTACGGTCAGCATCTGCGATTGGATTTTTGCTGCTATCTGCGACCGGAACGGGAATTCCCCTCGCTGGACGCTTTGCGCCGGCAGATCCGGCAAGACACAGAAGACGCCAAACGCTATTTCTCTGAAAATAAATCTATATAAAAGAACGCCGGGATCGTGCCAGATCCCGGCGTTTCGCTATGCGGTGAGTGTTTTTTCTGTTGCCGCACCGCCTCAAAGTCCGGCGCTGTACTTTTCCCCTCTTATTCCCCGACGGTTTTCGTCCTCCTCTTTGCGCTACAATGTGGCAAAAAGGGGGACAAGCCTATGAAACGTCTTGCGTCGCCGCGTTTTTTGCGGCGTGTAAAGCCATTGGTAACGCCGCTTACCCAGTTGGTGCTGCCCGCTGTGTTGACCGCCGCACAACTGTCCGGCGGCTACGCGCCCTTTGCCCTGGCAATGGTGGCGGCCGCCGGTCCAAAGCTGCCGGGACTGCTCGCCCTGTCCGGCGCGGGAGCCGGCGCACTGCTTTTTCTGGACTTTCAGGTGGGTCTGCGGCAATTCGGCGCCGCCGTTTTGATTTTCGCCGCCAACACCGCTTTCTACGACTCCCGATTATACCGGCGCGCCGCATTTCGTCCCGTTATGTCCGTTTTCGTGATGATGCTGGTGCAGTCCGTCTACCTAATCCATCGCAGTGCACAGCAGTGGATGCAATGTCTCGCCGCCGCCGCTGTGCTGGCAGGCTGCGTCTGGTGCTGGCGCGCGCTATGGAGTAAGCTGGACAAAAATGCCGCAATTCCTCTGGTGATGGCGGCAGCCGCCGCTATGCAGCCTGTGGCGCTGTTGGGAGACATTTCACTGGGGCGTCTGATTGCGGCGGCGCTGCTGCTGTGGATTGCGGCGGAAGAACCTCCTGCACGGTGCGTCTCATGGGGCGCCGCCATCGGATTGCTTTTGGATCTGTCCCCGGGCGGAGGCGGTGTCGTGCTGGGTGCGGTATACGTTTGCGCAGCGGCACTGGCTTCTTTGTGCCGCACATGGCATCGCGCGGCGTTCTCCGCCGTTTTCTGTTTGGCGATCTGGGCGGCGGCGATCCTGTTTCGTGCGGACGTCCCTGCGGCACTGCTGTATGAATCCGTTGTGGCGGCAGGCGGCTTTTATGTTCTGCGGCGGAGGGCAAAGCCGGCCCGTCTGGCCGCTCACGCCGGGGCAAAACTACCGGTACCCGAAGAGCCATATCTCAAGCGCTCTGCCGCCGCGCTGCGGGAGCTG
Organism: Oscillospiraceae bacterium; assembly: GCA_017619715.1. Classification (GTDB taxonomy): domain Bacteria; phylum Bacillota; class Clostridia; order Oscillospirales; family Oscillospiraceae; genus Vescimonas. Next base: position 19,703 of record JAFZRS010000021.1, on the reverse strand, counting down.
TACGATTCCTTCTTTCGCGGCGCACCTGCACCCGCACCGGAAAATCCCGCCGTTCTTTTTGACCGGGCGGCGGAGCAGGTGTGCCGGGGCTGCGTTTTATGCGGCAACTGTTGGCACCAGAATTACAACAGCACCTATAACGCCTTCAATGATGCCTGCCCCTCCATGCTCCGCCGCGGACAGGCTGTTCCGGGCGATTTTCCCGTCTACTTTTCCTCCCGCTGTGTGCGCTTTAGCGACTTTCTCAGCGCAGTGAACGGTGAACTGCGATCGTATCTGCTGCGGCGCCAGTATCACCAGCGGCTGTTGGACGTGCGTCAACAGGCCCAGGAGCAGTATCAGCAGTTGGGCGAGGCGCTGGCAAGCTCCGCCGTCCACGCGGTCAGCAATGTCGGCGCTCCCATGGGATATCGGATCGGCTCTACACTGTGCCCCAAAGAAGGTGAACAGCTCTGCGGCGACCACTTCGCTGTTTTTGAAGTTGGGTCTGTGCTGTATTTGCTGCTCTCCGACGGCATGGGCAGCGGCGAGACAGCTCACGGGGAATCCGCCATGACGGTGCGCCTGCTGCAGCAGTTTTTGCAGGCAGGCATTGAACCGGCTCCGGCACTCAAAACGCTTAACTCCGCGCTGCGTCTGCGCGGTGACGACGTGGGCAGCTTTACCACCATTGATCTTCTGGCATTGCAGCGGGGCAACGGAACGGCAACGGTATATAAATATGGCGCGGCACCCTCCTACATCAAGCGTACCGGAACTGTCAGCCGCATTACCGGGCAAAGCCTCCCTGCCGGTTTGCAAAATGAACCGCCGGAGGTGACGCGGCTGTCCCTGCTGCCTAACAGTTATTTCGTGATGATCTCCGACGGCGTGGCAGACGAGACTAACGATGAGTGGCTGCAGGACCTCTTGGCAGGTTGGCGAGGAAACGATGTCCATGCGCTGGTGTCGCTCATTTTGCAGGAATCCGGAAACCGCAAGGGCGGAGACGACGACCGTGCCGTGCTGATCCTGCAACTGCCCGGTGAGGAAAATCATAAGCGGCAGGTATAATTTTCCGGCACACTGTCCATACTGGATCTATACATGGCAAAGGAGGACAGAGCGTTGGTAAAAGGTGTTTCCCGGCGGGTCATCGTAGTGGACTCTCCCGATCCGCGTATTTTTGAACAGGCGATCTTCATTATCCGCAACGAATCCGCCGGAGGCGGCGTCAGCTCCCAACAGTTGGTGGATCAGGCAGTGCACGTTGCCAAAAGCTACGCCCGATGCCACTCTATCCCCAAGCGTCGCCTCCGCTTCACACCGTTGCTGGCGGCAGTGTCCGGCGCGGCGGCCATCGCCGCCGTGTGGCTTGCGGTCACGCTGCTGCGATAAGCTCGACCGTTTGTGCGCGCGACAATAAACACCCGCCTTCTCAGGCGGGTGTTTATTACTTGGAGCTGCTATCCGGATTTGAACCGGAGACCTCATCCTTACCAAGGATGCGCTCTACCTACTGAGCTACAGCAGCATATGGCGACCAAGATGGGGCTCGAACCCACGACCTCCAGCGTGACAGGCTGGCGTTCTAACCAACTGAACTACTTGGCCACAGTCGCTTTGTGTATAAAATCGAGCTCATTCACTATAACAGAAACATCTGCCCTTGTCAATACTGAAAAAGCGGTTTTTTCGAACGCGTACTGCAAAAATGGTGAAGCCGGGCAATTCCCGCAATTCGGTGGAAATCCCAAAAAATGGATTGACGTGTATCGCAGTCACTGATACAATATGTATATCCGATACTTGAAAGGAGCGGTCAACAGTGAAATATGAGATCCGTGGCGAACCCATGTCCGTTGTCATCTGCCAACTGGAGGCTGGTGAGCAAATGATTACCGAGGGCGGTTCCATGGCGTGGATGAGCCCCAACATGCAAATGACTACCTCCGGCGGCGGAAGCATCGGCAAGGCGTTGGGACGCCTGTTTTCCGGTGAATCCATTTTCCAGAACATCTACACCGCACAGGGTGGTCCCGGCGTGATCGCGTTCTCCTCCAGTTTCCCCGGTGCAATCAAGGCGGTGGAGATTACGCCCGACAAGCCCGTTGTGGCGCAAAAGTCCGCTTTCCTGGCTGCTACGTCCGGCGTGGAGCTGTCTACCTTCTTCCAGAAGAAGTTTGGCGCAGGCTTTTTCGGCGGCGAGGGATTCATCATGCAGAAGATCTCCGGTAACGGCATCGCCTTTTTGGAGATCGACGGCTCCGCCGTGGATTATGACCTGACGGCCGGTCAGCAGTTGGTGGTAGATACCGGCAAGGTCGCCATCATGGACGCTACCTGCGCTATGGACATCAAAGCTGTCTCCGGCGTAAAGAACGCACTGCTCGGCGGCAACGGACTGTTTCACACCGTCGTAAACGGTCCCGGCCACATCACGCTGCAAACTATGCCGCTGTCCAAATTTGCCCAGCAGATTGCCCGTTTTATCCCCACGAAGAGCGACTGATTCGTACTGCGCGAGGCTGGTGCAAAACGAAAGTTTTGCACCAGCCTTTTTTCTTTTCCGGAATTCCTCCCGCCCATTGCCAACGGACGGATTCTGCTATATAATGCTGTCAGTTTTTGGGAGAAAAGAAGTGTGCGTGTGAAAAAGCGATCTCCATTTATAACCGGTATTCTCGACGGACTGCCCATCTGCCTGGGGTATCTTTCCGTTTCCTTTGCCTTCGGCATTTTCGCGGTAAACAGCGGCTTGCAGGTGTGGCAGGCGGTGCTGCTGTCTATGACAAACGTGACCTCCGCCGGACAGTTGGCGGCAGTCCCCATCATTGCCGCCGGCGGTTCGCTGATTGAACTGGCATCATCACAGCTTGTAATCAATCTGCGCTACGCGCTCATGTCCGTGTCGCTGTCCCAGCGGCTGGACGGCACCGTGACCGTCCCCCACCGTCTGGCGATCTCCTTCGTCAACACCGATGAGGTGTTCGCCGTGGCATCTTCCCGTCCGGGAACGGTGGGAAGGCGGTATCTCTACGGTCTGATTCTGACGCCCTTTTTCGGTTGGAGCCTCGGCACGCTGGTGGGCGGCATCATGGGCGATCTGCTGCCCGCCGTTGTGACCGCCGCGCTGGGTATCGCCATCTACGGTATGTTCATCGCCATCGTGATCCCCAAGGCACGAAGCGAACGTCCCACTGCGCTGTGCGTGCTGCTGGCTGTGGTGATGAGCTGTCTTTTCCACTATCTGCCGGCGCTGCAAGCCGTTCCGCAGGGCTTCGTCATCATTCTCTGCGCCGTGACCGCCAGCGCCGTGCTGGCGCTGGTTGCACCCGTTGAGCAGCCGGAGGAGGTGGACGACCATGCGTGAATACAGTTTCTGGTTCTATCTCATCGTAACGGCAGGCGTAACGTATCTGGTACGTATGCTGCCGCTGGTGCTGATCAAGAAGAAGATCACCAACCGTTTTATCCTCTCGTTCCTCTACTATATCCCCTATGCCGTGCTCAGCGTGATGACCGTGCCCGCCGCACTCTACGCCACAGGCAATATGATCACCGCCGTCGTCGGTTTGGCAGTAGCGCTGGTGCTGGCATGGTATCGTAAAAGTCTCCTGACGGTGGCAGTCGGCGCAGTAGCCGGCGTATTGGCGGCACAGGCGGTGATGAGCTTTATCCTGCCGCTCGTATAAGTCGCGCCGTGCCGATTGCGCCGGATACTAAATAAAGACGGCATCCGTCAGGGTGCCGTCTTTATTTGGCTATGGGGTACGAAAAAGATGAATTTGCGTTTTTGACAGATGGATTCAACCCCCCCCACAAAAAGTTGGCAGCGACAGCGAGCTGTCGCAAGGGCGTTTACAAGCGAGCAGGCGAGCCGAGCGTGACTTTTTGCGGAGAGGAGGAGCGACGGAGTGAGTGAGAGATGACTTTGTATGCGAAGCGAAAAAGTTGTCGCAAACGGTATACCGCTTGCGACAACGTGGCAAATGGATACGAAAAGATATTTTTGACAATTTTGCATATGAATTCGAACCATCACATTAAAGACACATCATTGTATATATTATTTTCTGCCTGATTAAGTTTTTCTTGCAATTCCTTGAGAGTTTCTATACGTTCAATTATTTTTTTCTTTTTGTTTTTCTGTTCAATAATATCGAAATACTCAATCGGATATTCATCTAACTCTTCTGGCTTAATAGTTAATTTAGAAGTTCCATTTCGCAAAGCAACAACTATTTTCTCGCGTATAGCCATCAAATAATGGGCATAGAATTCTAGATCTACAGGATACTTTTTCGGATTCTTTGGCGTTAAAATCAAGCACAGCGTGCTCGCAATAAATTTCCCTTTGACATAGTGCGCCCTTCCTAAGGAGCCCTCAGCACCCACTGCATAAATTATTGCTTCTTGATCGTGTGAATACGAATCATGTTTTTTCCATTTTTCAGCTGCTGTTATGAAATCATATTCTCCTTCCGGGTTGTTGTCTTCGCTTTGTAAAGTGCCAGAAGTGCTTGTGTCAAAGATGTCAGAAAACTTTACTAAATTTGGTAAGTCCAATATTTGTTTTTTTACGCCTGCCAACACAATCTTGTCTTCAACATAAATGCGTCTTTTTTCGCAAAATCCACCTTTTTCTTTTTTGTTTAGAACACAATCAAGTATATCAGATTCAATCTCACTCCATTTATTGTATTTATCAACACGGCCTTTGTGTTGAACCGATACCAAGCCATCCTCTTTTAATTCATAGAAAACCACTTCATCATCTTTTCTATGAGGGGTTTTTGTAAATCCAAAAATAGAAGTATATACGGTTCTGTCTTGTTCCTTAAAAATTGCAACAGGCATTTTTATTACAAAATCCAATTTTGCAATTCTTAATATATCATCAGTTAATTTGCCTACATTAGATGACAATGTGGGATTCGGCATAATTGTAATCAAGGTTCCATTAGGCTCCAAATAATCAAGTGCTTGCTTTGTGAATTTAATTGGATTTCCATTTTCATAAGGTGGATTAATAATCGCTTTTGTTGGTTTCAGTTTTCTAATTTCTTCAAAAACTAATATATCTTGTTTAATAGAAAGATCTAACAAACTGCTTCTATAAAGCATATTTGTCCGTCCATCGCCATGGAGGAACATATTTGAACATGCTAGAGAAAACAAAACGGGATCTATTTCAAATCCAATTAATTGTTTTTCTGTTATGCTTTCGATTTTCGTTGCATCCCCGTTGGCTTGTTTAATCATAGCTTCCATGGCTTGCATTAAGAAACCACCAGATCCAGTGCATGTATCCAATATAACATCATCTACGGAAACACGAGCTAGTTTCACCATGAGATTTTTTACATGGTCTGGTGTTAATATGATATTTTTGTTATCAACTTTGCCTGCCCTTTTCAAGAAGGTCTTGTATGCTCTTCCTAATATATCTAATTTCTCATCACATCTAAAAGGCATGAAAATCTTTGATTCAACGATTTCAATGATTTCTATGTACTTTAAAAGCGGAATATCTATTGTTTTAATAAAGGAGAACCTATCTCTCCACGAAAACTCTTTCGATAAGTTGTTTATTTTTCCCTTTAATTCAATGTCGACAGCCTTTAATATCGCGTCGTTCATATAATGGGCGTCTAAAAGATTAATTCCCACATTTGCTCTTTCTTCGTCAGAAGGCGCTTGTATACTTTTATAGGTGTTCCTAAAATTAGGGTTTTTTAGCGCAATCATTATTCCTGAAAAAAGCAAACTTCTATCTGTATCGCGAACATTATTGTCGTGAAAAGTTTGGTTTAAACTTATTAAGATTGTGTTCAATTCAGCATCCGAGATTTGATCACCATTCTTCTTACTTAAATATAACTTTTCGATATTTTCAATTTTGAGGAGTTTTGTCGACACTAACTCAACAATTTCTGATTTACCCTTAAACAAACAATAATATGTGACATTTAAACTATTTTTATTTTGCCCAGAAATGGCAATACCTATCAAGTCTTTTTTATTTCTCAATTTATTGTTGAATAGATAATATTTTATTTCTTCCCGTGCTTTATCATGAAGAAGGGCCTTTGCCTCTACAATTATTGCATAAAGACCTCTGTCAATAAAAAAATCCGGATAACCGTTGTATTCTGTTCCCTTTTTACTCTTAAATCCGTACTCAGCAGGAATTGCAGACTTCTCTATAAAAGTAGTTGAACCATAAAAATCACGAAATATGTTTTCTGTTTTTGTTTCACTTACATTTTTTTTCACAACATTTATCCTCCAAATCTTTTGTCAGTATATCAGTCAAATATTGATTGACGCTATATCCGCGTTCGTCCTTTTTCTTCTTTTGCACCTTATCCATCATTCGGTTGTAAATCTCCGGTGGTAGACGCAGTGGAATCATTATTTTCTCGTATGTCGGGATGTTAGTTTTGTTCACAATCCCGCCCCCTTTTCGATATCATAATATCTTGATATAATGATATCAGTATTTGGGAAGAAAGTCAATCCTTTTTGAAAAAGGGAACATAGTTCGTTCTATGCTCCTTAAATATGGAGATGCCGTAAGGGTTCAAATCTGGTCTGAGAAAAAATCATTTTTGTGCGCGCAAACCAAAGACTAAAATTTTGCCCATAAAAGCAGAAAAAACTGAAAAACAGAGTTTTTCCATGGCCATATCTTTTTGTGGCCTTTTGTTGGCAGGGGCAGAAAGGCTCGCCCGGAGAACTGTCGTTCTCCGGCACGCACTCGTCGGCGAAAAACAGTCCCCCGGACTGTTTTTCTTCCGCCCGCTTCGCGGGCTCCCTCCTTTTCGAGCCTTTCTTTTCAAATGAAATAAAGACGGCTCCCATCAGGGTGCCGTCTTTATTTGGCAGGGGCAGAAAGGCTCGAACTCTCGACACGCGGTTTTGGAGACCGCTGCTCTACCAACTGAGCTATACCCCTATATATGAAAGCCGACAGGCGGAATCGCCCGTGCTTTTTTTCTGGTGGGCCTTCGGGGACTCGAACCCGGGACCGGACGGTTATGAGCCGTCTGCTCTAACCAACTGAGCTAAAGGCCCATGTACGGCGTGACGCGGACGTACCGCGCTCCGCTATTATATATCAGTTTTTATAAAATAGCAAGCACTATTTTGCATAACTTCCCCCGGTCAAACAGCACGATAGCGAGGGGGGGGGACGCGCTCTGCGCGTCCCCCCTTCGTTGTTTTTGTCAACCGTTCGGGTCATTCACCCCGGCATTGTCCGCACGCGGCACAGTCAGCACAGCTTCCACAGCCGCAGGAGCGGCGTCCGGCGCGCCTGTCGCGCAGTATTTTTCCAACAATGGCTCCCACAACGGCGATCAGCGCCAGAGTGACCAAAAGCGTTCCTATATTTGTTTGCAGCCACAGCAGCATACAGCGTCACTCCCTTCTTTGTCTCACACCTTCAACTTGACAGATTCCTTGTAGGGACGCACCAACAGATACGCGGCGGCAACGATCACCAACACCGAGACGATCAAACCGATTACATTCATATTGCCCGTGAAGGCGCGCCCGATCTGATAGACGCACATGGCAACCAGATACGCAAACAGGCATTGATAGCCGATGGCAAATGCCGTCCATTTGGGGTTGTTCATCTCCCGGCGGATTGCGCCCATTGCCGCAAAACAGGGGGCGCACAGCAGGTTAAATACCAGGAAAGAGTAGGCGCTCACGGCGGTAAATGCCGCCGCCATACCGGTCCAGGAGGAACCGCCGGCGCCGTAGAGAACGCCCATGGTACCCACGATGTTTTCCTTGGCGACCAAACCCGTGATGGACGCCACGGCAGCCTGCCAGTTGCCCCAACCCAGAGGCGTAAAGATCCAGGCAATCATGCTGCCGATGGTGGCAAGGACACTGTGATTGATCTCGTCCTCACTGAGCATACGGAACGTGCCGTTCACGGTGCCAAAGTAGGTGAGGAACCAGATCACGACGGTGGACAGCAGAATGATGGTGCCGGCTTTCTTAATGAAGCTCCAACCGCGCTCCCACATACTGCGCAGCACGTTGCCAAGCGTAGGCCAGTGATAGGCGGGCAGCTCCATGACAAAGGGCGCGGGTTCTCCGGCAAACATCTTGGTCTTCTTCAGAATAATGCCGGACACGATGATGGCGGCAAGCCCCACAAAATAGGCGCTGGTAGCAATCCACGCACTGCCGCCGAAGATAGCGCCGGCGATCATGCCTATAAAGGGCACCTTGGCGCCGCAGGGAATAAAGGTGGTGGTCATAATGGTCATGCGGCGATCCCGTTCGTTTTCAATGGTGCGGGACGCCATAATGCCCGGAACACCGCAACCGGTGCCGATCAGAATGGGGATAAAGGACTTACCGGACAGACCGAAACGGCGGAATACACGATCCAGCACGAAGGCAATACGCGCCATATAGCCGCACGCCTCCACAAACGCCAGCAGGAAGAACAGCACCAGCATCTGCGGCACAAAGCCCAGCACCGCGCCAACACCCGCCACGATGCCGTCCAGCACAAGACCCTTCAGCCAGTCGGCACAGCCAATGCCATCCAGCAGCCCCTCCACCAGAACAGGCACGCCGGGTACCCACACGCCGTAGTCGGCAGGATTCGGCTCCTCAAAGCCGTTTTGTTCAAAGTAGGCGACCGCGTCGGTAAAGGACATGGCGTTGGTCGTCTCCTCATCGGCGCCATCGGGAACGGCATCGTAATAGACGGTTAGGACATAGGGTTCCAGCGTTTCCTCGTCCTCCCCCTCAAACACGGCGGTGCCGGAGCCGGAGAACGAGCGAATGCCGGAAAGCGTCGCCTCCTCATCTTCCCAATCCACTGTATCGCCCATAAAGGCGGTCACAGCTTGCACGGCGGCGGCATAGTCGTCCCCCGCCTGCTCAGCGGCAGTAGAGCCGATGCCCAGCAGATGCCAGCCGTCGCCGAAAAGTCCGTCGTTTGCCCAGTCGGTAGCGGCGGCGCCTACGGTGACCATGGAGATGTAGTAGATTAAGAACATGACCGCGGCAAAGATGGGCAGTCCCAACCAGCGGTTGGTCACGATTTTATCAATCTTGTCGGAGGGAGACAGGTGTCCTGCCAGTTTTTTCTTGTAGCAGGCTTTGAGTACCGTGCCGATGTATATGTACCGCTCATTGGTGATGATGGATTCGGCGTCGTCGTCCAGTTCCTTTTCCGTGGCTTGGATATCCGCCTCGATATGCTCCAACGTGGCGGCGGGAATATCCAGTTTGGAGAGCACCTTGTCGTCCCGCTCGAAGATCTTGATGGCGTACCAGCGCTGCTGCTCCTCCGGCAAACCGTGCACTGCCGCCTCCTCAATGTGCGCCAGTGCGTGCTCCACCGGACCGGAGAAGGTGTGCATGGGTACGGTCTTGGCACCTTTGGCGGCGGCAATGGCGGCTTCCGCCGCCTCTGCCACGCCGGTACCCTTCAGTGCGGAGATTTCCACCACCGGACAGCCAAGCTGTCGGCTCAACTCGGCGGTATGAATGATATCGCCGTTTTTCTTTACCACGTCCATCATGTTGATGGCAATTACCACGGGAATCCCCAACTCCGTCAGCTGCGTGGTCAGATACAGATTGCGCTCCAGATTGGTGCCGTCGATGATGTTCAAAATAGCATCAGGCCGCTCGCCGATCAGATAGTTGCGCGCCACCACCTCCTCCAGCGTGTAGGGGGAGAGGGAATAGATGCCGGGCAGGTCGGTAATAATCACGCCGTCCCGTTTTTTCAGCCGCCCTTCCTTTTTCTCCACAGTCACGCCGGGCCAGTTGCCTACAAACTGATTAGAGCCGGTCAGTGCGTTGAACAGCGTCGTCTTGCCGCTATTGGGGTTGCCTGCCAGGGCGATTCGTATATCCATTGCAAACATTCCTTTCTAATTGTTAGTGAAAACTAACACATAGTGAAAACAAATAACCGTTTTATTACTTTGCGCTTATTCCGCCTCCACCTCGATCATCTCGGCGTCCGCCTTGCGCAAAGAGAGCTCGTAGCCCCGCACAGTCACCTCAATGGGATCGCCCAGCGGCGCCACCTTGCGCACGTAGATCTCCACGCCGCGGGTGATACCCATATCCATAATCCGGCGCTTAACGGCGCCTTCACCGTGCAGCCGCACGACTTTAGCTGTGCCGCCCACCTTGACTTCTTTCAGATTCGTAATCATCTCGCTCCTCCTTCCATAGCGTTTATATAATCTTATCGAATCAAACAAAAATCTTTTGCGCCATCTCACGGCTGATGGCAATCCGGGATCCTTTTACATTTACGATTACATTGCCGCCCATCTGTGTGACCACCGTTACCGCGCCGCCTACGACAAAACCCAGATCCTCCAAATGCTTCTTGACCTCCGGGTTGCCGCCGATCCGTTTGATAATCGCTTCTTCGTTTTCCTGCAACAGCGTTAATGGCATCATATACGTTCCACATTCCTTTCAGCGGTTGGCAATAAATTAGTTTTCACTAACCAAGGGCAAAAAATAAAAGAATTAGTTTTGCCTAACTGCAAGTTCATTATAGTGACCTGCGTTCTTTTTGTCAAGTAGTTTTTTACAATATTTGCGATAGGTGTAAATTTCAACCGGGCGCAGGAACTGTATATTGAAATTTGTGTCAAAATAAGATATAATATTATGAGTATCCTTATTGGATTGAGGAAAAGCGCGGCGAGGAATACGGCGCGCGACAGGAGGTTTTTTCATGGAAAAAATCAAAGTGACCTGTGACTCTACCTGCGATCTGACGCCGGAGCTGTATCACAGCTATGATATTGAAACGGTCCCGATCGGTGTTACCTTGGGCGAGACACTGTATTATGACGGAGTGGACATCACCGCGCAGGATCTCTATGATTACGCGGATCGTACGGGCGAGCTGCCAAAGACATCCGCCGTTGCGCCCAGCAGGTACATGGAGGTGTTCGGCAAATACGTGGAGCAGGGGTATTCGGTGATCCACATCAGCCTCTCCTCGGAGATTTCCTCCTGCTATCAGAACGCATGTCTGGCGGCGGAGGAAGTGGGGGCGGTCTACCCCATTGACAGTCTAAGCCTGTCCAGCGGCTCAGGCCATCTGGCGCTGTTGGCGGTGGAGCTGGCGCGGCAGGGCAAGAGTGTTCAGGAGATCGTAGATACGCTTAACGAGCGCAAAGAGAAGCTCGACGTGAGTTTTGTGTTGCAGCATCTGGACTATATGCGTATGGGCGGACGTTGCTCGGGCATCGCGGTGCTGGGTGCCAATCTGTTGAAGCTGCGGCCGGAGATCCGGATGCAAGACGGCAAGATGAGCGTAGGCACCAAATACCGGGGCAGTATGGAGCGTTCCATCTGCGACTATGTGCGCGGCCGTCTGGCGGAACGGGACGATATAGATCCCGGACGCATCTTTATCACTCACTCCGGTGTTCCGGCGGAGATTGCGGAGAAGGTAACGGCGCTGGTCAAGGAGCTCCAGCCCTTCCGCGAGGTTATTGAGACCCATGCCGGCAGTACCATCTCCAGCCATTGCGGTCCGGATTGTCTGGGCGTGCTGTTCTTTAAAAAGTGAATGGGAGAGCCGCATCACGGCTTGCATTTGATCCGTTGAAAGCAGACGCTGAAAGGGCGTCTGCTTTTGCTTTGCACGCGGCGCTCTTTCTCCCGCCTGTGTTTTCCCGGTTGCATTCTCCCGGGGAAACTCTTATAATGTCATGTGTATAAGAATTACTTTCCCCATGAGGAGGTCTCATATGTACGATCAACATATTCAATCTGTGGCGTCGCAGCTTGCGACGAATATCGCCGCGGCGCAGACGCAGGTATATGGCAAGCGTCTGCGCCTGCCGGATCGGCAAACGATTATTTCCCTTCTCGGCGACCTGCGCAAGCTGTTTTTCCCCGCCTATTTCGGAGACAGCGCGCTGATGTCCCTGTCACCGGAAGATTACGCCGCGCTGTTGTTAGAACCCATTGAGGCACAGCTTGGCGCGCAGATCGCGCTGGCACTGCCTGAAGACAGCGGCGGCGACCCCGTGGCGCTGGCACAGGATTTTGTAAAACAGCTTCCCCGGGTACATCAGCTTCTGATGAGCGACGTGGACGCGCTCTTTGAGGGTGATCCCGCCGCCCAGAACAAGCAGGAGATCATTTTCTCCTACCCGGGTCTGTTTGCCATCTTTGTCTATCGGGTGGCGCATGAGCTGTATCTGCGCAAGATCCCCACGATCCCTCGCATCATGTCGGAATATGCCCACAGCCGTACCGGCATTGATATCCATCCCGGCGCCGCCATCGGCTCGTATTTCTTCATCGACCACGGCACCGGCGTAGTGGTGGGCGAAACCTCCGTGATCGGCGACCACGTAAAGCTCTATCAGGGTGTGACATTGGGCGCACTGTCGCCGCGGGGCGGACATACCAGTCTCCCCGGAAAGCGCCATCCCACCGTGGAAAGCGGCGTGACTATCTATTCCGGCGCCACCATTCTCGGCGGCGACACCGTGATCGGCGAAAATGCCGTGATCGGCGGCAACGCTTTTTTAACCCGCTCCGTTCCGGCTGGAACGCGGGTGGTTCTTCACGCGCCGGAACTCACTTTTAAGTAAGAAGCTGCGTGATTTGTTTGAAGACCTCCGGCCTTACGCCGGAGGTCTTTTGCCGCCTACTGCTCCAAGTCGTACTTGTCCAGCTCCATGTCCCGCCAACGGCGGGGCAAACCGTGTCCGATCAACGGAAATAAGTTATCCGCCTCGGCGGTGGGTTGGATATTATAGGTGCCAAACTTATTGATTACGTCAAAGCAGTTGTCCGGATCACCAAAAAAAGCGTGCACGTCCGGCGTGGCGTCATGAGGCAATTTTCCCTTCACTGAAGTCTCACCTCCGAAAATAGTATGCCCGACGCCGCACTTTTTCCGCGCTCTATGCGTATTTTTGCGTCTATCGCCACCACAATCGGCATATATATGTACTGCCAAATGCAGATGTAGGGAGTGGTGTGCGATCAAAGGGAATCTGGAACAGCGAGCTGAACATCTGGCTCTTTACCTGATAGAAAACCGCGCAACTGTGCGCTCCGCCGCCAAGAAATTCGGCGTGAGCAAATCCACCGTACACAAGGATCTTTCCGAGCGACTGCCGCTGTATAACCGCGGACTTTGGCTGCAGGTAAAGGAAATCCTCGATGAGAACAAGGCACAGCGACATATCCGCGGCGGTATGGCAACCCGAAGAAAATACAAGGGAGAATAAAAAGGCAGGGCTTTTGAAGCCCTGCCTTTTTACCATCAAAAAAAGTGGCGCTGCCACTTTTTTTAAGTGAAATTACAGCCCACTACGCGCACTCATTGTCCGCTTCCGGCGGACAATTCGCACACTTCGTGGTCTGATATGTGTAATTTGCCACGTACGCGCCGCGGCAAATTACGATTTTATGCCTTTGCCTGTGTGGATCAATAGATCTTTTTCAGTCCTTTGATAAAGTCCTGGCTCAACCGGTCGATCTCCGCGATGGTGTACTGCTCGGTAATATCTTTTGTTCCGTCGTCCTTCAGAGCCGCCTTGTGACAGCCCTCGACAAACATCTCCACCTGATCGATCATGTTCTCCACCTGTTGCTGCATATAGGGATTCATCGCCGTCACCTCCGCTTCTATGTTGTCCTCATTATACAATCAATATCGCCGTTTAGCAACCGCCCGCAGGCAAAAAAGCATTTTGCCCGGACGCGCCGGTCAGCTCCTGTGGTAGAGCTTTCTGACCTCATATTTCGGCTCACAGCTCACGTGAATACCCAATCGGTTATAGAGCTTAGCGTCCTCCTCCGAGAGAATCGTGCTGAAATGCGCCTCACAGCCCCGGAGATTCTTGAGCTCCTTTTGCACCATCGCCGCCAGCGGATTGCTCAACGCGGAGATGGTCAAGGCGATCAGCACCTCGTCGGAATGCAGCCGCGGATTGTGATGCCCCAGATAGCCCAACTTCATGGCGCTGATCGGCTCGATCACCGAGGCGGGGATCAGCTCCAGATCATGATTGATCCCTGCAAGATGTTTAATGGCGTTGAGCAACAGCGCCGCGCTGGGGCCGAGCAGCGAGGAGGTTTTTCCGGTGACGACCGCACCGTCCTGCAATACCATAGCGCCGGCAGAGGCGCCGGTTGCGGCGGCTTTATCGAGGCTTGCCTGCACCGCCGGGCAGATTTCCGGCGTGACACCTGCCTGCTGCATCACCAGTTCCAGCTTCGTGACCACGCTCTCATCGCATTTACCCTGCACGCGGCTCACCATGCCCGCATAGTAGCGGCGCAGGATCTCCATGCGGCTTGCCTCCTGACACACCGCATCGTCTACGATGCCAAATCCCGCCATATTCACGCCCATATCCGTGGGGGATTTATAGGGACATTCTCCCTGAATCTTCTCAAACATCGCCGAGAGCACCGGAAAGATCTCCACATCGCGGTTATAGTTGACGGTGGTCTCACCGTACGCCTCCAAGTGGAACGGGTCGATCATGTTCACGTCGTTGAGGTCGGCGGTCGCCGCCTCATAGGCGAGGTTCACCGGGTGCTTCAAGGGAAGATTCCAGATAGGGAACGTCTCATACTTGGCGTAGCCGGCACGGATTCCCCGCTTATGTTCATGATAGAGCTGACTCAAGCAGGTTGCCATCTTGCCGCTGCCGGGGCCGGGCGCGGTGACCACTACCACGGAGCGGCTTGTCTCGATATAATCGTTCTTGCCCAGACCCTCATCGCTGACAATGTGCGCCACATTGGACGGATACCCCTGAATGGGATAGTGCTTATAGCTGCGCACACCCAGCGCGGTCAACCGTTTGATAAACGCATCGGCGGCGCTCTGTCCGGCATATTGGGTAATCACCACGCTGCCCACATAGAACCCCAACTCACGGAACACGTCGATCAGGCGCAGCACGTCCTCGTCATAACGGATCCCCAGATCGCCGCGCACCTTATTCTTCTCAATATCGCCGGCGCAGATCGCCACCACAATCTCTACCTCGTCAAGAATCTTCGCCAACATGCGAATCTTGCTGTCGGGCTGAAAGCCGGGCAGCACGCGGGAGGCGTGATAATCGTCAAACAGCTTGCCGCCGAACTCCAGATACAACTTGCCGCCAAACTGGCTGCGCCGCTCTCTGATATGGGCTGCCTGCAATTTCATGTATTTTTCATTGTCAAATCCGATTTTCACAGCAAACTTCCCCTCCCGTGTGAAAAATATTGGATTTATTATACACCCCGCAAGCGGGAGGGAAAAGGACTTTTTGCGATTTTTCTCCCGATTTTTTACCAAAAAAGCGCCTCTTTTTTTGGTGAAACCTACCGTTGCTTTTTCTTTGCTCGTGGGCTATACTATAAAGTACCTCTCTATTTTCGGTTTTGATCAGCACAGGACGATCCTGCCGCCGCAGGACGTTTTATTTTTATATACAGCAAGCCGGACAGGTGAACACTGGTTTACCTGTCCGGCTTTTGTTGTGCAGTTTTTATAGATAACGCCGCATACCTTCTGTCGCCATGTCGGTCTCGCCGCTGATGGTGACGGTAAACTTCACGGCATTTTTCTCGCTGAACCGGTCCAGCCAGTCCAGGAGCTTTTCCACCTGATGAAGATCCTCGTCGCCGACAATCTTCATGAGGTTGTCCACAAAAACGTGGGAAATATCGTAATTGCCCGCGTATAAACCGCAAATAAAACCGCGCAGACACTCATAAGAATCCAACCGGTATTCGCTGGCGTTCACCAGGCGGGCATCGTGACTGATGTCATATCGCATATCGGCGCTGGGTTCAATGCATACCACGCTGCCGCTCTCGGACTTCACCGCCTCATGCACTTTTTCAATGAGCTGTTTGGTCTTGCCGGCACCCTTGGCGCCCATAATCAAACGAACCATAAGAAATCACTCCCTTTGCAATAGTAAGAGGCGAATCCGCTCTCTGCTTATAAGATACCATGCTGCGGCGGAAATGGCAATGGAGAAAAACGGAAGTCTTTTTTGTGAATTTTACCGACTCAGCTTGTCCAGCAGCTCCTGCCGCCGTTCTTCATAACCGGGCTTTCCCAACAGCGCAAACATGTTTTTCTTATACGCCTCGACGCCCGGCTGATCAAAGGGGTTCACGTCCAGCAGATAGCCGCTCAAACCGCAGGCGTATTCAAAGAAGTAAATCAGTTCACCCAGTGTATGGGCGTTGAGCTCCCCCATTTGCAAAATGATGTTGGGAACGCCGCCTTCCACGTGTGCCAACAGTGTGCCGTCCATCGCCTGACGGGCAATAAAGTCCATGGGTTTCCCCGCCAGGAAATTGAGACCGTCCCCGTTTTGCTCATCAAAGGGTACGGGATTTTCATGCCGGGATGCGCCAAAACGCACCACCGTCTCCAACAGATTCCGTTCGCCCTGCTGGATATACTGCCCCATGGAGTGTAGATCGGCGGTAAACTCCACGCTGGCGGGGAACAGTCCCTTGTTCTCCTTGCCCTCAGACTCGCCGTACAGCTGTTTCCACCACTCCGCCATGAAGCGGAAATTGGGCTCGTACGCCGCCAGAATCTCGATGCGTTTTCCGTGGCGATACAGCTCATACCGCGCCCCGGCATACTGCCAGGCGGGGTTTTGCTCCATGGACTCAGCGGCGCATACCTCCATCATCTCCGCCGCGCCTGCCATCAGCTCGTCGATATCCACGCCGGCTACGGCGATGGGCAGCAGTCCCACCGCGCTTAAAACGCTGTACCGTCCGCCCACGTCGTCCGGCACCACAAACGTCTCATACCCGGCGCTGTCCGCCAGCGTTTTCAGCGCGCCGCGGGCACGATCCGTGGTGGCGTAGATTCGCTTCGCCGCACCCTCTGCGCCGTAGCGCTCCTCCAGCGCCCGGCGGAAGAAACGAAACGCTACCGCCGGCTCAGTAGTCGTGCCGGACTTCGAAATCACGTTTACGGAAAAATCCACGCCGTCCAACAGCTCCATGATTTCACTGAGATAATCGGAGCTCAAACCGTTTCCTACAAAATAGATATTAGGGGTATCCTTCTTTTTCAGGTTGTAGTTGGCCGAACACAGGCACTCAATCACACCGCGGGCGCCTAAATATGATCCGCCGATACCGATGACCACCAGCGCCCGGGAATCCCCCTGAATCTTCTTTGCCGCCGCCTTGATCCGGGCAAACTCCTCCCGGTCATAGTCCCGGGGCAGTTCCACCCAACCGGTGAAATCGCTCCCTGCGCCGTCATGCCGGCGCAGGTGACGATGGGCATGGCGCAGACGGGGTGCAAGCGCCGCTTCGTAGGGCAGGGGTAAAAAGGAACGAACGTTGGACAACTGAACCTGCATCATGATATGTCCTCCCCCTTGTATCTATATCACACTATATAGTATGATAAATCCATTTCGGTAAAAATACAAGGGGAAAATCGTTAAAAGCCGTTCTTTTGCTCCGCCATCAGCGCCATGCGCAGTATTCGACCCAGCATCTGCCCCCAGGTGAGCCGGGGTACAGACTCCGCCGCGCAAAGGGGTAGGCGCGCCAACACCGTGTCACCGGCTGTGACCGTCACCTCACCCAGTACGTCGCCTGCCTCCACCGGTGCGTCTACCGACTCCGCCAGCGTGATTGTGCGCTCCACGCCCGCCATCTGTCCGCGCTCCACCAGAAGCGCGGCGTCACCGCAGAGTACCGGGCGCACCGACGGCGCGGTGCCCATTTTTACCGGCACATCATCTGTTTCCAATCCCTTTGACGCGTCAAACAACCCGTAGGTGGAAAAGCCATAGTTGAGCAGTGTTTTGGCGTCGGCAAACCGCTTGTCACTGGTGTCGGCTTTAAGTATGACAGCGACCAGCTCCATGCCGTCGCGCTCGGCGGTAGCGCTGATGCAATAGCCAGCCGAGCTGGTAGAACCGGTTTTTAAGCCCGTGGCGCCGTCGTAAAAGCGAATGAGTTTATTGGTGTTGCTGATCTCCGAAGCGCCGCCGCGCAGTGTATCCATCCAGATGGTGGTGAAACGGCGGATATCCGGGTGGTGCAAAATCAGCTCCCGGCTCATCAGGGCGATATCGTAGGCGCTGGTGACATGACCCTCGGCAGGCAGACCGTTGCAGTTGACAAAGTGGGTGTCGTTCATACCCAGCTCCTTGGCGCGATTGTTCATCTGCGTCACAAACAGCTCCGTCACACCTGCCAAATGCTCCGCCAGCGCCACCGACGCATCGTTGCCCGACGCTACACACACGCCTTTGAGCAGATCCTCCACCGTCATCTGCTCCCCTGCCGCCAGAAAGATCTGACTGCCGCCCATGGAGCTGGCGTAGTCGCTGGCGGTGACCACATCGTCATAGCGGAGCGCACCGCTGTCGATTGCCTCCATGGTCAAAAGCAGCGTCATGATCTTGGTGACGCTTGCCGGTTCCAGCGGCTCATGCTCGTTTTTGGCGTACAGAATCTCTCCTGTTTTTTTCTCCATCAGGATCGCCGCACGGGATTCAATGGGCAGATCCACCGCCTCCGCCCGTCCGGGCAACAGCGCCGCCAACAGGCATAGCGTCATAAGTCCATATACAAAACGTTTCATACCGCGCCTCCCGCTCGTTTTTTTCATGGTATGAACGCCCGGGGAATTTCATGCCGGCGGCAGCGGATTTTTCAGTTGCAAAGCGCAAAAAGCCGTGCTATAATAGCTTCACTTGCAGGGTTGGTATATCGGTATTACAGCGGCTTCCCAAGCCGTTAAGGCGGGTTCGACTCCCGTACCCTGCTCCATGAAAAATCGACGTGTTTTGACACGTCGATTTTCCAGTTCTTCGGAAGTACCAAAGGACGCCAGCTCCCGGAATGTCCGGAAGCCGGCGTCTTTTATACTTTAGCTACTGAATCTGAATAATGACAAGGTGCGCGGAAACCGGACGTGTTCCTCCCGCTAACGGCGTTATGGTAAGCGCCGCCGCGCTGCCGGCAGGATTGCGGACAGTCAAAATAGAATCAACCGTCGTAGTTTCTATTATTGCCATGCCCACAATCTGAGATGCGCCTGTCGCTCTTCCTACGACTGTATATGCCAAATCTGCACCATTTAGTGTCAGCAATAGTTGGCCAGCTTCATCAACGCTTACCTCAAAAAGGATTTGATAAACTCCAATCAGCGACAGATTGAAGGAACTGGCTCCTGTTCGGGCAATTCCCGCACCGCTGTTTGGTCCGTTTTGAGGAAAACTGACATCCGTGCCGGGGGCGACTGTCGCCGCATTGTCAGGCGGCATTAACGCATAAAAATCCGCATAGTTCAGAACTCCGCCGGCAGAACCCTGCGGACCGGTGGGGCCGGTTTCACCGACAGGTCCTTGAGGACCGACAGGACCGGTTGCGCCGGCAGGCCCCTGCGGACCGGTGGGACCGGTTGCGCCGATCGGACCCTGGGGACCTGCCGGACCTGTCTCACCGGCAGGACCCTGCGGGCCAACCGGACCGGTTGCGCCAATCGGACCTTGCGGACCGGTGGGACCGGTTGCGCCGACAGGCCCCTGGGGACCTGCTGGACCTGTCTCACCGGCGGGACCCTGCGGGCCAACGGGGCCGGTTTCACCAACAGGTCCCTGCGGGCCAACGGGGCCGGTTTCACCAACAGGTCCCTGCGGGCCAACGGGGCCGGTTTCACCAACAGGTCC
>JAFZRS010000020.1 GCA_017619715.1 Oscillospiraceae bacterium | reverse complement strand
GTGGATCAACGAGGCGGGCAACGGCGTACTGCAACCCCTGGTCGACTACGTGCTGCCCCTCATTCAGGGTGAGCCGGAGTTACCGAAGGTGGATTCCCTGCCCCGTTTCTGCCATCTGAAAAAGATTCTGGCGAAGTAAATACCTGGTTTTTGACATAGCAAAGGAAGGCTTCCTGCAGGAAGCCTTCCTTTGCTTCATATACATCACTTATTGCGGTGATAGATCTCCCACAACCCCTCCATCAAAAGGTTCTTGTCATAGATCACCTTGTTGCGGCAATGGCGCACAATCACAGCCGCAGGGGTGCCGGTGGCAACTACCGTCACTTCTTCCGGCACGGTGGTGCGGATACGGTCAATGATGCCGTCCAGCATGCCGGCTGTGCCGTAGACGATACCGTTTTTCATGCAATCCTCTGTATTTTTACCGATCAGGCTTTTGGGATTTTCCAGAGAGATATCAGGCAACTGGGCGGTGCGTTCGGACAGGGAGTCCAGTGAAAGATATACGCCGGGAAACAGTAGACCGCCCTCATAGGTTTTCTGTGCGGAAATATAGGAGATGGTAGTGGCAGTACCCATATCGATCAGCACAATGGGTGCAGGATACTTTACCAGCGCCGCCACCGCGTTGCTGACAATATCGGCACCTAACTGATTATGAAAATCCATGCGGATATTCAGTCCCGTGCGAATACCGGGTCCCACCTCCATGGGCGCGTGCCCAAGCAGGCGCGTGAGTGCCTTCGACATCATAAAGTTCAGCGAGGGAACCACGCTGGAAAAAATTGCCCCGGTCACCTCTTTCATATCGTAGTGGTACAGAGCAAAAATGTTCATCAAATCTACGCTGATCTGATCCGCTGTCTTGCGCCGGTTCGTCTCGAACCGCGCCAAAAACCGCAACTCCCGGCTTTCGGAAAACAAACCCACAGATGTGTTGGTGTTGCCTATATCGATCGCTAACAGCATGACGGCTCTCCCCCTCCCTATTTTGTTCATTGTAGCATGACTTTTTACTCAAAGCAAGAAAAACGCGACGGCTTTTCTCTCTTGCCGTCGCGTCAATACTGTAAAGTATGTGTACTTTACAGTATTATACAAATCAAGCCTCCACTTCCCTCGTTGATAATACGTTCCAACGCCTCCCGCAATTTCTTTTGCGCGTCCTCCGGCATGCGCTTTAGTTTTGCCTGCAAATCCTCACCCACAATCTCGTGGAAGCTTCTGCCGAAGATGTTGGACTGCCAGATCTTGCTGGTATCGCCTTCAAACTCCTGCAGCAGATAATTGACCATGTCCTCCGATTGTTTTTCATTCCCGACGATGGGCGAAACGGTGGTCTCAATATCGGCACGGATCAGATGGATAGACGGTGCGCTGGCTCGCATACGGACGCCGTAGCGTCCTCCCTGCCGCACGATCTCCGGATCTTCCAGATTCAATTCCTCCACGCTGGGCATGACGATCCCGTAACCTGTGTCCTTGGCGCTTTGCAGCGCGGCGGCCACTTTGTCATATTCGCTCTTGACGGCGGCAAGCTCCGTGAGCTGCTGCATGAGATCGCCGTCATCGGATACCTGCAGACCGGAGCGCTCACTGAGTGTGCGATAGAACAGCTCACGTGGCATGATGATTTCGGCGGAAGCAATACCCGTACCAAGATCAATGCCGCGTATCCTGGCGTCGCCTACACTCTCCCCTGCTGCCATGGCGTGCAGACAATCCTCCAACTGGCGGATATGCCGTAATCGACCGGTTTCATCGCGAATTGTCTGGAACAGCTTGCCGCGGATAGGGTGCTCCATGGGAAGCGCGTCTACCCACGCCGGTAAAAATAGATCCAGCTCTTGCAACGGGAACTCATAAAGCAACCCACGAATCAACTCTCCCACCGCCTCGCCGTCCAGCTCAAAACAGTTGACCGGAATACACCGGACGCCGTATCGCTTTTCTATCTCGTCGGCAATTGACTGGGCGCGGCCGCTTTGGGGATCCTGGGAGTTGAGCAGTACTACAAACGGTTTGCCGATTTCCTGCA
This sequence comes from Oscillospiraceae bacterium, assembly GCA_017619715.1. Lineage (GTDB taxonomy): Bacteria > Bacillota > Clostridia > Oscillospirales > Oscillospiraceae > Vescimonas. The sequence goes on along the minus strand of JAFZRS010000020.1, from coordinate 51,587 downwards.
GCTCTCGGATCACCCGTTCCTCCGCCTCCTGATAATCCTCCCGGGGGATCTCGGTGACGGTACCGTCGGTAGTGACCACAATCCCCACGGTGGAGTGGTCGGTGATTACTTTACGCGTACCGATCTCCGCCGCCTCCGTCATGGGTATTTCATGGTCGAACCAGGGCGTCATCACCATACGCGGCGAAAGATCCTCGAACTGTCCCACCGCGCCCGGCACCATATAGCCTACGCAGTCGATAAGGCGTACAGAGAAGGTCGTTCCTCCGTCCAGTGAGACCTCTACCGCTTCCTCCGGCACAAATTTTGGTTCAGCAGTCATGATGGTACGGCCGGAGCCGCTCTGCGGCAGCTCGTCCTTGGCACGGTCACGGCGATATACGTTTTCGATATTGGGAATGACCTGTGTCTCCATAAAACGCTTGATGAAGGTGGATTTTCCCGTACGCACCGGGCCTACCACACCGATATAGATGCTGTTTCCCGTGCGTTCCGCCATCTCCTGATAAATAGATGTGGTTTGATTCATATTGTCCCCTCCGATGCCTCAACAGCTTGTTGCTCTATGTGTATGTGGCGCGGCGGCGGTTTATACTAAAAAAATGACACGCGACAAAAAACACTGTCGCGTGTCTGTTGATATAGAAAAACAGGAAAATAGAGCTTACCGTCAGCCGCCCAGATATGCCTTCTTAATGGCAGGAGAAGCAAGCAACTGTGCACCTGTACCGGAAGTTACGATCTTGCCGGTTTCCAGCACGTAGCCGCGATCCGCCACGGACAGCGCCGCCTGGGCGTTCTGCTCCACCAGCAAAATAGTGGTGCCTGCTTTGTGCAGCTCCTTGATAATGGCAAAAATCTGCTCCACCAGAATGGGCGCCAGACCCATACTTGGTTCGTCCATCATCAGCAGTTTGGGGCTGCTCATCAGTGCCCGTCCCATTGCCAGCATCTGCTGCTCGCCGCCGGAGAGTGTACCGGCAACCTGCTTGCGCCGCTCTTTCAAGCGCGGGAACTGCTCATACACCCGCTCCAGATCCTTTGTAATATCACCTTTGCGGGAATAGGCGCCCATGTCCAGATTTTCCTGCACCGTCATGTGGGCAAAGACGCGGCGACCCTCGGGCACCATGGCAATGCCGCGGGAGACAATTTGATGGCACGCGAGCTTATCAATCGGCTCATCGCAAAAATGCACCGAACCGGTCTTACTGTGGAGCAGTCCCGCCACGGTGTTCAGCGTGGTGGATTTGCCCGCGCCGTTGGCGCCGATCAGCGTGACGATCTCCCCTTCGTTTACCTCGAAAGAGATGCCCTTTATAGCGTGGATACTGCCGTAGTAGACGTTGATGTCCTCCACCTTCAGGATCTGTCCCATACTCACGCCTCCTTCTTCTTGCCCAGGTACGCCTCGATTACGGCGGGATTGGCTTGAATGTCCTCGGGTGAGCCTTTGGCAATGATACGCCCGAAGTTCAGCACACATATGCCCTCGCAGATATTCATAACCAGATTCATATCGTGCTCAATGAGCAAAATAGCAATCTGAAACGTATCGCGGATCTTGACAATGTTCTCCATCAGCTCCGCCGTCTCCGAGGGATTCATACCGGCGGCAGGCTCATCTAACAGCAAAAGGCACGGATTGGTGGCAAGCGCCCGGACAATCTCCAGGCGACGCTGCGCACCGTAGGGCAGTGAGCCTGCCTTGGTGTTTGCCATGTCCTCCATATTGAAGATGCTCAGCAGCTCCATGGCGCGCTCATGGGCGCTTTTTTCCTGTCGCCAGTAGGAAGGTAACCGGAATATCCCGCGCACCATGCCGTACTGGATAGAGTTGTGCATACCCAGCTTCACATTGTCCTCCACAGACAGGTTATTGAACAGGCGGATATTCTGGAAGGTACGGGCAATGCCTGCCTTGCAGACCTGCACGGTGTTCATGTCATGGGTGTCCTGTCCGTTGAGGAGGATTGTTCCCTTGGTGGGCTGATAGACCTTGGTGAGCAGGTTAAACACGGTGGTCTTTCCCGCACCGTTCGGACCGATCAGTCCGGCAATCTCCGTTCTGCCGATGATAAGGTTAAAATCATCCACCGCCACCAAGCCGCCAAAGTTGATACCCAGACGGCGGCACTCCAGAACCGGAGTCTTGTTGAGGTCGCGCTGAGGGATATATGCCTCGGAGGGCATCGGAACCAGGGGGCTTTCATTTTTCGAGAAGATTTTCGCCATGCTCACACCTCCTTGCGCTCGCCGGAAACTTTGGCGGACTGCTTACGGAACACTCCTTTGAGCCAGTCAAAACATGTAGCGAATGCATTTTTAATCTGCGGATTGTTGGTGCCCAGCATCACGAGAATCAGCACAATGGCATAGACCAGCATGCGGTAGTCGGCAAACTGGCGCAGCGCCTCGGGCAGAATTGTCAACGCGGCGGCGGCAATGATGGAACCGAGCATATTTCCCAGTCCGCCCAGTACCACGAATACCAGCACCAGAATGGAGTTGTTGAAATCAAACTTGTTTGCCACCACAGTGGAGTAATTCAGCGCGAACAATGCGCCCGCGCCGCCTGCCATGGCAGCGCTGGTCACAAATGCCATCATTTTGTACTTTGTGACAGAAATACCCACGCTCTCCGCTGCAATGCGGTTATCACGCAGCGCCATGATCGCACGACCGGCACGGCTGTTTACCAGATTGAAAATCACAATCAGGCAAATCATAATCAGCACAAACCCGGCAATAAAGGTGGAAATACGCTCTACACCGCCGATTCCCATGGGACCGGCAATAATCAATTTACCACCCGGCAACAGATCCGTACGGTCTTTAAGAAGACTCATATGGAAGCCGCGCTCGTCGATGCCCACGTAAAGGTTGGTAAAAATGCTCTTGATAATCTCACCGAATGCCAGTGTTACGATCGCCAGATAGTCGCCGTTAAGACGCAGCACCGGAATGCCAATTAAGAATCCCACAATGGCGGCAAATACAGCGCCCACCACAATGGCGATTGCCAGACGCAGCGGAGCGGATTCCACCGAACGCTGCAGGGCGATGGCGGCCGTAGTGCCCATAAAGGCGCCCACGCTCATAAAACCGGCGTGCCCCAGAGACAATTCTCCCAAAATGCCCACCGTCAGGTTCAGGGAAATCGCCATCACGACCCATGCACAGATGGGTATCAGCATACCGCTCAGCAACGGGGACAAATCGCCGCTGCTGTTGAGTACCTGCAAAACGGCAAAAGCCGCCGCAACAAATCCGTAGGTAATAAACGTGGTTCGTGTGTTTTTACTTATTCTTTTCACTGTCACGTCGTCCACCTCACACTTTCTCGCGCACAGGCCTGCCCAGCAGTCCCGTCGGCTTGACCAGCAGCACGATGATCAATACCGCAAAGACAATAGCATCAGAGAGCTGCGTGGAAACATATGCCTTTGCCATGATCTCAATCACACCCAACATCAGACCGCCCAGCAATGCGCCGGGAATCGAGCCGATGCCGCCGAACACAGCGGCGGTAAACGCCTTGATACCGGGCATTGAGCCGGTAGTCGGTACCAGCGTGGGATATGCCGAGCACAACAGCACACCGGCAATCGCGGCAAGACCCGAACCGATGGCAAAGGTGACGGAAATCGTGGTATTCACATTGATTCCCATCAACCGTGCGGCGTCCTTATCCTCCGAGCAGGCGCGCATTGCCTTTCCCATCTTGGTGTTTCCGGTAAAAGCCGTCAGTGCCAGCATAATGATCAGGCATACGAGGATCGTCACAATCGTCACATAGGAGACGCGGAGCTCACCGCCGAATAGATCAATCCCGTTGACAGGCACGATCTGCACGGTTCCGTCCGGCGTGGTCTTGCTGACCATTCTCTGGAAAAACATCGGAAATACTTTGGGGTTGGACGACCACAGAAGCTGTGCCGCGTTTTGCAGAAAATAGCTGACGCCGATGGCGGTAATCAGCACTGCCAAAGAAGGCGCGGCGCGCAGCGGTTTATAGGCAAGCTTTTCAATGATAATGCCCAACAACGTGCATATCACCATTGCCACCAGAATTCCCACCAGCGGCGGCAGCGAATACCGACTCACGGCGAAAAAGCAGATATACGCGCCCACCATGATCACGTCGCCGTGGGCAAAGTTCAGCATTTTGGCAATGCCGTACACCATCGTATAGCCCAGAGCAATGATAGCGTATATGCTGCCCAGACTGATCCCGCTGATCAGAAAGTTCAAAAAGCTCATATCATTCTCCTCTCTGTCTTCTTCCATACATGGAAAACATGTATCGGAAAACCGCTTCTAAAAGCTGCTTTCCGATACACGCTTTCCGCCCTCCGCAGAGAGGGCGCGAAGGCGCCCTCCCTGCAAATGGGCATAATGCACTATTATGCTTGGGAAACAGGATCAGTCGAGACCCACGTACGCACCGTTCTCAATGACCATGCCCTTGGGGCTCTTGGTCACAGCGCCGGTGGCGTCCCAGGTCATGCCTTCACCGGTCAGACCGTCAAAGGTCATGGTGGTGAACTGCTTGATCATGGCGCTGCAGATATCGGCAGCGGACATATCGGTGGTGCAGCCGGCAGCGGTCAGAGCCTGATAGTAAGCGTACACGCAGTCATAAGCGTCAGCGGCAAACTGAGTGGGCACTTCGCCGAACTTTTCCTGATACTTGGCAACGAAAGCGGCAGTCTTGGCATCGCCGGAGTCGGCGTTGAAGGGGGTCAGCAGGATAACGCCCTCGGCAAGAGAGGTCTCAAAACCTTCGAGAGTCAAAATGCCGTCCATGCCGTCCACACCGAACCACTTGGGCGCAAAGCCGGCGGCCTTGGCCTGGGCAAAGATCAGGGAAGCGGGCGTGTAGTACATGGGCAGGAACACCAGCTCGGCGCCTTTGCTCTGGGCATCGGCAATCTGCACGGAGAAGTCGGTGTCATTGCCGTCTGCAAAGGTGGTATCGCTTACAATCTCGATGCCCAACTCGGCAGCCTTGGCGGTAAAGGTATCATAGATGCCCTTGGAATACACGTCATCGCTCTTCCAGATCACAGCAACCTTGGTAGCCAGACCCTTGTCGAAGATATACTGAGCGGAAGCAGAACCCTGGTTGGGATCGGTGAAGCACATCTGGAACATGTTGTCCTTGTAGGTGACGGGATCGGCATCGCTATCAAGCACCAGAACGGCCGTGGAAGAAGCGGAGGGAGTCAGCGAGAAGATACGATCCTTATAAGCCTCGGTAGCGGTCGCCTCGCAGGGCTTGGAGGTCACGGAACCGAGGGAGATCTGCATGCCCCAACCCTTCAGGGTGTTATAGGCGTTCAGGGCCTTCTCAGCGTCGTGCTGATCGTCCTCAAAGCGCAGCTCGAACTGAATGCCGCCCAGCGCGTTGATCTCTTCAACGGCGATCTCGGCAGCGTTCTTCACGGCATTGCCGTAGATCGCGGCGCCGCCGGTCAGAGGACCTGTGCCGCCAATTTTGAAGGCTGTCGTCTCCGTGGGGGTAGTGTCATCGGGGGCAGTCTGGGGATCGGTGTTGCTGTTGCCGCAGGCGACAAGAGCAAGCACCATGACCATTGCCATGATAAATGCGAGTGCTTTTTTCATCATGAGTTCTCCTTTCAAAAATGAATACGTGTCTATCATACAAAAAACGATCCCGCACCGGCGGAACCGTTTTTCTGTATCGCATAAATCATTCAAACGGTTCGAATCGCCCTCCGCGCCATTTCTCCGTGAATATATGTACGGAGCAGGGTCGGACCGATTGAAACAACAGGTCAAATGAAGGGCAATACTATATCTAATAATTGCTCATATTGTAAGCTTGCGGTCAAAAAAAGTCAATCCCATTTTCGCTGTTTTTTTCACAATTATTCTTATATTTTTTCATTAAATATATTATATTTGCATAAATAATCAGTGGCGGGAATACGCTTCACCCCATTTTGATCATCTCCGATTTCAAACGGGAGATGATCCGCTTTTCAAGCCGCGAGATATACGACTGTGAGATCCCGAGCCTGTCCGCCACCTCTTTTTGCGTCAGCTCCTTGTGTCCCCGCAGACCGAACCGCATGATGATGATCTCCCGTTCCCTGCTGTTGAGCCGGGAAACCGCCGCATGCAGGAGCTGGCGATCCACGTCCGCCTCAATGGGACGCATCACCACGTCGCTGTCCGTACCTAAAATGTCGCTGAGCAACAGCTCCTTGCCGTCCCAGTCGGTGTTGAGCGGTTCGTCAAAGCTGACTTCCGAGCGTGTATTGCTGTTTTTGCGCAAAAACATAAGAATCTCATTTTCAATGCAACGGGAAGCGTAGGTGGCCAGCTTGATATTCTTGTCCGCCTTGAAAGTGTTTACGGCTTTGATCAGCCCGATCGTACCGATGGAAATGAGATCCTCGATGTTGATCCCCGTATTCTCAAAGCGCCGTGCCAGATACACGACCAGACGCAGATTGTGTTCGATCAGCTTTTGGCGCACCGTCTCGTTCCCTTCGTCCAGGCGGGCGATCAGATCTGCCTCCTCCTCCCTCGGCAGGGGCGGCGGCAACGTATCGCTGCCGCCTATGTACATAACTTTACACGGTTTCCTCCAACGCCGGAACAGCCAGCGGATCGCTTGCAGCAGTTTCTTCATATCTTCCCCTCCTTTCTCCTCCCCAGAGCGCCTGATACGCGCCGCCGTCGCTAATGGGTCCTTCTGATAGCGCCAACAGCGTACGGCGGTGCACCACCTTTCCCACAGTGATCCTGTCACTGCGAAAAGCCAGCAATAGTCCTGCCGGCACCCCCACACTGCGAAACGGCAGCAGCGAAAAGGCGCTGCCCAACTTGCGGCTGTGAAGACGCACCATTTTTTCCTCCGGCGGCATTGTCTGGCGCACGATGCCGCTGATTTCCGGCGGCCACAGATCGTACAGCACCTCCTGCTCCAGTACCAGCACCGGTTCACCGCTCACCGGGTCGCACAGTGTATTGCCCGTGTCATGGAGTGCCAGTACCTTCCGCTGTTTTCGCCCGATGTTGACTGTGATTTCCATGATCTCGCCCCCTACATGCCGGACGCTCCGTGCAAACAACAGCCGGAGCAGTCCGTAAAATATTCCGGTTGCGCCCAAGAGTACCGGCCAACTGATCTCCGCCCGGTAGATACGCCCCAGAAACATACCCGGTGATCCCGCCATCAAGCCCATTGCCAGTAGGACGCCTGCCAAACCACCCGACAGCAGGAAAAAAAGTGCAGTCAGACGAAGCTTCTTCGGCTGCCGCCAAAAAGCCGTCAGCGCCATGACTGACCCGAAAGGAAGCATGAGTGCCGGCTGTGCCAGAAAGGCGCAGCTCGGCAAAAAAACGGCGGAGGCATAGACACCGCCTGCAAGCGCGCACAGCGCCAGACGTACCCGACGCAGCGGAATACCCGCCAGGCGTGACGTGGTCAGAAGCAGCAGATAATCTACCAGAGAGTTGAGAACGAACACTCTGTCGATATACACGGTGACCATCTCTCCACCTCCCTGCGCCGTTATGATTATAGCGTTATGTCTTCGTGAAAACGGTCAAAAAAAGTGAGGACGATCGAAATCGAACGTCCTCACCTTTCGTGCCTTACATATGGATATAGGGAAGTATCACACCCAACAGCATGACCAGCGCCAACAGCAACGCAATCGCCATAGCGATGAAACGGGTCCATTGTTTTCGTCTCACGTCTCCTGTCCTCCCTTTTCGATGATTTGCCGGATCGCTTTTTCTGCCTTGCGCCGCGGGATCATGATCTCATGTCCGCACCCGGCACAGCGCAGTTTGATGTCCATACCCACACGCAGAATCTCCCATTCCCGGCTCCCGCAGGGGTGGACCTTCTTCAGCTCCACCCTGTCGTGCAGATGCAGTTCCATCAGGATCCCTCCCCGCGAATGGTGTCCCAGTACCGTTTGGCGGCCTGCTCGGTCTTGTTGTCGCCGTATTCGTAGTACCCTTTATCTCCCAGTTCCTCGGGAAGATACCGCTGTGCCACGTAATGATGGGGATAATTGTGCGGGTATTTGTAGCGCGGCGCGGCGTCGCTCCCGGCACTGTCGGCATGTACGTTCTTCAAATGGCGGGGGATCTCCCCCATAGCGCCGCGTTGGATATCCTCCATGGCGGCAATGATGGCGTTATGCGATGCGTTGGATTTGGGAGCCGTTGCCAGCAGTATCGCCGCCTCCGCCAGCGGCAATCGCGCCTCCGGCAGTCCCACCTGGAGCGCTGCGTCCACACACGCTTTTGTGATAACAATCGCCTGCGGATAGGCGAGCCCCACGTCCTCCGCCGCAATCACCAGAAGCCGCCGGCAGGGGGAGAGCAGATCTCCCGCCACCAGGAGCCTTCCCAAATAGTACACCGCCGCGTCCGGATCGGAACCTCGAATGGATTTTTGCAGTGCGGAAAGGAGATCATAGTGATCGTCCCCCTCCCTGTCGTACCGCATAGCACTGCGCTGTGAGAGCTGTAAAGCATCTTCCCTTGTCACGTATAATTGTCCGTCTCTGGGTCTTGCGGACTGATAGAGAAGCTCCACAGCGTTGATCGCCTTGCGAACATCACCGCCGCAAGCGGAGGCGACGGTGGTAGGAACGTCGTCCTCCCATGTAAAGGGCAGTGAACTGCGCTGTTGCTCGATGCGCAGCGCGCGCAGGACTGCCGGCAGCGTCTCCTCCGGCGTCAGTGGCTTGAACTCAAACACCGTACTGCGGGAGAGCAGCGCGTTGTAGATGTAAAAATACGGATTCTCCGTGGTAGATGCAATCAGCGTGATCTTGCCGTTTTCCATGAATTCCAGCAGGCTCTGCTGCTGTTTCTTGTTGAAGTACTGGATCTCGTCCAGATACAGCAGTACGCCGTTGGGTGCCAGCATGGTGTCCACATCGGAGATAATACTCTTCACGTCCTGCAGTGAGGCGGTGGTGGCGTTGAGATGATACAGCGTCTTCTCCGTTCGTTTGGCAATGATGTTGGCAATGGTCGTCTTGCCTGTGCCGGACGGACCGTAGAAGATGAGATTTGCCGAAGCGCCGCTCTCAATCAGGCGGCGAAGCATAGCACCTTCCCCCAGCAGGTGTTTTTGTCCTGCCACTTCGCTGAGTGTCTGGGGTCTTATTTCGTCTGCCAGAGGCTTCACGGCGCCACCTCCCGTCAAAAAGTGTCCGTATGATTATAACACCGTTTGCTTTTTTTCGCAACTGTTGATATAATACGGTGCGAGGTGATGCACCATGCGATCCCCGGACAGTACCGCCGCTATCATTGCGGAGCTGAAGAATCTCTATCCCGACGCCGTGTGTTCTCTGGACTACAACAAGGACTATGAGCTGTTGATTTCCGTGCGATTGTCCGCCCAGTGTACCGATGCCCGGGTGAATCTGGTGACGCCTGCACTCTTTGCCCGCTACCCCACCTTAGAGTCTTTTGCCGCCGCCGATGTGGAAGATGTGGGACAATACGTCCACTCCTGCGGCTTTTGGCGCGCCAAGGCGCGGGATATTGTTGCCTGTGCCCAACAGCTTTTGGAGCGCTTTGGCGGCCGTGTGCCGGACGATATGGAGTCTCTCCTCACCCTGCCCGGTGTAGGGCGCAAGACCGCCAATCTTCTGCTGGGGGATATCTACGGCAAAGAGGGCTACGTCTGCGATACGCATTGCATACGCATTACCGGTCGGCTGGGGCTGACCGACGGAAGTAAAGATCCTGTGAAAGTGGAACAGCAACTCCGGCAATGTATACCGCCGGAGGAATCCAGCGACTTTTGTCACCGCATGGTACTGCACGGCAGAGCCGTCTGCACGGCGCGAAACCCCAGGTGCGGCGAATGTACCCTCCGTTCCCTTTGTGAGCACCCACAACTTTAAATTCCGCCCTGTGCCTGCCTTCTCGGCAGGCACTTTTCTTATTTCGGCACATATACTGTCCTATGAAAGTCATCAGGAGGATCGGACATGGATCAAAAAGATATGATGGAGCGGCTGAAGAATAATCCCGCGGCACTGCAAGCGCTGATGAATTCCCCGGACGGCCAGGCGCTGATGCGCATGCTCCAGGGCAACGACGGCGGACAGCGCCTGCAGCAGGCGGGACAGCAGGCTGCCGCGGGCAACACGGCGCAGATGATGCAGATGCTCAAGGGCGTTTTGTCCACACCGGGCGGCGCAGATCTGTTACGGCGGATTGGGCAGAATCTGCAAAAATAACGACGGGAGGTTCGGGACATGGCGGAGCTGGACGAAAAACTGAATGCGTTTTTATCTGACCCAAACAGCATGGCGCAGGTCATGCAGTTGGCGCAGCAGCTCTCCGGCGGTCTCGGCGACGCGGGGAAGCCGCCGGTGGACAGCGCGCCGCCGCCGGCTTCGCCGTCCCTTCTCGACGGACTGGATCCGCAGCTATTGGGTCGTATGCTGCCGCTGTTGCAGGCATACCGGCAGGGCAACAGCCAAACCATGCAGCTCTTGATGGCTCTGCGCCCCTTTCTCAAACCGGAAAAGCAGGAAAAGGTGGAGCGTGCCGCTCGGCTTTCGAGGTTGATCCACGTGGGAAAGCAATTCCTGTTGGAACGGGGGGACGGTCATGTATAACCGCTACATACGCGGCAGCGACGGTTGGCATGAGCGTATCCCGCAGCCGGAATCGCCGCCTCCCCCTCCGCCTCCCCCGGCGGATTTTTCGCCTCCCCCCAAACCGCCGCCACCGCCACCGCCGCCCGGCGGCGGATTGCCGGATCTGCGTTTATTTGACCAGCTGCTCCAAAAGCTCCACCTGCACGATGTGGACAGCGGCGACCTGCTGCTGCTGTTGATTCTATTTCTCCTTTTTCGGCAGGAGGCAGACGAGGAGGCGCTGTTTGCACTGGGACTGCTGTTGATTCTGTAAACGTAAAAGAGACGCCCTCATAGAGAGCGTCTCTTTTATATTTATGTGCCGTCAGATTCCCAACTGATTCCACAGATCATTGTAGAGCGCCAGCGTATCAACCGGCAGATTCTCATAGATCTCGCACCGGTCCAGCACCTCGACTGGCGGCGCCATGATGGCAAACAGTTCCTCGTCCAGCTCCTCTTCGTACAGCTCAAAGTAATAGTCGCCGTACTGCTCCAGCGCTTCGCCGTTGGGCGAGGCGTACCAGATATAGTCCATGTTGGCAAGACTGGAGGTGGTGGAGGCGATGAAATTGATCCACGCTTCGGCCTCTTGCTTATGCTGAGCGGTTTTGAGTACGCACATGGCGTCTACGAACCAGTTGCTCCCCTCGTCCGGCACTACGAACGCCAGATCTTCATTGTTTTCCAGCATCGTGAGATAGTCGCCGGCGTAGTACATGGCGATAGCGGCGTTGCCGCCCTCCATTTTCTGAAAGACCTGATCCATCACGAACGCCTGGTATACGCCCGCGTCTTTTGCCTCCCGCAATCGTCCGAAGGCGGCGCGCAGCTCTGTCTCGTCGGTGGTGTTGATGCTGTATCCCAGATCCAGCAGCGCCGCCGCCAGCGCATCACGTGAATTGTTGATCATCAGCACCTGTCCGGCATATTGGGGATCGAACATGGCGTCCCAACTGGTGATTTCTCCGTCCACCATGGTCGTGTTATAGATGATCCCTAACGTACCCCAGGCGTAGGGTACGGTGTACTTGTTGTCGGGATCGTAGTTGAGCCCCTTATACGCCGCGTCAATCAATTCGTAATTGGGGATATTCCCATAATCCAGCTCGGCAAGCAATCCCTCGTCAATGAGCCGGGCGATCATATAGTCCGAAGGGACGATGACGTCGAAATCGGCGCCGCCCATCTCAATGAGCGAATAGAGCGCCTCGTTGCTCTCCACCGTCTGATAGTTAACGGCGATACCGGTGGTCTCCTCAAACTCGGCGATCAGATCCTCGTCGATATATTCACCCCAGGAGCAGACGTTGACCACCGGACGGGCATTGGCCGCCTTACCGGTGACGATCAGCACGACCGCCAGTACACATGCCAGCGCGCCTGCCGCCACACGGCGCAGTATGATCACCGCGCGGCCGGGCTTTTTGAACGCCTTAGGACGGCTTACCGTGCCGCGAACAGCGCGCTTTTCCTGGTGGGATTCACGGATATTGATGATTGCCAGCAGCACCAGCACCGTGACGAACAGCAGCGTGGACACCGCGTTGATCTGGGGGCTGACGCGCTTTTTCGTCATGCCGTAGATGGTCATGGCAAGGGTGGACGTACTGGACCCGGCGGTAAAGTAGCTGATGATAAAATCGTCCACCGACATGGTAAAGGCGGTAAGTGCACCGGAAACGATACCGGGCTTGATCTCAGGAATGACCACCTTCCAGAATGCCTGCATCCACGTACAGCCCAGATCCTGCGCGGCATCGATGAGATTGCGGTCCATCTGCCGCAGCTTCGGTCCTACCGCCAGAATGACGTAGGGGATATTGAAGCACACGTGGGCAATGAGCATCGTGCCGAATCCCAGCGACAGCCGGGTGGGCAGCGTGACCGCGCTCTGCACGGAGTTAATCCATACGGCAAAATGTTCCCAACCGTTGAAAAAAACCACAAACAGCAGACAAAGGCTCACGCCGGTGACAATATCGGCGTTCATCATGGGAATATTGTTCACCGTCATCAGCGTATCACGGCGGCTCCGACGCATGCTGTAAAAACCGATGGCGGCAAAAGTACCCGCCACGGTGGCAATCAGCGTGGCAAGCAAAGATACCATCAGCGTGGTGTAAACGCTGGTCAAAATAAGCCGGTTGTGGAGAAGCTCATTATACCAGTGCAGGGAAAAACCTCTCCAAACGGAGCTGGAAGTGCCTGCGTTAAAGGAAAAAATGATGAGGATAAAGATGGGTGCGTAGAGGAAAAGAAATACCAGTCCCATCAAAAGGCTGTCGCCGAAGCGGTTAGACGTACGCTTGCTCATAGCATCACCGCCTGTTCCTCGCCCTCACCAAAGCGATTCATCACGACCATGCACACCACCACGATCACCATCATCACCAGGGAGATCGCCGCGCCGAGCTGCGGGTTATAGGCGCCGCCTAAGAACTGCCGCTCAATGAGATCGCCCAGCAGCAGCTCCGTGCCGCCGCCGAGCATCTGGGAAATGGCAAAGGTGGATACCGACGGGACGAACACCATGGTGATGCCCGAAAGCACACCCGGCAGGCTCAAGGGCAAAATCACCTTGCGAAATACTGTGGCGGAATTGGCGCCCAGATCCCGTGCCGCCTCCAGCAGCGAGTGATCCAGCTTGATGATAACCGAATAGATAGGCAGGATCATAAAGGGCAGGTAGTTATATACCATGCCCAGCACCACCGCGCCCTGGGTATTCATCATGGGGAAATACGTCAGTTCGCTGCCGGTGAGATTATTATAGAGCGCAATCAAGCCGATCTTCCCGAACAGTTGGTTCAATAGACCGTTGTTATCCAGAATGGTGATCCAGCTATAGGTGCGCAGCAGAAAGTTCATCCACATGGGCAGCATGATGAGCACCATTGCCGTGCGCCGGAAAGAGGCACCCTCCCGGCTCATAAAGTAGGATACGGGATAGCCGATCAAAAGACAGATGGCGGTGGCGATCAGCGCCAGCTCAAAGGAGCGCAGGAACACCTCCGTATAATCGCCCATCTTCACGAAATTGGACAGGGTAAACCCGCCTTCAGCGGAGGAGAAGGCGTAAAATACCATGATGACGATGGGCGCCACCACAAATAACGCCATCCACACCTCGTAAGGCACGGCAAACCGGGAGAGCTTATTCTTCATCCCCGCTCTCCTCCTCTTCCAGCGCGCTGACGTCAGCCAGCTCCTCGTACTCCTCGGAATAGGAAGAATAGTCGCCGAACAGTCCGGAATATTCGCTCTTTTTCATAATGTGGAAGCCGTCCGGGTCGATCTTCACGCCTACCTGCGCGCCTACGGGGGAATGGTCGGTGGTCTGGATCAGCCACTTAAAGCCGCCCAAATCCACGATGATATCGTACTGCATACCCTTGAAGGTCACGTTGGTGACGGTTCCCACCAGCTGTCCCTGCTCCACCGGCACGATGTCAATATCCTCCGGGCGGATCACCACGTCCACCGGCTCGTTGGGTGCAAAGCCGCCATCCACGCAGGGAAACTCCCGGCGGTACATGCGCACCACGCCGTCGCGGACCATGGTGCCGTTGAGAATGTTGGATTCGCCGATGAAGTCCGCCACAAAGGCGTTTTTCGGCTCGTTGTAGATGTCCTCGGGCGTACCGATCTGTTGAATGCGTCCCTTGTCCATGACCACCACGGTGTCGGACATGGTGAGCGCCTCCTCCTGATCGTGGGTAACATATATGAACGTGATGCCCATCTGCTGTTGAATACGCTTGAGCTCAATCTGCATATCCTTGCGCAGACGCAGATCCAGCGCGCCCAGCGGCTCGTCTAAAAGCAGCACCTTCGGACGGTTCACCAGTGCACGGGCAATCGCCACACGCTGCTGCTGTCCGCCGGAGAGCTGATCAACGCGCCGCCGCTCAAACCCCTTCAGACTGACTACTTCCAGCATCTCCATCACGCGCTGTTCAATCTCCGGAGCAGGGATCTTGGCGATGCGCAGTCCGAAGGCGACGTTCTCAAATACGTCCAGATGCGGAAACAGCGCGTACTTCTGGAACACCGTGTTGATCTGCCGCTTATGAGGCGGGACATCATTGATCCTCACGCCGTCGAACGTGACGTCACCGCCCGTAGGCGTGGTGAAGCCACCGATGATCCGCAGCGTGGTGGTCTTGCCGCACCCGCTGGGGCCCAACAGCGTGAGGAATTCGGAATCGTTGATATAAAGATTGATGTGATCGAGAACCAGCTCGTCGTCAAACGCCATGCACAGATCGTGCAGGCGAATCAACTCTTTGGACATGTATCCTCCCCCGTTCTGCTACAAAAATTTTTTATACATTTTCTCTGCCAAAAAGGCAAGGCAAAGAATAGCTACAATATATAGAAAGTGCATCTTCTTGTCAATGGATTTATAAAAAAATTCGGATTAAATTTGCAAAACCGTCAGCGCGGCGCCATCTATTTCGCCGGAGGAAAGTATTTATCCCGGAACGGCACGTTTGCCACTTGAAAACTCCTGCCGCGCAGGTAGGACAGCGCTCCCGCGTCCGTGGGAAAATCGAACGTGATACGATACGCCCACAGTGCCTGACGCGTCTCACCGTAGCGGCGGTTCACGTCGCCGCGGCCGTATTTGCCGTCGCCAAGCAGAGGACAGCCCCGATCCGCCAGCGATGCCCGGATCTGATGGGTACGACCCGTCTCCAACGTCACCTCCAGCAGTGTCAGCTCGCCCCGGCTCTCGATTGTCCGGTAATGCGTCACAGCCGTTTTGCCGTCCGGCACGGCGCGGTGATAGACCGACACCGTCTTCTTCTGCTCGTCCTTTCGCAAATAGCAGGTAATCGTCCCCTCCGGCGGCTTCGGACGACCTACCGCCACGCAGAGATACCGCTTTTCGATCTCCCGTGCGCGGATTTTTTCGTTGATGATCCGCAGCGTTTCGGCATTCTTCGCGGCGATCACCATGCCGCCGGTGTTTCGGTCGATCCGGTTGCACAGCGCCGGGGTAAACGCGTTCTCCCACCGGGGATTCCACTCACGTTTTTGATAGAGATACGATTGCACGTGGTTGATGAGTGTGTTCACCTTCTCCGTCTCATCGGCGTGTACCACCATGCCCGGACGCTTGTTGAGGACCAGTAGGTTTTCGTCCTCGTAGACAATATCCAGCGCGGGCTTAAAGAGCGTCAGGAAGAGATTATCATCCCGGGGCTGATCAAAAAACTCGTCGTTGATATAGAGCTGCAGCACGTCGCCCTCTGAAAGACGCTGATCGCGCCGGGCACGCTGACCATTGCATTTAATGCGCTTGAGGCGGATATATTTTTGCAGCAAAGCAGGCGGCAGCAGCGGCAGCGCCTTTGATATAAACCGATCCAGCCGCGCGCCGGCATCGTTTTTTCCCACGGTCAACTCCCGCATGCGTTCCCTCCTTTTCCTGCGATCCTGTCTTATTGTACCTTATTTTTGAAGAATGTCAAAATATTTGTAAGAAAAGGTTTGACAAGTGCCGCACGATCCACTATAATACTTTTCGTGTCATTGCGAGGTGTGCCATGCGTTTGAACGTCAACAAACTGTTGCATACACCGGGGGCAGGGCAGGATTTCCATTTTCAACTGGATCTTCGGGAGCTTGAGTTCGGCGGTATGCACCCTATTTCCCGCCCTGTCGCTGTGGACGGCAGAGTGGAAAACAGAGCGGGAGTGCTCACTTGTTCGCTGCAAGCGTCTACCGTGCTTGCCTCCGTGTGTGATCGGTGTCTGGACGCGTTTGATGAGGAGAAAACCGTCTCCTATTCCTGCGTTCTGGCAGAGGAGAGACAGTCGGAGGACAACGAGGACATCGTTTTGCTGGAGCACGACGAGGTAGATCTATCGGAACTTGCCCGGTCGGCTTTTATCCTCGGCATGGACACGAAAACTCTCTGTTCACCGGACTGTAAGGGTCTTTGCGGCGGCTGCGGCGTCAATTTGAACCGTGAAGCGTGCCGCTGCAAAAAACAGATCGATCCGCGGCTTGCCGCGTTGGCAAAGCTGTTGGACAAAGACGGTGCGGCAGACTGAATCATAAATTACTGCTCAGGCAGTTAAGACCAAGGAGGTGTCAACATGGCAGTCCCGAAGGGAAAAGTATCCAAACAAAGACGCAATAAGAGGCGCAGCTCCGTGTGGAAGCTGGCGGCTCCCGGTCTGGTGGCATGCCCCAAGTGCGGTGCGCTGCATCTGCCTCACAGAATGTGCCCGGAATGCGGTACCTATAACGGCCGTGAGGTCAAGGTCATCAAG
The DNA here is from genome assembly GCA_017619715.1 of Oscillospiraceae bacterium. Lineage (GTDB taxonomy): Bacteria > Bacillota > Clostridia > Oscillospirales > Oscillospiraceae > Vescimonas. The sequence continues at coordinate 34,639 of JAFZRS010000020.1, read as the reverse complement.
TCCGTGGCGGCGGAGAAGTGATTTGTCACATGTGTCTTTTCAGGAGGGAAGGTTTCTTCCCTCCTGTTTTTTGCGCGATTCGCCAAGATTCACCCCTTGTCAATTCCTGCCATCTCGGCTATAATAAGGTGATTATACCGTTTTGAGGTAGAGCGATGAGTACGGTCATTACATCTGTCGATCCCCACAGCCCTGCCCGGCGCGCTCATATTGCGGCGGGCGAACAGCTGCTCTCCATCAACGGCCACGCCGTTGTGGACGTGCTGGACTACCGCTTTTACGGATACGATGCCAAGTTGGAGCTGCGTTTGCGACGGCCGGACGGCAGCGAACGCACTGTCCGGATCCGCAAGGACGAGGGGCAGGATCTGGGGCTGAACTTCGATACCTATTTAATGGACGAGATGCGTCAGTGCGCCAACCACTGTATCTTTTGTTTCGTGGATCAAATGCCGCCCGGTATGCGTCCCAGTCTCTATATTAAGGATGACGATGCGCGCTTATCTTTCCTGTTAGGCAACTACATCACCCTCACCAATCTCACCGAACGGGAGGCACAGCGGATCATCGACCTGCACATCTCCCCTATCAACGTCTCTGTTCACGCCACAGATCCGCAGCTCCACTGCGTGATGCTGGGCAATAAAAATGCGGCGCGGTCGCTGGACTATATGCGTGCTTTCGGCAAGGCGGGGATCGAGATGAACGGACAGATCGTCGTCTGTCCCGGCTGGAACGACGGCGATCAGCTCCGGCGCACCCTCTCGGATCTGATGGATATGGGCTTTCGGAGCTGTTCCATCGTACCGGTGGGGATCACACGCTACCGGCAGGGTCTTGCCAAGCTCCGTGCGGTGGACAAGCAGAGCGCCGGCGCCATCATCGACATCGCCGAGGAGTACGGCGCCATAGCGCTAAAACGCTTCGGCACACGAATGTTCTTCTGTGCGGACGAGCTGTTCCTGCGCGCCGGGCGTGAACTGCCCGGAGACGATTATTATGAGGGGTATCGGCAGCTTGAAAACGGCGTGGGCATGCTCCGCTCTTTCCAAAGCGGATTTGTCGCCGCTTTAGACTATGAGGAGCTGCCCGCTGTCCCCTCCCCTTTCACCATGGCTACCGGACGCGCCGCCGAGCCGTTTTTGCGAATGCTCCTTGAAACGGCGATGGAGCGCTTCCCGGGCTTACAGGGGCAGGTGATCGGGATCGACAATGATTTCTTCGGCCGCACCATTGACGTGACGGGTCTCGTAACCGGGCAGGATCTTGCGGCGCAGTTGAAGGGCAGAGATTTGGGCGACCGGCTGCTGATTCCCCTCCATATGCTTCGCCACGGTGAAAACGTGTTTCTCGACGACTATACCGTAGAGCGCCTGGAGCAGGAGATTCACTGCCGGGTGGAGATCGTCGGCACGGACGGCGGAGATCTGGCGGACGCCTTGTTTGAAGGAAAGGAGGAGACGTGATATGGCAAAACCTGTTGTAGCCATTGTGGGACGCCCCAACGTGGGCAAATCCATGCTGTTCAACAAGCTCATCGGGCGCAGGCTCTCCATTGTGGAGGATACGCCCGGCGTCACCCGCGACCGCATCTACGGTGAGTGCGAGTGGGTAGGACACAAATTTACGCTGGTGGATACCGGCGGCATTGAGCCGGGGACGGACAGCCAGATCCTTTCTTTCATGCGTGAGCAGGCGCAGATTGCCATTGACAACGCCACAGTCATCATCTTCGTAACGGATATCAAAACGGGTCTGACTGCCTCCGATCAGGAGGTGGCAAACATGCTCCAGCGCTCCGGCAAGCCCATTGTGCTGGCGGTAAACAAGATGGATTCCACCGGCACACTTGACCCGGATTTTTATGAGTTCTACAATCTCGGTCTGGGCGACCCCATAGCTGTCTCCGCCGTACACGGCCACGGCACAGGCGATCTGCTGGACGAATGTGTACAGTATTTCCCGCCGCAGGAATCAAATGAGGACGAATCCGACGTGATTCAGGTAGCGATTATCGGGCGTCCGAACGTGGGAAAATCCAGCCTGACCAACCGCATTTTAGGCGAGGAGCGCGTGATTGTCAGCGCTGTGGCAGGCACCACCCGGGACGCCATCGACAGCTATTTTGAGAACAGCCTCGGCAAATACAACTTCATCGACACCGCCGGTATGCGTAAGAAGTCCAAGGTAGACGACGCCATTGAGCGTTACAGCGTCCTGCGCGCCACCATGGCGATTGAACGAAGCGACGTGTGCCTGATTCTCATCGACGCGCAAGACGGTGTGACAGAACAGGACGCCAAGGTGGCTGGTCTGGCGCATGAGGCGGGCAAGGCGTGTCTCATCGTGGTGAACAAGTGGGACGCCGTGGAAAAAGACGGCAAGACCATGGATCGAATGCGGGAGGATATCCGCCGGGATCTGAGCTATATGGCATATGCGCCCATTGTCTTTATCTCCGCGCTGACCGGTCAGCGGGTAGATCGCCTGTTTGACCTTATCAATTATGTGAACAATCAAGCCGCCGTCCGCATCACCACCGGTATGCTCAACTCGGTGCTGGCAGACGCGCAGACCCGCGTGCAGCCGCCTACTGACAAAGGGCGGCGACTGAAGATCTACTACATGACGCAGGTGGGGATCAAACCGCCCCATTTTGTGATATTCTGCAACGATAAAAAGCTCTTCCACTTTTCCTATCAGCGTTATTTGGAGAATCAAATCCGCAGTGTTTTTGGGTTGGAGGGCACTCCGGTGCGCCTCACCATCCGCCAAAAGGGCGAGGAGGACGTGTGAATACTTTATTTCATTTTTTTGTGGCGGCAGTCGTACTGCTGGTGTCATACTTTCTGGGCTGTATTAACAGCTCTGTGATGGTCTCCCGCTTTTTTATCCGGGACGATGTGCGTCTCCATGGCAGCGGCAACGCCGGTTTGACCAACTTCTACCGCACCTACGGCGCCAAATATGCGTTGATGGTCATCTTGGGCGACATCGGCAAAACCGCGGTAGCGGTGCTGATCGGCGGTTTTATGTTCCGCCACATGATACAGGACTGGACGCTGGGCGTACTTCTTGCGGGTGTGGGCTGCGTGGTGGGACACGTATTTCCCGTGTTCTTCGGATTCAAAGGCGGTAAAGGCATTCTATCCGGCGGCGTGCTGGTGTTCTTTCTCGATTGGCGGATCGCTTTGGTGGCGTGGGGTCTGTTTCTGGTGCTGTGGCTTTTAACCCGTTACGTCTCACTGGGTTCTCTGGCGGGAGTCATCAGCGTACCGGTCACGATCTGGTTCGTATTCGGAGACTTGCGCTACGTGGCATTGGGTGCTTTGTACGCGGCATTGGCAGTCTATTGTCATCGGGAAAACCTACGCCGCCTGATCCGTGGCGAGGAGAATAAATTTCAATGGAAGCTTCCTCATACCTCCCAAAATGAATCTTCCGGAGAGGAACAGGATATCCATGAGAAATGATACGCGCGTGCGTCAGGTGGCGTTGCCGCTTCTGGCGGCGCTGATCTGGGGTACTGCCTTCGCGGCGCAGGATATTTGCGCCGACGTGATTGAACCGATGACGTTCAATGCCCTGCGCTCTGCCATCGCGGTTGTGGTACTGCTGCTCATCATCTCCCTCTTCCGCCGCTTTGACAGGCGGGAAAAACCGCAGCAGACGGCGACAGAGAAAAAAACAGCCCGCCGACAACTTTTCCTCGGAGGACTGTGCTGCGGCACGGTGCTGTGCGCCGCCTCCAATCTCCAGCAGTTCGGGATCAGTGCCGGCGTTGAGGCGGGAAAAGCCGGGTTCCTCACCGCACTGTATATCGTTCTGGTGCCTGTTCTGGGGCTGTTTGTCAAAAAGCGCGCGTCCCTCCCCGTCTGGATCAGCGTGGCGCTCGCCTCCGTTGCCCTCTATCTCCTGTGCGTCAGGGAGTCCCTGTCCGTCGGCTGGAACGACCTGCTGATTTTGGCGTGTGCGCTGTGCTTTGCCGTCCACATTCTGCTGATTGATCACTTTACCGCCGCGGTGGACAGCATGGAACTCTCCTGTGCGCAGTTTCTGGTGACCGGTCTCTGGTCGGCGCTGGGTATGATACTCTTTGAACACCCGTCCTGGAACGCTATTGTCTCCTGCCTGCTTCCCCTGCTTTACGTGGGCGTCTTTTCCAGCGGCGTTGCCTACACGCTCCAGATTTTGTCTATGAAAGGCGCCAATCCCACCGTGGTCACCATCTTATTGAGCACGGAGTCGGTGTTCGCCGTACTCTCCGGCGCGATCATTCTCCATCAGCATATGACCGTCCGGGAATACATAGGGTGTTTCCTGATGCTCTCGGCGGTTTTGCTGGCTCAGATCCCCTTCCCCCTGCGAAAACGGGAAACCGTATATAGATGAAAACAGCCGTGGAATCATTCTCCACGGCTGTTCATTTTCAAAACAGGCTCACCTGACTGGTATCCGCCATGCCGGCAAAAGCACCCAGCGAACGAAGCTGCTCAATATGGGTTTTAGAGAGCTTGTTGCAGCACGTGGCAAACTCCTCCACTGAGATGAACGTCTGCATTTTGCGCTTTTCCACCGTATCCAGCGCGGCGGTCTCACCTAATCCGTGAACCGAGACAAAGGGCGGCAGCAGACCGTCTCGGGTGATCAAAAACTCTGTGGCGGCGGAGTGCATGATGTCGATGGTGTCAAAATGGAAGCCGCGCAGATAGAACTCGTAGCACACCTCCAATGTCACCAGCAGATTCAGTTCCACGTCGGTGGCGTCCTTGTTATTTTCAATCTCCCGGATTTTCTTTATCACCTTGTCAATCCCGCCGCAGCACCACTCCGCGTCAAAGGCTTTGGCGCGAATGGTGAAAAAGGCGGCGTAGAACGCCAGAGGGTGATGTACCTTAAACCACGCGATGCGAAATGCCATGATGACGTATGCTACCGCATGGGCTTTCGGGAACAGATACCCGATCTTGGCAAGCGAGTCAATATACCATTGGGGCACTTCATGGCGGTGCATCTCTTCCACCCAAATGCTCCAGTTGCTCTCTTTCCCCTTTGCCACTTTGCCCTTACGGACAGACTCCATGATCTTAAAGGACATTTTGGGATCAAGCCCCTTGCGAATGAGATAGAGCATGATGTCGTCACGACAGCCCACCGTCTCCAAAACGGAGGCGGTACCGTTCACGATCAGATCCCGGGCGTTTCCCAACCACACGTCCGTGCCGTGGGAAAAGCCGGATAGACGCACCAGCGTGTTGAAATCGGTGGGTTTGGTATCCAGCAGCATTCCCCGGGTAAAACGAGTGTTGAACTCCGGGATCGCCACCGCGCCTGTGGGTCCGAGGATCTCGTCATTTTCAAAACCCAGCACCTTGGAGCTTGTGAAAATGCTCATGGTATCAGGGTCGTCCAGCGGGATCTGACGGGCGTTGACACCGGTGAGTTTTTCCAGCATACGGATCATGGTGGGGTCATCGTGTCCTAACATATCCAACTTGAGGAGGTTATCCTCCATGCAGTGATATTCAAAGTGCGTGGTAATCTGGTCGGAATGTACGTCGTCCGCCGGGTGTTGTACGGCGGTGAAATCCTCCACGTCCATATCGTCGGGCACCACCACCAGACCGCCGGGGTGCTGTCCTGTGGTGCGGCGCACGCCTACGCAGCCGGCTGCCAGACGATCCAATTCCGCGCTGCCGAATTCCAGACCGTTTTCCTCTTTGTATTTCAGCACGAATCCCCTTGCGTTTTTCTCCGCCAGCGTGCCGATAGTGCCGGCGCGGAAGACCTGGGTCTGCCCGAACATCTCAATGGCGTGACGGTGGGCGCGGCTTTGGTACTCGCCGGAGAAGTTGAGGTCGATATCCGGCACTTTGCCGCCGCCGTAGCCGAGGAACGTCTCAAAGGGAATGTCGAAGCCGTCTTTCACATACGGCGTGCCGCAATGGGGACACACTTTGTCCGGCATATCTGCGCCGCAGCCGTACGAGCCGCTCTCGTCAAACTCCGTGTGTTTGCAGTTGGGACAGCGATAGTGCGGCGGCAGGGAGTTTACCTCCGTGATGCCGGACATATACGCCACCAGCGACGAACCCACACTGCCCCGCGAACCCACCAGATAGCCGTTTTCCAGACTCCGCTGCACCAGCTTTTGAGCGGACATATAGACCACGTCGTATTTGCCTAAGATGCCGCCGAGCTCCACGTTCAGCCGATCCACAATTAACTGCGGCGGCTCATCGCCGTACAGCTCGTGGCATTTATCCCATACGCGCTGATGAAGCTCCTGCTCGGAATTTTCCAGACGCGGCGGGAAAAGCTGCTGCGGCGGCAGAAGCTCGATCTCCTCGATGAGATCCGCTATATGCCGGGGATTGGTAACTACCACCTCATAGGATTTCTCCTCGCCCAGATACTTGAACTCCTCCAGCATCTCATCGGTGGTTTTGAAATAGAGCGGCAGCGGCGCGTTGATATCTGCCAGTTTTTCGTACTTTTTCGGATCGTCCTTTTTGACCATATTCCCGGTCAGCAGGATTCGGCGGTACACCTCGTCCTCCGGCTCTTGAAAATGCACGTCCCCCGTGGCGCACACCGGCTTGCCCAATTCTTCGCCCAGACGTACCACGGTGCGGTTAAACTCACGCAGCTCCTCCTCCGAGCGGACGGTGCCGTTTCGCAGCAAAAAGCGGTTATTGCACAGAGGCTGAATCTCCAGATAGTCGTAGAAGGACGCCAGACGCTTCAGCTCGTCCCAATCCTTATGACCGTCCAGTATCGCGCGGAACAGCTCGCCTGCTTCGCATGCCGAACCGACGATCAACCCCTCCCGGCGGGCAATCAGTTCTGTTTTTGGGATAATCGGCTTTTTGTGAAAATAATCCAGATTGGATTTAGAGATCAGTTGATAGAGGTGCTTGAGCCCCAGCTTGTTCTTGGCAAGCAGGATAATGTGCTTGGGATACCGGTTGGCGCTGCTGCCCTTGGGACGCAGTGTGAGCATGGCATCGTTGATCTGTTGCAGACGGTTGATCCCCAATTCTCTCTCCATTCGTTCAAAAAAGGGAATCAGCATATAGCCCACCATGGCGGCATCATCGCTGGCGCGGTGGTGGTTGAACGCCGGCAGATCCAGATGCTCTGCCACGATATCCAGCTTATACTTGCCCAGCTCCGGCAGCAGATTCTGCGATAGAATCAGCGTGTCTACACAGGTGGGCGTAAACGGCAGACCTGCGGCGTCACAGCCCCTGCGGATAAAGCTCAAGTCAAACTCCGCGTTGTGTGCCGCCAGCGGTCGACCGTTCACAAAACGCAAAAACGCCCCCAGCGCCTCCGCCGGTTTGGGCGCGCCTTGGAGCATGGCGTCGGTGATACCGGTGAGACTGATGTTCTCCGCACTCAATCGGCGACCGGGATCAACAAAGGTCTGAAACCGGTCGGTGATCTTTCCGTCACGGAGCACCACCGCACCGATCTCCGTGATCGCGTCTGTGGCGGCGTTCAATCCCGTCGTCTCAATATCAAAACAGACGATCTCCTCCGAAAATGCCTGATCCATGCCGCCGTGTACGGCGATCCGATCGTCCAGGTTGTTTACATAATATCCTTCTATGCCGTAGAGAATCTTGATCTTCCCCGCGCCTGCCTTCCAAGCCTCCGGAAACGCCTGCACCGTGCCGTGGTCGGTGATGGCGATGGCGGGATGTCCCCATTCGGCGGCTTGTTTGATTACATTCTTCACATCGGTCAGCGCGTCCATGCTGGACATTTTGGTGTGCAGATGCAGCTCCACACGGCTCTCCGGCGCGGTGTCCCGACGCGTTTGGTGCGAGATCACAGCGATATTGACGGGATCGATCTGGAAATCCACATACTCATCTTCCCGGGCGTTCTTGGACCACTTCTCTTTGGTCGTACCCTGCACGCGAAGCCATACGCCCGGCACGATGGATTTGCCTAAACGCCCGGCAATCTTCTCGTCCGCTGTATAGCGCACGGATACCGCGCCGCGCTCGTCTGTCATCTGGAAGCTTACGCTCCATACGCCCGGGCGACGCGTTTCATATACCTCGGCGGAAAAGACACGCCCCTCCACCACGATGCGTCCGGAATCCACCCGGAGCGTGTCCATAGGCTTAACTTTGCCCTTGATCTCCTTGCCCAGAAGTATTTTTTCCTGCCGCACGTTTTTTGACGCCGCAGTCACAGGATCCGCATGCTTCACCACGGTAAACGCCAAGTGCAGCTCAAAGAGCCGGTACTGTTCCATCAGCAGTCGACGCAGCTCGCCTTCCGTTTCCGCAGGCAGAGGCTCCGGCACTTCCATTGCAAGCTCCATGCTGCGGCGTTGTCGATCCAGACAGCCGCTGACAATATATGCCTCATGCAACCAAAGCCGCAACGGACGCGGCGGCACGAAGCTCTCAAAAAATGATAAAAACGGAATTCTATCGGACATGGATACACTCTTTTCTCACAATTTCTCTATTTCGTCCATCAAGGCGTCCACCAGCTTGTCCTGCGGCACCTTGTTAAGTACTTCTCCTTTACGGAACAGCAATCCCTCGTCTTGACCGCCGGCAATGCCCACGTCGGCGGCGGCGGCTTCACCGGGACCGTTTACCACACAGCCCATCACCGCCACAGTAATCGGCTTGGAGCAATGCTTCAAGCGCTCTTCCACCTCCCGGGCAATGGGGATCATATTATACGCGGTGCGTCCGCAGGTGGGACAGGAGATCAGATTCGGACCGAACTGACGCAAGCCTGCCGCCGCCAGAATATCCCGGGCGGCACGGATCTCCTCCTCCGGATCGGCTGTCAGGCTCACGCGGATCGTATCGCCGATTCCCTGACACAGCAGTCCGCCGATGCCCATGGCGGATTTTATGCGTCCCATAGCGGGAGTACCCGCCTCGGTGACACCCAAATGAAGCGGATAGTTCGTCTGGTCGTGGAGCAGTTGATATGCCCGCATATTCACCGGCACACGGGAGCATTTGACACTGATGCAGATATCGTCAAAACGGCAGTCGTTGAGCAGATGCACATGTCCCATGGCGCTCTCTACCAGAGCCTCCGGCGTCACGCCGCCGTATTTGCGCACAAGCTCTTTGTCCAGTGAGCCGCCGTTGACGCCTATGCGAATCGGAATACCGTGTTCCCTGCAGGCGTCCGCCACGGCGCGCACCTTGTCATGGCTTCCGATGTTGCCGGGATTGATACGGATCTTGTCAATACCGCTTTCCACACATTGGAGCGCCAGCTTATAGTCAAAATGTATGTCCGCTACCAGCGGAATGTGGATCTGCCGCTTGATCTCCCCCACCGCCCTGGCAGATTCCATATCCGGCACAGCTACACGAATAATCTCACAGCCCGCCTTTTCCAGGCGCAGGATCTGCGCGACAGTGGCGGCAACATCACCGGTGCGGGTATTACACATGGATTGTACGGTCACGGTGGCGCCGCCGCCGATGGGTACGCCGCCTACGCGGATCTCATTTGTCACAAATTCCGCCCCCTCACGTAAAGAGCTTCCACACATCATGGAACGTGATGAACAGCATCAAACACAACAGCAAAACCAGTCCGCCGATGTGAATATAATTCTCATACTTGGCGGGGATCTGCCGGCGAAACAGGAGCATCGCCAGCGTATTGATGACCAGGAAGAAGATCTTTCCGCCATCCAGTGCCGGCAGCGGCAGGAGATTCATCACCGCCAGATTCACAGCGATCAGCGCGGCAAAATAGGCAATATTCTCCACCGCGTCTCGCACGGTGGCGGATTGATTCCCTACCTCGGAGATGGTGGAAACGATCCCTACCGGACCGCTGAGATCACTGATCCCCGCCTCGCCGCTGAGCAGCATTTGCAAGCTCAACCGCACCAGACGCACAAAATCAATCGCATTGTTCCAGCTATGCGCCAAGCGGCTGGCAAAGGTTGCCTTCTCCACGCCGAAGGTAATGCCAAAGCCCGTATAGGTTTCGCCGTCCGCTGTGGCGTATTCCCGGCGCTCCATGGGAAAATCACGGAGCATAACGCGCTGTCCGTCCCGGCGTACCGCCAGATCGAACGTGCCGTCCGTGTTGCGCGAGAGCAGCATGCCCACGTCGCTGTACATATAGATGCGCTCACCGTCGATAGACAAAAGTGTGTCGCCCAAGTGCAAGCCGTTCTCGCTCTGCAGAGGACAACCCGGGGCGAAATCCGTGATCGTAGGCGTATAAAAGGCAGTCGCGCCGGCATATAGCAGCAAAATAATCACAAGACCCGTGATGAAATTCATACCTGAACCGGCGGCATAGATCAAAAGCTTTTTCCAAAAGCTCTGGTTGTTGAGTGCGGCGGGATCGTTAGAGTCCTCGTCCTCCCCTTCCATGGCGCAGTAGCCGCCGACAGGCAGAAGACGCAGCGCGTACAGCGTTTCACCCCGCTGTTTTTTGAAAATTGCCGGTCCCATACCTATGGCGTATTCGTTGACGCGGACACCGCAGGCTTTCGCCGCCAGAAAGTGTCCCAGCTCATGCAGTGCGATCAGCACGCCGAATATCAGAATTGCCGCTAACACATAGATCATAATTTGAACCTCGTTCCTGTCTCATTGATCCTTCACAGCCGCGCGGGCGAGACGGTCTGCTTCCAGTATATCCTCCAAGGTGGGCGCATATTTCACCGCCACGCGGGAAAGTGCGTGCTCCACCCGACGGGAAATGTCGTTAAAGCCGATTTCACGCCGTAAAAACGCCATGACCGCCTCCTCGTTGGCGGCGTTCATAATGGCGCAGGCGGTGCCTCCCGTCTTGCCGCATTGCCGGGCGATCTTCAGACAGGGGAACGCGTCCTCATCGGGCTTTTCAAATGTCAGTGCGCCGCAGGTGATCAGATCCAGCGGCGGAGCCGGTGAGGGGGCGCGATCCGGGAAAGTAAAAGCATAACGAATGGGCAGTTTCATATCCGGTGTACCGAGCTGTGCGATCATGGCGCCGTCCCGATATTCCACCAGAGAATGGACGATGCTCTGGCGGTGGATCACCGCGTCCACCTGCTCCACCGGCAGGCAATAAAGACGCATCGCCTCGATGATCTCCAGTCCTTTGTTCATCAGCGTGGCGGAGTCAATGGTGATCTTCGCGCCCATGCTCCAGTTGGGATGGCGCAACGCGTCCTCCGGACGCACCTCGTTGAGCTCTGCCCGGCTTTTACCGAAAAACGGTCCGCCGGAACAGGTCAGGAGCAGGCGTCGCACCTGTTCCATATCCCGACAGCCCTGTAAGCTCTGGAAGATGGCGGAGTGTTCGCTGTCCACCGGAATGATCTCGGCGCCGCAGCGCCGCGCCTCGCTCATCACCAGTTCGCCGGCGCATACCAGCGTCTCCTTGTTGGCAAGAGCGATCCGCTTCTTCTGACGGATTGCCGCCAGTGTGGGTGCCAATCCCACGCTCCCTACCACAGCGGTGACCACGGTGTCCGCCTCATGGGCTGTGGCAGCCGCCAGTAACCCTTCCGCGCCGGAGAGCACCTGCGTATCGGTGTCGGATAGTCGCAGACGCAGCTCCGCCGCCGCATCGGGATCCATCATCACCGCCAGGCGGGGACAAAACTCCCGCACCTGCCGCTCCATGAGATCCACTTGGCTCCTGGCGGTCAGCACCGCCACGGATAGTCCAAGCTCCCGGGCAACTTCCAATGTCTGGCGGCCAATAGAGCCGGTAGAACCCAATAAAGCAATCGAATGTGTCATATTACGATCCTCACAAGCTCACCGTACAAACAATCAGCCAGATAAGCGGCGCGGCAAAGATGACGCTGTCGAACCGATCCAGCACGCCGCCGTGTCCCGGCAGCAGTCGTCCGTAGTCCTTGATGCCGTATTGCCGCTTGATGGCGGAGAACACCAGATCTCCTAACTGTCCGGCGGCTGCGCCGACAAATCCCAACACCACACACCAGCCGATATCCAGCGGCACCACGGTGCACAGGTAGAAAATAACGCGAAAGAGGATCATACCCACCATGCCGCCTATCATGCCGCCTACGGCGCCTTCCACCGTCTTTTTCGGGCTGACCTTGGGCGATAGTTTATGCCGCCCCAGCGCCATACCGGTAAAGAGCGCCATCGTATCGCTGCAAAAGGCAGCTACCAGCGGAATCAATACCAGTCCCGCGCCATGATCCAGCATGCGAAGCCGCAGCAGCGCCGACAGCGCCAGCGGAATCGCCACGCCGGAAAGAAGCATTGTGCACACGTCCAGCAATGACAGTGCGTCCCTTTTCCCGTACCGGCTCACCATGGCAAAAAAGATCAGCAATACCAACGCTGCCGCAAAATAGAGAAAGATGCCCTGCATGGGCACATTGGAAAACCGCGCGTCGGAAAAGAGTACGGCTGCCAACACAAAAACGGACGTAGTGGCGGCAAGTCCCCACCAGTGTCGGGTCTTTTCCGCGCCGCACACCGCGTTCATCAGCTCATGGGTGGCAATGATGGACAGCACGCACAGAAGAAGACCCGTTGCCCAATAGGGCGCGGCAACCAACACCGCCAGTAAAAACGGAATGCCGACGAGTGCCACTGCAATTCGCTTTCCCATGCTTTCACCTCACTTCACGCCGCCAAAACGGCGCTCACGCTGCTGATAGGCGATAATCGCCTGATCCAAAGTAGACTCATTAAAATCCGGCCAAAGCGTATCACAAAAATAAAACTCACTGTATGCGCCCTGCCATAGGAGAAAATTGCTCACACGCTGTTCCCCGCCCGGGCGAATAATCAGTTCCGGATCGGGTATGCCGGCGGAATAGAGATGCCCGGCAAATTGCTCCTCGGTGATTTCGCCGCCTTCCGATGCACAGGCACGGGCGGCGCGCAGGATCTCGTCCCGTCCGCCGTAGTTGAGACATATGTTCGCCTGAAAGCCCTGAATGCGCTCGGAAATAGCGTTGGTACGCTCCACCAGCGCCTGCAGTTCCGGGGAAATGGCGCTCAAGTCGCCCAAAAAGCGCAGACGGATCTGGTCCCGTTCCATGGAATCGATTGCCTCCAGCATGTACTGATGCAGCAATCCCATAATGGCGGAGACCTCCTCCGCCGGGCGCTTCCAGTTCTCCGTGGAAAAGGCATATACCGTCAGATACTCCATGCCCAGATCCTTGCAGTAGGTGGCGATCCGGCGAAAAACCTCCGCCCCTGCCTTATGTCCGGCTGTGCGCGGCAGACCGCGCCGCTTTGCCCAACGACCGTTGCCGTCCATAATAATAGCGACATGGCGGGGAAGGCGGCTTTTGTCCACCTGCCCCGCCGTATCATGTTTTTTCTTCAGCAGTCCCATCAGACCGACATCAGTTCCTTTTCCTTATTTTCCAGCAGCTTATCGATCTCCTTGCAGCTGTCGTCGGTCAGCTTTTGCAGATCCTTCTCCACAATCTTCAATTCGTCCTCGGTGATCTCGGAGGCTTTCTGCTGTTTCTTGAAATGGTCCATGGCGTCGCGGCGGATATTGCGTACGGCGACCTTGCCGCTTTCGGCATATTTGTGGATCTGCTTGACAAGCTCCTTGCGGCGCTCCTCGGTCAGCTGCGGGAATGCCAGACGAATGCTCTTTCCGTCGTTCTGGGGATTGATGCCCAGATCGGATTCCAGAATCGCCTTCTCGATGGCGCGCACGGCGGAGGCGTCCCACGGCGTAATCACCAACATGCGGGGATCGGGCGAGGCAATCGCCGCGATCTGCTGAATGGGTGTGGGCGTGCCGTAATAGTCCACGCTGATGCGATGGAGCACCGCGGCGTTGGCGCGACCGGCGCGCACGGCAGAAAAGTCGTTCCCCACGGACTCGATGCTCTTTTTCATCTTCTCCTCGAATACTTTATACTCGTCTTTCAACATGGCAATGCGCTTCCTTTCTGCAATATGCTTTATTCCTTCACGATCGTGCCGATCTTTTCTCCGCTGACCGCGCGGATAATATTGTGAGGATCTTTCAGGGCAAATACCAACACGGGAATGTGGTTATCCATCGAGAGGCTGGTAGCGGTGGAATCCATCACAGCCAAACGCCGCGCCAACACGTCCTCATAAGTGATGGAGTCAAATTTTACGGCGTTGGCATTCTTGGCGGGATCGGAATCGTACACGCCGTCAATATTCTTGGCAAGCAGGATCACGTCGGCGTTGATCTCCGCGGCGCGCAGGACAGCCGCCGTTTCGGTGGAAAAGAACGGACTGCCGACACCGCAGCCGAAGATCACCACGCGCCCCTTTTCCAGATGCCGCACGGCACGGGCGCGGATATACGGCTCCGCCACTTCTTTAATCTCCAGCGCCGTCTGGAGCCGCACCGGTACGCCCTTTTGCTCCAGCACGTCCGCCAACGCCATGCAGTTCATGGCGGTGGCAAGCATACCCATGTGGTCGGCACGGGTGCGCTCAATGTAGCCCTCGCCGTTTTTCACGCCGCGCCAGAAGTTGCCGCCGCCGATTACGATGCCGATTTCAACGCCCATGGCGGCGCATTCCTTAATGACCTCCGACACCTGATCCAGCACGGAAAAGTCCAACCCGAAGTGTTTTTCGCCTGCCAACGCTTCGCCGCTGATCTTCAAAAGCACGCGCTTATATTTTGGTTCCTGCATATGCCGCCTCCCACATTTCATTCCTCTGTATTTTACCTTATTTTTCCGCTTTTGCATAGGGGGTAAATGAAATTTTTTGCTTGATTTTGTTTTTCATATCCGCCCTATCCACCAAATCTTGTATTTACAGCAAAATCGTGTATAATATTCCCCGTGGAGGGAGGAATGCGCCGTGCAGATCGTCTACTGTGACAATCGGATCGTGGTGGTGATCAAGCCTGTGGGCATTATCAGCACCGAGGTGCGAGGGGGACTTCCGTTTCTCGTGCGCCGCCAACTGGGCTGCGAGTGCATACGCACCGTGCACCGGCTGGACGCACAGGTATCCGGGCTAATGGTTTTGGCGCGCAGTGCCGAGGCGGCGTCCATTCTCTCCCGTCAGATCCGGGAGCAGACCTTCCACAAGGAGTATCTGGCGGTGGTACACGGCGAACCGCCGGAGCGCGGCACACTCCGCGATTTGCTGGGACGGGACAAAGAGCGCCGTATCACCTATGTGGCGCAAGAAGCCGGTCAGGGAATTCAAGAGGCAATTCTTCACTATGATGTGCTGGATCGGTGTAAAGGAAATTCCCTTGTCAGCATTGTTCTGGAAACGGGTCGTACCCATCAGATCCGTGTACAATTTGCCAGCCGCGGTTTTCCTTTGGCAGGAGACCGGAAATACGGCTTGGGCGGCGAGGACTTCCCGATTGCTCTGTGGTCACGGCGGCTTTCATTTCAACACCCGGAAACGGGTGAACACATGGACTTTTCCCTTCTGCCGCCATGCAAAGGCGCGTGGCTGCCTTTTGCCGGAAGTGATCTATTTTCCGCTGCAAATCAAAACTGAATGGCTCCCATGACGCACGACGCGCCTCACCGTAACACCGGTGAGGCGCGTCTTTTCACGCTTTATTCGGGAAATGGCAGTAAATACCGCACATCGCAGTTATAGTGCCCCGTATTGCCCAACGGCCGGTCAATTCGGCGAAAACCGTACTTCTCATAAAAACGGCGGGCGGCATGCATATCGGAAAGCGTCTCCAGATAACAGGCGCGGTAGCGGCTTCGGGCAAACGCTATTGCCTCCTCCATAAGCTGATGTGCCGCACCTGTACCGCGAACAGAGGGAATACAGTAGAGCTTTTGCAATTCACACACGTTTGCAACACCGTGAAGCGGTCCGATTCCCACGCCGCCGACTACCGTTTCGCTCCCGTCCAGCGCCACCCAGTAGCAACTGTCCGGCGTGTCGTATACCTGCGAGAGACGGCACAGATCCGGATCCGCCCAGGCGGTTCCGGCGTGATCGGCGCCGAACTCCCGCAGACAGTCTCGGATCACTCGCTCCACTGCCCTGTCGTCTTGCGGCTCAATGGGGCGGATTTTGTACTTTCCCATAGATTAACCCGGAGGCCAGGTCATGTCGCGACCGGACAGTACGTGGAAATGGAGATGATGTACGGTCTGTCCCGCCTGATCGCCGATGTTGGAGACAACCCGGTAACTCTCCAGCCCCAACTCACGGGATACATGGGCAATCACCTCAAAGATGTGGGCCACCACAGCGCTGTTGGCACTATTCACGCCTGCCACAGAAGGGATATGCGCTTTAGGGATCACCAGAAAATGAACCGGCGCTTGCGGCGCAATATCATAAAATGCCAGACACAGCTCGTCCTCATAGACTTTTTTGGACGGGATCTCCCCGGCGGCAATGGCACAAAACAAACAATCATTTGTCATATTTTCATTCTCCTCACGCATAAAATATCACTTCAGCTTCTCGGACACGAAATCGTCCACCTGCGCCAACGCATCGTCCACGCGCAAAACATCTGTACCGCCGCCCATGGCGCTGTCCGGCTTGCCGCCGCCTTTGCCGCCGCACACGGCGGACACGGTACGCACAAGATCTCCGGCACGAACACCCTTCGCCACGGCGTCCTTGCCGCACACGGCGAGGAACGTCACCTTCTCGCCCGCAACGGAGGCAAGCACCGCCACCGCAGTCGGCTCTTTACCGCGCAGGAAATCGCCCATTTGACGCAGGGCATTGGCGTCCAGTCCGCCGCGCTGGGCGGTGATGACCTTCAGCCCTTTGATCTCTCTGGCAGACAGGAGGAACTGCCGCGCCTCGCCTAACGACGCCTCGCTTTGCAATTTCTCCAGCGTTCGCCGCAGCTCTTTCATCTCCGACGCCTGCTGTTCCATGCGGCACAAAAGCTCGTCAGGATTGGTCTTAAAAAACTGTGCGGCGCGCAGCACCATGTCTGTACTGCGTTCCACTGTTTCCATGGACAGCCTGCCGGTGGTCGCCTCCATGCGGCGCACGCCGGAGGCTACACTGCTCTCACTGCGAATGTGGAAGTATCCGGCCTTGGCGGTGTTGTCCAGATGGGTACCGCCGCAGAACTCAATGGAGAAATCGCCCATCTCCACCACGCGCACCACATCGCCGTACTTTTCGCCAAAAAGCGCGACAGCGCCCTTGCGCTTTGCCTCCTCAATGGGCAGCACTTCGGTGATAACCGGCGTACCGCGCAGGATCTCCTCGTTAACCATGCGCTCGATAGTTCGCACCTGCTCGGCTGTGACCGATTCAAAATGGGTAAAGTCAAAGCGGATACGATCCGGCTCTACCAAAGAACCCGCCTGATGCACGTGGTCGCCCAGCACTTTCTTGAGCGCCGCGTCTAAAAGATGGGTGGCACTGTGGGCACGGCGAATGGCGGCGCGGCGCTCCGTGTCGATGGAGGCGGTGCACATCTCGCCTACCGCGATATGCCCGATCGACAGCCGGCCGTAGTGGAGATACTTGCCGCCCTTATTCTTCTGCACGTCGGTGACAACAAAGCGTCCCCCGGAGGTGACAATCTCGCCGTGATCCGCCGCCTGACCGCCCATCTCCGCGTACAGCGGCGTGCGATCCAGCACCAAAATGGCATCCACCTCACCGGCAATTTCCTGCCGCAGTTCTTCCTCCGCCACGATGGCAAGCACCTTTCCTTCCGCCTTGTCGCGGTCGTAGCCCACAAACGCGGTGGCGGGAATCTCCTTCCCCAGATCCACGCCTGCCCAACCCAGATCGCCCAGTGCCTTACGCGCTTCCCGGGCGCGTTCTTTTTGCTGGCGCATCAGCTCACGGAAACCGACCTCGTCCACAGTCAATCCTTCGTCTGCCGCCATCTCGATGGTCAGGTCGATGGGGAATCCGAAGGTATCATACAGCTTGAATGCGTCCGCGCCGGAGAAGGTGGTCTCCCCTTTTTCCTTATGTTCGGCAAGCATCTCGCCGAAAATACGCATACCGCCGTCAATGGTACGGGCAAAGTTTTCTTCCTCCGTGCGGATCACACGGGTAATATACGCCTGCTTCTCCCGCAGGTCGGGATACTGGCACTCGTTTTCATGGATGACGGTATCCACCACCTCATAGAGGAAAGGTTCGTTGACGCCGAGCAGCTTGCCGTGCCGCGCGGCGCGGCGGAGAAGACGGCGCAGTACGTAGCCGCGCCCCTCGTTGGAGGGCAAGATCCCGTCGCAGATCATGAAGGTGGCGCTGCGGATATGGTCGGTGATCACCCGAAGGCTCACGTCCCGGGCGTGGCTTTCGCCGTAATGCGCGCCGGTGAGGTCGCTTACCCGGCGGGTGATGTTCATCACCGTGTCGGTATCAAAGAGGCTCGCCACGTTCTGACACACGCAGGCGAGACGTTCCAGTCCCATGCCGGTATCAATATTCTTCTGCTTGAGCTCGGTGTAGTTGCCGTGTCCGTCGTTATCAAACTGGGAGAACACGTTGTTCCACACTTCAATATAGCGGTCGCAGTCACAACCTACGGTGCAACCGGGCTTGCCGCAGCCGAACTCCGCGCCGCGGTCATAGTAGATTTCACTGCACGGACCGCACGGACCGGAACCGTGTTCCCAGAAATTATCCTCCTTGCCGAAACGGAAAATCCGCTCCGGCGGGATCCCCACTTCATCGCGCCAGATGGCAAACGCCTCGTCGTCGTCCTCATAGACGCTGGGATAGAGTCGATCCGGCTCCAACCCCACCCATTCGGGACTGGTCAAAAACTCCCATGACCAGGCAATCGCCTCGTGCTTGAAATAATCGCCGAAAGAGAAATTGCCCAGCATCTCGAAATACGTGCCGTGCCGTGCGGTTTTGCCCACGTTTTCGATGTCGCCGGTTCGAATGCACTTCTGACAGGTGCAGACCCGGCGGCGCGGCGGTTCCTCCTCTCCTTTGAACCAGGGCTTCATGGGCGTCATGCCCGCGTTGATGAGCAAAATGGATTTGTCATTTTGCGGCACCAGAGAAAAACTGGGCAGGCGCAGATGTCCCTTTGTCTCAAAAAAGCGCAGGAACATCTCCCGCAGTTCATTCAGACCGTAATAGGGATGAGACATTGTCGATCACTCCTTGCTGTAAAAATGCTTACAAAAATAAAAAGACCCCGCCGCCATATAGGGGCGAAGGTCAACTCCACGGTACCACCCTATTGGACGGCATAGCCGTCCTCTCGGTTATCCTGTAACGGGGATGGGTCGTGCGGCTCCACGCCGCCGGCTCGGGAGGGGCTGACACGCCGCCGCACCGGCGGGCTTACACCCTCCCCGCCTCGCTTTGGCCGCTTATGCGCGTCTCGTCTCCGTCTAACGCCGTTTCCTCTTATAATGTGGCTATTGTACCACATTTTTGCCGCTTGTCAAGCTATTCCTCGCCGCCTAAATCCACAGCGCGCCGCACAAAGCTCATGGACGGCACTTTACATGGCAGGCGCATATGAAATACCTGCTGCGGCGTGCGTATTTCCTGCAAGGAAAAACCATTTTCGTCATATAAATCAGTTACAGTAAAGGAAAAAGGCTTTACATTAGGTCCGACAATTTCCACCGTCTCGCCTACGGCAAATTTATTGCGAAGAGACAGTGTGGCATTTCCGCCGTCATCGCAATCTGTCACCACGGCGCAGATCTGCCAGGACCGGATATAGCGGGAATCCCGGTAATATTGCCCGGGGTAGCCGAAATAGAAGCCGGTGGAATAATGGCGGTGGCTGACGTGCTCCACCTCGTCGCGCCAGACGGGATCGACGCTCCGACCGGCGGCGATAGCGTCTATTACATGGCGGTAAGCGCCGGTGATGATGGCGGCATAGTAGGGGGATTTGGCGCGCCCTTCTATTTTCAGACAGTCCACGCCGGCGTCCATCAGCTCCCCTACGTGGTCGATCATGCACATATCACGGGAATTGAGAATGTAAGAGCCTTTCTCGTCCTCAATGACCGGGAAATACTCGCCGGGACGCTTCTCCTCCATCAGCGCGTACTGATAGCGGCAGGGCTGCGCGCATTCGCCGCGGTTGCCGTCACGCCCGGTCATATAGTTGGACAGGAGACACCGTCCGGAATAGGATACGCACATAGCGCCGTGGGCAAAGACCTCCATTTCCAATTCCGCCGGAACGCGATGCCTTATCTCCCGGATCTCGTCCAAGGTCAATTCCCGCGCCAGCACCACACGCCGCGCACCCAGCTCATACCAGGCGGTGGCGGTGGCGTAATTGGACACCGATTGCTGGGTGGATATGTGCCTTTCACATTGCGGCGCGTATTTCCCCGCCAACTGAAATGTACCCAGATCCGCCACAATCAGCGCGTCCACACCCGCCTCGGCAAGATGTTCCAAATGGGCGGGCAGGTGATCCACCTCGCCGTTTCTGGGCATGGTATTCACCGCCGCATGGACACGGACGCCGTGATCGTGGGCAAAGCGCACCGCCGCAGGCAGCTCTTCATCGGTAAAGTTCCCCGCAAATGCGCGCATACCAAATGCGGTGCCCGCAAGGTACACCGCATCGGCGCCGTATAAAACGGACATTTTCAGTTTTTCCATATCGCCGGCAGGCGCCAGCAGTTCCGCCTTTTTCACGCTCATGTCCTCTTATTGGTTGGGGTGCAAGTCCACATAGGCGGTAAAATCACTGCTGTTGGTGAAGAAATGGGTCACACCGTCGTGGGCATACCAATACCAGTAAGAGGTCTGATTGGGATGCAGCGCCGCCTCGATGGATTTTAGGCTGGGATTGCAGATGGGACCGGCAGGCAGTCCGTCATAGAGATAGGTGTTGTAGGGACTGTCGATCTTCAGATCGTCATAGGTGATGTTCAGAGTGCTGGTATTCTTGATGAAGTTGATGGTGGCGTCGATTTGCAGCTTCCAACCGGCACCCAACCGGTTGTAGATCACGGAAGAAAAAGTAGCATAATCGTCCGTACTGCCCGATTCCTTCTCGATCAGCGATGCGATGGTCACTATTTCATCAAGAGAGTAGTGAGAAGCTTTAATGTCTTGCTCCAGCTCGGCAGTGCGCTGCTTAAAGTTATTGAGCATTCTGCCAAGGGCGGAAACGGCGTTTTCATGCACGTAAAAATCGTACGTATCCGGGAATAGATACCCGGACATACGGTTGATATCACCCAGGAACGCATCGTCCAGGAACGGGTATTCGGCATAGTGAACGTTTGCGGCGGCATCTTCCAGATCTTCCCGGGTCGAAACCTCGTTCTCCACCAGAATGTCAATGACATCGTTGACGGTCAGACCCTCTTGAATGGTAACGCGCACGGTGGCGGCAGATGCGTAATTGTGCATGGACTGGATCAGACACCGGTAATCCATATCGGAATTGAGCTCGTATTCACCCGGATCGATGGTCTCCTTTGCGTGGAGAAAACCGCCCATCAGTTGAAAAAACCACTTATAGTTGATCAATCCGGCATCCTTCAATTTACCCGCCACGGCGCCTACGCTGTCGCCTTCGTCCACGGTGATGACTGTGGTGACCGGCGCTTTACTCAGTGAGCACAGGTCGTTGACAAGTAACCAGCCGACACCTGCCAGCAATACAGATGCCAGCACCACACAGGTGAAATAGACCCCCAAGGGAAACTTCTTGCGCCGGTTGCGGCGGTTTCTCTCCTGCGCCGCGCCTTGGCGCACCTTACCGGCGTCCCAACTGGCGGTGTCGTGTCTATTGTCACCGGACTTGTTTGCCATGTTTTTCTTCCTTTCCCGTATTCTGCGGCGGACAAGATACCTCTTCCGGCGCAGATACATACAATATCATACCAATATTTGAAGCGAGGTGACAACGATGTGCTCCAACAACAACTCCTACATATGGCTGATCGTCATCATTCTCCTGGTTGTATTTCTCCTGTCCAACAACAACTGCGGCTGCGGCTGCAATAACTGCGGCTGCGGCTGCGGTTGCGGCGATGACAGCGACAACTGCGGCTGTGGTTGCGGCTGTGGTTGCGGCTGTGGTTGCGGCTGCAACTGAAATCAGCACACTGGAAAGGGACGCAAGGCGTCCCTTCTCCCTTTTCTCTTAAGGGACAAGCAAATCGGAGAGGTTGTCCCACACCTCGGTGTGGATATCCTCTTTCGTACGCAGCACGTCGCCGGAGGCGCAGTTGATGCGCGTCCAGCCGCAGTAGTCCACTACGAAGGAGGCATTCTCCCGGCACTGGCGCAGATACGCCTCGTCACGCTCGTGGATATCCGCGTGTGTATTCGTCTCCCGCTCCCGGCGGCGCAGCATCTGCTCCGTTAGTTCTGTGGGGATATCCAGATACACTACCCGATCGGGTCGGGGCAGTTGTAAAAGGCGGTATTCATAATCAAAGAGCCAGTCGAGAAACACGCGGCGCTCTTCCTCGGGGAGTTTCACCGTCTGATGTACGGCGTTGGAGGTGGTGTAGCGATCGGCGATCAGCAGTCCGCCGGAGGCATAGTATTCGCCCCAATCCTGCCGATAGGAGGCATAGCGGTCCATTGCAAAGAAGGACGCCGCGGCATAGGCGTTCACATCGTCGGCATGCGCGCCGAAGGCGCCGTTCAAATAGAGCTGGATCAGCGCGGCGGAGGGTTGACCGTAACAGGGAAATGCCAGCTTGCGAAACGGAATGTCCCGCCTTGCCAACGCCTCACATAAAAGCGCCGTCTGCGTGGCTTTTCCCGAGCCGTCCGTTCCCTCAAATACGATCAGTTTGCCTCTCACGATGCGTTCCTCTTCTTCCGGTATATTTACATTACTGTGTCATTCTACCACAGATTTCCTGATTTGTCTACGGAGAAT
Organism: Oscillospiraceae bacterium; assembly: GCA_017619715.1. Classification (GTDB taxonomy): domain Bacteria; phylum Bacillota; class Clostridia; order Oscillospirales; family Oscillospiraceae; genus Vescimonas. The sequence goes on along the minus strand of JAFZRS010000020.1, from coordinate 11,857 downwards.
TCACCGGGGACGCCGGACGCTAATAGCCGCGTCCCCGTGTGCTGATCTCACTCCACATGAGAGGTCCCACCACGCCGTTTTCGTCGTAGCCCAATTCCCGCTGCAGCGCCTTGACAGCCTGCTCGGTCGCCTCGTCAAATACGCCGGTGACCTGTATCTCCGGAATATAGGGATCCCGCAGGGCAATGCGCCGCAGATTGCTCTGCAATCTCGACACGTAGGCATTCACGTCGCCGCGCACCAGAAAGAAGCCCGGATACGCCTCGCCGATATAGGTCTGGTAATCCTGTGGCAGATCCCGCACGGCGTCGCGGTAGACCCGCTGCAGTTCGTTCCATGTGTTGCGTCCCACGATGCCGTCCACCTGCAAGCCGTATTTATTCTGGAAAGTCAACACCGCATCATACGTTGCCTGATCGAACTCCCTCGTAATGGCGATAGGCGGCAAATCGGGATAGAAATACCCCAAAAACGCCAGATAATACTGGACGATCCCCACCGCGATACCTGTATCGCCGCGGCGTAAAATGCGCGGATACACCTGCTCCGCTTCGCTGAAGGTAATTCCCTCGCTTGTCAGCTCTGACAGCCGTTTGACGCCGTTGTAGATCTCCTTGACTTTATACCATGTCGCCTTGCCCACAATGCCGTCCACCTGCAGATTGAAAATATCCTGAAAGCGTATGACCGCCTGTTCGGTGGGTACGTCGAACACCCCTGTTACCTCCGGGATCGCCGGGATCGCCGGGAAGTTCTTTCCGATGCGGTTGAGCTCGATCTGAAGCTGGCGCACCTCCTCGCCGAAAGAGCCGCGCCGCAGAGCGACCCCAGGATAGGACGGCACGTTGACACCTACCTGCGCGTTTTCCACAATGCCGATGTTATTGCCATAATAGTATTGCAAAATTTCGTAGGGTGTCAGTCCCTGATTGGCAAGTGATACCGTGCCCCATTGTGATAAACCGTTGCACTGACTTTGCACGCCGTCACAGAATTGGGCAAACAGCGGTTCTACCCGACCCTGACGCACCACATAGTTATTGAAGATTTCATCTACGATACGTCCGATATTCTCAAATACCTCGCCGCCCTGTGTGTACGCCTGATCAAACTGGGTGGTATTGGTAATGTCGAAATTATAGCCCCGACTGGGGTAATACTCTGTGTAGACACGATTGAGCGCGTAGGAGATCTGCGCCAGTATATTGGCGCGTATGGCGCTGTCCGGCCATGTGGGGTATATTTCGCTGGACGCGACGTTTTTAATGTAGTCGGCAAAAGGTACCGTTATATTTTCCGCCGGCTGATCCGGAAAACCGAGATGCACCACAATGCTCTCGGGAACAATGGGATATGCCACCGTCGTTTCCCCCCTTTTTTTTATCAGACCAGAGGCTGCAGCGCTACGGGGAGGATCGTTTCGATTTTATCATATATCTCCACGGAGCTATTTTGCAGCGGTGTAAAGGACGGGTGATACACGGAGACTTCATATACCGTTCCGCTGTTTTCCGCCGTGGACTCCTGCCGGGAGAAATCCGCCGGCAGAGCCGGCAAAATCATATGTTCCACCACGCCCGAGTTGTTGGTAAGCGCACTGTACAGAATCCGGCGCACTCCGCCAAACGAACGTGTTACCTCCACCACCGCTCCCGGCACCGGGAACGTCCCCCGGGCGGTGGAAACCTGTACGCGCAGACTGCCGCGCCCGGGATGCGTTTGCACAAACGCGTCGTATTCGCGTTGCGTGGCGGTCTGCGGCACGTTATACATTTCCTGTTGTTCCATTGCGTTACGCTCCTTTTTCGCGTTTTGCCATTCTATGAATCCATGGCGCACCGGGTGCGGCGCGGAAAAGCCCTGTTTGCACTGTACAGCACGAACATACTGTGCTATACTGGTAAAAATACTGCACGCCGCATTATACTTTGTGAGGTGTTGACCATGCTGCCTTCCCTGCTTCGTGATATACAAGAGAGCCCTACACCCTTCCACGCCATTGAAAAACTGCGCGCACTGCTATGCAGCCGCGGATACTCCCCCCTGCCGGATACGTCTCAACCGCTGGCGGCAGGCGGAAAATACTATATGACGCCTTACGGCAGGTCGTTGATTGCCTTTCGTCTGCCCAAGGAGAAACCCGGCGGATTGATGATCACCGCCTCTCACGCCGACTCCCCCTGTTTTCGTCTGCGGGATCGATCGGAGCTGACAGGCGGCGATTATACACGGCTGAACGTGGAACGGTACGGCGGCATGCTGTCGGACAGTTGGCTGGATCGACCCTTGAGCATTGCCGGAAGAATTGTAATACGCGATAGCGGCGGTATTCGCACGCAGTTGGTTGATTTTAAACGCGACATGGTGCTGATTCCACGATTGGCGATACACTTCAACCGGGAATGGGGCGAGGGACGGAAATACGATCCTGCCACGGACCTGATCCCCTTGTACGGTACTGCCGCCGCCGCAGGGCAGTTCTACCGGGAGTTGGCACAACAGGCAGGCTGTGAGACGAACGACATTCTCGCCACCGATCTATTCCTCTACAACAACCAGCCCGGTGCGATTTGGGGCGGCGACGGTGCGTTTATCTCCGCACCGCGGCTGGACGACCTCTCTTGTGTATTCACCTGCGCCCGCGCCTTCTTAGAGGCGGAAGAAAACCGCGCAGTCCCGGTGCTGTGCGTGTATGACAACGAGGAGATCGGCTCTGAGACCAAACAGGGCGCCGCCTCCACAGCACTGCCCGGCGTGGTGGCGCGGATTGCGGACTTTGCCGGTGTTGATACGAACGAGCTGCTGCGCCATTCGCTCCTTCTCTCCTGCGACAACGGACACGGTAAACACCCCAACCACCCGGAGCTGGCGGATTGTACCGAAGCACCTATATTAGGTAACGGCGTAGTGATCAAACACTCACCCCGTTATGCTACCGACGCCGTCTCCGCATCACTCTTTGCCGAGATCTGCCGCCGGCGCGGCGTGCCGGTACAGCATTACTCCAACCGTCCGGATCAACCGGGCGGCGGAACGCTGGGGAACATCGCCGCGGTCGGCACACCGGTCAACACGGTGGATATCGGCATGGCACAGCTTGCTATGCATTCATGCTTTGAGACTGTTGCCTCCGCAGACGTATCACATTTTGTCAACGCCGTTACCGCCTGCTACGAAGCATCTCTCCACGCACACGGAGAGACCGTGGAAATCCGCTGAATCATGCATTTTTTATCTAACAGGAGGAAGATCACTTGACTTGGTCTGCCGCATTCTTGTTTCGCAGTATCCTCTTCGGCGTGGGACTGGCGATGGACGCTTTTTCCGTCTCCATGGCAAACGGACTCAACGAGCCGCATATGTCACGGCGCAAAACCTGTCTGATTGCCGGTGTATTCTGCGCTTTCCAAATACTGATGCCTCTAACGGGATGGTTAGGCGTTCACACCGTTGCCACTGCGTTTTCCGCCCTGCAGCGGTTTATCCCCTGGGCGGCGCTGGCAGCGCTTGGTTGGATCGGCGGCAAAATGCTTTGGGAAGGTCTGCGCCGCCGCAACGATGAAACAGCCCCTGCCGTGGGTATGCGCGCGCTGCTGATACAGGGGATCGCCACCTCCATCGACGCGCTCTCTGTGGGATTCACCATCGCAGACTACGGCTTTGTCACCGCGCTGGTAGAATCCCTCATCATCGGCGCGGTAACCTTTTTCCTGTGTCTTATCGGGCTTTCCATCGGCAAGCGGTTCGGTACGGTACTGGCGGGGCGAGCCTCCGTCTTGGGCGGCTTGATCCTGATCCTGATCGGCTTGGAAATCTTTTTGAAGAACCTGCTGGGTTAAAATGAAGCGGACACTTGGCTCATCAAGTGTCCGCTTCTATTCATGCTTTTTTGTATCCCGATTACCACGTCCGCACACCCTCGATGTGTAGAAACCGCACGGCGGCAAACGCATAGGTGTCCAACGGTCTATCCAACGCATCCTCACTATGTGCCGCCACCAGAATCTGCGGCTGTACAGCCGTAATGACCGGCGAGTGATAGAAGTGTCCGTTTTCGTCCCCCAACTGCACGATGTCGCCGGGCTGTACCTCATAGGACGCCACACGCCGGGCAAAAGGCCCCACGGAGCGATTGTCCGTCAAAAAGCGGTAGAGATATACAACGCCTGTCCACGATGCCGTCCGGTTCGCTGCCGAACGGTAGTACCAGCCGGTAACCGGCGTATCATTCATCACGCCTGCTCCTGCGTACAGGCATTGGGATGCGAAGTTGGTACAGTCGCCCCCTACCCCTTCAAAATCATAATAGGCAGGATTTCGCCCCAATGCCCAACGGCGTGCGTAGTCCACTGCCTTCGCACGGTCATACGGTATCTCCCGCATCGGCTCACCTCCGCGCCATTGTATGCGCCGCCGTGCCGATGCGATACGCGCGGAATGATTATATGGATATCACCTGTCCCTGTCTGGCATAGCGCACGTTCTCTCGTCCCAGCGCCGCCTCCCGCGCCGCCAGTACCGCATCTGCGCTCCCGGGACCGTGGTGGATCAGCAAAACGCGCCGGATATTGCCGCGTTCCATGAGCTCCACCGCTTTTTCCGCTGTGGAGTGTCCTGCCAGCGGTCTGGCGGCAAACTCCGCCGGGGTGAACTGCCCGTCATACAGCAGAAGATCTGCACCGGCGGCAAAGGAAAGAAGCGCCTCCTCGCTTTGTTGTGTGTGGCAAAAATCCGTGGCATACACCACCGTTTTTCCGTGCCGGCGCAGCCGCAGTATCATACAGCCCCCCGGGTGAGAGCCCTCCGTTCCGTCAATCGCCACGTCGCACAACTCCAAAGGGAACTGCTGTGCATATACCGCCACCTCGCCGCCTAACTCCGTGAGCGGTTTGGGCCAGAACGGAGGGGAATACAAACGTTCCAGCGTCTGTACGGCAATCCCGTCGCTTTGCACGGGGAGATAAATCTCTGTGCGCTTGCCCGGCTGCATCATACGTCCGTACATACCCAGACCCACCATATGATCCAGATGGAGATGGGACAGCAGTATCACCGGCGGACGCGGAAAGTCAACGGGCGCAGACCACAGCCCGCTGCCGGCATCGAGAAATACCGTCTCGTCCCCGGCGCGCACCATGTAGCAGGACGTGGCGCCGCCAAACAGTGCCGTGTCTTCGCCGCTGACAGGAATGGAACCCCGCGCGCCCAAAACCGTGATTTGAAATACCTCCTGCGACATGCAATCCCTCCTCTTGCTGTTGCCCCTTTAAATCCCGATTACATACTGTTATTGTATCACAGCTTTTCGCAGTAGAAAAGCCGGCATCTTCGATCACTCGAAAATGCCGACTTTCGGTGGTGGCAGCGGGAGAAGGATTCGAACCCTCACATACGGAGTCAGAGTCCGCTGTGCTACCTTTACACAATCCCGCTGTATTCCAAAGAACAAAGATTATTATACAGCCTTTCCTCTATTTGTCAACGCTTTTTTCGTCCGCGACGGAAAAAAACTTGTATTGCATTGCAGAATCCTGTACAATTTATGCCCGGAGATCATAAAAGGTGGTTAAGCGGTATGGATTTTAAGATTTCACTTGCCGGCGTGACGGTCGGCATACACAGCATCTATGACGCGGTATATAAGCTGTGCCGCGATTATCTGGCGGAGGGTGAGGAATCGTTCCGCGTGGAGATATGTGATGAGGATATCGCCTATGAGCGCGAAAAATCCGTGCGTGAGGCGCATATAGAGCATCGAAGCGAGCAAGATTTCCCCGCTCCCTATTTGGAGACGCTGGCGGTCTATCGGCAGATCGCCTCGAATATGCTCACCCACAACGTCTTTTTGATGCACGGCTCGGCTGTGGCGGTGAATGGTGAGGCGTTTCTATTTACCGCCCCCTCCGGCACGGGAAAAACGACCCACACGCGGCTGTGGTTGGAGAATATTCCCGGCGCATTTGTGGTCAACGGCGACAAGCCGCTGATCCGCGCCGAGGACAGCGGTTGTACGGTCTGCGGCACGCCGTGGGCGGGAAAAGAGGGTTGGAACACCAACGCGACCGTCCCGCTCCGCGCCATCTGCATACTGGAGCGCGGAGAGAAGAATCACATATCACCGCTGACGTTTTCGCAGGCATTTCCCGCTTTCTTTGCGCAGGTCTACAGATCCTCCAACCGGGCGGACACGATGAAAACGATGGAATTGATCAAGAAGCTCTCCCGAACGGTTCGCCTGTACCGGCTCTCTTGCAACATGGATCCGGACGCCGCCGCCGTTGCTTTTGAAGGAATGCGGAGATCATAGGTTTTGAGATGACGAAAGATGCACTTTTCTTGTTAGTCCTCCGGTAAAATACCGGGAGCTGCCGATCGGCAGCTCCCGGTTTCATTTCAAAACGGCATTACCGCTTGGCAAAGATCTTCTTGGCGGGAACGATCAGCAACGCGCAAACCGCAATCGCCAGAATGGTGTTGGGCACCATATACGTGCCGTTATAGAGAAGAGAATACACCGGCGGCGTCAGGCTGCTTACACCCATGAACTCCTCGGGCATATACTCGGCATATACGGTGACGCCGCTGATGAAGTGGATCACAAACCGCCCGATACAGCCGATCAGCGCCGCCAGCGGCAACAGCTCATACCGGCGGTGAAACAGACCTGCCAGCCCTACGGCGGCATACGCCACGGAGTAGTCAAAGAGGATCGACACCCAGTTCACCGCCACGCCGTTTGCCACCACGTACTTGAGTGTTCCGAACGCCAGACCCGCCAGCACGCCCCAGCCGCAGCCCCAGCGCACGGCAAATACGATCAGCGGGATCATCACCAGATCGATAGAGCCGCCGAAACCGCCGAAGCTCAGTCCGATAGGGATCTTCAGGTAGCTCAGCGCCAGCGACATGGCAATACACACGCCGCCCTCCGCCAACATGCGCGTTTTTGTGTCTTTCATTTTTTTGATACAGTCCTTTCCGTAAAAAAATGCACGAGGGGCGCTCGGCGTCCTCGTGCAGTAAATCGGTCTTGCGCTTTTGCATTCCTACGCCGGCATTACCCGGATCAGGTTCGAGGGTCACAGCGGCGATACGCTGTGTCTCAGCCGGCTTGCGCCAGCGCCCCTTGTTTTACGGTCATATAGTAGCACCGTTTCCCCTCCCCTGTCAAGATTTGACAGGAAAAAATGTGCTGTCTCCGGCGGGGTTCTTTACATCCATATGGCAAACAGGCGCAGCACCGTTCCCACGGCACGATGCAGCCATGGACGTTTCTTCCACGCCTCGTACTCCACCCGCAGACTGCTGGCAACAATATCGTCCATATCCTCCAGAATGTCCTCGATCACCGGCATGTCGTAGAGCACCGTGCCGCACTCAAAATGCAGACGGAAGCTTCGGTAATCCATATTGACCGATCCCACAAAGGCGACCTGCCGATCTGTCACCACCATTTTGCTGTGGAGAAAACCGGGTGTATAGTTGTAGATCTTCACGCCATGCTGTAAAAGCTCACCGAAATAACACTCTGCCACCAGATAGGCGTACTTCTTGTCCGGGATCCCGGGGAGCATCAATCGCACGTCCACGCCGCTGTCACCTGCCATACACAGCGCCTTGATCATGGGATCATCTATAGCAAGATAGGGCGTGGTGATATACACCATATGGTTAGCTCCCGCGATCAGTTGCAGGAAAACGTCCTCCGCCGTGGTAACGGGATTGTTGTCAGGTCCATCGGAAATGCTCTGGCAAAATCCCGCCGCCTCTGCCGCGGTGTGAGGTCGGTAGTAGTCGTACTCCCGCTCCATATGGCCGCCAAGCTCCTCCCACATGTGGAGAAACTCCTTTGTCAGTCCCCAGGCGCCCTCGCCCTCCAAACGCACGCCGCCGTCCTTCCAATAGCCAAACTTTGAGATCAGATTGGCGTATTCATCTCCCACATTCACGCCGCCGGTATAGACGGTGTCGCCATCGACGGAAATAATCTTGCGGTGATCCCGGTAGTTGAAATACAGGCGGTTTACATAAAAATGCACCGGGTTGAATATCTTGACCTCCACGCCGGATTGACGCAACCGCTCCAGCTCCGCGCCGGGCAGTCGTCCCATACTGCCGAAATCGTCAAAGAGCAGCTTGATCTCCACGCCCTGTGCGGCTTTGCGGCGCAGGATATCGGTCATGCGATCCCAGATCTGACCCTCTGCCATAATGAACAGTTCCACCAATATGAAGTGTTCGGCGCGCTCCATGCACTGCAGTACGTCGTCCAGATACGTCTCGCCCTTGGCGAGATAACACACACGGGTGTTGCGCAGCAGGGGGAAACCCTGCCGGTGGAGATATGCACCCAGCTTGCCCCACTCACTATACCGCTGCCGGAGCTTTTCCACGTTCTGGCGGCTCTGCTCCTGACGCGCTTCCGATTCCCGGGGCATAGGAAGACCCTTGAGCGTGAGCTGCTTTCTCTGCCGGTTTCCGTTCCACAGCAGGTACAGCACCAGTCCCGCCGCCGGAACCAGCATCACCAACAATATCCAGCCTGTTTTATAGGTGGAGCCGCCGGGACGGTTGTAGATCCGGATCGCCGCCACCAAAGCCGCCAGCTCCAGAATAATATAGGCAATGGCAATGCGCTGGCGCAAAAGGTCACTCAAAAGGAAAATCAGCGCGATCTGCGCCAACAGCAAGAACGCCACCAGCGCAAGGCGCAGTGCGGCGGAGATACGCCGTTCCGTTTTCTGTTGTACTCCGTGCTTTTTCACGGCGGCTTACTCCTCCCGTTTCTTTCGTTCAGTCGACCTTGTGCAGCAGATTGTGCCGGATCTGCCAGAGCTGATCGGACAGATCCACATAGTAGTTATGGGGATTATCAAAACGCTTGACCTCGTCCCAGAGTGTATCCACCTGGGCGCGGCAATACGCCTGAATCTCCTGCAATGGCGGACTGTCGTAGACCCGTTTGCCGTTCAGGAATACCGGCACCAGCAGTTCTTTGGCGGTGAAATTGTACACGGTTTTGCGTTTCCAGGTGGCATTGGGGTCAAAAATCTCCAGATCGTGGCTGTCGTCCACCGTCTCATCGTGGAGAGTGATATAGTCCGCAATCGCCTTGCCGGTATCGTTGCCGAAGAAGCGATAGACTTTTTTGAAATGGGGAACGGTGATCTTCTCCACGTTTTCGCTGACTTTGATCTTGGGAATAATCGTGCCGCGATCCTCCACCGCTACCAGCTTATATACGCCGCCGAACACGGACTCGCTGCGGGCGGTGATCAGCCGCTCGCCTACGCCGAACATATCAATCTTGGCATCTTGCATCAACAGATCCTGAATGAGATACTCGTCCAGCGAATTGGATGCGGAGATCTGACACGTCTCCCAGCCCGCCTCGTCCAGCATTTTGCGCGCCTGACGGCTCAAATAGGCGATATCGCCGGAGTCCAGACGGATACCGCACTTGGTAATCCCCAGCGGCTTGAGCACCTCATTGAATGCGCGAATGGCGTTGGGCACGCCGGATTTAAGCGTATTGTATGTGTCCACCAGAAGCGTAGCGTTGGTGGGATACGTCCGGCAATAGGTCTTAAACGCCTCGTATTCCGAATCGAACATCTGCACCCAGGCATGCGCCATGGTTCCGCCTGCCGGCACACCGTAGAGTTCATCGGAGATGGTGCAGGCGGTGCCGCTGCAACCGCCGATATAGGCGGCTCTGGCGCCGATAATGGCGGCGTCCGCGCCCTGTGCGCGGCGGGAGCCGAACTCCAGCACGGTGCGGCCCTTGGCAGCGCGCACGATACGGTTTGCCTTGGTGGCGATCAGGCTCTGGTGGTTTACCGTCAGGAGCGTGAACGTCTCGATAAGCTGCGCCTCGATGGACGGTGCGCGCACGATCACCAGCGGCTCACGGGGAAAGACCGGCGTACCCTCAGGGACGGCATAAATATCGCCGGTGAATCTAAAATCCGCCAGATACTGCAAGAAGTCCTCGCTGAACAGCTTTCTACTGCGCAGGTACGCAATATCCTCCGGGGAAAAATGCAGGTTCTCAATATAGTCGATCAGTTGCTCCAGACCCGCGGCGATGGCAAACCCGCCGCCGTCCGGCACCCGGCGGAAAAACACGTCGAAATAGGTAATGCGATCCTTATAGCCGTTTTCAAAGTAGCCGTTGCCCATGGTCAGCTCATAAAAATCGCACAGCATGGTCATATTCAGCTTTTCTTCTGTTTTCATATTGATCTCCCGTCGTCCGTCATCCTGTTTTTGTCATCACCGCCGCGCTTTTGAAACAAGGCACAGCGGTCGATTTATGTGTATTATAGTCTATTTCCCCGCCGCGTGCAACCGGTTTTCCCAAATGCTCCGCACGGCGCAGATAGAGAAGAGAGCCGGCGGAACGTATCTCCGCCGGCTCTCTTGCTTGTGCTTATTCGCCGTCCTCGTCGCCGCCGGTGGCGTTGACCAAATCACTCAAATCAAACTCCAATTTGACGCCGCAGTTGGGGCAAATCACTTCGCCGTCCTCCAAAACAGACTCGTCGAAGATGACCTCCTCCTCGCACTCGGGACAGGTGGTGACGAAATAATCATCGTCTTCCTCGTCCTCATCGTCTTCCGTCTCGAAAAGGGCTTCCTCTACATCGCTCAGATCATCGCTGACGGCGTCCAGTCCGTCCTCCAGATCGAGGATCTCCTCCTCCACGTCGCCAATCTCCTCCGCCATGGCGTCCAGCACGTCGATGATGGCGGCAATGAGCTTGCCTTCTTTGGTGTTCTCCTCCAGCGACAGTCCTTCGGCAAGACCCTTCAGGTGGGCGACCTTCTCAGAAATCTCCATACGGCTGCTCCTTTCTAACTCAATACGTCTTTTACTTGGCGCGTCCCAGATACTCGCCGGTACGGGTGTCAATGGTAATCTTATCGCCGATGTTGATAAACAGCGGCACCTTCACCTCCGCGCCCGTTTCCACGGTAGCGGGTTTGAGGGTGTTGGTGGCGGTATTGCCGGCAAGACCCGGCTCGGTATCGGTGACTTCCAGATCCATGAAGTTGGGGCATTCCAAACCAAAGACGTTGCCCTTATAGCTGAGCACCTTGCACACTGTATTTTCGGTGATGAACTTAAACGCATCGCCCAGCAGATCACGACCCAGCGGCACCATGTCGAAGGTCTCCTGATCCATGAAATAGTAGAGATCGCCGTCGTTGTAGCTATACGCCATGTCCTTGCGCTCCACAAACGCTTCTTCAAACTTGGCGGTGGGGTTGAAGGAAGTCTCGGTCACGGCGCCGGTCACGATGTTCTTCATCTTGGTGCGCACGAACGCCGCGCCCTTGCCCGGCTTCACGTGCTGGAACTCCACGACCTGCATAATCTTGCCCTCGTACTCGAAGGTCTTACCGTTTCTGAAATCACCGGCGGTAATGGTTGCCATATTCTGTTCCTCCCATAACAACGAGGAAACGCTTTCATTTCCTCAAATTCATATCATTTGCCAAAACGGCTAATTTATTCTACATGATATAACGCCGTTTGGCAAGGGTTTTCCTGCAATTTTTCCCAAAATACGCCTGTCACAGCACGATCAGCGACTTATCCGCCTCCATGAGATTCCTGCAGCCGTCCTCATGCAGTACGATCACGTCCTCGATCCGCACGCCGAACCGTCCCGGCAGGTAGATTCCCGGCTCGGCGGAGATCACCGCGCCTGCGGGCAGCGGCTTGCCGTTGGACGGCGTGGCGTTGGGATCTTCATGGACCTCCACGCCCACGCTGTGACCGAAGCTGTGTCCGAAATATGCGCCGTAGCCCGCCTCGTCGATCACCTTCCGGGCGGCGCCGTCCACCGCC
>JAFZRS010000019.1 GCA_017619715.1 Oscillospiraceae bacterium | reverse complement strand
CTTCTTCACAAAGGGAGCAAGATACGTGTCAAAGGAGGAGAACGCCTGGGCGCCTGCCCACTCGTTTTGCATAATGCCCAGGAAGTTCACCATCTGGTTACAGAGGGTGGACAGATGGTTGGCGGGGGAGGAGGTAATCTTGCCGGGTACGCCGCCCAGACCCTCCTGAATGAGCTGCTTGAGGCTCCAGCCGGCGCAGTAGCCGGTGAGCATGCTCAAATCGTGCAGATGGATCGCCGCGCTGCGGTGCGCCTCCGCGATCTCATCGTCATAGACCTCGCTGAGCCAGTAGTTGGCGGTGATGGCGCCGGAGTTGGAGAGGATCAGACCGCCCACCGAATAGGTGACGGTGGAGTTTTCCTTCACGCGCCAGTCGTTGATCTTCAGGTAGTTGTCCACCAGATCTTTGTAGTTGAGCAGTGTGGAGTTGATGTTGCGCACCTTCTCCCGCTGGCGGCGGTAGAGGATATACGCCTTGGCGACGTCCGCGTAGCCCGCCTCGGAGAGCACCTTTTCCACGCTGTCCTGAATGTCCTCCACCGTGACCTTGCCCTCTTGCACTTTGGACTCAAAATCCGAGGTGACACGCAGAGCGATCAGATCAATCACGTTGGGGTGAAACTCCTTGTTCAGCGCTTCAAACGCCTTGGTAATGGCGGTACTGATCTTGTCGATGTGGAAGTCCACGACTTTTCCGTCTCTTTTTACCACCTGATACATACAAAAGCCCTCCCTGACCGGCATAGAATAGAATACGGTTCGACAAATATCGACCGGAATGTGAGCCTCTACATTCTATCACCGGGGGAGAGCGGTTGTCAATACATTATGTGGTGTTTTTTGAAATTTAACACAAGATATTGTGGTTTCAATCTACACCGCGGATTTGCGTATCCGGTACAAACGGACGGACGAGGGCGGCGTAACGCGCCAAATCTGCGGCAGAAGGAGCGTGGAGATTGCCGAAAGGCACGCTGTCGCGGTCGGTAAAGCATTGGAGAAAATAGCGCCGCGCGCCGGCGATCATTTCACCGAGGAGCGGAAAGTCCGCGTCCTCATGGAGCTCCCGCACCACGGTGGTGCGGAACTCATAGTCCGGCGCGGCAGTCCGGATCAGATCAATGCTCCGGTAGATCGCGCCCAGATCAAGCTGCTCCACGCCGCAGGTGACGGCGTATTTGGCGGGACTGTTTTTAATATCCATGGCAACGTAGTCCGCCAGTTTCCGGCTCAAAATTTCTGCCAGCAGTTCCGGGTGAGTGCCATTGGTATCCAGCTTGGTGGCAAAGCCCATCGCCCGGATCCGCTCCAGCAGCTCCGGCAGGTCGCGATGAAGACACGGCTCGCCGCCGGTGATCGCCACGCCGTCCAGCAATCCCTGTCGGCGGCGGAGGAAGGCGAGCAGCTCCTCATCGTCCATAATCGGCTGTGCAGAACCGTCGATCAGCTCAAAATTGTGGCAAAAGGGGCAGCGAAAATCGCAGCCGCCCAGAAATACCGTGCAGGCAACGTGTCCCGGGAAGTCCAGCAAGGTCATTTTTTGCAGTCCGTGCAGTTTCATACTTGCGCTCCTTTTCAGACGGACGCCAAAATGTGCAGGTTGCGCAGCTCGGCGTCCCGGATACCGTCATTGACGGAATAGGCATGTTTTTCGAGGTCGCCGCAGACAGCTTGGGTCAGCTGCTGTTCTTGCAGCTCGTTGATCACGTCCGAGGCAATGCTTTCGATCACGTCATATTTATCCTGATAAAGCGGCTCGTCGTTGCCGGTTGTCAGCAGGTATTCCAGCAGCTCCGCCAACAGCGACAGCTTGGGCAATGAACGCATAGCGCGAAAGCTCCATTTATAATAGGGCTGATACCGCCGGTTGAGCAGGAACACGGCGGACATGGCGCTGCGGACAAACTCACCTGCCGCCAACTGCGCCGCCGCCGGCTCGCCGTGGCGGACACAGCGCAGGAAGTTGTACTGCCCGGACTGTGCCATCAGCAAAAGCTGTCCGGCAAGCTTTTTGCGCCGGATCTCCTCGGGGAAGTAGGCAAGGGACAAGCGGAGGCGCGACACCTCGCCGTAATTGTCAAAAAAAAGTACGCCGCTGGTCGCTTCCAGAAGCGACTGTTCCGGCACGGTGAGCCATTGGGTGACAGTGAGTACACCGTCTGCCGCGCCGCTCTTTTCGGTGAAGAACTCTCCCGTACGCAGTACGCCGCGGCGCGCACCGCCCACCGGCTGCATAGACGCGCGGCGCAGTCCCCCAAACTCCCGGGGCAGCTTGGCGTAGGCGCGCTCCAACAAAAAGGCGCTGCGGCGGTCCACTATGTCTTCCCCCGGAAGGAACAGGCAAAATCCCGGATCAAAATCGTGATCCCGGGACAGCGCATCATCGAAGCCGAGGCACTCCGAGCCGCTGCCTAAAAGTCCCGCCGCCAGATAGGGGAGAAGCTCCGGAAACTGCTCTTCCAGCACGGGCTTTCCGTACGATTCAAAATAGGCTTTGGATAATTCAATTCCGTTCATAGATTTGCTCCGCCTGTTTTTGTAATTCCTCCGCCGCCAGGAAGTATCCGTAGTAGGAGAAAGACGGCGCGCACTTTTCACATACGAAAGCATAGTAGCCGTCTCGCGGCGCGGCGGAGGAGGTCAGAAGCCCGTATGCCTTGTCCACCAGCGCAAAGATCTGCGCCTCACCCTGCTCCATGCCTATCTCGTCTTCGATGGCGTTGGCGCGGTTGAGACAGGTGATCGCCTGCTCCAATTCGCCGCCGGGGACTTTTTCCATCTCCGCCATCGCTCTGTCGTAGAGAGCGTCCGCCTCGGTAAACCGTTTCAGCGCCGCGCAGGTGAGCGCCATGTTGTTATAAAGTCCGCCCAGAAGCTGCGGCTCGGTGCGGTGGTTTGCCTCGTAGACGGCGCGTGCTTTTTCAAAGAGCGACAGCGCCTGCTCGTTTTCCCCGAAGGCGTTGTAGGCGGTGGCAATATTGGTATAGGTGGTGCCGGAGCTGATCGTACCCTCAAAATCCAGCTCTCGCAACAGCCGCAGGGCTTCCTCTGCGGCGGCAAAGGCGTTGTCCTTCTCGCCGGTTTTGCGGTAGTGTCCCACCAGCTCGTTATAGAGCAGGAGCTGGCCACGCAGGTCGCCGCCCAGCTTCGCCTCCTCCAGCCAATATGTCAGGTGGCGCTCCGCCCCGGCATAGTCCCGGCGGCTCATATATTCATTCATCTTTTCAATGATCCGCTGCTGCGGGACCGGCTTGACTTGCGGCGCTGCGCCGTACGGCTCGTCACAGAGCACGCAGCGCGGCTCCACATAGTCCTCCGGCGACAGCGGTTGCGGTAAATGACCCATGGACAAATCCTCCGTTCGTTTTTGCACAACGCTCTGTTTATAGTATAACACGTCCCGGCGGCAGCGGCAATAAACACATGATAAAAGACCCGAAATCATATGATTTCGGGTCTTTTATCGAAAACGTACAGTTATTCGGCAACGCTTTTTTTGTCCTGAATGGTCCTCATAATCTTCTTCTCGTTATAAAGCCCCAGAATGACAGCGCCCAGCACGCAGAAGACCACTGCGGCGATGGCAACAATCCGCAGTCCCAGGGAGGAGGCGGTAATCTCATTGGAGTTGGTGTTCTGGGTGGTGCCGATGATCGCCAGAGAGGTGAAGACCAGCATGGCGATCGCCTGCCCCCACTTCATGGCAAAGGTACGGGCGGCGAAGAACATACCCTCCCGGTTTTCACCGGTCACGATGCCGTCCGCTTCGGCTACGTCCGCCACAACGGACTGCGGGATAATACCCAGCAGCGCCATGGGGAAGGCGGCGATCACACAGATCAAAACGCCGAAGACCACACCGGGCAGGGGCAGTACGCCGATCAGTACCGTAAACAAATACGCCAGCGCCAAGCCCAGGAAGCCGCAGATGACCAGTTTCTTCTTGCCAAACTTTCGTACCAGTCCCGAGACGAAGGGATAGAAGACGGCGGAGAGGATCGTCATGCCGCCCATGAAGATCATGGTATAGCTCTCGTCCAGATCCATGGAGACCTTCACGAAGAAGGGCAGACCCGTCTGGAACAGGGTCAAGCCGATCCAATACATAATATCAGAGCCGGCAAAGACCCGGAACTCCCGGTTTTTGAAGGTGGAAGCCAGCGACTTGAACATGTCAGACTGGGAGGGCTTGGTATCCACAAATTCCTTTTCCTTTAGAAGGAAGGTAGGCAGAAGCATACACACGCAGGCAATCGCTGCCAGCACGATAAAGCAGATCCGGTAGCTCCATCCGAAGCCCACGGCCTGCCTGAGCATGCCGGAGAACACGAAGGGGGTGTATGCCAGCATCGTTCCGGCGAAGAACGTCAGCGAGATGGCGGTGGAGATGAACATTCTGTCGTCCTGGGTCTTGCCGAACTCGGAGATGAGCGCGTTATAGGGCGTGCAGTACATGGTCATGAACAGGTAGAACAGCACCACGAACCCGGAGATCCACGCTACGTTGACGCCGCTGATGTCTTCCACAGGCGCGCAGAACAGCAAGACCGTGACAACGGACAGCGGCACGGCGGCGTACTGCATAAACGGAATACGTCTGCCGCGCTTATTGGTGCTGCGGTCGGAGAGGCTGGCAATCAGCGGATCTGTCACGGCGTCGAACACGCGGCTCAAAGCGGTAATGAGACCTAAGATCGTCAAGAATCCCAGCACGACCAGACCGGGGGTAATGTACTGGGTGGCGCCGGCTTCAATGTCGCCCTGTGTGGGAAGATAGAAGGTCACGAACCAGGCGCCGATGATACCGCTGAGGGTGGACCAGCCCAACTGACCGATGGAGAAAATGATCATTTGCTTTTTGCTCAATCGCTTCATGGTGTTTTGAAATATTACGTCTGAAATAATATTTCCCTCCTCGTTTAGATTTTTAACCGCATCAGACCGCGGCGCGTCGGAAGGGGAAGGTGCGAGGGATTACTGACCGTTTTTCATTGCCGCGGCGGCTTGCACCGCTTTATAGGCTCCGTCGTAGATCCCGGCGTTCTTATTCGCCACAATGCAATCGCACATATCGGAAAGTGTTACGCTGTCGTCCATAAACAGCGACAGCATCTGCAGTGTATGGGGAATATCCCGGCACTCCAGCGTACCGTCGCCCAGCTCGGCGGAATGGATCGCGCCCCACTGCTCGTGGCCGCCGATCCGGCGTATAAACAGCTTCGGCACGGGATAGAACGCCAGTTCACTGGGCTTGGTGATCAGCACGTCACAGCTTCGCATCAACAGATTGGTGGCGTACACCGCCTGGAAGATGTTGCTGTGGTAAAAGGCGTGGACGCCGGTTACGTCGCCGGTAAGCGCGGAGGCGGCAAAAACTTGCGTATCCGCCCAATCATCAAAATGAGTGGCGGAGAGCGCATCGAGACCGTGAATGTCCCGCGCCAGCTCCTCCCAGACCGCCCGGTAATCGCCCACGTTGACGTACAGCGCCGCCTTGCCGCTCTCAATAGCGGGCAGCAGATGGCGGATAATGGCGGCGAAGATCTCCTTCTGCGCGCCTGCGCCGCCGATGGTCAGCAGAAAACGCATGGGCTTGCCCTGCGCCTTGCGCGCTTTACGCGCGGCACAGTCCGTTTCAATGTTGCGCACCAGCTCGTCGTCGATATAGTGTCCCACGTAGCGCAGGCTGTCCTCCGGCATGGGGCGGAGTACGGCGTCGCCCTGCATGCCGTTTAAGATGCGGTAGCCCTGATAGGCGTAATGGGTCTGGACGGTGTGGATACTGCCCTCCGCCAGATGGAGCGCCATGGGCCAGTTGTCGGGAATAGCGTTGACCACGTATTTCATGCCGGCGTGGATCGCCGCCTGCGCCGGCCACACATGGGTGCCGATCACGGGGATATCCTTCGGTACGCTTTGGAACACCGGCGCCATCAGCTCGGCGTTTTTCTGGTCGGCGGCATTGTAGCTCAGCTTGCGAAAGCCCTCGTAGTTCATGGGTTCCCAGACCAGTTTGTTGAAGAGCTTGCTTTTCTGGGAGATGCGTGAACCCAGGGAATAGAGATCATTTTGTGCGCCGATCACCTTGGTGCAGGTGGTGTCGGCGTAGGAGTTGAGATCCATCCAGTAGGGCTGATAGCCCAGCGCGTGGGCGGCGGACGCCATTGCCATGGAGATGCGGTAATGTCCGAAGCCCATGCGAATATTGGCGACGATTACGCCCTTTTCGCAGTCGAAGGGAATAGCGCTTGTGCCGTTTTCCACCCGGATATCCCGCACGCCCAGCAGCTCTCCGATATGGGGATTCTCCACCACCACCGCACCGTGGGGCTCGCCGGAGTCGTCACCAAACTTCCGGGCGTATTTCGCCTTGGAGCGCACGGCCTTTTGGTAATCCCGCACCGGCAGCTCGTTGCCGAAAATCACCTTGGATCTTTCTTTCATGTGTCCTCCTCCGTTTTTTTAGATTCCGCCGTGAACGCTATGCGCACCGTTTCCCCGTTGCCCTCTCCGCGCGAAAAAAGTCCGGACAGTTCCGGATAAAGCTCCGACCGTCATTGAGATAGACGCGGCAGCTTACGGCAACCGCCCTACTCCGTCCCGGCGGCATGGCTATATGGCATGTTAGCTGATGTTTTATGCAAATTCTGTCTGACTTTTGTCACTTTTGATGGCAGTTTTCATTATAGAGAAAAGACCGCGGGAAAACAAGGAGCGTTTCTCACAAAAACAATTTCCCAATGTTAGGCACTCTGCACAGACAGCAAAGCAGGTGGCGTGACCGGAAAAACGGTCGCGCCACCCGCGCATTTTTTCTATTATTCCGGGAGCGGAAGCGCGCGCATCATGACCCGTCCGAAACAGGTCAGACTGCGGCCGCTGCCCTGGTGGAACACCACGTCCATGTCGGCGCGCTTGCGGTTGAGGGAGAAGAGATATACCATTCCCAGCGCGTCCCGGTGGTACTGCTTGCACAGCATGTCGCCGTCCACGCAAAAGATGCCGATATCGCCGCTGGAAAGGGGGTCGTGGTTCACATACACGATAGAGCCGTCATCAATCCACGGAGACATGGAATCGCCCTGGATACGCACCGCCAGCTCCGCTCCTGCCGGCACGTCGCCGGTAACCGGCAAAAGCTCGTAATCCTCTCCGAACACCGGTGCGGCAAATCCCGCCGCAGCCGGAGAGCGGTACAAAGGAATTTCCCGTATCGAAGGAGCGCTGCGCAGCTCCTCCATCTCCGATTGCCAAATCCCCAGCGCGTTCACCAGCGAGTGAACGGTCTGCCGCCCGGTCAGCGGCAGACGCCGCAGCTTTTCCAGCAGACGCCGCTCCTCATCGGAGCAGGCAAAGGGGTCGGAACGGAAGCTGTCGCGGTAGAGATAATTCGGCTCTACCTGCAGCGCGTCAAACAGACGCAGCAATATCTCCTCCTTGGGGGCGCTGACGCCTGTTTCATAATTTCCTACCGCTGAGCGCGTTATACCCAGCCGATCCGCAAGCTCCGCGCGGGTCAGTCCCAGTTCCTCCCGCCGCCGCCGCAGCTGTTCGCCAAATCCCATCGCCGCTACCTCCTGCCGTACATGCGTTTGCAGTCTTTGTATCCACATTTTAACCCACGCTCTTGTGCTTGTCAAGAAAATTTATCAAGAAACTTGTAAAAAAGCGCTTGACAAACAATTTTACTTGTGATACTGTAGACAGTACAACAAGATTCTTGTTTGCGGAGAGGCGACACAGGCACAGCCGCGCAGCGGCGGCGGAAAGGAGGCGTTGTTTGTATGATAAAGGGAGGGGAGGTGCAGCAAAAAGGCGGCTCCGCCTGACGGCGAAACCGCTTTTACGCATGGGTACGGTCAGCGGACCGGAGTTATCCCCTTACCGGCGCGCCAGCACGGGGTAGAGGATCTTTCCAACGAAGAAGAGGGTGATCAGGCCGCCGAGGACGGTGAGAACGATCCCCCAGATCGCGCCGCCGGTCGTTGTAATCTGCGCGGGGTTGGCGGGGTTATACAGGAGATCAATTTCCTTGCCCTCATAGTAGCCGGACGAATAGCTCCCCAGCCGGACGTGTTCGTACGCCGTGCCATCTACGGTGTAGTCCACGTAGACGTCGGGCGAATCGTTCTCCGTAAACATCTGCTCAATTTCCACGATAGTGGCGGTAACGGGCAGATAGTCGTCGTGGGGATTTAAAAGCGTGAAAATGCCGACAGCGAGAAAGACAATGCCTACCAACAAACCGGTAAGTGTTTTCTTCATGGCTAACCAATACCTCCTGAGTAGTGTGATGTCAAAGACAGTATACGGCGTAACGGCGGAAAGCGCAAGTCTTTTACGCCCCCACAGCAAAAAGGCGGCTCCGCCTGACGGCGAAACCGCTTTTTGGTGGGGGATGGTGGATTCGAACCACCGAAGGCATCGCCAGCAGATTTACAGTCTGTCCCCTTTGGCCACTCGGGAAATCCCCCCTATTAAATTGGAGCTGGTGGACGGACTCGAACCCCCGACCTGCTGATTACAAATCAGCTGCTCTACCAGCTGAGCTACACCAGCGTTGATCCAGCGCCAATCAATATACCATTATTTGATTCGCTTGTCAACAAAAAAATATACGGAGGCGGCAGGTTTTTATTGCCGCCTCGTCAGGAGGAATCCAATGAAACTGTCAGAACTGTCTCCTGCCTATGAAGCAGGAGCACAGATCATTACCGAACGGATCCGGGACCTGTCGGCGCAGGTGCGCGCCGCAGACGATCCGGATCAGATACAGCGATTGAAGCGGCGGATCCGTGAGCTGCGTCCCATGCAGAGCCAGAGCCGTGAGCTGGCGGAGTTGACCGCACACTATTATGAAAGGGGATATGCCCGCAATGCGAAGTACATCATTTGACCCTATGGATATTGCCGGATTTCGTCAATGGCAGCAAGCGCAGCAGGACGATAACCGCCGCCAAATCGAGCGGCTGCTCGCCAATCTGCCGGTGGCGGTGGATCAGGAGCTGACACCCCGGCAGCGTCAGATCGTCCACATGCACTTTACCGACGGAAAGCGCGTGACGGATATTGCCCGGGAACTGGGAATCAGCAAATCGGTGGTATCCCGCACGTTGGCACGCTCTACGGAGCGGCTGTTTCGTGTACTGCGTTACAGTTTATGAGCGGTAAGCGCCTGTTTTTCTCTGCTTGCTCGGAAAATGACGGCTAAATATTGACTTCTCGGGAAAAAACTATATAATGCCTTTTGCGTTATCCTAATAAAAGACGGCAAAAAGGGGGCATGCGGCAATGCTGAACAAGGCACTGCACACAAGCTGGCTGCGTTTTGTGACGCTGTTGGCTAGTTCTTTTCTGGGAGCGTTCGCCATCAATAATTTTGTGGTACCGCAGGGTTTGTACAACGGTGGACTGCTGGGTATATGTCAGCTCATTCGTACGCTGCTGAGTGAACAGCTGGGATTTTCCGTCAGCGGCATAGATCTGGCAGGCGCACTGTATCTGCTGGCAAACGTGCCGCTGCTGGTGCTGGCGTGGAAAACGCTGGGTCATACCTTTGTGGGCAAGCTGATTGTCTGTACGGTGAGCAACTCCGTCTTTATGGTACTGCTTCCCGTCCCACCCCAGCCGCTGATTGAAGATGTGCTGACCAGCTGTCTGGTGGGGGGACTCCTCAACGGCTTTGCCAACGGCTTGATTCTCACCTGTGGCGGCAGTCTCGGCGGCATGGATATTCTGGGCATGTACCTGTCCAAAAAGCGGGGCTTTACCGTGGGGCGGTTTGCGATTCTATATAACGCGGTGGTGTACGCGCTGTGTCTGGTGCTGTTTAATGCAAATACCGCCATTTACTCCGCCATTTTCTCCGTGGTCAGCTCGGTCTTCGTGGATAGGATCCACCAGCAGAACATCACCGCCCAGGCGCTTATCATTACGAAGAATCACGATCCGGAGCTGCCCCGGCGCATTATAAATGAAGTCGGTCGCGGCGTCACCGCCTGGGAGGGAGAAGGCGCCTATACCGGCGACGGTGTGCGGGTGCTGTGCATTTGCCTGAGCAAATATGAGATCGAGCAGCTTCAGCAGACGGTGCGCCGTATGGATCCCAATGCCTTTATCACGGTGCAGGAGGGCGTGCACGTTTCGGGCAACTTTCCGCGTCATCTGTCATAACGTTCTTCAAGGCACAAAAAGCAGGATACCCAACAGGGTATCCTGCTTTTTGTCGTATCGGGGTAAATGCCGCGGGCGCTTACGCCTCCGGCACGCGGATCACGTAATTGGGCTTTTCAGGCAGGTATTTGATGCGCACATTGCTTCCCTCGTGCAGATCCTGATCCCAACTGCCGCCAATGTGGCTATCATAGCTCTTTCCGCTGGCGAGCTTGGCTTCCACGGTCTCTCCGTTCAGCATCCGATACGTGACATAATAAGTGTAGGAAATGCCGGTTGTGTGGCCGTATTCATCGCTGGATTCGTGCTCCTTGACGCGGGTTACCGTGGCATCGGTCTCGATCCCGTTTTGCTTGATCTCATTGTTCCGTTTCGCTGTATAAATGATCCCAACGGCAATAGCAAGCACGATAACACCCACAGCAATATACATCCACATAATAAGGTCCCCCCATTCTTTCTTTACGAATCGTTCGCGCCACAATCGGATCTGTCGCGCTCATGGCATATTATAGCACGAATAGGCGTGCTTTGCAATTCTTTTGCCGGGGCAGGAGAGCAGGATTATCAACGTTTCAACAGATGCGCTCGGTTCAGATTGGAAGTTTGGTCCCGGCGCTCGACGAGGCTCGCTCGGCGGCTATCGCCGCCGACACGCACACGACCTTGCCGACAGTCTATCGGGGGCATACAACACCCACCGATGGGCGCAGTTGATCGTGGCGCTCGACGAGGCTCGCTCGGCGGCTATCGCCGCCGACACGCACACGACCTTCTCAACCGTCCCCCGGACGGTTGAGATTCCGGCTATCGCCGGAACCGGTCTGTTCGAGCCTCTGCCCTCTTGGCAAAAAAACAGGACACCCAAATGGGTGTCCTGTTTTT
>JAFZRS010000018.1 GCA_017619715.1 Oscillospiraceae bacterium | reverse complement strand
GTAATCACTCCGTACTCATCCACCGTTACCGCGCTCGGGTTGTCGCTGCTCCAAACGAGCTCGTGCGCCTCGAGCGAGCGGGGATATATGGATACCTCCATCAAGGCGCTTTGGCCGATGGGGAGCGGATCGGCGGTGCAGGAGAGGGAGAGGGATTCAACGGGTTGCGGCGCTGTCACCTGGACGGTGCAGGCTGCCGTTGAGGCGCCATCCTCCGTTGTCACGCGGATCTCCACCGTCCCGTACGATTTGGCCAACACGGCGCCGCGCTGGGAGACCGAGGCGACGGAGGGGTCGCTGCTCTCCCAGAACAGTGCGGTACTGCTGTCATAGGGGTAGACGATCGTCGGAAGCTGCGTGGACTGTCCCGGCGAGAGATCCAAAATCGTTGTATTGAGATCAAACAGTACGCTGATTTCATCCTCGCCTGCCTGGTTCAAGCCACCGACCAACTCAAGGTTGGATTTGCTTGCCCGCAGCGCACAGCTCTCCAGCGAGGCACAGGCGGCAAATGCCCAGCAGGCAGGGAAGGGTTGCTGAGTGCGCGCCTCTGTTACCAACCCTTCATCACGCAGGTCGTACCGCGCGAGAAACACAGTCCCCTCGTCATAGCTGAAGCTTTGTTCTACGTCAGGAAGAACGGACGGCGGGATCAGGCCATACGATTCCTCACCATTTTCTTCGGCATTCTTGATTGCGAGCAAAAAGGCGGGGTTCAGATCTGTGCTCATCGCGGCAAGCTCTTCCTCGGTGTAGTTGCGTTCTTCGGTTGCCTGCTCTTGCGCGTCAAGCAGCATTGTAACCGGTTCCTCATTACCCACAGTGAACGCCTTGAGACAGACATTGGCATCTTCTCTCAGAAGGCGCAGCTCGGTCCAACTGCCCTTTTCGCCGCGCACAAAGGATTCTTCCGCGCCCGCACGCGCCTGCGAAGAGACTCCAATACGCGGCGCTTCCATGAATGTGATCGCATCTCCGTTCGCGGGCGTGATTTTGACAACGACGGCGAAGCGCGTGCCGGCAGACAGACGGATCGGTTTCGTCAGGCGGATCGTATGATAGCCGGCATAGTCAATCATATCCTGTTTGATCGGATCTCCGAGTGCGGTAAGTGAGTTGGGTCCCTTATAATCCGGGATCACATACAGCGCATAGGACGTAGCGGGCGCAACGGTGTAGAAGGAAACTGCGCTGAGCATTTCGTCCGCGCTCAGACACTCTCCCTTGCGTGGAAAAACGTTTGCGAACCAGCCGCTCTCTGCATCGTATTTGTATTTGGCGACCGCGCCAAGTTCGTCATACTGATAGATCTTATCATAGTTGTCCGTGGTCTGCGCGTGATAGAATACGGTGGGAACATCGTCCGTCACAGACGTCGCAAGTGTGGTGTCATAGTAGGATACATAGCAGAAACCGCCTTCGCCGTGTTCCGGTCCCCAGCTGTTCTTGCAGATGAACGCCCCGTCGCCCGCCGGCCGCATGGAGAAATGCGAGGCGCTGTAATTGTCATCCCAGCCGATAATCGCGACGGCGTGACCTGCGGCGCCGGAGTATCCGGGTGGCAGATAGAAATTGGTGTCGTGATCACTGCGGAATTCTGGCGCCGTATGAAGCGCGGCATATACCGCGCCATACTTGAGCACAGCGTTTTTGATCTCACCGTTATCCAGCGGTCCGGTTCGCCACGGTAGATATAAGATCTCTTGCACGTGGAAATCAGCGTCCAGGCGATGATAATTTTCGCGGGCATCTATCGGATATGGATCGTTTTCTTCAAGCACACCACCCCAGCGCGCGAGATAGGCAACTGCGGTCTGACTGTTGCCACCGCTAATCGCGGAACGGTCAAAGCCATCCGTCTCGTTTTTGCTGCTGCACGACATCATCATGTTGTATTCGGAGAAATCGAACTTTCCCTGTATATCAGAGTAGGGATAGACGTCTACCATACAACTGTCTTGCTTTTGCCCAAGCACGGTCGTGGCGGTGATTTTTACCAGTCCGACGCCGACCGCTGTGACCATGCCGGTTTTGGCGTCCACAGTGGCAATACTTTCGTCACTGCTGCTCCAGATAACGTCCTGCTCTGCCTGTGCCGGCAACACAACGGCGGTCAGGGTGCGGGTCGTGCCGGGCTTAACTATTGCATAAGCCGGCGTGACCGTCACAGTTCTCGGCGACAGCACGGACTCTCCGGTAGTGCGGAAAGATTGAACATTGCCAAGGTTCAGTCCGCCGTCAACATTTGTTGCAGCTGCCAGAAAGAGATACTGGGTGCCGGGTTCCAGATCGGTCAGCAGAGTTGTTCCAGTGCTTCCGTCGATGTCCGCTTTGACAGTGGTGTGTTTTATCTGCTCGGTTTTATCAAAAATGCGAAATTCCATTCCAATGATACTCGAATCACTTTCCACCGAGCAGGAGAGGAACGCGGAGGTGTCGTCAATTTGTGCGGCGGGATGTGTGGTTACGGTTGGAAGATCGTCCAGATAGCCGACATGGTAAACAAAAACGGCTTCATCGCTGTCTCCGAATTGCGTTGTATCTTTTGACTTGGCGTAAGCGGCCACGGTGAAATGATCCTCGTCCAACACCTGGATCGGTTCGGTGTATTCCTGATACTGGGTAGCATGGTTTGTGGAGGTGATCTTATAATATATTGTCGAATTTGGGTTGGCGCAATGCAATGTGATCTTATCATCCGGCTCAATATGCGAGTCGCTCGGAAAATTCGCCTGAGGCGCGGGAAGATCCGGCGTGGTAATCAGGTAAGTCACATAATGCTTCTTAGATATGACCTTTAATGTGTTTTTAGGGTCGTTAGGATCTGGCCCATCTTCAGGAATTTCCGCTTCAGTATTATATTCTTCGGTCGTTTCTATTTGTAGATAAAACGTTGCTGTTTTCTTTACAGTGTGTACGAGTTGCGCGTCAAAGCGGAACCACCGCGTGGCGCCCTGACAGTCTTTATTGTGCCACTTTTCCGGAATGATGTAATTTGTGATGTTGCGGCTGTTGCAGTAATATCTGTCACTGCTGTAGTTGCCGTTGTCGGACCAGAACGCGCCAAAATACTGGTAGTAACAACCGTTATCCTCACCTGTACCAGGTGCATGCCGAATTGCACGATATTCCCATCCGTTTGCTCCACCACAATCATACATCCAGTGCCAGTAAATATAGCCTGAGGACACGGTTTCAACGTATTTTACCGATTCCGTGCTGACATAATTAGGCTTGGGTTTACTTAGCTCCTCATAAAGCCAATAATCTTTTTTAAAGCCGGTCGGAATTGACAGTGCAGTATATCTATCGGGCTGCGGAGTCTCTTCCCACTTTGTGTCAACAATGTGCCAGCCTTCCGTTTCTACATTCGAATTGCTGGTTCTTGTTTTAATTTGTTCAGTGACCCACTTGCTCTCAATGACCTTCGCTCCTGCAGGCAACTCGCTTTCCAGTACCCAGTCAGACTCAATCTGCCCCGCCCGCGCAGGCGGGGCGGGGAAACAGATCAGCAGCATGACAAGCGCGAGAATCCCGGATAACAGTCTTTTCATGATTCTCTTCATGATTCTTTCCTCCCAATTCTCTCAACTGCCGGACAGCGTGCTTGTCAAGGGAAGTGCCAACGGAACGAAGCTGCCCTTGCGGAGCGCGAAGACGCGGAACTGCAGCTTTTTCACGCCAACGGTTGCATTGATGTCGCGGAATACCACACGCTGCTCACCCGTTGCGACGGCTTTCGAAACGCTGGTGCTGTAGAGCAGTTTCCCATTCGTGTTGTAGAAGGCAAGAATGAACACACAGCTTTCCTTCGCCTCGCGGTTGACAACGTGCAGGAACAGATTACCGGTCACGGTTCCCTTGGCGAGCCGCAGTTCGTTGGTTTCAAGGGATACATGGAATGGGCTGTTTGCGTCCACGCTCACCAATACACACTGCGAGATCTTTCCGTCCGGTGTGCTGAGCGTGATGTTCGCCGAGCCCGCAGAGACGCCGGTGACAAGGCCAAACTCGTCCACAGTCGCGACCGCAGGGTTGTCGCTGCTCCATTTCAGTGCAGACTGCCGCGCATTGTCGGGATAGAGGGTGTAATCCAACAGTGTAACGTCGCCAACCATCAGGCTCGTCTCCGGTGCGTACAGGCTGATGGCGGCTATGTCCGCCGCCGCGCTGACATAGATGGTGCAGGAGTTGGAAGCCATTCCGTCGTCGGTGGAAACGGTGATCGTTGCGCTACCCTGGCCCGTCGCTGTAACCAGACCATGCGCCGACACCCGCGCTACGTCCTCGTTGCTGCTCGTCCAGCGGATCGCCTCCTCGCCGTCATAAGGCTGGACGGACGCAGAAAGCTGCGACACGTTCCCCAGGCCGAGATGCAGATACGGCGTATCCATTTCGAGCTTGATCGTCTTTTCGCCGCCCGCCTGATTGAGACCGCCGACGGCGGCATATTCCGATATGGACGCACGCAGAACCGAGCTTTCCAAGGAAGCAAACGCTGCAAAGCTCCAGCAGCTTCCCATCTTTCCCTGATTGCGCACCGGCGTGACGCATTTCTCCTCGCGCAGGTCGTAGCGGGCGGGAAGCTTGCTGCCCTCGGCGAAATTATAACTTGTTGTAAGGTCGGGCAGCACGATGGGCTTCATGAGACCCAGATAATCGTCATCCCCCTCCATAAGGACTGCGGTATCCGCCGCGGAATAATTCGAATCGAGAATGAGCCCCTGCTCAAAGAGTTCCGCCGCAGTATGAACTGTGGGATCCGCATTCTCCCGCACGTTCAGCCTGATCCCCTGAAGCTCTGTGCCGGGATCCGCCGAAGTAAACGCCTTGAGGCAGACGTTGGTATTAGCCCACTGCCTGGTGAGGTCGGTCCAAAGCCCATCGGATCCGCGGACAAAGGACTCGTCTTCTCCCGCACGCGCTCTGGACGAAAAATCCTTAACCGGAGTCTCAACGAATACGCGCGCGTCGCTGTTCTGGCTGGTGATCTTCACAACGACGGCAAAGCGCGTACCGGCGGCGAGGCGCTGCGGTTCGCTGAGTGCGATGGTGTGGTAGCCTGCATAATCGATCGTGCCCGATTTGATCGGATTGCCGAGCACATCGAGCGAACCGACGTTCTGATATTCCGGAACCACATACAGCTCATATTCCGTTCCCGGAGAGATCGTGTAGAACGACACCGCCTTGAGCACGACGGAGCTGCTCAGCGTCTCACCCTTTCGTGGAAAGACATTGGCGTACCAGCCGGTATTGCTGGAAAAAGGATACTCTGCAATGGGTCCCAGCAGGTCGTACTGATAAATATCGTCGTAGTTATCCTTTGCCTGGAGATTGTAAAACACCGTATTGATATCCTCACTTGCCGCGCGTCCCAGCGCTATATCATAATAGGATATCCAGAAGTATCCCTGCTCGCCCCACTCGGTGCCCTTGCTGTTTTTGCACAGGAATGCACCGTTTCCGGGGGGTGTTTTTTTGAAGCGGGACGCGGGGAAATCATCATCCCAGCCCACAATGGCGATCGAGTGTCCTTTGCTCGCTTCCTTGCTCCCAGAGTACAACTGCGCATGGTAATATGCCGCGTTGCTCGCGTTGTAATCGTTTTCCCACCACTTGAATGCGGAGTATACCGCACCGTAACTCATCACCGCGCGCTTGATCTCGCCGTTATCCAGCGGACCGCTGCGCCACGGCAGATACAGTATTTCCTGCACATGGTAGTTTTCAGGGATCACCTTGCCTGCGTTATAACTGAGAACAACGCCGTTCGCGGGATAGGGATCATTTTCCTCCGAAACGGTACCGTCCCAACGGGTAAGATAGGCAGACGCCATGATCGCGTTTCCTCCTTTATCATACCGCACATCAAACCCGCCGGTTTCATTGTACAGGCTGGTGCCCATAACCATGTTCAGTTCGGAAAAGTCATAATTGCCGGTGATGTCCGGGCGCTTCATCACATCCACCTTGCAAACTGCCTTTAATCTGCCCGAAACGGTAGTGACAAAGATCCGGGTCTGTCCGTTTGTCACCGCGGTGACCATACCGTTCTGATTTACAGTGGCAACCCCGGGCTCCTCAGAACTCCAATATAACCCGCTCACAGCGGTAACAGGAAGCAGAGTGGCAAGAAGCTGGCGCGACTCGCCCGCTTTCATGACTATGTAGCTCGGCGTCAACTTGACCATGGCGGGCGAAACATCGCCCTTGCTCCTCGTGGTAAAGCTGATCACATT
>JAFZRS010000017.1 GCA_017619715.1 Oscillospiraceae bacterium | reverse complement strand
GCCGCTGGTGTTGTTGCCCTCGAATTTGGAGTAGATCTTCGCCGGCGTACCCAGCTTCTTGTCCAGACAGTCCGCGCGCACCAGCGGCGAGGGGCGGTACATCTTGTAGAAATCGCGAATCTCCTGCGGAATGGGGATATAGGCGTTCTCGTTGTCCAGCTCCTGGCGCACCAGCTCGTCGCAGAACACAGCGCCCAGCTCCTGCGCCGTCATGGGCTGATGGGTGCCGGGGTTGAGCAGCGGCGCGGGCTTGTTTTTCATGTCCGCGCGCAGGTTGTACCAGCTCTGGGGCATCTCCGATTCGTTGAGGTAGATTTTGTAGGGGATCTTCTCGTTTGCCATGATAGCAGGCTCCTTTCTTTTTGGGACAGAAAAAAACGATCCTGTCCCAGTACTTTTTGCTGGGACAGGATCGGTCGATCCTGCGGTGCCACCCGGCTTGGTACGTTTGCACGCACCCACTTAACGCATACAACTATATGCCGACCTTTGTTTACGGAGAGTCGCCTCCGTCTCGCATACTCAAGCGCCATGCGCCCTTTCCGCTCGCCCTCAGAAGTCCATTCCCCTCCGCCTTCTTCGCCGCGTTTCCACCACCGGCGGCTCTCTTGAGAAAAAGCATCGGAAGGTACTTACACTTCTTCAACAGTTTGGCTGATTATAGCACGGGCAGTTTGCCCTGTCAATAGGTTTTTTCTGGATCTTTTACTTTTTCCGCCGCTCAGTCGGTTAAATCGCTGTCGAGCACCACGTCGAAGGAATAGCCGGGGAAACGCTCCGACAGCTTCTGCACAATCTGATCCCGAATCCCGGCGGCGTCACAGCCGAAGGCAAGGATCAGATCGAAGGTGACGTTCTTATTCTCCACGTCGGCGTAAAAGCCGTGGAGCTGGCGAAACTCCGGGTACTCCGCCGCAATCTCCTCCACGGCGGCACGAAGCGCCGCGCTCTCGCCGCCGGACGTATCGGCGGCATAAATTCCCACCGTCAGCACGATGCCGAACTCCCGGTACACGCCTGCGGCAATGGAGCGGGTCAGATAGTGAATTTCCCGGGCGGTCATGGTGTCGTCCACCTCCACGTGGACGGCGCCTACGATCTTCTCCGGTCCGTAGTTGTGCAGCGACAGATCATACGCGCCGTGCACGCCCTCATAGCCGCAGACAAACTGCTTGAGCTTCACCGCCAGTTCACTGTCCACACGCTGTCCGATGATGGTGTTCAAACTGTCCATGAGGATTTCCACGCCGGACTTGATAATCACCGCCGCAATCACCGCGCCCAGCCAGCCCTCAACGGTGACATGCCAGAGGATACTCACCACCGCCGCCACCAGCGTGGAGGCGGAGATCACCGCGTCAAACAGCGCGTCGCTGCCGGACGCCACCAGCGACTCGGCGTGCAGCTCCTTGCCGCGGCGCTTGACATAATGCCCCAGCAACAGCTTGACTGCAATCGCCGCCACGATGATGATAAGCGACACGATGGAATACTCCGCCCGTTCCGGCTGAAGGATCTTCGCCACGGACTCCCGAAAAGCGGTAATACCCGCCAGCAGAATGATGACGGCGATGGTCACCGAGCCGATATTCTCAATGCGCCCGTGGCCGTAGGGGTGTTTTGCGTCCGGCGCGCGGCCTGCCAGCTTGGTCGCCACAATGGTGATGACCGAGGAAAGCGCGTCGCTCAAGTTGTTCACCGCGTCCAGTAAAACAGCGATGGAGCCGCTGACAAGTCCCACAACCGCCTTAAAAATCACCAGTACCACGTTGGCGGCAATCCCCACCACGCTGACGCGTACAATCTCATTTCTCCGGTTTTTCATGCTTCTCCTCCATTCCATCCAACACACGATAGAGCAGCCCATGGAGCTGCATCGCCTCCTGCGCAGACAGTTTGACACAGCTTCCCATTTCCATGGGGATCACCGCCGCCCGGTCTGCCAGTGCCTCTCCCTGCGGCGTGAGCGCCACCACCACACTGCGCTCGTCGCTCTCGCTGCGCCGCCGCACCACGTACCCCTTCGCCTCCAGCTTTTTGAGCACCGGCGTCAGCGTGCCGCTGTCCAGCCACAGCCGCTGTCCCAGCGTCTTGACAGTCTGAGCGCCGTATTCCCACAGCGCCAGCATCACCAGATACTGCGTATACGTCAGTCCCAGCGGATCGAGCTTGGGCTGATACCTCCGCGTGATCTCCTTGGCGCAGGCGTACAGCGGAAAACAGAGCTGGTTTTCCAGCTTCAACTGCTCATATGACCGTGCCATGCCGCACCCCTCTCCCCTTTAATTTGACAAGATTTCATCGCATGCAATTTAGTATATAACACATTATATGCCGCGCGGTTTTCTTTGTCAACACAGCCGTGTTAGATCACCCTTTTCATTTCCGGCAAATGCGTGTATACTGTGGGTAAGACAAAAGTTTATAGATTTGTCATGAAATCCCCCGGCTGTGGGGGTATAATCACAAAAACACCCCTCAAGGAGAAACTGATATGCTCAAAATCCGTAACGCCGTGGACCGCTTCTGCGCACGGCATCCCCGGTTCGGTATTCCCCGCCTTATGCTCTACGTGGTGGCGGGCAACATCCTCGTGTACCTCTTGAGTATCCTCACTCGGCAAAACGACGCCAACGCACTGGCGTTCCTCGGTTTCAACCTGGCGGGGTTGCTCCGGGGCGAGGTGTGGCGGCTTGTCACGTTTATCTTCATTCCCCTCTATGGCTCCCCCCTGTCGCTGATCATCTCCCTCTACTTCTACTATTGGATTGGCTCAACGCTGGAACGGGAGTGGGGTACCGCACGGTTCAATTTCTACTACTTCTCCGGGGCGCTGCTCTGCGTGCTTTCCGCTGTGCTGGTCAGTCTCGTCACCGGTAATTACGGCTACACACTGCAAGGAACGTATTATGTCAACCTCTCCATGTTCCTCGCCTTTGCCGTTTTGTTCCCGGATATGCAGGTGCTGTTGTTTTTTATTATCCCGGTGAAGATGAAGTGGCTCGCCTACATTGATGCGGCGCTGATTGCCTTCGAGATCATCAGCGCGGCGGCACGGGGCAGTATATTGGGCATCATTTTGCCTATCGTGGCGCTTTTGAACTTTCTGGTGTTCGTCTGGCCGGAGGTGCGCCGCATGCTGGATATCCGCAAGCGGCAGAACGCGCCCAAGGCGGTGGAGTTCCGACAGGCGGTGCGGCGGCAGCAGCAACAGCGCGGATATCGCCACAAGTGCGCCGTCTGCGGCCGCACGGATACGGATTATCCCGATCTCACGTTCCGCTATTGCAGTAAATGCGCCGGGTATCACTGTTTTTGCGAGGATCATATTTTTTCTCATATGCATTTCACCGAATAGACTTGACATTTCGCGCCTGTATGGTAGAATACCTTTACAAGTTCATTATGCTCTTATCAAGAGTGGCTGAGGGACCGGCCCGATGACGCCACGACAACCTGCGTTAAGCAAGGTGCCAAATCCGGCGAGCCAATCGCGAGATGAGGGTAGCAAACGGATCAAACCGCCCTGCCCTTTTGGCAGGGCGCTTTTTTGCGCTCTCTCCCATGGAGAAAGGAGATAATATACCATGTCAAAACGACTTTTCACCTCTGAATCCGTCACAGAAGGACACCCCGACAAGATCTGCGACCAGATCAGCGATGCGGTGCTGGACGCTATTTTATCTGAAGATCCCAACGGCCGAGTGGCGTGCGAGACCTGCGCCAGCACGGGGCTGATTCACATTATGGGCGAGATCACCACCTCCTGCTACGTGGATATCCCCAGGATCGCCCGGCAGGTGGTGCTGGACATCGGCTACGACAGCGGCGCCATCGGCTTTGACGGGCATACCTGCGCCGTCATCACCAACATCGACGAGCAGTCCGGTGATATTGCCATGGGCGTGGATCAGTCGCTGGAGGCCAAAGAGCGAGGCGAGAGCGTGCCTGATAACGGCGCCGGCGATCAGGGTATGATGTTCGGCTACGCCTGTGACGAAACGCCCGAGCTGATGCCTCTGGCAATCTCCTTGTCCCACAAGCTCGCCAAGCGTCTGGCGGACGTGCGCAAACAGGGTCTAGTGCCTTACCTCCGTCCCGACGGTAAGACGCAGGTCACCGTAGAGTACGGCGAAGACGGGCGGCCCCGCCGTGTGGATACGGTGGTGCTGTCTACCCAGCACGATCCCGAGGTATCGCTGGATACCATCCGCCGGGATATGATCGATCTCGTTATCCGCCCCACCGTTCCGGCAGAGCTGTTGGACGCAGAGACAAAGTTTTATGTAAATCCCACCGGCCGTTTTGTCATCGGCGGACCTCAAGGGGACACCGGACTGACAGGTCGCAAGATCATCGTGGACACCTACGGCGGCAGTGCTCCCCACGGCGGCGGCGCTTTCTCCGGCAAGGATCCCACCAAGGTGGATCGCAGCGCCGCCTATGCCGCCCGGTGGGTCGCCAAAAACGTGGTGGCGGCGAAGCTTGCCCGGCGCTGTCAGGTGCAGTTGGCCTATGCCATCGGCGTGGCAAAGCCGGTGAGCGTGCTGGTGGAAACCTTTGGCACCGGCGTTATCAGTGACGAGGCGCTGGAGGCGGCGGTCAACCGCGTATTTGATCTGCGTCCCACCGCCATTATCCGCGATCTCGATCTGCGCCGACCCATCTACCGCCGGCTTGCTGCCTACGGACACATGGGGCGGGAGGATTTGGACGTGACTTGGGAGCGGACGGATCGGGTCAATGCGCTGAAAAAGGCGCTGGGGCAGTAACGCCGGCAGGTTTTCAGCCGCGGAGGAGGCAGTTTTCCCCATCTCCCGCGTAACGACGGAAAATATGCAGTTGCATAGCGGGAAAATGTGTGCTATGATAGGCAGGCAGTCGTGGTTACAAGCGGCTACGGACAACGCAATAGCGTGTGTTCTCCCCGACAAACGCCGGGTGGACATACACGGAGAGGTATCGAAGTGGTCATAACGGGGCTGACTCGAAATCAGTTTGCGGGCAACCGCACGCGGGTTCGAATCCCGCCCTCTCCGCCAAAAAAAAGCCTTGAAAACACTGAGTTTTCAAGGCTTTTCTTTTATTGGAATCCAGCCAAACAGACAGTTTCGGAATGCAAGAAAAGGCCGAAACCAGCCGTTTTTTTGCGTTCCTTTGCACAAATGCAAGAAAAGCGAAGTGCCGAAAACCCTTGTACCATAAGGTTTTTCAAGGGGTACGGAGAGAATAATAGGAGAGAATAATGGGAGAGAAATTTTTTCTTGCATGTATTTTGCGCTCATTTTCCGTTTATTCCCACTCCGGTTTCGGCATGAAATTCGGGATCTTCAGCACTCCGTCCAGCGTGTTCGCAAAGACGATCTCCAGGTCGTGCGGATCGTGAATGTCCTGTCATACAACTCGTTGCGCTCGGCTCACTCTCCCGCGGTGATGACCAGAGAAACGTGGACCTGCTCGCTCAGAGCGTGGGCGTTCACCCGTCTTTCACGACGCAGCAGCAGCTCGATCTGCTCCCGCCGATCCGCAAGACTCTTGTTCGATTTTCTGCTCATATGGGTGCCCTCCTCTGCATTGCTCAAGTCAGCCGTCTGGGGAAATTGCCTCGGACGTGCAGCCCCTCCTGCTCCGTGATGAATGCGTGGGGATCCATCTCGTCTACGATCCTCTGCACCTGATCCAGCTCGAACTTAGTCAGGCACACGCACAGCACGTTCACCTCGTCGCCGGTGTAGGCGCCCCGGGCCACCCAATGGGTCACGCCCCGCCCGGTGTCCTCCATGATCCGCCGGGCCATCGCCTCGCTGTCCTCCTTCGTCATGATCGTCACCTGCACCGTGATGTTCTGCAGGTGCATACGGTCCATATAGGCAGCTGTTACCACCGCAAAAAGACTGGAATAGATGGCGACCTCCGGCACAAACAGAATCAAAAATGCCGCGCTCAACGCCACGCTGTACACTGTGTGGATATGACCCACGGAAAAGCCCCATTTCCGGGACAAGTACAACCACAAAACGCCGATCCCGCCAATACTGCCGCGGCAGGCAAGGACGATACCGTTGCCCACGCCGTTCAAAATGCCGCCCACCAGACAGCTTGCCAGCGTGTCCTGGATCAAGGGCTGTTCCGGCACCGGAATCAGAATCATGAACACCGAGTAGCTGACCGTACACAGTATCAGTTTCGCCACAAACGTGCGCCCCATAGTTTTCCACGCCAAAATGGTCAAAGGCACGTTGGTGAGCTGAAACAGGATCACCGCCAGATCCACGCTTTCTACGCGCAGACCGAATACCCAATCCAGTCCGGTACGAATCAACTGGCAAAAGCCCAGCAGACCGCCGGAATACAGGTGCTGCGGTGAAATAAACGTATTGATGGAAAATGCCGCCAAAAAGGTGCTTGCCAGCATGATCAGAACCTGCACCCAGCCGGTATGTGTCGCTTTATTTATCATATGTGTCTGTGCCTCACCTTTATCAGCCGTAGATGTTCTTTCTCGCTTTTTTGACCATGCCATTGGCGTTGTTGAAGAAAATGTCCTCTATATCATTTCTCGATAACCCCAACTTCTCAGCGACCCGCTTGAACGCGCGCAGCTCCTCGTACATGAAGAAGGTGATCTTCTCCGCCTCCTCCGCCGACACCTCCCGCATATGGGGATCGCCGGATACGTCGCCGTACAGTCCCGGCGGAACGAGGTTGATATAGGTGTTGTTCTCGGTGATGCGGCGGGTGCGCATGCGCAAAATCGGCAGGTCGCTTCCGAACATCACGTGCTTCGGTCCTACGGCGCGCAGCAGCTTCTCCATGGCGATATCGCAGCAGTTGGCGCTGAAATCGAACATCAGATCCGGGCACTGCGCCAGAAACTCGAAGGCATCGCCGATATCGTTTTCGCAGTACGCCCGACCGATATGGGCGATAATCAGCCCTACATTGGGAAACTCCTTTTTCAGCTCCACGATCTGGTGGAGATTCACCGGATCCTTCAACCGTCCGCTCCGGGGAATGTGGAGCATGACCATGGCGCCCATCTCGTCCATCTTCTTAAGCTGATTTTTGGGGAAGAAGTCAAAAATCCGAATCTCATTTTCGGGGATATACGCGGGCGCCAGATTCAAAAAGGATTTTAAACCCAGGAATCCGCCCGCGCGGATCTTTTGTTCCAGCACCTCGGGAGGCTCCTGCGGCGTGGAGTAATACAGCGTGGGGAAACCACTCTTCTTGCCGCACTGCGCCACATAGTCGTTGATGGCGTCCATGGAATCCTTCTTGCTGCTGCCGAAAAACATAGCGCCCACTTCCTTATCGGGGAACATCAGGCGATACGTCTCCTGCAGATCCTCAATGCTGTTATCCGCCGCCACCAGCGTCGGCCATGTGACAGCGCGAAACTCCCCTTTCTGCTTCACCAGACTTTCCAGCCACACATGGGTATGGATATCAATGATCCGATGGGGCAGAAAGTCCCGCAGCTCCTGCTCGTAGACCTGCCGATCGTATTGCGTTACTTCAAAGAGCGACATACCGCACCTCTCTACCTAAACCGACTTATTTCGACATATCGTAGCTGAAAATCTGCTCGCCGGACTCCTCAATGCGCTTGAGTACCAGACCGGCGCACGCCACGTCCAGCATGCCCGTGCCGATGATCTGGGCATAGATGCGATCTTCGGGATTGGTGCGGCCCTTCGCCTTGCCCGCCAGCACGTCCGGCACAATGATATCGAAGGAATCCGCCGTGATCTCGCCCATCTCCGCCAGCTCCTTTACGTTGCCGCGGTGGAGGGACTGACCTACCTGATCCACGGCAATCTTGTCCGCTTTGCGCACCACGTCGAAGGAAGTCTCGCGGAAAGAACCCATGGTCATGACCAGAGAATCCTTCTTCAGCCACGGCTCTTCCACCAGATTGGCATTGGCATTGGTGACGGTGATGACGATATCCGCGCCGCGGCATCCCTCCTCGTTGCTCTTGCACTTGACAAAGCGGAAGGGCGCGTCGGGGAAGCGGGCGATGAAGCGATCCATCGCCGCCTCGGAGATATCGCACAGACGGACTTCCTTCATATCAAGCACCTTGCTCATGCACAGAAGGCTGGTATAGCCCTGCAAGCCGGTGCCGATGATGGTCACGATATCCGTCTTGGCTGCCAGCACCTTCGCCATCACAGCGGGCTGTGCGCCGGTACGCAGATCGTTGATATAATCGCCGTTCATAAGTGCTTTCAGTACGCCGGTGCGGGAATCCGTCACCAGAATGTTCGCCTTGATGTAGGGCATACCCAGCTCGCGGTTGGCGTCGTAGCCGCCCACCACCTTGATGCCCGCCACGTCCATGGGGCCGATATACGCGGGCATGGAGTTGAACCAGCCGTGGATCCCCAGCTTCTCCATGTCGGTGGTAATCTTATTGGGCATAACGACCTTGCCCTCGCCGTACCAGCGCCACGTGTCCTCCACGCACTGAATCACATCTTCTACGCGGAGGTATTTTTTTACGGTTTCATCGCCGATGATATATGCTTTTTGTTCCATTGCTTTTCTGCCTCCCAAGCAGTTTTTTTC
>JAFZRS010000016.1 GCA_017619715.1 Oscillospiraceae bacterium | reverse complement strand
GACTGACTGACTGACTGACTGCATTGTCACATTCTCTTTCATTCCTGTCAAGCCCCTTTCCGCATTTCTTTACACTTTGCCTTTTTATACTTCAGTATAACATAGTACAAACGTTTTCTCGAGTATCAAAAGCGAATTTTTGATGAAAGACAGACATTTTTGAAAAATCAAAAATGTCAAATTTTCTTTTTTCGATTGTTATGCTATAATACTTGCAGTATAAAAAGGAGCTGCACAATATGGAATCTACATTACGCAGAACATGGGCGGAGATCGATCTGGACGCGCTGGCGCATAACTACCATACGCTGCACCGCCGCATTGGTCCGGGTGTAAAATTCCTGGGCGTGGTGAAGGCGGACGCCTACGGGCACGGTGCGATTGAAGTTTCCCGCACGCTGGAGGAGTTAGGCGCGGACTATCTGGCGGTGAGCAGTATCGATGAGGCGATGGAACTGCGTGAACATGGGATCGCCATGCCGATCCTCATTCTGGGTTATACCCCGCCGGATCAGGTGGAACGGCTTATCAAGCTGCATATCACGCAGGCGGTGACTTCCATCGAAGCGGCGGAGGCTTACAGCGCCGAGGCGGTGCGCTGCGGCGGCACGCTGCAGATCCACATCAAGGTGGATACCGGTATGTCCCGTTTGGGCTTCCTGTGCGCCGGAGCGCAGTTTGACGCCTGTGTGGCGGAAATATGCGATGTCTGCCGTCTGCCGGGTCTTGCAAGTGAGGGAATCTTTACCCACTTCGCCGTGTCCGACGAGGGGGACGAGGAGAGCCGTGCCTATACCCAAGGGCAGTTCGACCTCTTTTGCCGGTGTATCGAGGCGGTGGAAGCAAAATTGGAACACCCCTTTGCATTGCGGCACTGCGCCAATACGGGCGCGGTGGCGCAATGGCCGCAGACGTATCTGGACATGGTGCGTCCCGGTCTGCTGCTCTACGGTTGCGGCGAGTTTGCCGGGGAGTTGGGTTTACGCCCGGTGATGACGCTGAAAACCACGGTCAGCACCGTAAAGACGTATCCGCAGGACACCTCCATCAGCTACGGGCGGCGCTACGTGACGCCGCGTCAGACCCGCATTGGCGTGGTACCCTACGGTTATGCGGACGGCTTTTTCCGAAGCCTTTCCAATAACTGCTCGCTCTTGACGGCACACGGACCCGCGCCGGTGCGCGGCAGGATCTGCATGGATATGTGCATGATAGACCTGACCGATCTGCCCGGCGTCAACGCAGGCGACGAGGTGGAGGTATTCGGCGTGCGCAACAGCGTCAATGACTTGGCGGCGGCGGCAAATACGATCCCCTATGAGCTGTTGACGTCCGTAAGAAAGCGGGTACTGCGTGTCTATCTGCGCAGCGGCGCGGAGATCGGGCGGGAGCTGCTGCTGCGCTTGTAAGGGCGCGGAGTAAGCGGCGCGGTTGATTAGAAAAAGACAGTCTCCCAAAGGCTTGTGCCTTCGAGAGACTGTCATTTTGAATATGAGCCGCATTTCCCGTTAACGGCGAATTCCAAGAACGAAGAATTCAAGCTGTATTTTGTGCTTTAGTCTGTGCATCGATTAAATCATAAATAGCTTGGCGCAGGATATTCCGCATACTCTTGACTACTCCCGCTAAACACAATACAATTGATGAGAAGAATAACTGAGGTAATGAAAATTGTGAACGGCAGGGCATTATTTTTCAAAATATTTTTGCGCTCTTTCAAGACTGAATGAGTTTTTGGCAAATGAAGCAGCCGTTTCACCTTTCGCAGGAGGTCACGCGATGAGTACACCGTTTGATATGCAAGAATATATGACAAAAGGCGTGGAACGTGTGGTGTCGGAAGCGTTGAAGGCAACGCTGAAGGATCCTCGCGAGAGCGCCTTTATGCTCCAATTTGCCGCCGCGAGCCGAGCGGCGTCTAAAAAGAGAAAGAAAGCGGAAGAGAATGGAGAGCATATTCCGCCTTTCTTGATTGCCAGTATCACGAGCAAATGCAACCTGCACTGCGCAGGGTGCTATTCGCGCTGCAATCATGCGACGGTCGACAGCGAACCGATTTCTCAGCTTACAAGTAAGGAATGGTTCCGCATTTTTGACGAGGCGGACGATCTCGGCATCAGCTTTATTCTGCTTGCCGGCGGCGAGCCGATGTTACGCCGCGATATTATCGAGGCGGCGGCAAAGAAACCGAATATTCTGTTTCCGATCTTTACCAACGGCACTTATATGGACGAAAAGTACTTCGAGCTGTTCACCAAAAGCCGGAATCTTCTGCCGATCATGAGTATCGAGGGCGAAAAGGAGATTACCGACGCCCGTCGAGGCAGCGGGATCTACGATAAGCTGATCGCCAATATGGATGAGCTGCACCGCCGAGGGCTTATTTTCGGCGTCTCCGTCACGGTGACGACCGAGAATATCCGCGAGGTCTCATCGGACACATTCTTGCAAAAGCTCTCCGATCGCGGCTGTAAGGCGGTGATCTTCGTCGAATTTGTTCCTGTGACAGAGGACAGCAAGGACCTTGCTCCGGGAGAGGAAGAACGCGAATACCTGCGAGGTGAGGTCGCGCGATTGAGAAACGAACGTCCCGAGATGGTGTACATATCCTTCCCCGGAGACGAGAAGAGTTCCGGCGGTTGTGTAGCGGCAGGCAGAGGTTTCTTCCATATCAATTCCCACGGCGGCGCCGAGCCTTGTCCGTTCTCGCCCTATTCCGACGTGAACGTGCGGGACACGTCGCTTCGCGAGGCGATGCATTCACCGCTCTTTACGGCGCTTCGGGACGGCAATATCCTGATCGACGATCACGCGGGCGGATGCGTTCTGTATGAAAAGCGGGAGCTTGTGGAAAACATCATGAGCAGTCATAACAATAAGAGGAAATAGTTTATGGAAGAACAAGCGTTGCGGCGCAGCTTTGACTGCGATTGCGGACGCACCCACACCACCACCGTGGAGGACGTCATCATCGGCAGGGGTGTAATCGCCCGTCTGCCGGAGGTGCTGGCGCGATACGGTGCAAGCCGTGTGTTTATCCTATCCGATTACAATACGAATCTTGTGGCAGGGCAAAAGGCGGCGGAGTTGATACACAACGCAGGCTTGTCGGCAGCTTCCTTCGTGTTTCCCCATTCGCCCAAGCCGTCGGAGGAATACGTTGGCTCCGCGGTGGAGCATTATGATCCGGCCTGTGACGCTATTGTCACCGTCGGCTCCGGTGTGCTGTGCGACATCGGCAAGATACTCTCTTCTCTCACGGGTAAGCCCTACATCGTCATTGCCACCGCCCCTTCCTGCGACGCCTACGCCTCCGCCACCTCCTCCATGGAGCGCGACGGCTTAAAGGTGTCGCTTCCCACCCGGGCGCCAAACGTACTGATCGGGGACACAGACATTCTCAAAACCGCGCCGGATC
Source organism: Oscillospiraceae bacterium (assembly GCA_017619715.1). Classification (GTDB taxonomy): domain Bacteria; phylum Bacillota; class Clostridia; order Oscillospirales; family Oscillospiraceae; genus Vescimonas. The sequence continues at coordinate 53,316 of JAFZRS010000016.1, read as the reverse complement.
ATATGCTGCAAGCGGGCTTTGGCGATATGCTGGCTAAATACGTGAGCCTTTGCGAGTGGCGCCTCAGCCACATCATCAACGGCGAATACTACTGTCCCGCCATTGCACAGATGATGCGTGCGGCGCTGGATAAGTGCGTTGCCCACCGCGAAGGGCTGATGCGCCGGGAGGATGACGCGGTTGCCGTCGTATTTGAAGGACTGGTGATCGGCGGCGTGGCTATGGCGTATGCCGGTGTGTCCCGCCCCGCATCGGGTGCGGAGCACTATATGTCCCATGTGTGGGATATGCGGGCGTTACAGTTCGGCACACCCGCCGACCTCCACGGTATTCAGTGCGGTATTGCCACGCTGCTGTGCGCCAAGGTCTATGAGCAGATCAAAAAAATGAAGCCGGATCGGGAAAAGGCGCTTTCCTATGTAGCCGCCTTCGACTATGAGGACTGGAAAAAACAACTCCGCGCTTTCGTAGGCGACGGTGCCGATGCGATGATCGCCATAGAAGCGCGGGAGCATAAGTACGACGTTGCGCGGCATAAGGCACGGCTGGAGCGGATCATCGACTGCTGGGACGAGATTATATCCGTAATTGACGAGGAACTGCCCTCCGCCGCAGAAATCGAGGCAATTCTGGACGCGGTAGGCGCGCCGAAAACGCCGGAAGCAATCGGCATTGACAGCGCGCAGGTAGCCATGACTTTCCGCTGTGCCAAGGATATCCGTGATAAGTACGTGTTGCCTCGGCTGTGCTGGGATCTGGGCGTGTTGGAGAAAATCAAGCTGTAAACGGGAGGGGATAGCATTTCCCTCCCGTTTCTCTTCATAATGCAGATACGCACGCGGATTGCTGTCCGCGTGCGTATCTGCGTTTTCATGCCGGTATTGGAAAAATGTTTTTTCGCCAAGCCTCAAAAGGCGCTGACACGAAGAGGGTCAGCCTTTATCCCCAATGGCGCCGGCGCAGATCAAAAACGAGCGCATGGCGAAGGTCATTCGCCGTCCCTTCTTCTGATAAAACTTGATATAGCGAAAGCTCTCCGTTTCGTCCAGCTTATAAAATGTCAGCTTCGGGCGGAAAATCCCGCTTTTCACCAACATATCGCTGATGATGGTACAACCGATACCCTGACATGCCAGATGAAAGGCGGTCAACTGCTGGCGGAACGCGAATGGGGAGTTGGGACGGAAGTTCTCCCGGCGAAAAATGCGTTTTTCCCGTTTCCCGGTATCGGTATCAGGGGTCATGTTCAGGAAGGGTGTGTCACCCAGCAGAGAAAGCGGAGGAGCAGGTATGCCGGGATCGGCGTGTATGTTTTGCAGCACCTCATCGTAACCGATTTGATACGCCTTCATCACCTCATTACAGGGGAAATGATCCGGTACTGCCAACAAAAGAATCTCCGGTTGATAGAGGTATTCTTCAAACAATGCGTGATCTACGGAGCCGCTGTCTACCACCAGATCAATGTCTCCGTCGGACAGCATGGCATAAAGCCGGTCGATGTTGCCGTCCACCAGAGAAATCTCCACCAGAGGATACTCTTTGCGGTATTGGCGCAAAAGAGGCGGGATCACATAAGACAGATTTAAATGGCTTCCGCCGAGGATCAGCCGCCCGGTCTGGCTTTTCTGATGCTCTTCCAAATAGACTTGAAAGTTTTTTTCCAATTCCGCAAGAGCGTAGGCGGTGTGGACATATTCCTCTCCGGTTTCCGTCAGGCGAACCGGGTGTACGCTGCGGTCAAACAACGGTTCCCCGATCCGTTTTTCCAGCCGCAGAATGGAAGCACTCAAAGAGGGCTGCGAGACGTAGAGATTCTCCGCCGCCTGTGAAAAGCTCCCGCTTTTGGCAATCTCCAGGACGTAGTGCTTTAGCGTGAACATAACATACCTCGTATATGCTTTTAGAATTATAAAATATATCATATCATAAATATTAGGCGATAACAAGCGGAAGTGATAAGATAATGGCGGAATATCCTTTGCACAATTTACACAAAAATCTCGGATAGAGAATATGACGGTGCATGGCATCGGAAGGAGAAGAGATGAAGATCACAAAAATACAAATCGACCGGCTTGCCGTTCCGCTGCTGCACCCGTATCACCTCTCCCGTGAATACGGCGTTTTCAGCACGGCGACGCCGGTCATCGTAACGCTTTACACCGATGAGGGCTTTGTGGGATACGGAGAATGCGATCCGTGGCCGCTCTTTACCGGTGACAGCGCGGAGATTTCCACGCTGATTCTGGAAAAGCATCTGGCGCCCATGCTGATCGGCAAAGACCCCACCAATCTTAACGAGATTCATCGCACTATGGACGCGTGTATCCGCAATCAGCACCTGACCAAATCCGCGGTGGATATGGCGTGCTACGATGTCTGGGGCAAAGCCGCGGGAATGCCTGTCCACCAGCTTCTGGGCGGAAAACGGCGCGAGAGTATGCGGTGCATGTGGTCGATCGGCGGTTCCACCCCGGAAGAGAGCGCGGCGGAGGTGCTGGAGGCGAAGCGTCTGGGCTACGACGGTTGTATGATCAAGATCGGCGGTGAGGATTGGCGTCTGGACGCGGCACGGACAGCCGCCGCTCGGGAAGCGGTGGGCAAGGAGTATCCTTTGATTGTGGACGCTAACCAGGGCTGGGACGTGGATACCGCCATCAGGTACTGGAAGGAGATCCGGCAACTGGGGATTCTGTTCTTTGAGCAGCCGGTGCAAAGCTGGGATGTGCAGGGTATGGCGGAGATTCGGCGCGCCATTGACATTCCGCTTTCAGCGGACGAGGGCGTGATGACGCTGCAGGACGCCAAGCACCTGGTGGAAGCCAAAGCGGTAGACGTGTTCAGCATCAAGGTCACGAAAAACGGCGGCATCAAGCCTGCCAAGGAAATTTGTGACTACGCCGCCGCCAACGGAATCAAGGTGTTTTTCAACTCTATGATCGAGGAGGGCATCACCGAGGCGGCGAGCCTGCAAATCGGTGTAACGTGTCAGAATATTGTCACTTCGATCGGACACGCGTATTTTTCCCCCAACCGTTTGGACGGTGATATCTGTTCCTACCATAACCAAATTCATTTTGCGGACGGAGAGACAGTGCTTTCCTCGCTCCCGGGTCTCGGCGTAGAAATCGATGAGGCGGCGATGAAGAAATATACAGTGGAAACGCGCGTTGTGACGGAAGCGTACCGCGCATAAATAAAGAGAAGAGAGGTTATTGATTATGAGCAAAACATGGGCAATTATCGGCGGCGGCAACGGCGGTCAGGCGATGGCGGGGCATATTGCCTCCATGGGCGAAAAGGTGCGGCTTTTTGACGTGGTTCCCGCCACGGTGGACGCGCTCAACGCCAAGGGCGGCATACATATCCATCACGCGGTGGAAGCGTACGGCAAGCTGGAGTTCGCCACCACGGATATCGCCAAAGCCATGGACGGCGCGGACATCATTATGATGATTCTGCCCTCCATTTACCATGAGAGCATGGCGAAGAAAATGGTGCCGCACCTCAAGGACGGACAGGTGGTGTTCCTGCACCCCGAGGCGTCCTGCGGCGCGATCGCCTTCCGCAAGATCATGAAGGACATGGGCTGTACCGCCGACGTGGTGGTGGGTGCGGCGTGTACGCTGCTCTATTCCACCCGTATTCAAGAGCCTGGCGACGTGTACATTTTCGGCATCAAGGACGAAGTGCCCATGGCGGCGTTGCCGGCAAGCGACAACAAGAAACTGGAGGCGGCGCTTCATCCCCAGCTTCCGTGGTTCCGTTTGGTGGACAACGTGCTGGTGACAAGTCTTGATAACCTCAACGCTATGATGCACCCGGCGCCCATGCTGCTCAGCACCAGCCGCATCGAGGCGGATCCGTTTATTCCCTTCCAGTATTATCACGAGGGGATCACCCCGTCCATCGGCAAGTTTGTGGAGACCATGGACAAAGAGCGCATCGCCATTGCAAAGGCGTATGGCTACGACCAGCGCACCATCTGCCAGGAGTACGTGGATATGTACGAGTGCGGCGACAACACCACGCCTCTTTACCAGCTTGTCCGCAACAATCCCGGCTATGAAGGCATCATGTGCGCCAATACCATTGCCACCCGCTACGTGCTGGAGGACGTGCCTTATTCACTGGTGGCGATCCGGGCGCTGGCACAGGCGGCAGGCATTGCCACACCCTGCATTGACGCGATCATCACCATCGGTCGCGTGGTGCTGGGCGATAAGATGGACGAGGGCCGCACGGCGGAGGCACTGGGCATTGCCGGCATGACCCGCGATGAGTTGATGACCTATATCCGCGGCGAGTAACAAGCCGCAAAGATGCAGGCGAACGAGACAAAGAGGGTTTTGAAGCTTGAACGCGGCACATTTACCGGCTTTTCGGACGGAAAGTAAGAAGCACAGCAACATATAAAAGCAGGAGCGGCTTTGATGCCGCTCCTGCTTTTATATGTTGAAATTGTATCAGCCGAAAAAGGTTTACCGCTTGACGTTAAAAGCCTTGTAGCCGGCATATACGGCGCCGCAGCCCAACTCGTCCTCAATGCGGAGGAGGCGGTTGTACTTGGCGACGCGCTCACTGCGGCTGGGTGCGCCGGTCTTGATCTGTCCGGCGTTGAGCGCCACGGCGAGGTCGGCGATGGTGGTGTCCTCCGTCTCACCGGAACGGTGGGAGACGATGGCGGTATAGCCTGCCTTGTGTGCCATCTTGATGGCGTCCAGTGTCTCGGACACGGAGCCGATCTGATTGAGCTTAATGAGAATGGAGTTGCCGGCGCCCAGCTCAATGCCCTTGCTCAGGCGGCGGGTGTTGGTGACGAACAGGTCGTCGCCCACCAGCTGCAGCTTGCCGCCCAGCTTCTCGGTCATATACTGCCAGCCTTCCCAGTCCTCCTCGTCCAGACCGTCCTCAATAGAGATGATGGGATACTTGGCAACCAGAGCCGCCCAGTGATCCACCAGCTCTTTGGAGGTAAAGACCTTACCGCTCTTGGGCTGACGGTATTCGCCCTTCTTGGAGCCCTTCCACTCGGACGCGGCGGCGTCCATCGCCAGCACGAAGTCCTTGCCGGGCACATAGCCCGCCTTCTCGATCGCCTTGACAATATAGCCCAGCGTCTCATCGTCATCCTTCAGGTTGGGAGCAAAGCCGCCCTCATCGCCCACGGACGTGGCAAGCCCCTCCGCCTTCAGCAGGGACTGCAGGGCGTGGAACACCTCGGTGCACCAGCGCAGACCCTCGCGGAAGCTGGGTGCGCCGGCGGGCATAATCATGAACTCCTGGGTATCCACGGTATTGGTGGCGTGGGCGCCGCCGTTGAGAATGTTCATCATGGGCACGGGCAGCGTGTTGCCGTTCTGACCGCCCAGATAGCGGTACAGGGGGATATCCAGAGAATTGGCGGCGGCACGGGCGCAGGCGATGGAAACAGCCAGAATGGCGTTGGCGCCCAGCTTGGACTTGTCGTCTGTGCCGTCAGCGGCGATCATGGCGCGGTCGATGGCGTAGATGTCGTAAGCGTCCATGCCGGTAAGCGCCTCATTGATGATAGTGTTGACGTTCTCCACTGCCTTCGAGACACCCTTGCCGCCGAAACGGCTCTTATCGCCGTCGCGCAGCTCCAGCGCCTCAAACTCACCGGTGGAAGCGCCGCTGGGTGCCGCGCCGGTGCCGACAGTACCGTCGTCCAGCAGTACGTCCGCCTCTACGGTGGGATTGCCGCGGGAGTCAATAATCTCACGGGCGGTCACTTTTTCGATTTTAGGACAATACATAGTTCTGATCTCCTTTGCATGAAATGTGATATATATCTTACGGCGTAATCCTCGGATATATAATTTCCTGGCAAATTATACCACGCCTGCACCCTTTTTGCAACCTCTAAAAAGGGAACAAAATAAAATTCTATAAACCTATTGACAAAGTAGGATATGTAGGTTATAATTTACCCACGCAAGGTTCAAAAAGGCGCGGCTATATGATCGCGCATCAGGAAAAGGGGAGAGTGTCATGTCAAATATTTACACATCTGCTGATCAGCTGATCGGCAAAACGCCGCTGTTGGAATTGAAGAACATTGAGAAGTCGGAGGGGCTGCAAGCCAGGCTGATCGGAAAGCTGGAGTATTTCAATCCCGCCGGATCGGTGAAGGATCGGATCGCAAAGGCGATGATTGACGGCGCGGAGGCCTCCGGCAAGCTCAAGCCCGGCGCCACCATCATTGAGCCCACGTCCGGCAACACGGGTATCGCGCTGGCGTCGGTGGCGGCGGCGCGGGGGTATAAAATCATCATTGTCATGCCGGAGACCATGTCGGTGGAGCGCCGCCAGATGATGAAAGCCTACGGCGCGGAGCTGGTGCTCACCGAGGGTGCAAAGGGCATGAAGGGCGCCATTGCCAAGGCGCAGGAGCTGGCGGAGGAGATCGAAAACAGCTTTATCCCCGGTCAGTTTGTCAATCCCGCCAACCCCGCCATACACCGCTCGACCACCGGACCGGAGATCTATGAGGACACGGACGGAGCGGTGGATATTTTCGTAGCCGGCGTCGGTACGGGCGGTACGATTACCGGAGCAGGCGAATATCTCAAGAGCAAGAAGCCCGGCGTCCGTGTGGTGGCGGTAGAGCCGGACAGCTCGCCCGTACTGTCTACGGGTACAGCCGGCGCCCACAAGATTCAGGGTATCGGCGCAGGATTTGTGCCGGACGTGCTGAATACAGGCATATACGACGAGATCATTCGCGTTACCAACGAGGACGCTTTTGCCGCCGGTAAGCTGGTGGGCCGCAAAGAGGGCGTACTGGTGGGTATTTCCGCCGGCGCCGCCGTGTGGGCGGGAATAGAGCTGGCAAAAAGACCGGAAAATGCCGGCAAGACCATCGTGGTGCTGCTGCCGGATACCGGCGACCGCTATCTCTCCACGCCGCTTTTTGCGGATTGACACAACGCTACATTAAAAAACGCTCCGTCTCACAGCGTGAGACGGAGCGTTTTTGTCTGCAAAACGGGCGGATTATGATTCGGCGGTAAAGGAGTCCGCCAACTCATTGCGGAGCTTCATCAGTGTGGTAAAAAACGCACCTGCGTCGATATCCTCATAGGCTCGGGTAGTGACCACTTTGGCGTTTTGCCGCGCCGAGGAAAGATGGTCGTTATAATAGCTTTTTGCCACAGCCGTCTTGTTTAACGGGCGGCGAATGGCGATGTAAAAACCGTTGGACGTCTCAATTACGTCGCTGACGGCGCCCTCGTCCAGCGCCAGAACGGCTTGGAGCAGTGTATCCTGCGTATCGTCATTTCCGAAGGTGACGTCACCCTCTGGCAACTCCATGCCGAGATCCTGCACCATTTTACCCAGAAGATCATACGCCGCGTCCGCATCGCTCTGCTGCCGCAGTTGGGCAAGATAATCCTCCGCCAGCGCCTGCTGGTCGGCGGCGGCTTCCTCTGAAAGACCGGAGGTGGAGAGGAAAAGGAGCCGTGCCGTAACGTAATTCTTGGCTTGCGCATATGCCAGCAGTTCATCCTCGGCGGGGTAGAGACTGCTTCCCTCGGTGACAGACAGCTCCGATAGATGATCCAAAAGATAGTACTGGGAATTGATCCGGTCAAACATCTCTTCGTTGATACCTACCAGCGCAATCTGCTGCAGGTACGTCTCCTCGTCGCCGTAGTAGGCGATGTATTCGTCCCGCTGCGCCTTCAAATCGTCCAGATCCTCCTGTGTCAGCGTTACGCCGTTTTGCTTCGCCATGATGCGCACCAGCGCAAACAGCTTGGCAGCTTCCAGACTGTCGGATTTGGCGTATTCGCTGTACGACATATCATCGGTCAGTGAATCGTTCCAGTCGGCAGATTCCATGTAGGCGGAAAGATATTCGCAACCGTATGCCAACCAGTAGAAATATTCCTCTGCTGTGACCGGCTCACCGTCCACGGTAATGAGTCTGGCATCGGGATGGATGCCGGTGGCCTGATAGAAAAGACCGTCTGTCCGTTTTCCGTTATCCGCCGTATTGCTCAACAGCATAACTGCCGCCACGGCGACCACAGCCGTCAATAATCCCGCCCCGAGGCGAATCCATAATTTTTTCACAGAGTGTGTTCCTCCTTACTTCCGGCGTCAGACGCCGTTTCGCTTTGCCGTTTCAGTTGTTCCACCAACTCTCCGGCGGCTGCGAGAGCGTCCTCATCTTCGCGCAGATACAGCGTAAGACGTGGACTCTTTCCCGCGCCTAACAGCAGACGGTTACGGTATCGGGGCTGGGTACACAGCGCCATCAATCCTGCTACATTCAGTGTGTCCGCAAAGCTGAACAGAAGCTGTCGACCCTTTTGTGTGATATCACACACCGATACCGCCGCGGCGGCGGCGCGCAGCAGCGCCACGTCCAAAAGCGCGCGTACCGGCGCGGGCAGCTCACCGTAGCGATCCAGCAGCTCGTCGGTGAGATCGTCCGCGTCCTCGCTCGCGGCAATGGCGGCAATACGCCGGTAGAGATCCATGCGCTGCTGGGCTGAGGGGACATACCGTTCGGGGATATGAGCGGATACGGTAAGGTCGGCGGAGCACTCTACCCGTTTGCGCCGGGGCTGTCCCTGCTGTTCCAGTACGGCGTCTTCAAGCAGCTTCAGGTACAGATCATAGCCTACGCTCATCATATAGCCGGACTGTTCCGGCCCCAACAGATTACCTGCGCCCCGGATCTCCAGATCCCGCATGGCGATTTTGAAACCGGAGCCAAACTCCACGTATTCCCGAATGGCGCTCAAACGCTTGGCGGCAACCTCCGAGAGAACTTTTCCGGCGCGGTAGGTGAGATAGGCATACGCGCGGCGGGGACTGCGACCGATGCGTCCGCGGATCTGGTGGAGTTGACTCAGACCCATTCGATCAGCGTCCTCGATGATAAGGGTATTGACGTTGGGAATATCGATCCCTGTTTCGATGATCGTGGTACACACCAGCACCTGAATATCCCCATCGGACATTTGCTGCATCACACGGCTCAACTCACTCTCGGGCATTTTGCCGTGGGCGGTGGCGACGACCACATCTTCGCCCAGCTCTCGCTGCAGCGCCGCGGCGGAGGAATCGATATTCTCCACCCGGTTGTGGAGATAGTAGACCTGACCGCCGCGTCCCAGTTCCCGACGAATGGCGTCCAGTACAACGGACCGGTCATATTCCAACACGTAGGTCTGCACGCTCTGACGATCCTGCGGCGGCTGTTCGATGGTACTCATATCCCGAATTCCGCTCAGCGCCATGTTCAGCGTGCGGGGGATAGGGGTGGCGGAGAGGGTCAGGGTATCCACCTGTCGGCTGCGCCGGCGGAGCTGTTCCTTGGCGGCAACGCCGAAGCGCTGTTCCTCATCAATAATGAGCAACCCCAAATCCCGGAACTCCACGTTCTTTTGCAGCAGCTTATGGGTGCCGATCAGCAGATCCACCTTGCCCCGCTTCGTCCGCTCCAGTGTGTCTTTGAGCTGCCTGCCGCTGCGAAAGCGGGAGAGTACCTCAATGGTGACGGGGAAGGAGCGGAAACGGTTGACGGCAGTGGCATAATGCTGCTGTGCCAGCACGGTGGTGGGTACCAACAGCGCCGCCTGCTTGCCGTCCATAATGCATTTCATCACTGCCCGCAGCGCCACCTCGGTCTTGCCGTAGCCCACGTCGCCGCATAAGAGGCGATCCATGGGTACGGCTTTTTCCATATCGGCTTTGATCTCCGCCGCCGCAGTAAGCTGATCGTCCGTCTCCTCATATTCAAAGGAATCCTCAAACTCTCTTTGCCACGGACTGTCGGGCGAAAAGGCGTAACCGCCCAGCCGCTGCCGCTCGGCGTACAGGGTGATCAGTCCCTTGGCAAGATCCCGGGCGGCGGCTTTGGCGCGGTAGGTGGTTTTTGCCCATTCACTGCCGCCGAGCTTGTTGAGCCGGACGGGTTTTCCGTCCTCCTCGCCGCCGCTGCCGATATACTTGCTCACCAGATCCAGGGCGGTACAGGGTACGTACAGACAATCCGTGCCGGCATAGGTAATCTTAATATAATCTTTTTCTACACCGTCTACGTTCAAGCGCACCACGCCGGCAAAGCGCCCGATACCGTGATGCACGTGTACCACCAGATCCCCGGGTGTGAGGTCGGTGTAGGACTGAATTTTCCGGTGGCTGTCTTCCCGGCGCGACCGGACCTTTTTGGACTTTCCGCTGACGGGCGACGTGAGTTGCCCTTCTGTCAGCACCGCCAATTTCAATTCAGGATACTCACTGCCGGCGCTGATGGCACCCAGCCCAATCAGTACACACCCGTGTTCCGGCTCGGCAGAACCTGAAAAATCCAGCGCGGCGGGGATGCCGCGCTCCGTCAGCAAACGATACAGGTTTTGTCCTCGCACCTCGCCGCCGCACAGCACCATGCAGCGGTAACCGACGGTGAGATAGTGGGTCATATCAGTGGCGGCGGTATCCAGTGAGCCGCCGTAGGAGCTGAGCTGTTTGGCATTGATCTGCCACAGACCTTTCGGCGGCAGCAGACACCGACTGGTGGGCAGGCTGTCCAACTGCGCTACGGCATACTGCCCCAACGCCTGCTGCAACTGTACTTCACCCAGTGTGAGATCCGCAAACGCCCCGCAGAGCAGACCGTTTTCCATGGCGGCGGTGACGTCCTCTTTCAGTTGCCACAAAAAACCGCGCAGCGCCTCGCCTACACGGGGACTGTCGCTTAAAACAATCAGCGTATGGGAGGGCAGATAATCAAGCGCCGTGCAAAACTCCGGATAGACGGCGGACATATAGCGATCCGTGCCCGGGGGCAGCAGACCCTGCCGGAGCTGTTCGGCGTCGCTTTGCAGCGTGGCGCGCAACCGCTCGGCACCGTCCCCTTTGAGCCGCCGCGCCGCCTGCTCGAGCCGCTGTGCCGCATCCGGACAGGGCAGAACCTCTCCGGCGGGCAGCAGCAGCGCACGCTCACAGTTGCGCGTTCGCCGCTGGGTGGATACGTCAAACCAGCCCAGAGAATCCACCTCATCGCCGAAAAACTCACACCGCACAGGCTGCTGGGCGCCGGGGGAGAATACATCTAAAATGCCGCCGCGCAGGGCAAACTGCCCGGGACCTTCCACCTGTTCCGAGCGGGTATATCCGGCGGCGATCAGCCGCTCGGTCAGTTGCGGCAGGTCATATGTTTCGCCCATGGCAAGGGCGTGTACGTTTTGCGCCAGTACAGAGGGCGGAATACAGCGCTGTACAAGCGCTTCCACCGTGGTCACTGTTACCGGTGTACCTTGGGACATGGCGTAGAGAGACGCCAGACGCTTATATTCCCAGGAACGGCTCACCGCGGCGGCGGTGTGCAGATGCCACTCCCGACCGTGCAGAACCGTTACGTCCTCCCCGGTCAAAAGGCGCAGATCCGCCGCCTGACGCGCCGCGTCTTTCTCATCGGCGCAGACCATCAGAACCGGGCGCGCCGTCGCCCGGCGCAGCGCCGCGGTGATCTGCGCACGGTGTACCGGCGAAAGTCCGGTGATTTGCGCAGGGGAGGTACCGGAAGAGAGCGCGGCGGTCAGCTCCCGGAGCTGGGGCAGTGCCAGCAGTTGCCGTATGAGGTTTTCCATGGCGTATCTGCCCCCTTACAAATGTGTTTTAGTTAAATCGGCTTTGAGCCGCCGCCACACCGTCGCGGATCACTGCGGGAATTGCCTCCACAGCGCGATCCAGCGCCTCCATCAGCGGTTTTTCATCAGCGGCGGCGGGACGACCGGTGACCCAGTCAACCATGTCATAGTCGGGATGATCGGGCATTCCCACACCCACTTTAATGCGGGGAAAGGCGTCACTGCCCAGATAATGTATGATGTTCTTCAGCCCGTTGTGTCCTCCGGCGCTGCCCTGTGCCCGAATGCGCAGTTTCCCCGCCGGAAGAGCTACGTCGTCGGAAATCACCAGTATCCGTTCGGGTGGAATCTTGTAAAAACGGGCGGCCTCGCCCACGGCTTCGCCGCTGAGATTCATATAGGTTTGGGGCTTCATCACCAGCACCCGTTCTCCACCCAGTACGGCGGTGGCTGTCCACGCCTTGAAACGCAGTTTATTGAACCGGAAGCCCTGCTGATCCGCCAGCCGATCCAGCGCCAGAAAGCCCATATTGTGGCGCGTGGATTCATACTTTGCGCCGGGGTTGCCCAGTCCCACCAGCAGCCACGTGCAGCCGCCGCTATCGCGCTTGAAAAACATATCCGTTTTCGCTCCTTTACCGGAGAGTATTTATGGAAAACAAAGAAATAAGGAGGTCGCCGCGGCGACCTCCTTATCATATCACAGTTTCGATCAGTTGAACAGCTTGGAGATGGAAATTTCCTGATAAATACGCTCAATCGCCTCGCCAAACAGAGGGGCTACGGAGAGGTATTTGATTTTCCCGCAACTTGCGCCGAACTCCGTAGGCAGCGTATTGAGCAGCGCCAGCTCCTTGATGGGGCTGTTATTGATGCGCTCAATGGCGGAGCCGGAGAGCAGTCCGTGGCTGGCGCAGGCGTATACGCTGCGTGCGCCGCCCACGTCCACGATGGCCTGCGCCGCGTTGCACAGGGAACCGGCGGTATCCACCATGTCGTCAAAGAGGATACAGTCCTTGCCCGCCACGTCGCCGATCACGTGCATGACCTCACATTGGTTGGCTTTTTGGCGGCGCTTGTCCACAATAGCAAGACCCATATGCACCTTTTGAGCAAAAGCGCGCGCCCGCGCCACACTGCCCACGTCCGGGGAGACGACCACCATGTTCTCGGCGTCAGCGCCGAACTTCTTGGCGTAATAATCTACGAACACGGGATTGCCGTACAGGTTGTCCACGGGAATATCGAAAAAGCCCTGAATCTGAGCGGCGTGCAGATCCATGGTCAGGACGCGGTCGGCGCCTGCGGAGGTGATCATGTTGGCGACCAGCTTGGCGGAGATGGGATCGCGGCTCTTGGCCTTGCGATCCTGCCGCGCGTAGCCGAAGTAGGGGACTACGGCGGTGATGCGGCCGGCTGAGGCGCGGCGGCAGGCTTCGACCATAATCAGCAGCTACTTCAGGCTGTCGTTGTCCGGCTTGCAGGTGGAGTTAATCAAAAACACATCGCTGCCGCGGACCGTCTCATATAGGGAAACCGAGATCTCGCCATCTGCAAAAGTGTTGACGTCCGCTTCACCCAGCTTGATGCCAATGATCTTGCAGATCTCCTGCGCCAGCGCCGGATTGGAGTTGCCGGTGAAAATCTTGATGTCTTTGCCGTGAGAAATCATAATGCACACACTCGCTTTCTATCCCGTATTACTGTTTCTCTTGTGTATATCGATGCCTCGGGCATATAACCCGCGGCTTACCGATCCGTTTTTCCCCGCCAGCGTGCCGCCCAGCCGAGCTTATTGCTCTGCCGCGACCGTGCCAGTGCCAGTGCGTCCTCGGGTACGTCCTCGGTGATGGTGGAGCCGGCGGCGGTATACGAGCCGTTGCCCAGTGTCACCGGCGCCACCAGGTTGGTATTGCAGCCAATGAACACATCGTCACCGATGGTACAGCGGTACTTGTGCTTGCCGTCGTAGTTGGTAGTCACCGTACCGCAGCCGAAATTGACTCGCTGTCCCACGTCGCTGTCGCCCACGTACGTCAGGTGCGACACCTTGGTGCCGTTACCCAGCACGGAGTTTTTCAGTTCCACAAAATCGCCCACGCGGCACCCGTCTCCCACCGTGCAGCCCGGGCGAACGTATGCAAACGGTCCTACGGTGGTGTGAGATCCGATCACGCTCTCGTTGACCTGGGAGGCGTTGACAGTGGTATGTTCCCCGATGCGGCTGTCCCGGATCATGGTGTTGGGTCCGATTTGACAGCCGGCGCCGATGGTGGTTTTACCACGGAGAATGGTGCCCGGCAGAAGCGTAACGCCCCGGGCAACGGTGCAGCATGGATCGACATAGGTGTTGGTGGGGTCAATTACGTTTACGCCCCGGGACGCAAGACGTGCCATCTGGATCTCCCGCCACGCGGGTACGGCGGCGCGGAGGATATCCGCGCCGGCGAAGGGAAGGAAACCGCATTCGCCTTCCTCGGAGGGAATGGGCAAGACCGCCCGGGCGATTACCGTTACGTTTTGCGGCATTGTTTTCACATCGCCGGATAGGATTGTCACCCCGGAAAAGGGAGCTGCCGCCTGTTGCGCATCGGCTTGCCAGGCGTCATCGCAGGCAATAAAAAACCGCTCCACACCACGATTCGACAACTCCTGACACACCCAGGTCAATACCGGGCAAAACAGAAGCGAATGCAGCATGAGCGGCTTTTCTCCGGTGGACTGACCCGTCCGGAGATCAAACAATACGCCGTTGCAATCCATCGGAAATCCCTCCTTTGCTATCCTACGCATATTATAGCAGACCTGTCGGGAAAATCCAGTAGTTTGGAAAAATTTTAGCAAGTTTTTCTGCGTAAAGTCGGTTCTGGTTGTGAGCAGGAAATGTGCAGAATGTCGATTTTTCGCAGGAAGTGACGCCGATTTTTTCTATTTTAACAAAAATAGCAATTTTTGAGAAATTATAGTTGAATTTTTAACAACTTGGGATTACAATATTGATTCCGGACGGGAGGTGTGGAAGATGCTGCATATTGTACTGGTGGAGCCGGAGATTCCCCAGAATTGCGGCAATATTGCCCGCACCTGCGCCGCCACCGGCAGTCAGCTCCATCTGGTGCGCCCTCTGGGATTTGACATCTCCGAACGGGCGGTGCGCCGGGCGGGTCTGGATTACTGGCATCTGGTGGACGTGTTTGATTACCGGGATCTGGACGACTTTTTTGCCGCCCACCCCGACGCGCTGTCCGACGGGTGGCTCTCCACCACCAAAGCGCCGCGGGACTATACGAAGGTGTCCTTTTCACCGGACTGCTGGCTGTTTTTCGGCAAGGAAACGGCGGGGCTTCCCCTCTGGCTGCGGGAGAAGTACCGCGACCGCTGTATCCGTTTACCCATGCGATCGGAGGCGCGGAGCTTGAACTTGAGCAATTCCGTGGCGATCCTCACTTATGAGGCGTTGCGGCAAAACGGTTTTCCCGGTCTGACCGGCGAAGGCGAAATGAAAGGGACCGCAGCGAAGGTTTGAATTCTATTTAGGAGGTCGACTCTATGAATTATAATAAGAAGACGGTCAAGGACGTGGACGTAGCGGGCAAGAAGGTTTTGCTGCGCTGCGATTTCAATGTGCCGCAGGACAAGAAAACGGGCGCCATCACCAGTGATAAGCGCATCGTGGCGGCTCTGCCCACCATCCGGTATTTGCTCAACCACGGCGCGGCAGTGATTGCCTGCTCCCATTTGGGCAAGCCGGCGGCGACCTTTGAAACCTACGTGAAAAAGCAGGTGGAAAAGGGCAAGAACCAGGCGGATATCACCCGGGAGGACTGGGAAAAATCCCTGAAGAAGCTGACGCTCGCGCCCGTTGCCAAGCGTTTGAGCGAGCTGCTTGGGCAGGAGGTCATCTTTGCGACCGACGTGGTGGGAGCCGACGCGCAGGCCAAAGCGGCGGCGCTTCAGCCCGGACAGATACTGCTGTTGGAAAACACCCGTTTTGAAAAGGGTGAGACGAAAAACGACCCGGCGCTTGCCAAGGCGATGGCGGATATGGCGGAGCTGTATGTGTCCGACGCGTTCGGCGCGGTGCACAGAGCACACGCATCTACCGCAGGCGTTGCCGCGTATCTGCCTGCCGTTTCGGGTCTCCTCATTGAAAAGGAACTGCGGGTGCTGGGCGGTGCGATCTCCGATCCCAAGCGTCCGCTGGTGGCGATCTTGGGCGGCAGCAAAGTCTCCTCCAAGATCGGCGTAATCAACAACCTGCTGGATATTGCCGACACCATTATCATCGGCGGCGGCATGGCGTATACTTTTGCTGCGGCGCAGGGCGGCAGCGTGGGCAACAGCCTGCTGGAAAAGGACTGGGAGTCCTACGCGCTGGACATGGTGGAAAAAGCCAAGGCGAAGGGCGTTAAGCTGCTGCTGCCCGTGGACACCGTGGCTGCCGACAATTACGCGCCCGATGCCAATACGCAGATCGTACCCACCCGCGCCATTCCCGACGGCTGGGAGGGGTTGGATATCGGACCGGAGACCACAGCGGCTTACTGCGCGGCGGTGGCGGATGCCGGCACGGTGATCTGGAACGGCCCCATGGGTGTATTTGAGTTCCCCACCTTTGCCAAGGGCACGGAGGCGGTGGCGGAAGCGCTCAGCAAGACCGGCGCCATCACTATCATCGGCGGCGGCGACAGCGCGGCGGCTGTGGAGCAGTTGGGTTATGCCGACAAGATGACCCACATTTCCACCGGCGGCGGCGCCTCGCTGGAGTTTCTGGAAGGCAAGGAGCTGCCCGGTGTGGCCTGCCTGCTGGATCAATAAAGTAATTATTTGTGCCCAAGGCACAAAACTATCATATAGAAAGAAAGAGGAGTCATACTATGAATCGCAGATACCGTAAAACTGTTATTGCCGGAAACTGGAAGATGAACAAAACCGCCGGTGAGACCAAGAAGTTTGCCGAGGAGCTCAAGACCGTTCTGCCCAAAGCCAAGTGGTGCGAAGTGGTCGTGTGCGTGCCCGCTGTGAACATTCAGACCGCCGTCAAGGCGTTCAAGGATATGCGCGTGTCCATTGGTGCGGAGAACCTGTTTTATGAGAAGTCCGGCGCGTACACCGGCGAGGTGTCCGCCGATATGCTGAAGGATCTGGGCGTGAAGTACGTGATCATCGGTCACAGTGAGCGCCGGCAGTATTTCGGCGAGACAGATGTGTCCGTCAACAAGAAGGTACATACCGCGCTGGAAGCGGGTCTGCACCCCATCATCTGTGTGGGCGAGAGCCTGGAACAGCGCGAGATGGGGATCACCATGGAGCTCATTGCCTTGCAGGTTAAGAGCGCGCTGTACGGCGTGCCTGCCGAGAAGGTGCGCAAGTGCGTTATCGCCTATGAGCCCGTGTGGGCGATCGGTACCGGCAAAAACGCCACCGCCGAGCAGGCAGCCGAGGTCTGCACGCTGATCCGCACCACCATTCGTCATCTGTACGGCGCGCGTATCGCCCGTTCCGTTACCATTCAGTACGGCGGATCCATGAAGCCCTCCAATGCCGCGGAGCTGCTGTCCCAGCTTGATATCGACGGCGGATTGATCGGCGGCGCGGCGCTCAAAGCCAAGGACTTTACCGATATTGTCAACGCCGCCAATCAGGACTGAGCGGCGCTTGCGCGAAACGTATACGGATCGCCCCGCGGGCAATTTGACGGAGGTTTTTGCATGAGTAAAACACCGACCACTTTGGTTATCATGGACGGATTCGGTCTGACGGGAAGCGGCAGTACCAACGCGGTATCGCTGGCAAACACGCCGGTGTTGGATCGGCTGTTTCGGGAGTATGCCCACACCACGCTTTCCGCCAGCGGATTGGACGTAGGTCTGCCCGACGGGCAGATGGGCAACAGCGAGGTAGGGCATACCAATATCGGCGGCGGGCGAGTGGTCTTTCAGGATCTGCCCCGCATCAGCCGCGCCATCGACGACGGCTCGTTCTTCCAAAACCCGGCGTACAATCAGGCTATGGACGCATGTGTGCAGAAGGGGACTGCCCTGCACCTGTACGGCCTTTTGAGCGACGGCGGCGTTCATTCCCACATCGAGCATCTTTATGCGCTGCTGCGCATGGCGAAGGACAAGGGACTCACCCGTGTGTATATCCATTGCTTCCTGGACGGTCGCGACGTTTCGCCCACCAGCGGCAAGGATTTTGTGGCGGCGCTGGTGCGCAAATGCGCGGAGTTGGGTGTGGGCAAGATCGCCACGGTGATGGGACGCTACTACGCCATGGATCGCGACAAACGCTGGGAGCGTCTTTCCCGCGCCTATGACGCTATGGTATACGGTGAGGGGATCCAGAACGCCGATCCCGTGGACGCAGTGGCGCGCTCTTACGATGCCGGCGTCACCGACGAGTTTGTAGAGCCGGTGGTGTGCGACGGTGAGGGGACGATCTCGGATAACGACAGCGTGATCTTCTTCAATTTCCGCCCCGACCGCGCCCGGGAGATCACCCGCGCCATCGTCGATCCCGATTTTGACGGTTTTCAGCGGGAGTTTTTCCCCACCATCTATGTCTGCAACACCGAGTACGATGCGTCCATGCCCAATGTGAGCGTGGCGTGGCCGCGAGTCCGGGTGAACAACGGTCTGGGTGAGTATCTCAGTTCGCTGGGTCTTACCCAGCTGCGCATTGCCGAGACGGAGAAATACGCCCACGTCACCTTCTTCTTCAACGGCGGCGTGGAGACACAGTATCCCGGTGAAGATAGGGTGCTGGTGGCGTCGCCCAAGGTGGCGACGTACGATCTCCAGCCGGAGATGAGCGCCTATGAGGTGTGCGACAAGTGTGTGGAGCGAATCCGCTCCGGCGCGTACGACGTGGTGATTTTGAATTTTGCCAACTGCGACATGGTCGGTCACACCGGTGTGCTGGAAGCCGCCGTAAAAGCAGTGGAGACAGTGGACGAGTGCGTAGGACGCGTGGTGGACGCCACACTGGAGATGGGTGGCATTGCCATGATTACAGCTGACCATGGCAACGCTGAGGTTATGGCGCAGTCGGACGGCTCTCCCATGACAGCGCATACCACCAACCCCGTTCCGTTCATTCTGTGCGGCGCGGGTAAAGAACTGCGGCACGGGCGTCTGGCGGATATCGCACCCACTATTTTGGACGTGATGGGGCTGGCGTGTCCGCCGGAGATGGACGGCAAAACACTGATTGTTAAGTGAGCAAACAAACAAAATGATACCCGGAGAAAACCTCTCCGGGTATCATTTTTTATGTATAAAATGCTGTTGCGCCGTCCATACTTACGGCAGAGATCCTATGAAGGATTATCTGGTGTGCCGCCACCGGATATATGCGGCGATCGGGCAAGCCCGGAAAGGAAGGTACGGTTATGAGTGAAAAGAATAGACGCAGCGCCGGATCGGCGATGCGCGGCAAGGGCGGCTACATAGCCCTTGCTATGTGCGCGGTGATCGCGGGAGCAGTCACCTGGGTTATGACCTCTGCCCCCGGAAAAAACACCACAGACAATCCGGCGGAGGAGACGCCGCCGGTGGTACGGGCGGATCCCGACCCGGTAGCGCCGGTGATACAGCCCGAGGAAGTGGAAATCCTCCCCACTCCCATAGAGACCGAGCCGGAAATCGTGCCGGAGCCGGAAGATCTGGTGCCGCAGGTGATCTCGCCGCTGGACGGTACCACGATGACGGTATTCAGCATGACGGAACTGATTTATGATGAGACTATGGCGGACTGGCGCACTCACAACGGTGTGGATATTCAGGCAGGGGAAGGTGACGCGGTGAAAACCGCCTCCGGCGGCGTGGTGCGCGCCGTGGTAAACGATGAGCTGATGGGTACCACTGTACTCATCGAGCACAGCGGCGGCTACACCACCCAGTACAGCAGCCTGCAGACTAATCCGCCTGTAAGTGTGGATCAGGCTGTTTCCGCCGGTGATATCATCGGTTACGTGGGTTCTACCGCCACGGCGGAGACCACCATGGGTCCGCATCTGCATTTCTCCGTCAGCCGCGACGGGGAGAGTATCGACCCCTCGGAATATATTGGCTGATCTTCTGTATCAGCAAAAACGGGCGCTCCCCAAAAGGGGAGCGCCCGATGCTGTTTCATATAGGGCATTTTACTTTTTCAGCTCACCGTTGGCGGCGGCGGTCAGATAGGCGTTGATAAAGCCGTCGATGTCGCCGTCCATCACCGCTTGAATGTTGCCCATTTCGTAGCCGGTACGGGTATCCTTGGCAAGGGTGTAGGGCATGAATACATAGGAACGGATCTGACTGCCCCACTCGATTTTCATCTGCACGCCTTTGAGATCGCTGATCTTCTCGGCGTGCTGTTGGAGCTTCAGCTCCGCCAATCGGGCGCGCAGCATTTTCATGGCGTTGTCCCGGTTCTGGAACTGACTGCGCTCCGTCTGGCAGAACACCACAATGCCGGTGGGCAGATGCGTCAAACGCACAGCGGAGCTGGTCTTGTTGATGTGCTGTCCGCCCGCGCCGGAGGAACGGCACGCCTGCATTTCGATATCTTCGGGGCGGATCTCAATATCGCTGTCGTCCGGCAGCTCCGGCATGACCTCCAGCGCCGCGAAAGAGGTCTGGCGGCGTGCGTTGGCGTCAAAGGGACTGACGCGCACCAGACGGTGTACATCGTTTTCACTTTTGAGGTAGCCGTAGGCGTTTTCCCCCTCAATGAGAATGGTGGCGGATTTGATGCCTGCCTCATCGCCCGCCTCGTAGTCCATGAGCTGATAGGTGTAGCCATGGCGCTCCGCCCAACGCGTATACATGCGGTAGAGCATCTCCGCCCAATCCTGTGCCTCGGTGCCGCCCGCGCCGGCGTGGAACGTCAAGATAGCGTTGTTGCCGTCGTATTCTCCGGAAAGCAGGGCGGCAAGCCGCCGTTCACTGATTTCCTTCTGGAGCGTGTCATATCCGCTGACCACGTCCTCTAAAAGGGAGGCGTCGTCCTCCTCCTGTCCCATCTCGCACAACGTCAGGCAGTCCTGCCAGTCGCCCAGCAGCCGATCGTGCTTTTTGATCCGGTTTTCCAGACGCTTGATCTGCTGGGAGACCTTTTGACTGCGCTCCAAATCGTTCCAAAAGCCCTCGCTCTCCGTCTCCTTTTGCAGTGCGGACAGTTCCTCCCGGGCTTTTGGGATGCCTAACGCCTTTTCCAGTTCACCCAGCGTATTTTCCAATGCCAACAGCTTCTGCTTATACTCATCATATTCAATGACTGCCATATTGTCTCTCCTGTCATTCAAGAGTCTTTTTTCTTATTATATCCAAAAACGCGCGCCCTGTAAAGGGAGATTTAGCCGCGTTCGGGGGCAAATTACAGCCCTGCAATTATAGGGATATAACCGACAAAAAGCAACCTTGTCAGCGGACTTGTACCATGCTATACTAAAACCGAGTCTGCGAGGAGAGGAGGGGCGCATTGTGACGCGAAGCGAGCTGCGGCAAATGGCAAACGATCTGCCTCTTGCACCGGGTGTGTACCTGATGATGGACAAGTCCGGCAAGGTTATCTATGTGGGGAAGGCAAAGAAGCTGAAAAACAGGGTCAGCCAGTATTTTCAAGACAGCGCCTCTCACAATGAAAAGACCCGCGCCATGGTGTCGCAGGTGGATCATTTCGATACCATCTTTGTTCGCTCCGAGTTTGAGGCGCTGGTGTTGGAAAACTCCCTCATCAAGCACCACCAGCCCCGCTATAATATTCTGCTCAAAGACGACAAGGGCTACCCCTTCGTGCGCCTGCCACGGGACGTACCCTATCCCCGATTGACGCTGGTGGGGAAGGCGGCGGACGACGGCGCACGGTATTTCGGTCCCTTTGGCGCCCGGCAGGAGACGCGCGCGGCAATCGACGCCGTATGCGCCGCCTTGAAAATACCTACCTGCCGCCGTCAATTTCCCCGGGATATCGGAAAGGAGCGCCCCTGTCTGAATTATCATATCGGCAAGTGCGACGGTTTTTGCCGCAAAGACGGACCCGGCGAGGCGGTGTACCGGGAGCGCATGGAACAGGCATGCCGTCTGCTGAGCGGAAAAATGCGTCAACTCTCCGAGGAACTAACCGAGCAAATGGAGCGCGCCGCCGAGGATCTTCAGTTTGAAACAGCCGCCCAGCTCCGGGATCGGGTGCGAGCGCTGGAGCTGCTGCGCAAACAGCAGCAGGTCATTGCCGGTGTCTGCGCCGATACCGACGTGTGGGGCGTCTACGCCGGACAGGTGCGCTGTGGTTGTGCCGTGCTGCACATTGAAAACGGCAACGTGCTGGGTCGGGAGGTACAGGTGTTTCCTGCCGCCGCCGATGAGGGTGAGGCGGAGATTCTTTCCGCCGTATTGAGCCAGTATTATCTCTCCCGCACCGTGCTGCCGCGAGAGCTGGTGCTCCCTTCCCTCTGGGAGGGAGCGGACACCTTTGCCGCCGTACTCGGCGAGCAGGCGGGACACCGTGTGACGCTGCGCTGTCCCAAGCGGGGCGAGCGCAACGCATTGGTCATCATGGCGCAGCGCAATGCCCGTGAGGAGGCGGAACGCGCCACCTCGGAGAGTGAGCGGATCAGTAAAACACTGGAAGATCTGGCGTCTCTGGCAGGTTTATCCGCGCCGCCCCGGCGTCTGGAGTCCTACGATATCTCCAATTTGCGTTCCGATGACATGGTGGCGTCCATGGTGGTTTTTCAGGACGGAAGACCGCTGAAGCGCGATTACCGCCGTTTTCAAATCAAGACGCTGAGCGCGCCGGACGATTACGCCGCCATGGGAGAGGTACTGGACCGGCGGCTGCGCCATTATCTGGACGGCGATGAGAAATTCACGCCGCTGCCCGATCTTATGCTGATCGACGGCGGAGAAAACCACGCCCGTGCCGCGCAGAACGCCGTCACAGCGTTGGGACTGGACATTCCCATCCTGGGCATGGTGAAAGACGATCGTCACCGCACCCGCGCACTCGTGACCGTAGCGGGACAGGAACTGGGGATACGGAACAATCCGCCGCTGTTTGCCCTGATCGGGCGGATACAGGAGGAAGTACACCGTTTTGCCATCACCTACCACCGGCAAAAGCACACGCGCGGGATCTACCGCAGTAAGCTGGACGGTATTCCCGGACTGGGACAGGCGCGAAAGAAGGCGCTGCTGAAAGCCTTTGGCACCGTTACCGCCGTCACACAAGCAACAGTGGCGGAGCTTGCCGCCGTGATCCCGAAAAATACGGCGCAAGCCGTCTATGAGAAGTTCCACCCGCATGCAAAAGCGTAAATACACAATAAGAACCGGCGCGACACAGAAGGTCGCGCCGGTTTCCTTTGTACAACGGGACGTTATGCGGATTATTCGCCAAAATTGTTCTCAATCAGCTCCACCAGTGCTTTTACAGCTTCCTCCTGATCGGAGCCGTCAGCGATCAGGGTGATGGTGGTACCCTGTACGATACCAAGAGAGAGGACGCCCAACAGGCTCTTGGCGTTGACGCGGCGCTCCTCTTTCTCCACCCAAATACCGCTTTTAAACTCATTGGCCTTCTGAATAAAATAAGTAGCGGGTCTGGCGTGCAGACCGACTTCATTCTTCACGGTAATTTCCTGCGTATACATTCCATCAAATCTCCTTTATATTGCAACGTATTTTATGGAATCTCACATTACTGCAAAGATATTATAGCGCCATCAAGGCATAATTGCAATGGTCTTTCCCACAAAAATTTTACGAAGCGCACCAAATTCAAAAGAACATTTTGCCATTTTTCACAAAAAGCGGTTACTTCAGTTCCACGACAGTGACGCCTGCTTCGCCTTCGCCGTAGCGACCGAGACGAAAGCTCTTCACGGCGCGGCTGCGTTTGAGGATCTCATGCACCGCCTTGCGCAGCGCGCCGGTGCCCTTTCCGTGAATGATGGTCACCGTACCCAGCTTTGCCATGGTCGCCGCGTCCAGATAGTTTTCCACCACGCTTTCAGCCTCCAGCGTTTCCAGCCCCCGGATATCGAGCTCCGAGGCGGCGCGGCTTTGCAAACGCACCGTGGCGGCGCCCGTAGGACGGACCGGTTCCTTCTTCGGCGCTTGCTCCTCTATAAGCCGCACCTGTGAGGTTTTCACGGTCATTTTCATCTTGCCTGCCTGCAACAAAAGCGTGCCGTCTGCGTTGACTGCCAGCACAGCCGCCGCGGCTTTTACGCCGGGCAGTTCCACCCGGTCGCCTGCGGCAATGGGGCGCTCGGGCGCATAGAGCGGCTCCGCCGTTTCCTCCTCGTCCTGCCATGCCTGCGCCGCCTCTTTCAAACTGCGGCGCACGGCGACCCGGGCATCGTTGAGCTGTTGATAGTTGGCTTGCCGCTGCTGCTCACGCTGCAGTTCGTCCAGCCGGGCAAAAATCTCGTCTGCCTTTTCTTGCGCCTGACGGACAATGCGCCGGGCGTCCGCCTCTCCCTTGCCCCGGGCGTTGTCCCGGGCGCGCTCCATCTGCTCACGGAAGGTTTGCGCCTTGCGGGCGTCCTCCTGACGCTGACGCTGCAACCGTTCCGCCTCTGTCTGAGCTTCTTCCAGCCGTTGCCGTTTTTCCTCCAACTGAGTCAGCACGTCCTCAAACCGCAGGTCGTTGCTGCCGATCTGGGTACGCGCCTGTTCAATGATTTCCTCCGCCAAACCAAGCCGCCGGGCAATGGCAAAGGCGTTGGACTTGCCAGGGATCCCCGTCAGCAGACGGTAGGTGGGGCGCAGCGTCTGCACGTCGAACTCGCAGGAGGCGTTTTCTACGCCCGGTGTGGTCATGGCAAAGGTTTTGAGCTCTGCGTAGTGGGTGGTCGCCGCCGTCAACGCGCCAAGATGCCGGGCATGTTGAATAATGGCGATCGCCAGTGCCGCACCCTCCACCGGATCGGTTCCGGCGCCCAGCTCGTCGAACAGCAGTAAGCTGTCGCCGTCCGCCTGATCGAGGATCCGGACGATATTGGACATGTGGGCGGAAAAGGTGGATAGGCTCTGCTCGATGCTCTGTTCATCGCCGATGTCGGCAAGAATCCGGTCAAAGACCCGGACGGTACTGCCGTCGTCGGCGGGAATGTGAAGTCCGCATTGCGCCATCAGGCATAAAAGCCCCAGTGTTTTGAGCGTGACGGTCTTGCCGCCGGTGTTGGGACCTGTAATCACCAACGTGTCAAAGGCGTTGCCCAGCTCCAGTGTGATGGGTACCGCCTTGGCGCTGTCCAGCAGGGGGTGGCGGGCATGGCGCAGTGTGACGCCGCCGCGTTCGCTGACCCCCGGGCGGCAGCCGTTCATGGCATAACTGAGCTGTGCCCGGGCGAAAATACCGTCCAGATGTACCAGCATATCGTAGTCGGCGAGGATATTCTCCCGGGCGTCGGCGCAATCGGCACTTAACGCCATCAGTATCCGGTCGATCTCCTTTTCCTCCCGGGCTTGCAGTTCCTTGAGTTCGTTATTCGCCTGCACCACGCCCATGGGCTCTATAAAGAGCGTTGCGCCGGAGGAGGAGACGTCATGGATCAGTCCCGGGAGAGCGGCGCGGTATTCGGCTTTCACCGGCACCACAAACCGCCCGTCCCGCTGGGTGATGAGCGATTCCTGCAGCACCTTGGCATAGGAGGGGGAGGAGATGATCTTCTGCAGGATCTGTCGCCCCTTTGAAGATGCCATACGCATTTTGCGGCGGATATCCGCCAGCTCCGAGCTGGCGGTGTCGGCAATGGTGTCCTCGTCGAGAATCACCTCACGGATACGGTTTTCCAGATAGCGGTTGAGACGAAACGCCGAAAACATGTGATCGAGCACCGTTTCCCCGCTTTGCCGCTGGGTATCGTATTCCGCCACGCGGCGCACGGTGGTCAAAAGCGCCGCGATATCCAACAGCTCCCGGGTATTGAGCATACCGCCGTGATCTGCCCGGCTCAAAGACGCCGACACGTCCCGTACGGCGGAAAAGGGGGGACTTCCGTGCAGTCCCAGCCTTACTTTTGCCGCGTCCGTTTCGTCCAGCAAGCGCAGTACGTCATCCCGATCCGTCCGGGGTGACAGGCACAGACAGCGCTCCTTGGCATCATCGCTGATCGCTTTTTGCGCCAACAGCTCCAACACCCGCGGCAGTTCCAGTGTGCGAATGGATTTTTCAAACAGTTCACTCATATGATGTAGTCCTCAATGCTCTGCGCGTATGCTTTTATAATAGTCCAGCGTGCGGAACGACCGTTCCAATTGCGCCGTTACAAATGATTCTGAAGCGTGATCCAATGTTCGCAGCGCCGGCGGTTCCAGTGTAAAGGCGTACAGACGCTTGGGATCTGCGTACAGTGCACGGCGCAGCGCGGTAAGGCCGCCTTCTGTCAGCGGCACAGACAGCCCTCCGCCCCGGCGGCAGGCGGCGCAATGCACCGTACCTTGCACCACGTCCAGCATGGGCGATTCCGGTTCAGATCTGCCGCATACGCCGCAACACTCCGCCAGAGGCTCAAAGCCGCTGAGCGCCATCAGCCGCAGTTCAAATACCGGCTTTACCAGCGCCGGGTCTTTTCCCAGTACACCCAGCGCATATAAGGCGTTGAGCAGCAGCGGCAACACCTCACCCGCCGGCTGATCCTCGCCGGTGACGCTCTCCGTCAGCTCTGCAAAATAGGATGCCAGCGCCAGCCGTTCGATGTCGCCGCGCAGTCCGCCGAACAGCTCCACCGTGGACGCTTCGGACAAATACAGCCACGCTCCCCGGCGGTAGAGCGTCAGCTCAGAGTACGCCAGAAGCTGGCAGGAAGCCGCCAGGGGACTGTTTTTGCGCCTTGCACCGCGCGCCACCAGCGATATTTTGCCCATATCCGGTGTCAGCACGGTCAGTATTTTATCGGTTTCCTTCGTCTCCGTCTCCCGCAGGATCAGTCCATAGGTTACCGTTTTTCCGCTCTGCATGGGTATCCTCCCCCTGCTCTCCGGCGCGGTTTTGCGCCAACCAGAGCAGATACAGCTCCGGCGCGCCGGTTTCTTTGAAAATGTCCCATTGCCCGTCCATGGTACGTCACCTCCTCACAGTGTATTCTGTGTGGAAAGTGAACGCTTATATCTGGCAAATATTACTCCTCGTTGTAGCCCTGCGCGCGAATAAAATGCACATTGTCGCGCCAGTTTTCTTTCACCTTAACCCATGTTTCCAGATACACCTTCGTGCCCATAAAGCCCTCGATGTCCTGCCGCGCCAGCGTGCTGATGCGCTTCATCATATCACCGTTTTTGCCGATGATAATGCCCTTGTGAGTGCTCTTTTCGCAGTAGATGGTCACGTTCAGGTCGATGATGCCGTCGTCGCGCTCGGTAAAGCGGGTCACCTCTACCGCCGTGCCGTGGGGAATCTCCTTATCAAGGCACTGCAGCATCTTCTCCCGCACGATCTCCGCGCAGACCTGGGAATCCGCCTGATCGGTGGTCATGCCGTCAGGGAAGAGCTGCGGCCCTGCCTGGGCGTATTTTTCAAGCTCCGTTAAAAGCTCGTCCAGTCCTTCGCCGGTTTTGGCGGAGATGGGAATGATGGCGTCGAAGGCGGGATACGATTCGTTGTACGCGGCAATCACCGCCAGGAGATCGTCCTTTTTCTCCACGGTGTCTACCTTGTTGATGCACAGGATCACCGGGAGCTTTTCCTCCTGTATCCGCTCCAGAAGCACCTGTTCCGGGGTGCCTACGTGGGGAATGGGCTCCACCAGCAGCAGCGCACACTCCACCGCACTCAAGCTCTGGCGCACCACCTTGACCATATAATCACCCAGGCGGGAACGGGGCTTGTGCAGTCCCGGCGTATCCAGTAGAACCAGTTGTGTCTCGCCTCGGTTCACCACGCCGCAGATGCGGTTTCGTGTGGTCTGGGGCTTGGCGGACACGATGGCGACCTTCTCGCCCACCAGCGCGTTGGTCAGGCTGGATTTGCCCACGTTGGGGCGGCCGCAGACGGTGATCATGGCGGTCTTTTTTATGTTTGACATAGGCAGGTGATCCTCAACTTTCTTTCATTTTGAGCATTTATTCTTTTTTAGCGGCGGTAGCGGTATGATCACTTTCAGCGCGGAAGTCCCAGCGCCGCCATCACGGTTTCCTCCCGGGCGCGCATCGCTCTTTTTTGCTCGCCCTCGTCCAGATGGTCATAGCCCAATAGATGCAGTACGGAATGTACCGCCAGATAGGCAAGCTCCCGCTTACGGCTGTGTCCGTATTCCTTCGCCTGCGATGCCACCCGCGATAGATTGATCGCCATATCGCCCAGCGGCGTCAGACCCGTCATGGGATCGGCGTCCGCGTCGTCTGTTGGCGGCTGACCGGGCAGATAGGAGAAGGCGGGAAAGCTCAGCACGTCCGTAGGCGCGTCTACACCGCGCATCTCCCGGTTGATGGTGCGGATACCGTCCTCATCGGTCAGCAGCACGTTTATTTCGCAGGGAACGGCGACGCCCTCACAGGAGAGGACTGTGCGGATCGCGCGGCGGATCAATGCCGCGTCAGCGCGAGATACGGTGTCCTCCAACCCGGCGGTCACCGGAATGCGGTGATTTTTCACCAACGTGCCCACCTCCTTTTTTGCTCTCTTCATATTTAGCGTAGGCTTCGATGATACGCTGTACCATCACATGGCGCACCACGTCCTGCTGGGTGAGCTCACACACAGCGACGCCCTCCACGTCCTGCAGAACCTTGATGGCTTCCTTCAAGCCGCTGGGCTTGTCCCCCGGCAGATCGATCTGGGTCACGTCGCCGGTGATGACCACCTTGGAGCCGAAACCCATGCGGGTGAGAAACATCTTCATCTGCTCGCGGCTGGTGTTTTGCGCCTCGTCCAGGATAATAAAGCTGTCGTCCAGTGTGCGTCCGCGCATATAGGCAAGGGGCGCCACTTCAATGTTGCCGCGTTCCAGATATTTCTGATACGTCTCCGCGCCCAGCATGTCGAACAGCGCGTCATATAAGGGGCGCAGGTATGGGTCTACCTTGCTTTGCAGGTCACCCGGCAGAAAACCCAGCCGTTCGCCTGCCTCCACCGCCGGACGTGTCAGGATAATGCGGTTGACCTGCTTGTCCCGAAAGGCGGCGACCGCCGCCGCCACCGCCAGATACGTTTTGCCCGTGCCGGCGGGACCTACGCCGATGGTGACACTTTGGCGCAAAATAGCGTCCACATATTGTTTTTGCCCGATGGTCTTGGGCTTGACCGGGCGACCCTTGGAGGTGATGCAGATTACGTCCTGGGTCAGCTCACTGATCCGCTCCGCCTGTCCCGACCGCACCAGACCGATCACATAGCGCACGTGCTGTTCGCTGATGGTCTCGCCCTTGCCTGTCAGCATCAACAGCGCTTCCACCGCCTTTTGGGCCAGTACCACGTCCTCCGGCTCACCGGAGATGACAATTTCTCCGCCGCGGTTGACGATCCCCACGGCAAAATCCGTCTCCAAAAGGCGGATATTTTCATCAAAAGAGCCGAATAGATTGATAGCCTCCTCCATTCGCTCAATGCCGATGCGCTGTTCCATGAGCGCGAACCTCCTTATCCTCCGTCCAGCGGCACGCTGACGCCGATCTGTTCCAGGCATTCGGCTTTGAGCGTGACCAGCAGATAATCCCCCTGTCGCGCCGAGGCGAACCGGGTGTCGACGATGCTGCCGTCTTCGTCCAGCGCCGCTTCCAGCTGCTCCGTGAGCAGCGCCTCGCCCTCCTCGCGGGCAAGCTCAACGGGACGCTCGGACGTGTATACGTCCCGCTGTATGCGCCGTTCCACCACCAGCGTGATGGGCAGACGGAAGCCGCCGGGAAGCGTCCATGCCTGATACTGTGTTATTTTATCACAATCCGGCTCTGTTACGCTACCCTTTCCATAGAAATTTATGCGTGTTTTGCCCAGATCCAGTGCAAGA
Organism: Oscillospiraceae bacterium; assembly: GCA_017619715.1. Classification (GTDB taxonomy): domain Bacteria; phylum Bacillota; class Clostridia; order Oscillospirales; family Oscillospiraceae; genus Vescimonas. The sequence goes on along the minus strand of JAFZRS010000016.1, from coordinate 23,745 downwards.
TGCGTATGTGTTGCCGACGGCGTTCCCTTTTCCGCTGTTGTCAACGGCACCAGCGTGGAAAACTCATACCACGTGCGTGCCCACACGTTTCCCATGCCGTGCATTAAGCGCATGCCGCCGGCGCCGCCGTCGCTCACGCCGGAAATCAGGATCTGCCCTTTGATGACTGTCGTGCCTGCCATTACCTTTGCCTGGCCGTCCAGTGCTTCCACCTTGGTCACCAGTCCGTCCCGCGCCGCCACCACGTTGGTTTTTTCGTTCTCCTGTACAATGGGCGGAGGACGAAGCCGCTCTACGACCTGTATGTGCGCCACACAGCCCCGGACGTTTACCGCCAGCCACGATACGTCCGGCAATTCCAGCAGCATATGGTTGCGCAGATCCTCCTGATCGATGGCACTGCTCATGGATCCCACGGTGATACCCTGCCGCTCCAGCGAACGCAATATATCCTCTGTGGGGACGGTATCGTTGCCCGTGACCTCAAAATCCCAGATAAAAAGATTGCTGCCCAGAAGCAACAACAAAAATATGCCCAACGAAGCCAAAAGCACGTAGCGGCGGCGAAGGCGCAGCAGCAGAGTCGGCGCGCCGCGTTCCCGCAGGCGGTGAATTTGGGCGTCTGTTTGTCCGGACACCTCCCGCAGCCGCCTTTCACCACGCCGTGTGGTGTGAAAGGTGAATTGGATCTGGGACTGCCAACGCACGTCCCAGAAGGGGATCGCGTGGGCGGAGCACAGATTCACGATCCGCTCCGGATAGGCGCTCTCCACCGTCAGCAACACGTCGCCTTGCATATAGTTGACCGCTTTTTTATACATGGTACGCTCCCATCTGTCCGATGCGTCCGGGGTCTATCCCACCAGCTCCACGTTGGTGATCTGACCGCCCAGGCGCAGTTCCGTGTCCGTCATTGCCAAAAGCTGCAGATTACTGCCCCGAACACGCACCACCAGACTCCCGCCGTTGATCTCCACCAGCTCTGTGCTGTATGACAGTACGCCACGGTGCTGTGCCATATAGAGCTGGCGGTTTCCGCTCAGCTCCACCGTGGGTACGTCTGCGGCAATACCGGGCGGCAGATCCAGCTTATCCATCGCTCCCAGACCGGCTGACAGCCAGCTTTTACGCCACTCCACCCCATCACACCCCTTTCCATCTTACAGGCTATGCGCCTACTCAACAAAAGTTGCCTGTCCTGCATGGACGCGGGGACAGGCGCATAAAGTGTAGCGAAGAGGGGGGGAGCGCCATGAAACACCGGATCACCGCCGCAGGGCTGATTGCGCTGATGGCGGCATTGCTGTGGAACGCGGAGGCGGCGGCGGAGGCGGTGCGCAGCGGGCTGACGCTGTGTTTTCGTTCCGTCATACCGGCGCTGTTTCCGTTTTTTGTGGCGGTGTCGCTGTTTACCGCTTTGGGGCTGGCGGAGGGCGCGGGGCGGCGTCTTGCACCGCTGCTGCGACCGGTACTGGGCTGTTCCGGCACCGGTGCAACGGCGTTTTTGCTGGGCTTGGCGGGCGGTTATCCCATAGGCGGACGAACTGTGGGGGAGCTGTACGCCTCCGGCGTCATTGACCGCGCCGAGGCGGAGCATTTGCTCTCCTTTTGCAACAACTGCGGCGGCGCCTTTGTGCTGGGCGTTGCCGGTATGGGATGCTTCGGCAGTATACGTGCCGGCGCATGGCTCTACGCAATCCACGTGCTCGCCGCTGTTTTGACGGCACAGCTCCGGCGCCGCTCCTCTGCTGCGCCTGTCCCGGCAATACACCGCGAGCCTGTACCCTTTGCAGCGGCGCTGGTGCGCTCCGTCAGCGGCGGCGCCCAGGCGATGCTGTCCGTGTGCGCGTTTGTGGTGTTTTCCCGGGTGGTACTGCATCTGATCGTTGTGCCGTTGGGCATCATACACCCGCTTGCGATTGGCTTCATTGAATTGACCGGCGGTATCCTACAGCTTACACCTGATCGCGCCGGCTTTGTCATGGCAGCGGCGCTGCTGGGATGGGGCGGGATCAGTGTCCACTGCCAGACAGCGGCGGTACTGGGAAAAACGGATCTGTCGCTGCGCCCGTATTTTACGGGCAAGGCGTTGCAGGCGGTCCTTTCCGCTGTGATGGCGTTTCCGGCCGCCGGGTGGGCAATTCGATAAAATGGATTTGCAGCGCAGGTGTATATAAGACATTTCCGGGCATACTGGTGATAGAAATTCCGGAGGTGTCAAATGGAAATTTTGCAGGTCATTCTCACAGCGCTGCTGTCGGTGGCGGTGCTGTTTCTCCTGGCAAAGTGGATGGGGCATAAACAGATCTCACAGTTAGATGTATTCGACTATATTGCAGGCATTACCATCGGATCCATTGCCGCAGAGCTGGCGACCGAGCTGGAAGAACCGTGGAAACCGCTGATTGCCATGCTGGTGTATGGCGGTGTGACCGTGTGCTTTGGGTGGGTCACCACCAAGAATCCCAAATCGAGAAAGTATATCAACGGTTCACCCACTGTGATTTTGGATAAGGGCACTTTTTACCGCGGCAATATGAAGAAGGCAAAGTTGGATCTGAGTGAGTTCATGGTCATGTGCCGTCAGGCGGGGTATTTTAATCTGGAGGATATCCAGACGGCGGTTTTCGAGTATAACGGGCGAATCAGCATTCTGCCCGTGAGCAACAAGCGACCTCTCACCCCCGCCGACAGCGGACTTGCTCCGCCGCAGGAAACCATCAGCGCGGAGGTCATCATGGACGGCAGGATCTTGGAGGAGAACCTCAAACGAATGGGACTGGATGCCAACTGGCTTCAAAAACAGTTGGAGCAGATGGGATGCCGGGATGCAAAGGGTGTGTTTCTCGCGCTGTGCGACAGCAACCGAAAGCTGACGCTGTTTCGAGGTGAAGCATAAAGAGGGAGCAGACGAAAGTCTGCTCCCTCTTTATGCTTTTGTTAAGAAAAACTGCTACCCCACGGTACGCTGGAAAGCCGACTTCACCGCAGCCTGGTCATCGCAGATGCCGCAAACAGGGAAAGAAACATGACAAATTTATAACAACCGTAACAAAACGAGGTCCATCACGTTTTCCATCGCTGGATCATATACTGTGCCGGGAAATAGCCATAGAAAGGGTGTATTGTATGCCAAGTGTTTTTTTAAGCCCCTCCACCCAGGAGTATAATCCCTACATCACCGGCAGCGGCAGCGAGGAGTACTGGATGAATCAGATTGCCGACGCCATGGAGCCGTATCTGCGCGCCAGCGGAATCCGTTTCACCCGCAACACGCCGGACATGACGGCGGCAAGTTCCATTCGCCAGGGGAATCAGGACAACCCGGATTTTTATCTGGCGCTCCACTCCAATGCCTCCGGTGACGGCACCAGCGAAGGGCGTCAGCGGGGGATCATTGCCTTTCACTATCCCGGTTCCGTCAACGGACAGCGGGGGGCAGAGCTGATTGCAAATAATCTGCGCCGCATCTATCCGCTGCCGGATCTGGTTACCACCCGCGCCACCACGTCGCTGGGCGAGGTGCGTCAACCACGGATGCCCGCGGTGCTGGTGGAGATCGGATATCACGACAACACTGCCGACGCGCTGTGGATCGAGAGTAACGTGGTCAACATTGCCCGGGAACTGGTGCGCTCGCTGACGGAATATTTCGGGATTCCCTTTGTGGAGATCTGCATGGATCAGCCTGCCACCGTGGCAACTTCCGGCAGCATACTTAACCTGCGTGCCGGTCCTACCACGGCAAGCCCCGTTCTGGCGCGAATGCCCAACGGCGCAGCACTGACCGTGTGCGGCGAAAGTAACGGCTGGTACACCGTCACCTATAACGGCATACAGGGATACGCCGCCGCGCCGTATGTGCGGCTATAAGGTGATCCTGCCGTATTCCAAGGCACATTTTTGAGAAAAAGTCTTGTCATCTTTCACCGCTTACGATATCATGAAATGACAGACAGTAAGTCGAAATATGCCTGTTGTATATACGGGAGGATCGAAAGATGGAAGACCTTGTTCTTCAAACACTGGATCAATCGAAGCTGCAGTTTGGCACGGTGTCGCTCATTAAGATCGCGGTGGTGCTGGCGCTGGCAGCGGCGGCGTTTGTGCTGCTGACGATCGGGTACAAACGGCTGCGGGTCAGAGGTGATATTGCCAATGATGTGCGCCGCAGACAGGCGTGCCGCGTCTCGTTTCGCGTTGCAAAAATCCTTGTAATAGCTATCGGTGCGGTAGCGATCCTGCAAACCATCGGCGTGCGTCTTACGGGACTGTCCGCCACCCTCGGACTGGTAGTGATCCTTTTGGCGCTGGCGGTGAAGGACGCCTTGCAGGATATCTTTGCCGGTGTGGTGATCATGTCGGATAAATATTTTGCCGTAGGCGACGCGGTGGAATATGAAGGAAAGGACGGCATCGTCGTTTTCTTCACGGCGCGTACCACAAAGATCAAGTTTCTGGACGACCGTTCCGTCATGTCTGTTGCCAACCGCAATATTTCCCAAATCAGGAAGCTGACGCATTTAGTGGATATCGACTTGCCGCTGCCGTATGAGCTCAGCGGGCGGGAGGCGTTTTCGGTTTTGAACGATATCTGTGAACAGATCCGGGCAATCGACGGCGTGGAAAGCTGTGAGCTGAAGGGCACACAGGACTTTGCCGCCAGCGCGGTACTCTATAAGATCCGCTTTTTCTGTGAGCCGAGCGGCCGTCCGGATATTCGCCGTGCGGTACTTAAAACAATCCAGGACGGCTTGGAAACGGCCGATATTCGCATTCCGTATCAACAGCTCGATATCCACCAGCGGTGAGACGCCGTCCATCCACGGGGCATACCAGGGGTGAAGCCCGTGATGTGTGCTCATGGAAGTTTTTGCGCAACAAACCGTTTCAGTCTTTGCGACATAGTATAAAAAGAGGGTGTAACGGGGAAAACCGTTACACCCTCTTCGTGTGGTGCGAATATCGATAACGGACTTGACTAAAACACTTTTTTACCGTAGCTGAACAGCCCATATTCAAGCGCATAATTTTCAGATCGCACATTTTTGTTTTCCGCCAAACAGCGATATAATGATGTCGTAAAGGAAATCAGAGCTATGGTCTAACACGGCAGCGGAAAGCACGGGCGGCTTTCCGTGGAGAACGAAGCCCAAAAGAAGGCGGCTATACCAGGATCAGCGCCGAGCCTAAGATCATCAGCAGTCCGTACGCCATGTCCGCCATCATCATACCGAAAAACAGGATAAAGAACGGCGCCATAATGGGGTTGGGATCCACGCCGTTGTAGGCGGGGAGAGAGTATTGCTCGGTAATGCAGTTCATGGAGCGGGTAAAGCGGTTGTTTTTCAGCGTTGCCGGCACCTCCGGCACGTCCTCCTCGGCGGGATCACTGTATTCGTAGGCACAGTCGAACTGTGTCAGCAGCTCGGTCAGTTTTTCCGTTTGCTCCCGGGAACCCAGCCGCAAAGACACAGTACCTGTCCGTCCGTCTTCTGCCACGGCGGGACGGGGTGCGAGCAACCCGGCCTTTTGCGGCGCAAAACGATTGAGATTGTCCAGTGCGTTTTCCAGCAGCCTCAGATTCGCCTGCTGGCGGCAGCGCATCTTTTCCTGTTCCAGCTGCTCTTCCAACGCCTGAATCTCCCGGATGGTATCTATATACATTTTGTCACCGCCTTTCGTGACTTAATTGCACAGATATAGAAACCATACCACAAAGAGCCCAATATTTGAATCGTTTTCGGAAATTTTTGGAAGATGCGGAGGGGCGAGGAGCAAGGACGCAAAAACACCGCTTCGATTTCTCGAAGCGGTGTTTTTGTAATCGGTATCAAAGCAGAACTTTTACGGCAAAACCGCCTTTGAAGAAGTAGATGTTCGTCTGATACTGCTTTGGTGGACCCACAGGGATTCTTTGTCAGCGCGCTTCAGCCCGTTTTTCATTGTAGTGACCGCTCGGCAAATTACGGAGGACCATCTGATCGTAGGCGGCGACTACCTCGTTGCTGAGTTTTTGATGGGCGCGCAGCACCACCCCCAGCTTACCCTCTCGAATCCCTTGTACCATGCGACTTTGCATGGAAAGAGTCTTCAACCGCTTGACGCTGTAGAAATTGTCGTAGAGGCAGATATAGACATTGATCCGGTTAATGACCACCGCGGCACTTTCCGTTAAGTAGGGATTATCCGCCTTGTCGATGATAGCGCGGTAGAATCCCGCCACCGCCTGGATATAATCGTCGAAAGCGCGGAATTGAAAGGCACGCTCCATATCGGAAAGAAAGGCGGTGAGGGTTGCAATATCTTCCTTCTCATACAGGTCGATTGTCTGCCGGAGGGCATATTCCAAAAACACCTCCCGTAGGGAATAGAGCTGTTGGAGTTGTTTTTGGGTAAAGCAGGTCACAATGGGGCTGCGGTTGGCACGCAGCTCTACAAAGCCGTCCTTCGCCAACTGCTGCAAGGCGAGCCGAACAGGACTGCGTCCCACGTTCATGCAGGCACACAAATAACTCTCCGTCAGCAGTTGCCCCGGGCAAAGCCGCCGATGGGTGATCTCCCCGTATATGTATTCGTACACCGCCGCGGCGGAAGTGTTTTCACGTAAAATTACCAATCCGATGCCTTCTTTCTGTGCGATCATTACATATTATAGTATATTATACCACAAAAAAAAGATTGTGCAAGATTTAACAGAAAATAAAGCCAAGTTTTTGACAAAGTTTTCGATAAAGCGGCAAGGAAATACTTGACAAACAAATACAGGAACACTATACTCAATTGTCGGACAATATCATCAAATTGTCAAACAATACAAGTGAGTGTAGGAGGCCTTTGTTATGGCAACAGGTGTGAAGAAAATTACTATTTTGGGCGGCGGCAACGGCGGCTTTGCGGCGGCGGCCGATCTGATCCTGCGCGGCTTTGAAGTCACGCTCTACGAAGATCCGAAGTTTGCTTCCAGCATCGCCGGCATTAAGGACACAGGCATCATCAATCTGGAGGGCGTAGGCCCCGTAGGCGCAGCCAAGCTGCAGAAGGTCACCACCGATCTGGCGGATGCGCTGGCGGATGCCGATCTGGTTATGCCCATTTCCCCCGCTTTCGCGCAGGAGGCTGTGGCAAAGAGCCTGGTGCCCCACGTGCGGGAAGGCATGATTATTTTCCTGGTTCCCGGCAGCTGCGGCGGCGGTCTGGTATACGGTAAGGTCTTCCACGAGGCCGGCGTGTTCCAGAAGGTCAAGATCTGCGAAGTAAACACGCTTCCCTACGCGGCTCGCAAGATCAACGAGAACACCGTCAAGATCCTGATGCGCGACCCGGTCATCTGGTTCTCCGCTTTCCCTGCCAAGTACAATCAGGAACTGTTCGATGTGGTCAAGCCCCTGTTCGACTCCATTACCATGATGAAGGACGTGCTGGAGACCGCTCTGAACAACGGCAACATTGACAGTCACCCCGCTCCGGTGGTGCTCAACGCCGGCAAGATCGAGTATTACCACAAGCATTTCCACTACAAAGAGGGCATCACGCCTTCCGTTGCCCGCGTGGTCTGGAAGGTCAACGAGGAGCGTATGGCGTTGTGCGAGGCGCTTGGTTATGAGAAGATCAACATTCTCGACCGTCTGTACATCACCGGCTATTGCCCCAAGTCCGACGACCTGTATTCCGCCTATCAGGGCAGTATCGGTATCTTCATGGATATCGAAGGCCCCAATGATTTAAGCGGCCGCTACCTCACCGAGGACGCCCCCTGCTCCCTGGTTTTTTGCGCCAATCTGGGTCGTGCGCTGGGCGTCAAGACCCCGATCATGGACTCTATCGCCAATCTGGCGTCCGCTCTGCGCAACGAGGATTACTGGGTCACAGGCCGCACGCTGGACAAGCTGGGTCTGGACGGCATGACGGGCGAGCAGATGAAGCAGTTCGTCATGGAGGGCTATCAGGACTGATTGCAGCGTCGAGAGTCCCTTTTATTCAAAAACAAATTTTCACCCCGGGTGAAGTGATCTTCTCCGTATAGGGTGGCGACAGCAACAGAGCAGGCCGGATCGTTGTCTGCTCTGCTTGCTATTATACGTAAAACTGACGATTTCGGACGGGGATTCCCTGCCCGGACCGTGTGTGTGGTCGGGCGAGGATCAACCCGGAGGAGGAAAGCACTATGCGTACTGTAAAGAGAAAAGGCGTCAGTGCCGTCGACTTTTTCTGCATCGGCTTCGGCGCTATCGTCGGCGTGGGCTGGGCGGTCTCCATCAATGGCTGGATGACCAACTGCGGCGGTCCGATTCCCGCCGCGCTGGGGTACCTTATCGTCATGCTCATGATGGTGCCCATTGGGCTGTGCTATGCCGAGCTGGTTCCCATGATGCCCGTGGCAGGCGGCGGCATGGCGTTTGCCTATAAGGCGTTCAACAGCAAAATCTCCATTATCTCCGGCTGGGCGTCTCTGGGCGGCATGATCGCCATTATCCCCTGGGAGGCAATTCAGATTACGGACGTGTTGGGTTACCTCATTCCCGGCATCAAGTCCGGACCCGTTTTGTATACGGTCATGGGGTACGATATCCACCTTGCCACCGTTATCATTGGCACGGTCTGCTCGCTTTTACTGTTCGCCCTGAATATGCGGGGTCTGGCGGCGGCGGCGCTGGTGCAGAAAATCCTGTGTTTCATTTTGGTGGGCGCCGCGCTCATCGGCGCTGTCGCCGCGCTCATCGGCGGCAGGATCGAGAACCTGCAGCCCATCTACGATGTGAGCAACCCCGCCATCTACGGCGCGGGCGAGGGGCTCAAGCAGGTTTCTCACTACACGCTGCTGGGCGGCTGCTTTGCCGGTATCGTGCAGGCGTGCTACTTCCTGGCAGGCTTCGAGACCATTCCTCAGGGCGTGGAGGAAGCCGGCGGCAACGTGAAGTCTGTGGGCAAGACCGTGGTACTGTCCGTGGCGCTGGCGTGCGTATTCTATGCGTTCTTGCTCTTCGCCTTTGGCTATGCCTGGCCGTGGCAGGAGTTTTCCGGCATGGAGCGTCCCGCCGCCGCCGCCATGTTCAAGAGCCTCTATCCCGGTATGACCGGTCAGATCCTCTACTGGACATTGACCATCGGCGCTCTGGCGGGCTTGTTCACCACATGGAACGGCTTTTTCACCGCCTCCGCCAATTTGCTGATGGGCATGGGGCGCGGACGGCTGATCCCCACCTTCTTCGCCCGGCAGAATAAGCGTGGCGTGGCGGTGCGCGGTCAGGTGGTGTGTTTGATCCTCTCGCTGATCGGACCGCTGTTGGGCGCAAACATGATCGACAGTATTACCTGTTTTTCCGCTCTGGCGTTTTTGATCTCCTGGGCCGCCACCTGCTGGTCGCTGGTGCGTCTGCGGACCAAGTATCCCTTTATGGAGCGTCCCTACAAGATCCCCGGCGGAAAGGCGACGGGACTGTTCGCCGCCATTCTCACTACCGCCGTGCTGATCCTCTCGTTTATCCCCGCCAGCCCCTTCTACTCCGGCGCCATGTCCACATGGATGCTGGCAGGCTGGATGGCCACTGGCATCACGCTGTACCTCGCCTCCTCCCCTCAGCGCCGCGGTCTCTCCGTGGCGGAGCTGGAACAAGGCGTATTCGGTGTCAAGATAAACTGACCCGCCCGTTTCGCAGTAAAGCAAATACGCCCCACAGAGGGGCTGCAGCGAAATGCAAAAAACGCTATAGCCCATGGATCATCTCCGGCGCGCCCGCGAGGCACACAATCTGTTGAAAAAAGCGCACAAAAGTATGGCGAATGAAGGGTATCGCCCCTTTCTCGGTTAGGGCCGGTGTGTCGTAACGCAACTATATCCGATGAGGATGCATCCCTTCTCTTTTTTCGTTTAACTGCCCAATACCGTTTGTAGTCTTACACAAACATTGACAAAACACAGGAGAAATACTTGACAAGCGGACAGAGGCACACTATACTAAAATTGTCGTACAATATTATAAAATTGTCGTACAATATAAGGCGCAAATCGGCGTTGATACCGGCCTGCGCCGGACTGGGGCGCGTTGCCGGAACACAGTGGAGCAACAAGGAGAACATGAACGGAAAGCGTCTGAAGGCGATGGACGGCGTCCCCTTGGCGGCTGACGTCATTCGCCGGGGTCGCAAACTGATTTGTGCATAAAGTTTGACAGCACTCGTTTCGGTATTAAGCTGTTATCAATCAAGCTGTAAAAGTGATGCTTGTTGATTATAAAAAGAGAGGAAGGTGCTTTTATAAAATGAAAAAGTATATTTGTTTAGCGTTGGCTCTTGTAATGGCGCTTGGTGTTTTTGCAGGATGCGGAGCGAAGAAACCAGCAGGCGTGGAGGAATTGCCGGGTGAGACGGTTACGCTTACCGTCGGTATTCCGCAGAATTCAAATGTAGTGGACTATTACGAGAATGCATTTACAAAATATTTGGAAGAACAGGCAAACGTTAAGTTAGAGTTCACGCTTTTTTCAAACTCCAGATCAGAGTACTTGCAGCAATTAGCGCTTATGTGCAGCGCGAATGAAAAGTTGCCGGACGTGATCCTCGGCTTTGAGTTCGATCAGTACATAATGAACCAATACGGCGAAGACGGCTACTTTATTGATTTGACGGATTATATCGAAGCGTATGCTCCGAATTATAAAGCGCAGTTAGAGAATTTGGACGCCGCCACAAAAGAATACGTGGTTGATAAGAGTAAGCATTTGGAAACCGGCGCTTACTATGGTATGCCCAGAGTTCTTTGCGAAGCGTTTGATGACTTACAGAGTGTTGCCTATATTAACAAGAACTGGCTGAATAAGCTGGGACTGCAGGTGCCGACCACCACAGAGGAACTCAAGACGGTGCTGACCGCATTTATGACGCAGGATCCCAACGGCAACGGCGAGGCGGATGAGATCCCGATGCTCGGCAGTGAGGGCGTTATCAATTATCTGTTGAATGGATTCGTGCGTTACGAGCAGCTCACGTTCAACGTGACAGACGGAAAAGTATGGGACCCGATTAAGACCGATGAGTTCAGACAGGGCGTGATCTTTGCCAACGAGCTGGTGAAGGCGGGCGGTTACAGCAAGCTCAGCTTCTCCATCAATTCTACCTCAGAATATAAGAACCTCATCAGCCCGGTGGGGTCCTCCTCGAAAGTGGGAATCTTCACGGGTAACCACGTGGTCATGACGAACCCGGCGACCGACGCCAAGAAGGAATTTACCGCATTGCCGGCACTGAGCGACGCTACCGGAAAAGGCGGTTACACGATCGTGAACGATCCCAGTATTGCATGGACTGCCTGCATTACAAAGGATTGCCAATATCCGGCAGCGGCCATGAAGCTGATTGATACCTTCTATTTGGATGAAACAATCTCGCGCCAGCGTTTCGGAGAAAAAGACGTGGATTGGACGTACAAAGAAGGGAAGAATGCCTGCGGAACAGATTCGTATGTAAATATCGTGAATGGAGAAGCGTTTTTCAGCGGTAATTCAACATGGTGTCGGAATATGTGCGGAATTATGACACAATGGAATTATTTGGACGTTCCGGAAGCGGCGGTTACAAGTAATGCCGTGGAAAGTGAGCGTCTGGTAGCTGAGCAGTGGCAGTTGGTACAGGAAGGTAAGAAGCCGGCGGAAAGGGCAACGAAACTTGTCTACACGCCGGAAGAGTATGCAATTAGAGAAATGAAAGCAGGAAACATCTCAAGCTATATCAGTGAACAAATTATACTGTTTGTTTCAGGAGAAAAGGATCCGAAGGATGATGCAGCGTGGAACGATTTCCTGACGACGTTGGATGGCCAAGGACGCAGCGAGTTGTTGGAGATTTGCCAGAAGGCGTACGACAGAAAGTAAGGATAAGATAAGAAATCTCTGTTGACGATACACAATTACGAGACAGAAGACGCGACGAAAAAGCAGACCACCGGTCGTTTGAAGCGGTTTGCCATAGGCGTAGTCACACCTCCCCGGGTGTGACTACGCCGATCCGTCGTCTAAAGCCGTATTTTGCTAAAAACGTGTGAGGTATAGATATGAACAAAAAAAGAACCGTTATACTGTTAAGCTTGCTTGCTGCGGTGCTTATCGTCGGTGCAGGGGTATATTTGTATTCTGCCAGCAACCAGAGGGCGCAGGCAGAAAAAGTGGCGGAAGAAAACGACAAGGGATTAAAGAGATACTCGGAATTTGAAATTTTTGCCGACGTTCCCGCCATGACGCGGGAAGACGTCGTTTATCAGGATGCGATCGAAGCCGGCGGCGGTGATTACATGATCATTGCCGAAGATACGGCGATGGAGGATTATCAAGATTACCTTTCCGTTTTGGAAAAAGAAGGATTCAAGAAGGTTTTGGATAACGGGGAGCAGGGGCTGGAAGGCTATGTATATACGTCCCATTACCAAAAAGAGAACTTACTGGTGGTCGTTTCCTATATCAAGAACCTGAAACAGACCACGATCACGGCGGCTCAAAACGCGGTGTTATCGGATCGCCTGTACCGCGATGACAGCGCGGTAAGTACGCAGACTAACGCGAAAATAAAGATGCACGTTTATGAGTTTGAATCGGTCGGAATGGGATTTGTTTTCGAACTCAAGAGCGGTCACTTCCTGCTGTATGACGGGGGTACGAAAGTAGAACTCCCGCATTTAGTTAATTATCTGGAATCATTGGTTCCGGAAGGACAGAAACCGATCATTGACGCATGGTTTATCAGTCATGCGCATGGTGACCATATGGGGATTCTCACGGGCATTGCCGAAAACAGGAGCTATGCCGACCGCATGTATATTGACAGCGTATATTTCTTTGACCCGCCTGCCGAGTCGGTGACGATCAACGGAGACGTTGACGGTGTGCCGTGGAACTTGAAGTTCTGCAATGCGGCGTCGGAGTACCTGAAAGCGTCTGACGGCGGTCAGGCGAAGATGTATCGTCCCCGTTTGGGCGAAAGATACTATTTCGAAGATATTACCATCGACATTATCTATACCCCGGAGTTATCACCGGCGGAGGATTGGGATACGTTCAACGCGTCCTCTATCGTCACCATGATGACGATAGAAGGGCAGAAGGTGCTGTTAACCGGTGATGCGGACTGGAGCAGTCAGCTTATTTACACCGATATGTACGATAAGGAATATTTTAACTTGACTATTTATCAAGTGCCGCATCATGGCATCAATGTGTATAAACAAATTACAAATCGTTTAGGCACAATCCAAACAGTAGTATATCCGGCAAAGGTAGTGACAGGAGGTGCCGGTCCGGCTTCTTTCACAGGACGTAAACCTCAGAATGAGCATTTGATGTCGCTTGCCCCCGAATCATTTGCGTTTGGTGATGGGACCAGAATATTGACATTCCCGTATCAGGTTGGAACCGCAGAGAAGCTTCCGCCGAAGTTTTCCACAGAAGAATAGGAGATGGGAGGAGAACTTGATATGAGTAAGAAGACGAAAACCATTTTATTATGCATTGGTGTCTTTGTTTTGCTTGCGGCCGCATCGGTGGGAATATGGGTTTTGGCAAATAGAGAACCTGTAAGCAAAGGGAATGTGCTGAACGTAGCCTGGTACGATGAGAGCGGCACAGAGTTTACCATCAATACGATCAAAGAGATGCGCGAGTTCGCGGCGCTTTCGGAATATTACGATTTCGAGGGACAGACCATCAAACTCGGCGCGGATATTACGGATAACGAGGGCAATGCAGCGGATTGGGAAGAAGTCGTCCCGGAACACCTGTGGAAGCCGATTAAGAATTTTGCAGGTACATTTGACGGGCAGGGACATACCATCAGCGGTATCTGCTCCTATGGCTTCGTTTATATCGTGCGATACGGAAAGACGGAGTTTTGCAAAGCGGGAATGTTCACGGATACGAAGGCAAGCTGCACGATTAAAGATTTCCGCCTGGTGAACAGTTTTATTTACAGCGACTTTAACGAAGGCGCCGGCAGCATTTCGAGTAACGGCGGCGGTACCTTCGACTCCATTTATAGTAACGCGGTCGTGCTGTCCTACAAGGAGAACACGGGCGGTATTATCGGTTGTCTGGACGCGAGTGGCGCACATACCATCACTAACTGCTGGTTTGACGGCGTATTGAGAGTGGAAGGCAACGTAGGACACTATGCCGGAGGTGTTGTCGGCCAGGTAGGAAAAACGGGCGGCACTTGCAAAATAGAGCATTGTCTGAATACCGGTTCACTTTCTTCTACACTGAAAAACACCGGCGTTAATCTGGGCGGTATTATAGGGGTTGTTATGGACTCCGGCAGAGTTCAGATGAGCGATTGCCTGTCTGTCGGCGATATTACAAATGAATACGGGATCGCGGTTGGTTCTGTGATTGGTCAGGTAGCGGGCGCCGCCAGCATCAATGACGTGTATGCGCTGCGGGAATGTTATAAAGCGCTGGTTGGCTATAAAGCGGGCGCTACGGTCGGATTCCCGATCGAGTACACCAGACGCATGTTGACCGGGTATGGCGGCTATCAGTGGACGACGTTGGATTTTGATTACTATTGGTCCGTTGTCGAAGACGGCACCCCCGTATTGAAGTATTTTACCGGCAGCAGTCCCAGCCTGGAGGGGATCGCGAAAAAGTATGACACGAGCTGGTACGAAAAGGGCCAGACAGAGTGCGTCATCATGAACGCCGAACAGTTGTACGGCTTCACCATATTGTCCCGCAAAACAGATTTCTCCGGTGTAACAGTCAAATTAGGTGCAGACATTGTAATAAATGAAGGCGATGCGGCGGACTGGGCGGAAAAGGAGCCGGAATACAGCTGGAACCCCATCAGCACGGGCGATTATCCGTTCAACGGCGTCTTTGACGGGCAGATGCACAGCATCAGCGGCATCTGGTGCAAGACCAATTCGAATTACAGCGGATTGTTCTCGGCGACCACGGAATTGTCTGTCATTAAAAACCTGAAGGTATTAAACAGCTACTATGAGTTTGGCGGACAAAGCTCCGGCAGTATCGCTGGTCGCGGACGCGGCAACTTCGATACGATCTACAGTAACGCCATCATCCGCGGCTCGAATATCAACCTCGGCGGTATCGTCGGTCAGATCCCCGGTGACAGCGGTATCTTGATGAACAACTGCTGGTTTGACGGACAGGTGACCAATACCAGCAATTCTCTGTCCACGCGCTATACCGGCGGTTTGGTGGGCGTTGTGCTTACCGACAGCGTTATGAAGAACTGTCTGAACACCGGTACTGTAGATGCAACAAAATTCACCACACCAAATCCAAACAACGCAAAAAACATTGTGCCTTTGGCGGGCGGACTGATCGGCTACATTCCCACAAAGAAGACGATGACGATCGAGGGTTGCCTGAACGTTGGTAAGGTAAAAGTAAATGAAGTCGCGTCCATCGGATACGGCTCTATCGCCGGATACGTGGACGGCTCTGTGAAGGTCTCCAAAACGTACGCAGTGGCTGACAGTTCGGATCTCCATTCGATGATACACGGTACAGCAGGAGAGCTGATCGTCGTCGACGCGAGCATACTCAACGGCTATGGAGCGTATCAGAGAACACTCCTTGACTTTGACGAGTACTGGGCGGTCGTTAAGAACAGCACCCCGGTTTTGAAGTCCTTCGTAAGCGACGCGCCGGATCTTTCGGGTGTAAAGAAGCTCTATGACGTGAGTTGGTACAGCCCGGACAAGAGCGTATATGTTCTGGATTCGCTGCAGGATCTGCACGGCTTTGCCCTGCTGTCCTACGATACGAACTTTAAGGGCAAGACGATCAAGCTGGCGGCCAATATCGTTGTAAATACCGGTTATGCAAGCGCTTGGGCGCAGAATGCGCCGCAAAACAAGTGGATTGAGATCGGAAACTCAAATCTGCCGTTTGCCGGCACCTTTGACGGGCAAATGCACAGCATCAGCGGTATCTATGTTAAGACAGAAGACAGATTCGGCGGCGTCTTTGCAAAGACCACGCCTACAGCGGTCATCAAGAACGTCAGATTGCTGAATACATACATAGAAGCAGAGGGCGGGGATTGCGGCAGTATCGTCGGGCGCGGTGAAGGCGGAGTGTTCGATACGATTTACAGCAACGCCATTGTTCGGTGCACCGATTCCCGCGTGGGCGGTATGTTCGGTCAGCTCTACGGTGACAAGATCACCATCAATAACTGCTGGTTTGACGGAGCCGTGACGGGCACCGGCAACTCCACCAGCGCCAGAACTACCGGCGGTATCCTCGGTCTGTACGCGGCAAAGACGGGCAGCATGACCAACTGTTTGAATACAGGCATTGTGGATGCCACGGCGTATACCTATAACCAGAAAACAGACGGAACGTCATTGATCGTTCCGCTGGCAGGCGGTCTCATCGGTCAGATCTGGGAGAACGTACACGTCGATGTGGGACGCAGTCTCAACGCAGGCGAAGTGAAGGTCAGCCAGAAGGCGGCGGACGGAAACATCGGCTTCGGCGCGATCTACGGCTGGACAGACGGCACCGTCAAAGTGGTGGACACGTATGCCACAGCGGAGAGCTGCAAGCGCGTTTCCAGCGGTTCCTCCTCCAAGCAGACGGGCAGGATCCGGCAGGTCTCGGCGGACAGCATCAAGGGCTACGACGCATACCGCTGGACGTACCTTGACTTTGCAAAGTACTGGGCGGTCAAGCCGGAAAGCACGCCGGTCCTACGGTCCTTCGCAGGTTCGATACCGAGCCTCGCAGGGATCGAAAAGATGATCGATAACAGTTGGTACGATGCAAGCAAGACGGAGTACGTCCTGAAAGATTCGGCAGATCTTTTCGGATTTGCAGATCTTTCCAAAGAGATTGACTTTAAGGGCAAAACCGTCAAATTAGGAGCAAACATTGTTGTTAACAAAGATATGAAGCATCCGGGTTATAACTGGACGCAGATCGGAAGTACCAACAAGCCGTTTGCCGGAACCTTTGACGGGCAGATGCACAGCATCAGCGGCATCTACCTCAAGACGGACGAGAGGTTTGGCGGACTCTTCGCGGAAACTACGACGACCGCCGTGATCAAAAACGTAAGCCTGTTAAATAGCTACATCAATGCGGCGGGCGCGGATACCGGCAGTATCGTGGGACGCGGAAAAGGCGGCACGTTCGATACGATTTACAGCAATGCGACCGTTTTGTGCGCCGGCGCGCGTGTAGGCGGTTTGTTCGGACAGCTGCACGGTGACAGCGTGACTATCAACAACTGTTGGTTTGACGGTACCGTGACGGCTACCGGCAATTCCACCAGCGCAAGAGATACCGGCGGTATCATCGGCTTGTACGCGGCAAAGACGGGAAGCATGAAGAACTGCCTGCATACAGGCGTTGTGGATGCCACGGCATATACCTATAACCAAAAGACAGACGGAACGTCGCTGATTGTCCCGGTGTCAGGCGGTATCATCGGTCATATTTGGGAGAACGTACACGTTGTATTGGAGCAAAGTCTCAACGTGGGCGAAGTGAAGGTTAGCCAAAAGGCGGCGGACGGAAACGTCGGCTTCGGCGCGATCTACGGTTGGGCGGACGGCACCATCAAGGTGTCGGGTGTATATGCCACAGCGGAGAGCTGCAAGCGCGTTTCCAGCGGTTCTTCCGGCAATCAGACCGGTACGATCAAACAGGTCGCCGTCGATACCATCAAGGGCTACGACGGATATCAGTGGACGGTTCTTGACTTCGATCGGTATTGGGCGGTCGTAGTGGACGATGAAGGAACGGCGGAGACAGACGAATCGGGTACGCCGATCCTGAAGTCCTTTGCCGCCATCGCTCCCAGTCTGGCGAACAAGGATAAGATGATCGACTTTAGCTGGATGTATGAAGCGGCGGGAACGGAGAGCGATCCGTACATCCTGAAGGACATCGGCGATCTGTACGGCTTTGCCGAACAGTCCCAGACCGACAATTTTGCCGGCAAGACCATCAAGCTGGGCGCGGATATTGACCTGAACCCCGGCTTTATCGCCACCACCGACGGCTTTACCGACGGGAAAGACGGCACGCCGATCCAGTGGAAGTCCATCGGTTCCACCTCCAACTACTTCAAGGGCATCTTCGACGGTGACGGACACACCATTTCCGGCTTGTATCAGAATACCGGCGCCAATACGGGCAATCTGTATCTGGGTCTGTTTGCCGCAACAAGCGGTGTGTCAACGGTCAAGAACTTCCACTTGGAAAACAGCTTCATCTATTCAAATGGCATGAGGTTTGGCAGCATTGCCGGTGATGGCTGCGGAAACTTCCAGGATATTTACAGCAACGCGATCATCGTAACGGGGAGTAGAGATGCCGGTATAGTCGGCGGCATGATCGGCTACTTTGACGGAGAAAAGAACGTCACGTATTCCAATCTGCACTTTGGCGGCACCTTGACGGGAGATGGCTATTGGATCGGAGGCATCCTGGGTCAAGCCGCCAACAGCGCCAACACAACGCTGACCATTGAGAATTGCCGCAACAGCGGCGCCGTGTCGACCTCGTATGCGGTAGCGGGCGGCATGGTAGGTATCGTTAATACGACTAAGTCGTCCGTAACGGTGAATATTGCAGGTTGCTGGAACAGCGGCACGGTGTCGGCACCCAGTAACTGTGGCGTCTTTGTGGGACGGACTCAAAACGGTACTCCCACGGTGAACATTTCCGACTGCCTCAACAGCTACAATATTCCGAACTACCCCGTCGGATCACTAAATACAGGTACCGTCACCTGCCAGCGTGTTCTGTCTGTGCGAGACTCTGTTGCCAATATGTGGAATGAAAGCAGCGGCGGCGCCGGCCCCAACGTGCCGGGCATTTCTCTGGCGAGCATTACAGGCTTTACCGCGGAGAAAACACTCACAGCCGCACCGTACGGTTTCGATTTTGAGACGGATTGGGCGGTCCAGGTTGGTTATCCCGTACCGATGGCTTTTGCTGACGTGATCCCCAACGTAGACTGGTATGATGAGAGCGCAAGCTCCTACGTGCTCAATGACGCCGGCGATCTGTACGGCTTTGCCGAGTTGTCTCGGACCAACAATTTTGCCGGCAAGACCATCAAGCTGGGTGCGGACATCGATCTGAACCCGGGTTTTACCGCCAGTACCGAAGGCTTCACCGACGGAAAGGGCGGCACGCCGATCCAGTGGAAGTCCATCAGTTCCACCTCCTTGTACTTCAAGGGCGTCTTCGACGGTGACGGACACACCATTTCCGGCTTGTATCAGAATACCGGCGCCACTACGGGCAATCTGTATCTGGGTCTGTTTGCCGCAACGAGCGGCGTGTCCACGGTCAAGAACTTCCGCCTGGAGAATAGCTACATCTATTCACAGGGCGCGAGGATCGGCGGTATTGCCGGTAACGGCGACGGAAACTTCGAGAACATTTACAGCAACGCTATCATCGTAACGGCGGGTACCAAGGCTACTGCCATCGGCGGTATGGTCGGTTACTTTGACGGCGGAACGAGCGTCGCGTACTCCGGTCTGCACTTTGACGGCACTGTGACCGGCTCCGGCTATTATGTCGGCGGCATCCTGGGTCAAGCCGCCAACAGCGCCAACACAACGCTGACCATTGAGAATTGCAAGAGCAGCGGCACCGTGTCCAGCTCGGACGTGGGAACGGGCAGCATGGTAGGCCTGGTTGAAACGACTGCCTCGTCCACCGTGGTGAACATTACGGGCTGCTGGAACGAGGGTAGCGCGTCAGCAACAGGCGGCGTTCAGGGTATCTTCGTGGGAAGATCTCGCGGTAGCGGCGCTCCCACGGTGAACATTTCCAACTGCCTCAACAGCTTCGTTAATACGCTCAACCCCGTTGGATCGCAAGTGACAGGCACTGTCAACGTCCGGTGTGTTCTGTCCGCAAGAGAAAGTGACGTCAAGATCTGGCCCTCCAGCGGCGCTGCGACTTCCGTAGCTCCGTCCGCACTTGAAGCCGCTGCCGCGCAGGCTACACTCACACCGTACGGATTTGATTTCACTGCCGCATGGGTGGTCAGAGCGGACGATGTGCCGGTCCCCGCGTATTTTGACGAGTCGGCAGAGTGAAGCTGCATGAATGAGAGAGAACGCAGTAAAAGTTAAAACGGATCCCAGAAGCGGCGTACACCGTTTCTGGGATCCAAAGGGCGCGATAGGAGAGGAGAGCGTATGAAGGAGATAAGTCAAGTGAAGCGAAAGAGATGGTGGAGACTGTTTAAGCGACAGTGGCAGTTGCACCTGTTCGTGCTGTTGCCGGTTGCGTATCTTCTGGTTTTCCATTTTATCCCGATGTACGGCGTACAGGTGGCATTTCGGGATTACCGACCCCTCCACGGTATTATGGGGAGCGAGTGGGTAGGACTGAAATGGTTTGAACAGTTTCTGTCCAACTATCAGTTCGGGCAGGTGTTTTCCAACACGCTGATCCTGTCGCTGTATTCACTGGCGACATTTCCGCTCCCCATCATTTTTGCACTGATCCTGCACGCCATCAAAAGTGAAAGATACACCAAGGTAGTGCAGACGGTGGCATATATTCCCCATTTTATCTCCATTAGCGTAATGGTAGGTATCATCTCCATGCTCTTAAGCCCGGTCAGCGGCATTTACGGAAATGTATACCGTATGTTGGGCGGCTTTGGTTACCCGGTGGACTTCCGGGCTTCGGCGCAGGCATTCCGCCACATCTATGTGTGGTCGGGTGTGTGGCAAACGCTGGGATGGAGCTCCATTATTTACATGGCGGCGCTGTCCTCGGTGTCCCCGGAGCTTCATGAGGCGGCGCAGATCGACGGCGCCTCCCGATTGAAGCGTATGTGGCACGTGGATATTCCCGCCATTCTCCCCACCATTGCCATTCAGTTCATCCTGCGTTGCACGCAGGTCATCGCCGTCGGCTTTGAAAAGGCGTATCTGCTGCAGTCCCCCCTCAACACGTCGGTATCCGAAGTAATCTCTACCTACGTTTACAAGGTGGGTATGTCGAGCTTCCGCAGCTTCTCCTACGGCGCCGCCGTGGGCCTGTTCAACACGGTTATCAATCTGGCTTTGCTGCTCAGCGTAAACTTTACGGTGCGCAAAGCCACCGACAATGAGATTTCCCTGTTCTGAAAGGAGGGAGGAGAACCATGGGATATAAAAGCAACCGCATGTCGGATCGCACGTTCAACGTGATCCTGACGATTATTGCAACCATCTGGCTCATAGTGGTGGCGTACCCGTGCATTTACATTATTTCCAGCTCCTTCTCCTCCGGCACGGCGGTTTCCAGCGGTAAGGTGCTGCTGTGGCCGGTAGAACCCAGCCTGACCGGCTATGAGTTGGTTTTCAGGTACAAAATGGTTTGGGTCGGATATGCCAATACGCTTTTGTATGCAGGCGTGGGCGCGGCGATCCATCTGCTCATGACCATCTTCTGCGCGTATCCCCTTTCCAGAAGGGACTATTTAGGCAAAGGCTTTGTGCAGAAGATGCTCCTGGTGGCGATGGTCTTCAGCGGCGGTTTGATTCCTACCTATATTCTGATCTCTGATTTAGGGCTTGTAAATACACGCTTGTGGTTGATTATCAGCGGCGCCGTGAGCATCAGCCACATCATTATCATGCGAACCTTTTTCCAAAGCACGATTCCTCAGGAGCTTCTGGAATCGGCGAGGATAGACGGCATATCGGACGCAGGGTATCTCGTTAAGGTGGTGATCCCCCTGTCCAAGGCGTCCATCTCCGTGATCTTGCTCTATGCGCTGGTGGGAAAGTGGAACGACTACTTTACGCCGATGATCTATCTGCGCAGCAGAGAGTATTACCCGCTGCAGCTGGTGGTGCGAGAGATCTTGAATGCGGCCAAGGTGGATATCAGCAACATAACGGATATAGAGGTGGCGGAAAAACTGGCGTCGGCGGCGGATCTGATGAAGTATTCGCTGGTAATCGTCTCCACGCTCCCCATGCTTATCTTGTATCCGTTCTTGCGGAGGTTCTTTGAAAAGGGCGTTATGATGGGTTCTTTGAAGGGATAACAGCGGACGTGCCGGAACGGTAGAGGCTGAGTAGACAAGAGGTGTATGAAGGTGACAGAGCGGGACGTAGCACAACTTGAAGCACTGTATGCCGGTCGCTCCATTTATCAGGGCGAGCTGCACGACCACGCCAACACCGGCGGCACCAGCGACGGCGGAAGAACGCTGGAGCACTGGAAAGGTGCGCTGGAAGCGCAGGAGATGGACTTTGCGGCGATTCTGGATCACAAGCAGGTGCGCCACATGTACCTGCCGGAATGGGATAACACGATCTTCATCGGCGGTACGGAGCCGGGTGCGGAGGTGTTCAAGCCAAGCGGCGAAAAGCTCGGTACGATCCACTACAACATGATCTTCTCCGATCCCAAGCAACTGGAAGCTCTGCTGGAGGAGTTTCCGGAGTATGAGTTCACCGGCGGCGTGGAAGGACACTTCGGCTACCCGCGTTTTACAAAGGAGCGGTTGGGTGAGGTCATCGACGCGGTGAAGCGCCACGGAGGGCATTTTGTCTTTCCCCATCCGTCGAGCATGTCCTATGGAAGCGGGAAAAAGTACGACAGTACGGCGGACGACTGGGCGATCCGTGACGAAATCGGTATTGAAGTGCCCTACATAAGCCTTGACCGCCAGGAGACGGAGGAGAACTACGAGATTTGGCGTCATCTCCTACGCAAAGGCAAGCGCATGTGGGTCAGCGCCGGCGGCGATCTGCACGGCTGCGCCCACGACTGGGCGCTCACCAGCATCTATGCCGAGGAAAAGACCAGCGCGTGCTTTATAAAGCATCTCCGGCAGGGCGATTATACCGCCGGACCCGTCGGTATCCGCATGTGCATAGGCGAGACACTGATGGGCGGCAAATGCGATTTTACCCGCCAGCGTCTGGTGATCGGCGTGGGGAAATTCCACAAGAGCGTACGCAATGTCGAGCATCAGTACCGCCTGGACGTGTGGGCGGACGAGGAGATCGTATACAGCCGCGAGATCTCCTGCCAAGAACCCACCTATGTCGCCCTGCGCGCGGAGGATCACAAGTTTTACCGCGTGGAAGTGTATGACATAACGCGAAATCTTCGCCTGGCACTGGGCAACCCCATTTGGAACACAAAATATCTGGGTCAGCTTGCCAGTACGCAATAAAATTGCTTGTTTCCGGGCAAAGCCCGGTGAAACATGTGATAGATATAAGAAGCAGCAAAAATAATATGAGCCTGACAGGTCATAAGAAAGGAGGAAAACCCATGAAACGGCGTTATCAGTACCCCGAGCTGGAGATAGAGATGTTGGAGACCAACATTATCCGTACCAGCACGCTGACCTACGAGGAAGAAGACCCCGGTGCGGACGGCGGCGAATTGTAAGCTACCCCTCGAATTTCATGAAGAAAATGAAAGGAGCATAGCAGATGAAGAAACTATTAAGTGCTGTGTTGGCGCTGGTTATGATCTTTTCCCTGTGCAGCGTCGGCGTACAGACGGCGTGGGCGGAAGCGCCTACACAAGACGGCAAGCTCTTTGCCGGCTACTACACGGACGACACGTATACGGAGCCGTCTAATGTGGAAACGGCATATCCCAAGTTCGTGGACGAAGATGTGCTGCAGGTAAAGTATCAGTTTACCTCCGGCACCAATGAAAATGATGCCTCGACCAAGCTGCGCGTGGTCACCACGGTAGACAGCCGGAACTATAAGGCGGTCGGCATGAACGTGTG
>JAFZRS010000015.1 GCA_017619715.1 Oscillospiraceae bacterium | reverse complement strand
GTGCCAGGGTGTGTTCCTTGTCCTTCAAATAGCGCACATGACGGAGCTGATTGATCTTGTCGTAGCCGATGGTCTGAATGTTGATAATCGGTATCAGATAGCGGAGATTGTCCTCGCTGGTCGCCATCACCGCCACGCCCGCGCCGGGGAAGGTAATTTTGGAAGTAGAGGCAAACTCGTAGACCATATCGCCGTTGCCGTAAGAATCGCACAGTGCCAGTATATCGACGAACGGTTGAAACTCGCAGTCAAACTCATGGATACAGTAGGCGTTGTCCCACATGAGCATAAAATCCGGCGCCGCCGGTTTCATCGCCGCCAGACGGTGGATCGTCTTGTCGCTGTAAACGATTCCCTGCGGGTTGGAGAACTTAGGCACATTCCACATGCCCTTCACCGCCGGATCGCGGATCAGCTCCTCCACGATGTCCATATCCGGTCCGTCGGCGGTCATAGGCACGGTGATAAGCTCCATACCGAAGCTCTGACTTACCTTAAAATGCCGGTCGTAACCGGGTGCGGGACACAGCCATTTCACCTTCTCCAGCTTGCTCCAAGGCGTGGGCGAATGGAGCAGACCGTTGCTGTACGCCTTTGCCACGGCGTCGTACATCAACTGCAAGCTGGCGTTCCCGCCCACGAAGCACTGCTCCGGTCGACAGCCCAGAATGTCGGCAAAGAGCCTCTTGGCGGCAGGCAGTCCGTCTACGTTGCCGTAATTCCGGCTGTCAATCCCGTCGCTGATGAAATCCTCCGGCGACAACAGCACACCGCACAGATCCGTCACCAGATTGAGCTGCTCTCGTCCCGGCTTTCCCCGCGCCATATTCAAATGCAGTCCCTTGGACTTTTGCGCCTCATATTTCGCTGTAACGGCGGCATATTCCGCCCGCCGCTCTTCCAGTGTCATCTCACTATACGGTTTCACGTGTATATCCCCTTTCCTGTTTTTTCGCTATCTAAAACTCTCGCAGTACCAGATCGGTACTTCCGGGATTCAGTCCCAGCTCCACCCGCCGTACCTTCCCGGCGTACTCCTTGCGCACCAGATCCCGCAGTGCGGTGCCGCCGTGATAGCCGTGAATCACGCGGATACGGTAAGTGCCGATCGTTGCGCGGCGGAGCGTCGCATCGATGGCAATGCGCGCCTGATAGACCGTCATGCCGTGTACGTCTAACTCCACAATGCCGTCCATCTTCTCCCGCCCCCCGAAACTTTCTCCCTATTGTAGCGGAAAAAGCTGGCGTTTGCAACTGTTTTCGTGCTATAAT
The DNA here is from genome assembly GCA_017619715.1 of Oscillospiraceae bacterium. Taxonomy (GTDB): domain Bacteria; phylum Bacillota; class Clostridia; order Oscillospirales; family Oscillospiraceae; genus Vescimonas. The sequence goes on along the minus strand of JAFZRS010000015.1, from coordinate 50,081 downwards.
AAAGAGCAATTCTTCTTTGCAGGAGCGTCAACAATGCGCATATTGGTATTTTCGGATTCCCACGGACGCATGGAGAATATGGAACGCTGCGTGGAACTGACGGAGCCGGATCACATCATTCACCTGGGCGACTGCATACAGGACGCCCGGCGGCTTGCCCGGCGCTTTCCCTCCGTCCCTATGACCGCCGTACCCGGCAACTGCGACTACGGCTGCTGTGATGAGGCGGAAAAGTGCATCGAATTGGGAGGCGTACGGCTCTTTTTACTGCACGGACACACCCGAGGCGTAAAATACGGTTTGCATCGGGCGGTATACGCCGCCCGGGAATGCGGCGCCGACGTGCTGTTGTTCGGTCACACCCACCGCCCGCTGGTGGATTTTGACGGCGCGCTGCACGTTCTCAATCCCGGCACGGTAGGCGGTATCCATGCCACCCCCACCTACGGCGTCGTCACCGTCAATTCCCACGGCTGCGACTGCTCCACTTTCCGAATCTGAAAGGAGGTCTTTTCCATGTTCTATATCGGCTGTCACCTCTCCGCCTCGGCGGGATTTCTCGCCATGGGTGAAACGGCGCTGTCCATCGGCGCGACCACGTTCCAGTTTTTCACCCGCAACCCCAGAGGCAGTAAAGCAAAATCCCTTGACACGGAGGATATCACCGCTTTTTTAGCGTTGCAATCAAAACACGGCATCGGTACACTGGTGGCGCACGCGCCGTATACCATCAACCCCTGCTCTCAGGACGAGCATACGCGGGAGTTTGCCCGCATAACGCTGGAGGACGATCTCCGGCGCATGGATCATCTGCCCGGCAATCTCTACAATTTCCACCCCGGCAGTCATACGGGACAAGGTGTGGAGGCCGGGATCAATCTCATTGTAGAGACGCTCAACGCCATATTGCGCCCGGATCAGCAGACCACCGTATTGCTGGAGACCATGGCGGGCAAAGGCTCGGAGATTGGCGGACGGTTTGAAGAACTCCGGGAAATTCTCGATCGCGTCACACGCACGGAGCATATGGGCGTGTGTCTGGACACCTGCCACGTCAGCGATGCCGGCTACGACATTGCCGCCGATCCCGACGCCGTGCTGACGGAGTTCGACCGGGTGATCGGTCTAAAACGCCTCCGCGCCGTCCACGTCAACGACAGCCTCAACCCCGTGGGCGCCCATAAGGATCGCCACGCCTGTATCGGAAAAGGGTATCTGGGACTGGAGGGCTTCCGGCGGATCGTAAATCACCCGGCGCTGCGCGATCTTCCCATGGTGCTGGAAACGCCTAACGATCTACCCGGCTACGCCGCCGAGATCGCTCTATTGAAGGAGATGAGAGTGTGACCGCCTACGCCCTCTCCGCGCTGGTGATTGCCATACTGGGCAGTGCGGGACTGTTGCTTCACTCCACCCTTTTACGCACGGGACGGATTCGCGCGGGTATGTTTTGCTTTTATACCAATCTCAGTAACCTCCTGCTATTGCTGTATGAATGGACGCTGTGGATTGCCTCTTTCCGCCCGAATGGCGGCGCGTACCGCCTGCTGTCCTCCTCCACGGCGGCATTGCTGATGACGCTGTGCATCTGGGTCACCCACCTCATCTACCACTTCGTCCTGCTCCCCTATGTCCGGCGCAAGGGGATCTCCTTTGCAGACGGTGCGGACGACCGCATCGGCAACATTCTTGTACACTATATAGTGCCGTTGTCAACCTTGGCGCAATGGTTGCTGTGGGCGGATAAATCCGACTTGACGGTGCAAAGCGCCGCGCTGTGGCTGATTATCCCGACGGCGTATTTCGTATTCGCCATGCTCCGCGCCAAAACGGGCAAGCCCATCGGTCATACCAGCCTCCTCTACCCCTATCCGTTTCTCAATTACCCGCATTTGGGCGCCAAGCGTTTCTGGCTCGGCACGTTGGGTCTGCTGCTTGCCTTCTTTGTCCTGGGTCTGTTGCTGGTTGGCGCGGCGCAGTTTCTGGCATAATGTATTGCACAAAAAGAATGAGCACCTGACGGTTTTTTCCTGTCAAGTGCTCATTTTTATTGGGTATACCGCCTGTTACCGATCACACCACCGTGACCCATTTCTTCCACTCCGTCACAGCCCGGGCGATCGCCGCCGGCGCGTCGGGAGCGTATTGCAGTCCCCGATCCGCCGCCAGCGCGCCGTGTCCGTAGTCGTCAAAAGCGTAGGAGGCTGCCTCGGCGGTACAGTTCGTCAAAAGGAGAAACGCCTTGCCAAGCCGCCGGCGCATATCGCGGATATCCAGCGAGTAACTGCTCTCCAAAAGTATCCCTGCGCCGCGGCGCGCCATCTGCTCCGCCGCCGCCAGATAGAGCGGCCGGTCTCCGGCGCGGAGCTGCTGTATCTCTCCGGCGGAAGGATTCGCCGTGCTGACGGCGGCAAATACCGCCCGATCCGGCGGCGCGGCGCAGGCGTCGCTCCCCAGATACGGCAGTACCGTCACCGCGTCCGCCGACGGCAACGCCGATAGCCACTGTTCGGCAAGAGCGCCCCGGCAGTCCACGATGCTGTAAAGCTCCCTCGCCTGCGCCGTGCTTACCAGATTGGCAAGCACGTCCAGCCCTGCCGCGCCATAGCGAAGATAGGCGGCGGCGTCCAGCACAGCAGCAGGCAGCAGTCCTGCCGCCGCGTCCAGTAGCTTCTCACCGTGAAGGCGCAAAGACTCCGCCGCCGCCGGCGAATCAATGCGCTCCATCTCGGGATTTAGGTACAGTGCCAGCGGCGTCTTTCTCCGGCGAATCATCTCTTGCAGCTTTGCGATCGACATGATAAACTCCTTTTCGCTTGCATCATCGTTGTTTTTTATTATACGCATTTCTCCTGATTTGGCAAGAAATACAGCGTGTTTTTTTTGCCGCCGCGCCCATACTATCAGTGTGACGAAAAGGAGTGATCGACATGAATTTGCCCGCATTTGCAAAGGGCATGTGCGTCGGCATGGTAGCCGGCGTGATGATGGATATGGTTGTCTCGCCCCGACCGAAGATCCGCAAAACCACTGTCGGCAAAGCCATGCAGCGGATGGGTAACGCTGTGGATCAGGCAATCAACGACGTCAACCGTATGATACACTGAAAAAGAGGGGACGCTCCCACTCCGGGAACGTCCTCTCTTCTTTGCAACAGTTTTGATAGCCCTCCGCCTCTGTCCCTCTTGCTGCATCAAATTTTCCTCCCCTTTTTCGGATTTTTTCTTGACAAGCAAGGGATATTTGGTATAATAACCTATGCTGTGCCGCGGACGGTCACAGATAAAAAATGCAGTGGTATCGAAGTGGTCATAACGAGCACGACTGGAAATCGTGTTGGCGTCAAAAGCGCCACGAGGGTTCAAATCCCTCCCACTGCGCCAAGAAAGAAACCTCTTTTGTCTACCGGGGCAAAAGAGGTTTTTTGTATGAAGAAAACCACTCGCTAGGCGAGTGGTTTTCTTCATACAAAAAGAGACACCCAGCAGTGTGCCTCTTTTCATCGGATACTTACACCGTCCGCTCACGCTTCCATGTGCTTGCCCAAAAAAGCGGCTACCGTCTCCGCCAGCTTGTATTCGGCGTCGCCCGGTACTTTTTCGTCGGCGGAGAGAAACAGCACCAGCCCCAGCACATCGCCCTGGCACAGAATGGGTGCCGCCACCGCCACGGAAAAGGCTTCCACGGCGTCGGAAACCGGGATCGACCTGCCGGTGCCGTCGTAGCGATACATGCCGCGATCCTCCATCATCTTTTCCAGCGGCGCGGAGATCTGCTTGCCCAGCAGCTCCCGCTTTCCCGCTCCGGTAATGGCAATCACAGTGTCACGATCTGTCACAGCGGCAGTGAAGGTAGTGCTGCGGCTGAGCGTATCGCAAAACCGCGCGGCAAAGTCCTCCAGCCCGCCGATCATGGAATACTTCTTAAAAATGACCTCGCCCTCCCGCGTGGTGTATATTTCCAGCGGGTCACCCTCGCGGATACGCATGGTGCGGCGGATCTCTTTGGGGATTACGACCCGGCCGAGGTCGTCAATTCTGCGAACAATTCCTGTGGCTTTCATATATGCAAAAACTCCTTGCTTTACAGATTTGTGTTGTTAGTATCTGTAAGGCAAGGAGTTTTATACTGTCAGAATTAAAACTCTACCACCTATAATGATGAAATTTTCACCGCTCTTGATTAAGTAAATACAGTTTATAACTTTCTTGCATCGCCCATAGGCACAGTTTCATCTTTTCTACTACTTTTTCTCTTTTTCCCCAATATGCCGCCAATTGCCCCAAGCATACCGCCGACCATGGCACCTCCAATTGCTTTGGTGATAACATTATTCCAAAAAGAAGTTCTGACCTTCTCCTCTGCGGAAACCGCGTCCCTGTTGTTTGCCGAGGTTTCGCTTCCGTCTTTTGTAGAAGTATCAACATCAAACCGTACACTGTCCACAATGCGTATGATTTCCTCGTATTGGGAATCGCTAAGCTGTGATGTCGATTGGAATGTCAATGTATAGTTTTCGTTATTTACAATCGTCAAAAACTCACAAATGTTATAGGCCGTCTGAGAACCCTCGTATTCTACGGTGTCCGTATACTCTGCTTTGGCAAATTTGTACCGATTTTTATAGACGGAATACTCTTGTGCATTTTGCCGCTCGGCGTAAGCCTTTGCAAACTCCAACACTTCTTCATCGCTATAATTGGATAAATTCCCCACATCGACGTCCAGCAGCTTTTTTCTAAGAAACAATTCCACATATTCTCCGTCTTCAAAAAAGAGGATTGCGTCCATATATGCTTGATTATCATGCAGGATACTGTGCATTGAATCATAGGAAAGACCAAGTTCCTCTAATTCCGCGTTGTCCTCAATATTCTCCCGCGTAAAAACGTACCACACGGTATCGTCTACGACAATACTCATATCCGCATCGTCCAACTGGTACGTCTCGGCATATGCGGTTGCAGGCACGAGTGTCAGAATCAACAACACAACGAACAACCAAACAAATCGGCTATATTTCATCTATATCGCCTCCCATGTTTTATGTAGCATCACTCGCAACGCACATCAAGCCGTCGGAGAAAACGCTTTCAACCTCTTTTTTGATCCGGCAGATCCCCTGCTCCCCGACAGGGAAAATACTGGTATGCTCACGGAAAACGGACAAAAAGGTGAGTGTCATCGTGCCCCTCGTCTTTTTCTTTCATGTAAGAGGAACTCAGTTGACAAACAGGTGCTCTCTCTTCTCGTAATACGCTTTATTCACAAAAATCATGGCAACACTCGCCACCACAGATCCGATCACTTGGGGAGTCAGGATGGAGCTGGTATCAGCATATCCAGAAAGGATGGAAATAGCCCCGATGCAATAAATGACTTCGACAGCGGCAGCGGCAATGTACAAATACATCAGTTTCTGCGGCGCGCCTACATTAAACTTAAGCAGGCTGTACGCCGCATAGGCGCCGAGAGCAGCTAAACCTATCATAAGCAGGCCGCAGATCGTATCCAGCGTTTTCAAGCTCGGGAAAACAGCATACACCATTGAGGTGTATCCTTCGTAATGACCGCCGCTCATGGTGGTGATTCCGTTAAAAAGATTGACAGCCGCTCCCGCCCACAGTGCGAAATAGACAAGGAATTTGTGCCATTTCATCGGCAGTTCAACAGTTGTTTGCGGTTCTACTCTGGAAAACGATGTAAATTCGGTCTGCGCGCCGCAGACCGGGCAAGTCGACGCCTCATTGGGAATCTGATTCCCACACTTGTTGCAAAACATGATGCCCTCCGTATTTTTTATTTCCTCTATAAAGATTGAAATGATCTTACAGGAATCGTCAAAAAGTGTCACGCACTAACTGAGCCGCCGATCCGATCCCCGCGCGCTGCCGCTGAGGCTTTTATCCGCCCTTGCGGCGGCGTGGCGACCGTGCTATACTTGGCTGAGCACCTGAGCGATGGGCGCATCGATCACCAGATCGGCGTCCACGTCCACCGCGCCTTTGTTGATGACAACCAGCTTATTGCCGCCGTAGTAGCGCACCAGTCCCGCCGCCGGATACACCGCCAGCGACGTGCCGCCGATGATAAGCATATCCGCGTGACGGATATAGTGTATAGCCTGCGCCATCACGTCCTCATCGAGACTTTCCTCGTAGAGCACCACGTCCGGCTTGATGTCGCCGCCGCAGGTGCAGCGCGGCACGCCGGTGCTGTGCAGTATGGCGTCCATGCCGTAAAAACGTCCGCACCGCCGGCAATAGTTGCGTAACACACTGCCGTGGAGCTCCAATACCTCCCGGCTTCCTGCCTTCTGGTGCAGACCGTCGATATTCTGTGTGATGACCGCCTTCAGCTTTCCCGCCTGTTCCCATTCCGCCAGCTTCCGGTGCGCCGCATTGGGCAAGGCGTCCGGACAGAGCATTTTGGCGCGGTAGAAGGCAAAGAACTCCTCTGTATGCCGCATATAAAAGCGGTGGCTCAGTATCACCTCGGGCGGATAGGCATATTGCTGATGATACAGCCCGTCCACACTGCGAAAGTCCGGTATGCCGCTCTCGGTTGACACGCCTGCCCCGCCGAAAAACACGATGTTATCCGAGCTGTCTGCCAGCTCTTTGAGTTGACGGACTTTTTCTTCCATAGCGCTGTCCCTCCATTATCCCCATAAGGAGTAATGATTATGAATATTCAAATCTTTGGATCAAGCAAATCCTTTGACAGCAAAAAAGCCGAGCGGTGGTTCAAGGAGCGGCGGATCAAATACCAGTACATCGACCTGCGGACCAAGGGCTTGAGCGTCGGCGAATACCGCAGCGTGAAAGCCGCTGTGGGGTATGACGCGCTGGTAGACAGGGACTGCCGCGATTATAAAGAGCTTTACATGGACTACCGCACGCCCCAGGACGCAGAACTGGCACTGCTGGAGCATCCGTGGCTGTTTCGCGCGCCCATCGTCCGCAACGGACGGCAAGCAACAGTAGGCTACTGCCCGGAAGTCTGGTCGACGTGGGAATAACGATGCCCACTCACGAAACGCCCTTGATGGTCAGTGTCATCTGGCAGCACAGCGCGTCCAGATCCTCGTCGGTGGCGGCGCCCAGACGCAGCTTGCCGCCGCAGCGCTTACAGGTGAGATCCACGGCGGATCGGCGCACCTGCATGGCATAGTCTCGACTGCCGCAGGTGCAGGAGATGCCGTCCCGGGCGGCGATGTCCCGCAGCTCCGAGAGGATCTCATACATGATTACGTTGTCTGTAAACGCTTCTTCCCCGGCGGCTTTTTCCTTTTCCGATCGAACCGCCAGCTCCTCCAAGGCGCGGCGTACCTGTTCCGGCTCCCCCGCATAGCAGCAGATCTGCTTTGTCTCGGGACAGGCCAGTCCTATCCCCCGACCATGCAGTACCGCCTCGGCGCTGCATTCCGCCGTATGAGTGCCGCCGCACAGGGCGCAGGGTACGTTTAAACGAAACTTGACCCCGTCCGTCTCCACGTCCAGCTCCGACTTGCCGCATTCGCACTCGATACGCGCCGCCGCGGCGGAAAGGGCGAATGCGCTGCGCGCCGCCATGACCGCCTTGCCGCACCGGGGGCAAATATATCCGAAACTGCGTATCTCGTCCATCGTCGTTCACCTCAAACGTTTTTTATAGTATACTCCCTTTTCCCTGCCATTTCCACCCCTTGCGTACTGCATGGGCGATTTCTTTCCATACTTACACAAAAATAATAAATCCAACGGAACAGAGTCTCTCTGCTCCGTTTTTTCGCATATTTACAAACCGATAGGACATACTACCAAAAAATGACGCGAGGTGAAACACATGGAAACCAAACGGCTGGGACGGCAGACGGTGCATCTCAAACACGCGCCCAGTGTGGTATCATACGCCAACATCGGCGGACGCATGGAGGGCAACGGACCGCTGGCACTCCACTTTGACGAGCTGGACGATGATCCGTTTTTCGGTAAAAAGACGTGGGAGCAGGGGGAATCCGCCATGCAGAGCCGGGCAGTACGCCGTGCGCTGGAAAAAGGCGGTTTACAGGCGGACGATCTGGACTATATTTTTGCCGGAGACCTCCTCAACCAGTGTATTGGCTCCAGCTTCGGGCTGAGGGAATTTGGTCTTCCCTTCTATGGCATCTACGGCGCTTGCTCCACCATGGGTGAGGGACTGGCTCTTTCCGCCATGCTGATTGACGGTGGGTTTGCGCAGCTGGCGGCAGCGGTGACCTCCTCCCACTTCTGCACCGCCGAGCGGCAGTACCGCACGCCCATTCCCTACGGAAGTCAGCGCACACCCACCGCCCAGTGGACTGCCACCGCCGCCGGCTGCTGTGTGCTGGGAAGTCAGGGTGAAGGTCCGTATCTTACCCACGTCACCTGCGGACGCATTGTGGATCTGGGCATCACCGATGTGAACAACATGGGCGCCGCCATGGCGCCTGCCGCCTGTGATACGCTTTCCGCTCTATTCCGTGAGACGCATACCCGCCCCGCCGACTACGACCTGATCGTCACCGGTGATCTGGGTGAACTGGGACACAGTGTGGTAACGGAGCTGATGGGACGCGACGGCTTTGATATGGGCGAGAACTATACTGACTGCGGTCTCATGCTGTATGATCGCAATCAGCAGGATATGCACGCCGGCGGCAGCGGCTGCGGCTGCAGCGCCGCCGTACTGAACGGCTATTTGCTCAAAGGAATCCGATCCGGAACGTGGAAGCGCGTGATCTTCGCGCCCACCGGCGCGCTGCTCTCACCCACCTCGTCCTTTCAGGGCGAGAGCATACCCTCCATTTGCCACGCGGTGGTATTTTCCCACACGAAGGAGGCGAATTGAACGATGGAATACCTCAACGCTTTTCTCTGCGGCGGACTGCTGTGTGCCGTCGGTCAGATCTTTATCGACCGGACACAGCTCACCCCCGCCCGTATCCTGACGGGGTACGTGGTGGCAGGCGTGATACTGCAAGCTGTGGGATTATATCAACATGTGGTCGATTGGGGCGGCGCAGGCGCCACCGTACCCTTACTCGGCTTTGGCTACGCACTTGCCAAGGGCGTTGCCAAGGCGGTGGCGGAGCAGGGTGCGCTGGGCATTTTTACCGGCGGACTGACCGCCACGGCAGGCGGCATTGCCGCGGCGGTGGTGTTCGGATTGCTTGCCGCGCTCCTCGCACGGCCCGGCTACAAACGCTGATCACCCTTGACATCTGCCCCCGTTTGCGATACCTTATCTTTGCCAAGCGTTGTATTTAGATCACTATACTGTGTAAATAGTTTTGTATATTGTTTTATAGGAGGATACAGGGCATGACAAAGAGGATTCGGATTGAGGGAATGATGTGCAGTCACTGTGCCGACCGGGTGGAAAAAGCATTAGGTGCGCTACCCGGTGTAGAGGTTCGAGTAGATTTGGAGAGTAAGACAGCCACCGTAACGGGCGATGCTTCGGACGCGGCGCTGCGCCGCGCCGTGGAGGACGCCGGTTACACCGTGACGGCGATTGACTGACGACAAAACGATCGCCGGGACAACAGTCCCGGCGATCGTTTTTGTTATTTGTCTCCTTCTTGCATAACAGGCGGAATGATCGCCACGTCCAACCCCTGTTCCATGGCGTACTCCACCGTGCGGCAGGTGCCGCCCGGCTGACCGTCAAACACCGCGATCAGCATGGCGGCGTGATCCACCATATAGCGGTTGCGGCGCATCATACAGCGCCGGTCATAGCTTGGCTGCAGTACCGTCACCTGATCGCAGTTTGCCAGCAGTATCTTATATTGCGTCCGGCGCGCCGACGGCCAGTGATCCGCCTGCTGCGGACACGGCACCGCCGCTTCCACGGTGATGGGATAGACGCGGCGCAGCTCCTGCACGATCCGGCAGCAGTATAGATCCACGCCGTCCGCCATGCCGCAGATGAAGTGCCGATAGCCCTCGGCGCACGCCGCATCAATGACCTGCCGCAGTCGCTCCTGCAGGGCGCGGCAACGGGGATCGTCCTCGTTGCCGCCCCAGGGCAGCTTGTCCGGACGGTAGCCGCTGAAACAGCACGATATTTGCCTTGCCCGCATTCCGTCTTTCTCCTTATCCCTCTATACCAAGCACTGTAAAGCTAATTCCCATTACGCCTCTTCCGCTAAATATTCCAGTACGTGGAGCAAGATCCTGTCCCGATCCCAAAAGAGAAAAAGACGGCTGCCATCGTCCCGGTCACGCTCCCAAAAGCGGCAATTCTCCCATTGTGGGCAAACTTCCTCGTCCAGGCTCAGCTCTTCCAGCCACTCTTTGGCAGTCTCCATTGTGTCCGGGTCGATGTCGCTCCACGGCAGCATCGTCTCAAAATACGACGCATCCTTGCAGGTGATGATATGGTAGCACGGACCTGTTGCACTTCCGCCCATGCCGTAGAGCGTATCGCTTTCGGCGTCCTCAGGCAGCACAAGATCCCAGCTTTCCTCCAAAGTGGGGGTATAATCCAATGCCTTTTTCCACAGATAGTCCATGCCCAGCGGGGACAAGACCATCAGCACCCCAACGACCACCAACGCGATTATCAGATGTTTCCTTTCCAAAAAGGCTCATTCCTTTCTCTTTTCGGTATACTGTCTTCTATTATAGCAAATGGGACACACATTGTAAAACAGATTCCTCTGCTTTTATTCTTCCGGCGCCTTTTCTGTCTCCGCCCTCCATTCCAGCAGGTCGCCCGGCTGACAGGCAAGCGCGGCGCACAGGCGGTTGAGTGTATCTACCCGCACAGCGCGCGCTTTTCCGGTTTTGAGAATGGACAGGTTTGCCATGGTGATCCCCACACGCTCGGAAAGCTCCGTCAGGCTCATTTTCCTGCGCGCCAGCATCACGTCCAGATTAAATACGATCACCCTGCTCCCTCCTCTTAAATGGTCAGATCGTTTTCTTCCCGCAATGCCACTGCGTCACTGACCAGATGTCCCAGCACCAGCGCCACGATCCCCACCGCAATGCAACAGAAAATGACCAGCGGCGTGACGATCACCGTCAGTCCCGGCTGTCCGGCGCCCATAAAGGCGACGGTAAACATGCCCGCCGGAAAGATTACCGCGTCGGCAAACGCCAACCACGCAATCAGCCGCAGTGATCGGGCATTTTGCCGCGTAAACGCCCCCTGCGGCGCGGCGATACCGGAAAATATCCGCCAGCAGGGAATCACCGCCGCGAAAATCGGCGCGGCAAACGCCCACGCCCAGATGAGGCACGGCCGGTACGCCCATGCGTACTCCGGATTCGCCTGTCGTATCTCGCGCCCTGCCAGCGGCACGACGCCGAAGAAAAACACCGCGCCCAACAGCACCGCCACCACCAGTATCGCGTGGAGCAAATTGGTCATGGTTTTCTTTTTCATGGAAACACTTCCTTTCCCTTACTGTTCGCAGTATAGTCCCGGTTTCATCGTTTGTCAATAGTTATTTATTGTTTTTCAATAAATATTTTTTGCATGGCGGTTTCATTGGCGCGGCAAAAAAGGACTTGCCTTTTTTGGGGAAACGGTGTATGATACAGGGCAGAAAACAACTGCATGATTTTGTCTTCGGGGCGGGGTGCAAATCCCCACCGGCGGTATAGTCCGCGAGCGGCTTTTTGCCGCACGAACCGGCGCAATTCCGGTACCGACAGTGACAGTCTGGATGAGAGAAGGCGTGTACGGCTGATACTTTCTTTGATGAGTACACCTTGTAAGACAACGGTCTGCAAGGTGTTTTACTGTATACAAGAGGAAGTGTATTTTTTATGTCAACCAAACCGAAAACCCATTATCTCGCCGTTGCCGCCATGCTTGCCGCTGTGGCGGCGGTACTCCAGTTTGTGGAGTTCTCTGTTCCCGTCATGCCGGGCTTTATCAAGTTCGACGTATCCGACCTGCCGGCTCTGCTGGGTACCTTCGCGCTGGGGCCGGTGTGGGGCGTGGTGATCCAACTGGTGAAGAACCTGCTGCACCTGCCCTTCGGCTCTTCCGCCGGGGTAGGCGAGCTGTGCAATTTCCTGCTGGGCGGCGTGTTCGCGCTGGTGGCGGGATTGGTATACCACCGCCGGAAAGATCGGCGCAGCGCGCTGTTGGGTGCGCTGTTGGGCGCACTCGCCATGGCGCTTGTCTGCCTGCCGCTGAACTATTTCTTTGTCTATCCCGCCTACGTGGTGATCCTCCACTTCCCGCTGGAGGCTATCATTGCCGCGTATGAGGCGATTCTGGGCGGCGTAGCCCATATACCCACCGCCAATCCTCTCTTGAACTGCCTGCTGATTTTTAACGTCCCCTTCACGCTGGCAAAAGGGCTGATCGAGGTGCTGTTGTGCTTTTTGATCTATAAGCCGCTGTCCCCTCTGCTGCATAAGTGAGGGAATTGCTGAATTGATAATAAACCCGGCGTAACCTCTGCGGTCACGCCGGGTTTATTATAGCGCCGCTTTTATAATCACGAAAGGGTGATGATGATATCACCCGTGTCCGTGGTGATACTGCACTTGCCGCCGCTTACGGTTTTCGGCACCGAGATAGTCCCCGTATCGCTCCGTGCGATAAAAACCTTTTCAGAGCTAAAGGAACCCGTCACGTCGCCGGTATCGGTTTCGATTTCCAGTGACGCGGCGTCACACCGTTCAAAACGCACATCGCCGGTGCTTCGCTTGATGGAGATCATCTCCTCGGCAACCACGTTTTCCATGGCAATATCGCCCGTACCGCCGGTGGAGTGAATATTTCGGCAGGAGACGTCCGTCAGCGCCGTCTTTCCGGTGGAAACGGAGAGGTGCAGTTCCCCGGCGGACACATTTGCAAGCCGGATATCGCCCGTGCTCGTGGATATACGCATCTCACCCGACTCGGAAGCACCGCAGTATACATCGCCTGTGCCGGCGGAAATATCCATCGTCTCAAAGGTGAAATCCTTTGGTATGGAAATATCTCCCGTGCTTTCTTTTATCGCAAGAGAGGCGTACTCGGTTGCCGGAAGGTATACCGCTATTCCGGGGGACCGCAGGGACAGGGTGAAATGGATCAAGAAATCGTACCATTCCCGCGTATCGACCGTACCGATAGAAAGCGTCCCGTCCTGCACGCAAGCCGTGGGCTGCACTTGCTTTTTTTCATAAAAAACCACCCGGCAGCTTCCATCGTCCGAGGGAAAGAAATTAATGGTCTCCGTATCGGAACAGACGGAAATGTTTTGGAAATCCTCCTGTATTGTTACCGTGTTTGTCTCATATTCCGTGTTGTCCAGCGCCGTAATATCCCAATGATACGACGCCATGACGCCGAAAAAGACAAGAAACCCGATCAGAATAAGAAAACCCGCTGTGATCAGCCAAACCTTTTCCGCCTTTTTCATCTGACGTTCTCCTTTCTGATAAACCTGGATTTGATACCCGGCGCGATTGCTCTTGTCATATGTAAAGCCGCTGCGGTTGCTGCCCGGCAAGCGAAAAACAGGAGAATGGAGAATCCTGCCAGCATAATACTTGCGCCGATGATCGCCAGCCCTTGCAAGCCGTCACCCTGACAAACGCACGCGATCCCTGCCGCCAGTGCGCCGGCAGACGCTACCCCACACGCCGTGTCCGCCGCCCACAGTGAAATGAGCACCGCCCATATGACAATATAAGCGGAGAAAAGTACGGCAAACCCGGCGAGCAGCAACGAAAGCCAGATGGGACAGCCCAGTATCAAAAGGATGACTTCCCACGCCTGCAATCGGCGGTTTGGTTTCACTCTCTCCCGAACGAGTTTTGCCATGGGTATTTCCGCGACTGTCTGCTCCACAATCCGGCTCACCGGACCAATCTGCGCTACCGCGTCCTCCTCGGAAAGCCCTTCCTCCACCCGGTCGTCAATCATCTCGGCATAAAACGCCAAACGCTCCGCAACATCGTCTGCCGGCAGGCCGGACAGTCTTTCCTCCAGTTGGGCGAGAAATACTTCTTTGTTCATTTTTTATCCTCCTCCCCGGTTACAAACTGATAAAGCGCCACGATCTCCTGCCACTCGGTCTTAAAATCCTCCAGCCGCTTTGAGCCAAGCTCCGTAATGTGATAGTATTTTCGCAGTCTGCCGCCGTGCTCGGCGCTTCGTACCGTCAGCATATCCGACGTCTCCAGCCGTTTCAAAATGGTATACAGTGTCGATTCGGACAGCTGTATATACGGCTTCACGTCTTTGATGATCTGATAGCCGTATGAATCCTTGCTCTTGATGGCGGCCAGGACACATACGTCCAACAGACCGCGCTTTAACTGCATATCCATCATATACCTCCCCTCGCGTAATACATCATATCACGAAGTATCAAACGTGTCAACGGTTTTTTGGAAGTGGGACAAAAGATTGGCAGGCGCGCCTCCCCTGTTGGCTGGAACTTTTCGTGCCGCGGCGTTTACGACGCAATACTTTTGTGATATAATAGCTGCAAGGCAGCTATTATACATTTGATTCAATATATACCGTCTCGCTCCCGCTGCGCGGAACCGCGAGACATGGTATAATAGAACAAATAGAACAAATGAACGAGAGAGGTAACAGCCGTGGAACGGGTGATTCTGCACTGTGATCTGAACAGCTTTTTTGCGTCGGTGGAGCTGTTGAGCCACCCGGAGCTGCAGGATCTGCCTGTGGCGGTATCCGGCGATCCCGCCGCGCGGCACGGTATCATTCTGGCGAAAAACGAGCACGCCAAACGCGCCGGCGTACAGACGGCGGAGACGATCTGGCAGGCGAAAAAGAAGTGTCCCTCTCTGGTACTGCTGCCGCCTCATCACGGGCTGTACGGGCAGTATTCCCGGCTGGTCAACGAGATCTACGGGCAGTATACCGACTTGGTGGAGCCGTTTGGCATTGATGAGAGCTGGCTGGACATCACCGGCAGCATGCACCTGTTCGGCGGCGATCCCCGTGCCATTGCCGACGGTCTGCGGCAGCGAATCCGGCAGGAGCTGGGACTGACCATCAGCGTGGGCGTCAGCTTCAACAAGGTGTTTGCCAAGCTGGGCAGCGACTATAAAAAGCCGGACGCCACCACCGTGATCTCCCGGGAGAACTGGCAGGAGATCGTGTGGCCGCTGCCGGTGGGGGATCTCTTATTCGTGGGAAAGTCCGCTCAAAAGGTTCTGCGGCAGTACGGCGTGGAGACGATCGGTCAGCTTGCCGCCTGCCGGCGGGAGATGCTCCGGACGCTGATGGGCAAGATGGGCTCGCAGCTCCACGACTACGCCAACGGCTTGGATCACAGCCCGGTGCGGCCCCAGCATCAGCGTGAGCAGGTGAAGTCCGTGGGCAACGGCACTACGTTTCCCCAAAACCTCACCCGTTGGGACGAGGTACGTACCGGATTGTCCCTGCTCGCCGACAGCGTGGTGGATCGCATGCGGCGGCAGGGTCTCTACTGCGGCGGCGTAGCGGTGACGATCCGTACCGCCAACTTTAAGACGATCAGCCGCCAGAAGCGTCTTGCCGCGCCCACGCATTTGATGAAGGACGTCTATCACGCGGCGGTGGAGTTGACGGAGCAGGCGTGGAAGGCGCCCGAACCGATCCGCATGCTGACGGTCACCGCGTTGTATATCACCGACAGCGCCGATGCGTATGAACAGATGGATCTGCTGGGCGGCGCACAGCAAAAACAGGACCTCCGGCAGGAGAAAATTGAGGACGCCATGGAGGAGATCCGCCGAAAATACGGCGCAAACGCCATTTCCTTCGGCGTCACGGGCGAAAAAAACGTAGGTTGGGACGACTGATAGCCGTGAAGGTGATATGCTTGACAACGAGTGCCGCTCTGGGGAGAGCGGCACTCGTTATCTCCATATTTCCAAGCGGTTACTCCACCAGACCGCGCAGTTCCTTTTCCAGCTTCTCCAACGCCTTTTTTTCAATGCGCGACACATAGCTGCGGCTGATGCCGTAAGCGGCGGCGACCTGTCGCTGGGTCTGGGGAACGCGGCCTTCCAGACCGTAGCGGCGGCGGATCACGTCCGCCTCCCGTGGTGTGAGGCACTCCCCCACCAGGCGGCGGATCAAGACACCGTTCTCCCGATCCTGCAGATCGGAGAGCATGGTATCCTCCGTTCCGATCACGTCCAGGAGATACAGGGAATCGCCGTCCTTGTCGCTCTCGATGGTGTCGTTGAGCGATACCTCTCCCTGGAGCTTTCGCTGGGCGCGAAAGTACATGAGGATCTCGTTTTCAATGCAGCGGGCGGCATAGGTCGCCAGTCGAATCCCCCGGTCGGCGCGAAATGTATTGACCGCCTTGATAAGTCCGATCGTGCCGATGGAGATCAGATCGTCCTGGTTATCCGACTGGGTATAATACTTTTTAATAATGTGCGCCACCAGACGCAGATTGTGCTCCACCAGCTTGTTGCGCGCGTCCATGTCGCCGGCGGCGGAGCGTTCCAGATAAAGCTGTTCCTCCTGCGCCGACAGCGGCTTGGGGAACGAACCGGGATTACCCGAAAGATGCAGTGATAAAAACAGGCTGTTGGTGAGCAGCAGCAGCGCCAGAGAGATCATATCCACTCCTCCTTTTTCCACGCTGCTACTGTATGCCGCCACAGGAAGTCCCTATGCCCGACAAAAACCGCCGCCTTATCAGGCGGCGGTCATCATCACGTTTATATTGCTTCCGTCTTCTTCCAGAGGTAAAGGCGGCTGTCAAAATCCTTCATCACGCGGGTACCGTCCGCCAGTCCCGTGCCGCCGAAGGACTGCACCGGGTAGAACCCTCCGCGGCAAAAGGCGGCGCCCGAGGCTGTCAGCTTCAGCTGATCCGGCGGCAGTTTGACGAACCGGTCCGCCACCGTCTCCACCAGTGAGCCGCTGCGGATCCGAACGGGGGACATCATATTCACCAGCGAGCCGAAATCCTTGATGCTGGTCGGAACGAGGAGACTGGTGAGGTCGTAGACCTGCTCCGCCTCCAAACCCCGGGCATAGAGGGGCGCCTGACCGGGATTGGGCTGATTGAGCAGTGCAAAGTGTACGCCGGCCGCCTCTGTACCGTCCGGGGAGACCACCATCGTCAGCCGCTCGCCCGTCGGGGCGCAGCAGCGGTAAAACCGTCCAAACTGGAACAATCGGCGGTGTGCCTTGTAAAACTCTATCTGTCCGCGTACCTGCCGGCGCTGCTCAGCGTCCATTTCCCCCGGATCCAATTCGTAGCCCAGCACGCCCATCGCCGCCACGTAGAAGCGGCTGTGGAGCGGCGTTACGCGCAGCGTCTGGTGATTGGGCGCGTCTGACACGTGACAGCCCAGCACGGACTGAGGATAGCCGTAGCTATAACCCCACTGAATATCGCTGCGGCAAGCGGCATCGGTGTTGTCGCTTGCCCAGATCTGCGGCGTATAGCACAGCATACCCAGATCAAAACGGTTGCCGCCGCTGGCACAGCTCTCAAACAGCACCTCCGGGAACGCCTCGGTGAGCTTTTGCAAAATGCCGTACAGCCCTAACATATACCGGTGGGTCGCTTCACCCTGCCGCGACGCAGGCAGCGCGGGAGAAAAGGTATCCGTCAATATACGGTTCATGTCCCACTTCACGTAGCGGATATTGGCGCTGTTGAGCAGCGCCGTCATACTCCCCACGATATAGTCGCAGACCTCACTGCGACCCAGATCCAGCGCATACTGGTGTCGCCCGATCGCCTGATCCTTATGCCCTAATATCCAATCGGGGTGGGTGCGGTAGAGATCCGAATCCTCACTGACCATCTCCGGCTCGACCCAGATGCCGAAATCCAACCCCTGATCGTTGACCTCTTTCACCAGCGGCGCCAGACCGCCGGGCAGCTTCTTTCGATCCGGTACCCAGTCGCCCAGTGCGCGGGTATCGTCGCCGCGATTACGGAACCAGCCGTCGTCCAGCACCAACAGCTCCGCGCCGATTTCTCTGGCGTTTTTGGCAAGCTGCGCCACACGACGGTGGCTGACCTTGAAATACAGCGCCTCCCAACTGTTCACCAGCACCGGGCGTTCCCGGTCGCGCCAATAGCCGCGTACAATATGTTTTTGCACAAAGGGGTGCATACACCGGCTCACGCCGTTGAAGCCCGCGCTGGAGAACGCCATGATGCCCTGGGGTGTGTCCAACGTTTCGCCCGGCTTGAGCTGCCAGCGCAGCTCGCCCATGCCCTGCGTGATACGCACTCTGCCGTAGGAGTTGCGTCCGGCGATGCCCAGATGGTTGCCGCTGTATAGGAGGTTGAATCCCCACACGTCGCCACTGTCCTCGTTCGTATCCCGTCGGCAGATCATGGCAAAGGGATTACAGCGGTTGGAGCTGACGCCGGCACGGCTGCTCCAGCGAAGCTCGCCCGCCACCGGCTGACGCGTCGGTTTCATCTCCCGCGCCCACGCGCCGCGGAAGGTCATCAGATCGTAGTCGCCCACCGGCAGATCTAAACGCTGACTGAGCATGCGGTTTACCCAGATCGTCTCCTGCGTGTCGTTGATGAGCCGCGCCCAGCGACCGATCACGTCCGTATCGGCAAAAACGGTATAGTACAGCTCCAAAAAGAGGTCATGCGCCCGTTCCCGCAACACCAGCTTCAGCGTTTCGCCGCCTTCGGCACAGGGCAAGCCCTCCGGCGCAGCGCGCTCGGGACGCTCAAAGTGGGAGAAGAGAAAATCGCACGCCGCGCCGCCGTCCGGCAGCGACAGCTCCACCATGGGCGATCGCAGATCGCCCCAGCCGATGCCGCCCGCCTCCTGCATGAGATTCTCACGGCTCACGTGCAGCGAGTCCTCGGGGCTGTTGCCCAGCTGGTTGCGCGCCACCGGCGCAAGGGCGATGTAGTCCTCCCGGCGGGGCAGGCGGTTGCCGTAATAGAGGTGGCGCACCGTGCCGCCTCCCATCACGTCGAAGGCGTAGGCGGTGCGGTCGGTTTCCAGGATAAACAGGTTGTTTTCCGCATAGATCATCTTGCATCTCCCCTTCTCTCCGTCCGGCAGGACAGCTTTTTTCCATTATACAGGTTTTTTAGGGAAAATGATATACTGATTTGCAAAAAACAGGCGGACGGTCAGTTGACCGTCCGCCTGTTTGGCGCAGAAGGAGGGATTTGAACCCTCGCGGCGCTTTTTACACACCCTACTCCCTTAGCAGGGGAGCCCCTTCGGCCACTTGGGTACTTCTGCAACTTTATTAAATATGGCGGAGAGAGTGGGATTCGAACCCACGGATGCTTTCACATCGCCGGTTTTCAAGACCGGTGCTTTCGACCGCTCAGCCATCTCTCCGTGGAAAAAGGCAATCCGCTCCCAGCCGCAAGCATTATACTACCATGATGCCCCGGGTTTGTCAACAAAAAGAATACGCCATAAAAGAAAAAACGTACAAAGATGCGGCGGCGGGATCAATCCCGCCGCCGCATTCGTATGCTTTTGTCAGTTGCTGTGGAGACGCTTTTGCAGCCAGTCCTTGCCGTCTACAAAGCGGCTGACGATAAACGACACCACGTAATCGCCTGCGGCGTTGACCATGGTGGCAGGCGGATCCACCAGATTGCCCAGCGCTATGGCGACAGGATACGCCATTGCCAACTGATCCGGGAAAAAGATGGTGCAAATGACTAATTCACCCGTGCCGCCGCCGCCGGGAATGCCCGACATCGCCACAGAGGAGAACACCGCCACGATGATCGCCAGAATTGCCTTGCCGGTGTTGAAGTCCTGCCCGAAGATGCCGAACAGGAACGCAACCTTAATTATGGCGGACATGGCGGAGCCGTCCATGTGCATGGTGGCGCCCAGGGGCAGTACGATATCAGAGACGTCCTTGCTGATACCCGTCTCCTCCGACACCTCGGCGTTGGTGGGGATCGTCGCCACCGACGAGCAGCTGCCAAACGCCATAGCCGCCGGGCGAAGCAGCTTGCGAAGCATTACCCTTGCCGCGCCCTTGCCACCGCCGAAATGCGCGTAAACGGGGAAGAAGATCAGAACGTAGGCAAAGCTCACTATGTAATAAATGAGCAGCGTGCGGCTGTAATCCCCGATGAGCTGAGGACCGTACGTCGCCACCAGCGAGGCGAAGAATCCGAAAAAACCGATGGGCGCGTAGTAGGTAATGATCCGCACCGTCTTCATGACGCAGTTCGTCACGTCCTCCAAAAGCTGTGCCGTCCGTGTCTTTGCGCCGCCGGCAAGCTGTACGCCGAAACCAAACAGCACCGCCGCCACAATCAAGGGCAAAATGGCGCGGCGGCTGAACAGCTCCGTGAAATCAGGCTTGGTGAAGAAGTTGACGATCATACCGGTGACACCCAGCGTATCGCCCACTTCCCCTTCCGCGGCGGTATACTGACCGCCCACCGGCGGGAAGATGAGGCACACCGCGTACATCAGCACGCCGGCGATCGCCGCCGTGATCAGGAACGTCAGCACCGTGGTGCCCAACAGCTTCCCCGCCCGGCGCGCGCCGCCCATGTTGGCGATGGCGGAGGCGATGGAGAAAAACACCATCGGCACCACCACGCAGAACATCAAATTGATGAACAGCGTCCCCAGGAACTCCAGCGCGGTGGCGCCGCCGGATACCACTTCGCCCGATTCGTCCCGGACCACCTGCCACAGCGCTCCCGTCACGCAGCCTGCCGCAATGCCCAACAGCATACACAGCAAAAACCAGTTGTTTTTCAAAAATCGTTTCATGTTCCCTCTCCTTTCCTTCGCGCACACAATGTGCGCCTTTCGGCAACGATACATTTCTATGCGTCACGGCTTGTTCATCATTCCTGTATTTTTTTGTGCGTTAGCTCCGTTTTTCCCCGACCTGACAGGCATTTCGTACAACCCAATCATCATATTTTTTACCAATCCGAAAATTTTGTTATCGTTTTGTAATTTTTTCGTTGCTTTTTTGAAATCATTGTGTTATACTTACAGACGTTGTTACAAAGAACCCGTTTTCAACCTACGCAGAAAGGACGTTTGTTTCTATATGTCAAGAAGGATCTGCTGTCTGCTGTTGGCGATGAGCATGGTGCTCTCCGGCATCGTCATCGCTCTGGCGGACACCCGACAAAACGATCCCTACGCCGCGGCACTGGAGACACTGTCCGCCGCCGGCGTGACCGCCAGCTCCGAACAGGTGCTCTGCAGCGGCAACAGCCTGCGGCTGTCCATTGAGCTGGGTATGCTCTCAGAGGGTGAGTGCCTGTCGCTGACGGAGCTGTCCGCCCAGGCGGTGCAGCTGCAGCAGGAGCAGGAACAGGTGCGTTCCGAATCCGTGGCGGCGGCAACGGCGATGGCGGCGCTGCTGGTGCAATACGACGGCGTGCTCGCCAACGTATCCCTCAATCTCCGCAGTGAGCCCTCTACCGACGCGTCCGTCCTGCGCACGCTGTACGCCGGAAAGGTCGCGCGTCTATTAGACGCATCGGACGGCTGGTATCAGGTGGAGTTCGGCACTTCCACCGGCTACGTCAGCGCCGAGTACTGCCAAGTGGTGCATTACGGCGACTATGAGGGCACTTCCGCCACCGCTACGCTGGCAGAGGATCTGGTGGCGTTTGCCTGCACGTATCTGGGTACGCCGTACCGCTACGGCGGCGTGAGCCGCTCCGGGATCGACTGTTCCGGTTTCACCATGATGGTGTTCGCCCAGTTCGGATACCATCTTGCCCACGGCGCCACCGATCAGTACTACGCCAGCAGCCGCGTATCCGATAGGGACCGGCAGCCCGGCGACCTGGTGTTCTTTAACACCACCGGCGGGATCAGCCATGTGGGGATCTATGTAGGCGGCGGACAGTTTATCCACGCCAGCTCCAGCCGCGGCGTCACCATCAGCTCGTTGTCCAACAGCTACTACGCCGGCACATATCTCGGCGCGGGACGCATTATCCACTGAATCCGTTTTGTCTTTTTGCCACGGGCATCCGGTACGCCGGCTGCCCGTGCTTTTTATTTCATCATGCATATTCGTATAAATATTCATTTATGCAAGTATGTTTGCCGTCATTTCGCCGTGTTTTTCTTCGTATACATCAACTGATTTGTGCGTTTCTACAATAACACCAGTTTTCTTGAAAATTTATGCAAATTTCTATTGACTTTTATGCAGTCTTGCCGTATAGTAATCCTCGGCAAGGGGAAATTGCTTCCCCGTAGCCGGATACTCTTAAGGAAAACAAAAAATTATTTTTTAGAAAGCAGGGTATGAAAGATGAAAAAAACATTGGCTTTGGTTTTGGCGCTGGTCATGGCGCTGGCGCTGGTCGCTTGCGGCGGCAAGACCGAGAAGAAGAAAACCGCGCTGGATCAGATCAAGGAAAGCGGCGTATTGACGATCGCCACCTCCCCGGACTTCTCCCCCATGGAGTTTGTGGATTCCTCCAAGAGCGGACAGGAACAGTATGTGGGCTTTGATATCTCCCTCGCCAAGTACATTGCGGAGTATCTGGGCGTAACGCTGGAAATCCAGGCGATGGGCTTTGACGCCTGCCAGACCGCCGTGTTTACCGGCTCGGTTCCCATGTCTCTGTCGGGCTACTCCTGGATGGCGGAGCGTGCCGAGAACTATGAGCTGTCCGACTACTACTATGCAGGCGACAACGAGACGGAGCAGGTGCTGTTGGTCCGTGCCGACGATGCTGAGAAGTACACCAGCGCCGAGGATTTTGCCGGCGTAAAGGTGGGCGCGCAGAACGCGTCGCTCCAGATGTCTCTGGTAACCGATCAGCTCTCTGATGCCGAGGCGGTGACCATCGGTGATATCGGTGTGGGCGTGTTGGAGCTGCAAAGCGGTAACATTGACGCGCTGGCAGTTGCCAAGGGCAACGGCGAGCAGATCATCGCCAACAATCCCGATCTGGTCATGTGCACCTGGGAGTTCGAGGTGTCCGAGGAGTTTGAGGCCAACGTGATCATGATCACCAAGGGCGAGACGGAGCTGCTGGAGGTCGTAAATCAGGCTCTGGCGGAAGCCAAGGAGAAGGGCTACTATGCCGAGTGGTACGAGCAGGCTCTTGCCGATGCCGCCAAGGAAACCGCTATTGACGTCACGCTGGACTAACATAGCCGCATAAATCACGGGGGCGCCCCCAGGGGCGTCCCCGTATCTTGCCAAGAGAGGTATATCCATGAACTTTTCTACGATCGGTCAAAACATTGTCCGTCTGCTGATCAAATACTGGGATAAGTTTTTGATCACCGGACTGAGCTATACGCTGTCTCTGGCGGCGATCACCGTCTTCTTCGGTACGATTTTCGGCGCGCTGATCGCGCTGATGCGTATGTCGAGGATTCCGCCTCTGCGGTGGGTCTCCTCCGTCTATACGGAGATTATCCGGGGTACCCCCATGCTGCTGCAGCTGTACCTGTTCTACTTCGGACTGCCGCAGCTGCTCCCCTTCTTGAACCGTCAGCAGTACGCCTGCGTTGCCATTGCGCTGGTGTGCAACAGCGCCGCCTACGTATCGGAAATTATACGTTCAGGCATTCAGGCAGTGGACATCGGGCAGACGGAGGCGGCACGCAGTCTGGGCTTTTCACAGGCGCAGACCATGCGTTACATTGTATTGCCCCAAGCAGTGAAGAACATTTTGCCGGCGCTGGGCAACGAGTTCATCATGGTCACCAAGGACACCTCGCTGGCGTCCACCTTCTTCATCGGAGATCTGATGACGCAGGTACTGCTCATCAAGGGCGCCACTTATCTGCCCATTGAGCCGCTGACGATTGCGGCGATTATCTATTTCCTGTTGACCTTTGTTCTGAGCAAGCTGGTGGGACTGTTGGAAAGGAGGCTGCGTCGTGGCGACATCCGGTAAACTCATTGAAGTACGTGATCTGAAAAAATACTATAACGGCGAGGCAATTAAAGCGCTGGACGGCGTAAGCGTAGACGTGAACCGCGGCGACGTGATGGTGGTGATCGGCCCCTCCGGTTCGGGTAAATCCACTTTTTTGCGTTCGCTGAACCTGTTGGAACAGCCCACCTCCGGCAGCATCGTCTTTGAAGGTGTGGACATCACGAAAAAGACGGACGCACAGGGGAAACGGATCAATATTGACCTGCATCGGCAGAAGATGGGCATGGTGTTTCAGCATTTCAACCTCTTCCCCCACAAGACCATTCTGCAGAATATGACCATGGCGCCCATCAAGCTCAAGGGTATCTCCCCCGCCGAGGCGAATGAAAAAGCCATGGCGCTCTTGGAGCGTGTAGGGCTTGCCGATCGCGCCGGCGCTTATCCCATTCAGCTCTCCGGCGGACAGAAACAGCGTGTTGCCATCGTGCGGGCGCTTGCTATGGAGCCGGACGTAATGCTCTTTGACGAACCCACCTCCGCCCTCGACCCCGAGATGGTGGGCGAGGTGCTGGACGTGATGAAAAAGCTGGCGCTGGAGGGCATGACCATGGTGGTAGTCACCCACGAGATGGGCTTCGCCCGGGAGGTGGGCAACCGCGTGCTGTTTATGGCGGACGGTAAGCTGCTGGAAGAAGGCACGCCTGACGCCATTTTCAACGCGCCGCAAAATCCCCGGCTGCAGGATTTCCTTTCGAAGGTACTGTAACATGGACGAAAAGAAGAAGGCCGCTGTGGAAGCAGTGGACGAATATGCCGCACTTTTTTGCGAGCTGTCCGATGCGCTGTGGGACGCGCCGGAGCTGTCTCTTTTAGAACACAAATCGGCGGCGCGGTACTGCGAGGTGCTGCGCAAGTTAGGCTTTTGCGTAACGGAAAAGCTCTGTGGGATCGACACCGCCTTTTCCGGCAGCTTCGGAAACGGTCGACCGGTGATCGGCATTTTAGGTGAGTTTGACGCCCTGTCCGGCTTGAGTCAGGAAGCGGGTATTGCCTATGAAAAGCCCGTTACCGTCGGCGGCTGCGGACACGGCTGCGGTCACAATCTGCTGGGTGTCGGCTCACTGGCGGCGGCTGTGGCGGTGAAGCGGTATCTGGAGAAAACCGGACAAAGCGGCACTGTGATCTTCTATGGCTGTCCCGGCGAGGAAGGCGGCAGCGGCAAGGCGTATATGGCGCGTGAGGGTCTTTGGAAAAAGCTGGACGCCGCGCTGAGCTGGCATCCGGGCGATGTCAACGAGGTGACCACCGGCACCAACAATTCCTGCATACAGGTGCTCTATCAATTCAGCGGCGTGGCAGCCCACGCGGCAGGCGAACCGTACAACGGGCGCAGCGCCCTGGACGCGGTGGAGCTGATGAACGTGGGCGTACAGTTCCTGCGGGAACACACCACCGACGACTGCCGTATCCACTATGCCATCACCGATACCGGCGGCGTATCACCCAACGTGGTGCAGTCTAAAGCCTCTGTGCTCTACATGGTGCGCGCCAACAAGGTAGCGGATTCGGTGAAACTGCAAGAACGGGTGGACGACATTGCCAAAGGCGCCGCACTGATGACAGGCACCACCTTTGAGCGTATCTTTATCGACGGCACGGCGGAGCTGTTGCCCAATTTCACACTGGAAAAAGTGTTGTACCAAAACTTCCGGGAGATCGGCGTTCCCCAATACGACGCATCGGAAAACACCTTTGCCGCGTCGCTTCGGGAGACCTTCCCCCGCAGCGTCCGTGTCCCGGGCACGGGACCGCAGTTTGACGAGTCTATCCGCCAACAGGTGCTGGCACTGACGGGCGATCTGAAAAAGCCTCTCAACGATTTTCTGCTCCCACCCTACTCCGGTACGCTCTTCATACCCGGCAGTACCGACGTGGGTGACGTAAGCTGGCTGACGCCTACCGCCCAGATTGTGGCGGTCACATGGCCGTCCGGAACGCCGGCGCATACCTGGCAGGCGGTGAGCTGCGGCAAGAACAGCTTTGCCCACAAGGGCATGCTCTGCGCAGGAAAAGTGCTGGCAGCCGCCGCTATTGACCTGATAACGCAGCCGGAGCTGCTGCAAGCGGCACGATCGGAATTCAATAAGCGCGCCGCCACCGGCTATGTGTGTCCCATTGAGCCCGACGCTGTTCCAAGGGCGCTTGAATAAACCCAAAAGAGCCGCGGATGGGTTTCCATCCGCGGCTCTTTTATGCGCATCTCAACTCTTCGCCCGAATCTCTCTACGGCATTTGGGACAGGTAATGACAATCCGCCCTTTTCCTCTGGGGACGCGACAGACCGTGCGGCAGTCCGGGCAGGTGAAATACCGGTGTTCCCGATCGTGCAAACGCGTAGTCATCCTGCGGACAAAGCTCGATACCGGATACCATACGCGGCTTACAAACACGGCGTTCTCCCCACGGCGGCGCGGCAAATTGCGGGAAAAGACGCGAAAGAGTATCCACACGGTGACCGCCGTACCCGCGACGCTCACAATCGCTCCCGCCGCGCCGCCGGTAAACGCCCCTGCCAGGTTCAACGCGATCATCAGCCAGATCAGGCACAGGTTCAGCTGATCGACGCCGTTGCGGCCGTACATAAGCCTGCACAGCGCGTTTCTCACTTTTTCCGCAAATCGCATGGGGCAATCGCTCCCTCCGCTCAATATAGGTTGATTGTAGCGAAAAAAAACCGGCGCGTAAAGAGGCGCGGCGGAAAATTCACAAACCGTACATGTTTGCAGGGGAAATGCCCATTCACCCCTTTTTATCCGTTGCAATCCTTTGGTCAACTTGCTATAATACCAGTGTCGCACGCAGCGGTGAGAGCCGACAGGCAAGATACCCGTCGGCTCCCTATATCAAAAGCGTGCGGGCGACCGCGCGAGAGAACGGGCAGTGCTGCGTGGAAGTTGCCGCGTCTAACGCCCTACGCTTACGGTATCCTATGCCGCGCCGTCTCACGCGGTGCCATTTTGCAGGAAAGGAAGTTCACTTTACCATGATTAAGATTTCCCCCTCTATCCTGTCCGCCGATTTTGCCAATCTGCAACGGGACATTCAGCGGATTGAGACTGCCGACTATGTCCATGTAGACGTGATGGACGGACTGTTCGTACCCAATCTCTCCATCGGTATCCCCGTGACGTCCTCTATCCGGAAAGTGACGGATATGCCGCTGGACGTACATCTGATGATTGATCGCCCCGTACGCTACGTGGAGCGGTTCTGCGATGCAGGCGCGGACATCGTCACCTGCCATGTGGAGGCGGACACGGAGGAAAACACCCGTGAGGCGCTTCGTAAGATCCACGCCAAGGGTAAGAAGGCGGGCGTGGTGGTCAAGCCCAAGACGCCTGCCAGTGCCGTACTGCCCTTTATCGACGAGGCGGACATCATTCTTGTGATGACGGTGGAACCAGGCTTCGGCGGTCAGAAATTCATGGCGGATATGATGCCCAAGGTGTCGCAGATCCGTCAGTATATCGACGCAATGCACCCTGCGTGCGAATTGGAAGTGGACGGCGGCGTCGACAGCCAGACCGCCAAGCTCTGCATTGCCGCAGGCGCCAACGTACTGGTGGCGGGCAGCGCCGTATACGGCGCGGAGGATATTCCCGCCCGGATCAAAGAGTTGAGAGGTTGAGTCTATGGAATACTTCCCCGCGCCGCTGGAACGGTTGGTGGAGCAGTTTGCCCGACTGCCGGGGATCGGCAGCAAAAGCGCCCAGCGTCTGGCGTTTCACGTACTGGAGCTGCCTGACGAGGACGCCCGGGCGTTTGCCGACGCCATCGTGGCTGCCAAACGAAGCGTGACCCTTTGTCCCGTGTGCCAAAACCTCACCGAGGGAGGGCTTTGTCCCATCTGCTCCTCCCCCAAGCGGGACAGCTCCGTGATCTGCGTGGTGGCGGATTCCCGGGACGTGATTGCTCTGGAACGCTCACGGGAGTTCAACGGGCATTATCACGTACTCCACGGCGTTCTCAGTCCCATGAATCATGTAGGACCGGACGATCTGCATATCAAGTCCCTTTTAGACCGGGTGAGTGCCGGCGGCATCGAGGAGGTCATCATGGCAACCAACCCCGATACCGAGGGAGAGGCAACCGCGCTGTACCTATCCCGTCTGCTCAAGCCCTTCGGCGTGAAGGTAACGCGCCTTGCCTACGGAATTCCCGTGGGAGGGCATCTGGAATTTGCCGACGATGCCACGCTCATGCGGGCGCTGGCAGGACGGCAGGAGCTATGAAAACCACCTGCAAACGTCTTGCCGCCGCGTGTGTCGCTGTGCTGGCGGCGCTGTCTCTGCCCGCCTGCGGCGAACGGAAAACGGCGGAGCTGGAACTGTTCGCCATGGACACCTATATGTCCTTCACCGCCTACGGTAACCGGGCGGAGGAAGCGCTCGCCGAGGCGGGACGCACGATCAACGAGCTGGAACAGCGTCTTTCCCGCACCCGTGAGGGCAGCGAGATTTGGACGCTAAACGCGCAGGGGTGCGCTGACATCAGCCCCGACACAGCGGAGCTGATCGGACAGGCTTTGGCATACGCCGCACAGACAGGCGGCGCGTTTGATATCACCGTAGCGCCGCTGGTGGAGCTGTGGGGCATTACTACGGACACGCCCCGCGTTCCCGCAAAGGCGGAGATTGACGCGCTGCTTCCTCTGGTGGGGTCGAAGCACCTCACTCTCACCCGCAGCGACCCGGCGCTGACGGTCTTTGACACCGCCGTGCTGGATCCGGGCTGTGCCGTGGATTTAGGCGGCATTGCCAAAGGTTACGCCGCCGACCGGGTGGCGGATATTTTGGAAAAATACGGTGTGAGCGACGCCGTGGCGTCTCTGGGCGGGAACGTCTATGTCCGCGGCACGCGGCCGGACGGTACGCCGTGGCGCGTTGCTATCCAGGATCCCCTGCAAAACGGCTGCGCCGCCATGCTCACGCTGAGCGATACCTTTGTCGTTACCTCCGGCGGCTATCAACGCTTTTTTGCCGACCCGGACGGCACGATCTATCAGCATATCCTCGATCCGGCAACCGGATACCCGGTGCAAAGTGATCTGCTGTCGGTGACGGTGGTCTGTCCCGACGGCGCACGCGCCGACGCCTACTCCACCGCGCTGTACGTGATGGGCGAGGCGAAAGCCGCATCATTCTGGCAATCCTGTCAAGCGGAAGTCGAGCCGTTTGAGATGGTACTGATCACCGCCGATCACCGGATCGTCTGCACGAGCGGACTTGCCGATAACTTTACGGAGCAGGAGGACGCCTCCTATGCCTACGAGATCCTCGCCCATTAAATACCGTCCTACGGTCTGGGACGCACTGATCGCGGCAGCCATCATCGCGTTGGGTCTGCTTGCGGCAGTTCTGTTTTATACAAAGAACGCACGCGGCGGCAGCGCTATCGTAACGGTATCCGTCGCAGGCGAGGTGGCGGAGCGCGCCGCCTTGTCTCAATTTGACGGCGACCATGTGTATACCGGCAACGGCTATACGCTGACCGTCTCGGCGCACGATGGGGAGATCTTTGTCAGCCACAGCGACTGCGGCGGGCAGGACTGTGTACACACCGGCGCTATCAGCCGGATCGGGCAGAGCATTGTGTGTCTCCCGGCGCAGATCGTTATACGGCTGGAGAGCGCTTCGCCCGGTGACGCCGATGTGATCGTGGGGTGAACGGTGCGATGAAGATTTCCGCAAAAAACATCGCCCTGTGCGGCGTTCTATCGGCGTTGGCGCTGGGCTTGAGCGTATTAGAGAGCTTTTTCCCCCTATCGCTTTTGATCCCGCTGCCCGGCGTAAAGCTGGGACTTGCCAATATCGTCACCCTGTTCGCTCTCTATACGCTGGGAGCGCGGCCCGCGCTGGCGATATGGCTGACGCGCTGTGTGCTGGGATCGCTGTTCGCCGGGAATGCGTCAGCCTTTCTATTCTCCCTGCTGGGCGGTCTTGCCTCGATGGGGGTGATGATCGCGTTGCGCCGATGGGATCGATTCTCCGTATTCGGCGTATCGTTGGGCGGCGCCGCCGCCCACAACATCGGGCAGATCGCCGCGGCAGCCGTCGTATTGAACAGCACCGCCGTGATCGGTTATCTGCCCGTTTTACTGTTCATATCTCTCGTTACCGGAGCGCTGACAGGGCTTCTGGTGAGCCTGTTGCTGCGCGCTGCGGCGCACCTTTCTTTGCGCTGACTTCCTAAGGAGGTTTTTTGATGGATAGAAAAGACGAGATCATTCTGCAACAGCTGGACGTGATCCGTTCCATGACGGAGACCAGTCTCAGCCGTATGGGCAGCGATTTCTGGGGCGCGGCAGGCGTCACAAAACCCGGCGCGGCGTCCAGGCAGGATAATACTGACCGGAAAGATCAGCCACCCGCCGCCGATGCCGGGGAAAAAGCGCCGGAGGAACAGGAGCAGGAGCTTCCACCGGAGAAAATGGAGGATCTCCTCGCCGAGCTGGACACCTATATCGGTCTGGCGGCGGTCAAGGAGGAGGTACACAACCTCATCAACATGGTGCAGGTCTATAAAATGCGGAAAGAGCACAACTTGCCCACCACCGATATGTCGCTGCACATGGTATTCACCGGCAATCCCGGCACAGGAAAAACCATGATGGCGCGCATGATGGCGCGGATTTACCGTTCACTGGGCATTCTCTCCAAGGGACAGCTGGTGGAGGTGGATCGCAGCGGTCTGGTGGCAGGCTACGTGGGACAGACCGCCCTGAAAACCCAGAAGGTTATTGAGAAGGCAATGGGCGGCGTACTGTTTGTGGACGAGGCATACGCCCTTAACGGCAAAAGTGAAAATGATTTCGGGCAGGAGGCGATTGACACCCTCCTCAAGGCCATGGAGGATCACCGGGACGATCTGGTGGTGATCGTGGCGGGCTATACCGACCTGATGGACAAGTTTATCCACTCCAATCCGGGTCTGGAGTCACGGTTCAATCGCTTTTTAGAGTTCGCCGACTACTCCCCCGACGAGATGCTCGCCATTTTCCATATGCAGTGCAAGAAAGGCTGCTATCAGCTATCCGAAGACGCCGAGGAGCTGGTGCGGGACTACATCGTGGAGGAAAACGCCGATCCTGAGACCTTCGGCAACGCCCGCGGCGTGCGCAACATCTTCGAGAACATTCTCGTACAGCAGAATAACCGCCTCGCCCGTATGGAACACATCACCCGGGAGGACTTGATGACCATCACGGCGGAGGACGTACTCCATGCCCGGGGAAAAATCGACTGATTCCCTCATTAGATCAAGATATTGCACATTTTGTATCTTATATTGATATAATAATCCCCCTGGTCCATACACCAGGGGGATTATTATTGGCTTACTTTTGTATGTAAAGCATTTTACCTTGTCAGCAAAACAGGTGTCGAATCAGTTTTTCAGGCTCTGAAGCGGTGCGGGAATGCGCCCGCCGCGGGCTACAAATACTGCCGCCGATTCACGGTGTACCGGCATCACCGGAGCGCTGCCCAATAGCCCCCCCAGCTCCACCGTATCGCCCACGTCCTTCCCCGCCACGGGGATCACACGCACGGCGGTGGTCTTGCTGTTGACCATACCGATCGCCGCCTCGTCGGCGATGATGGCGGAGAGCGTCTCCGCCGGTGTATCGCCGGGTACGGCGATCATATCAAGTCCCACCGAGCAAACGCAGGTCATTGCCTCCAGCTTATCCAGCGCCAGTACGCCGCTTTGCGCCGCGGCGATCATGCCCTCGTCCTCGCTGACGGGGATAAACGCACCGCTCAAGCCGCCCACATGACCGGACGCCATCACGCCGCCCTTTTTTACCGCATCGTTCAAAAGTGCCAGCGCCGCGGTGGTGCCGTGGGTACCGCACACCTCCAGACCCATCTCCTCTAAAATGCGCGCCACGCTGTCGCCCCGGGCGGGGGTGGGCGCAAGGCTCAGATCCACGATGCCAAAGGGCGTCCCAAGACGGCGTGACGCCTCGCTCGCCACCATCTGACCCATACGCGTAACCTGGAAAGCCGTCTTTTTAATTGTCTCGGCGACGGTGTCAAAGGGTTTCCCTTTACACCTTTGCAGCGCGTGGTACACCACGCCGGGACCGCTTACACCCACGTTAATGACGCTGTCCGCCTCGCCCACACCGTGAAAGGCGCCCGCCATAAAGGGGTTATCCTCCACCGCGTTGCAAAATACCACCAGTTTGGCACAGCCCAGACCGTCCCGATCCGCCGTGAGACGGGCGGTCTCCTTGATGATCCGCCCCATGCGCGCCACCGCGTCCATGTTAATCCCGGCACGGGTGGACGCCACATTCACGCTGGAACAGACGAAATTCGTCTGCGCCAACGCCTGGGGAATGGCGCGCAGCAACAGCTCGTCGCCCCGGGCGAAGCCCTTATGTACCAGCGCGGAAAAGCCGCCGATGAAATTCACGCCGCAGTTTTTCGCCGCCTCGTCCAGCGTGACGGCGAACGGAACAAAATCCTCCGTATCACAGCCGCCTGCCACCAGGGCAATCGGTGTGACAGAGATGCGCTTATTGACGATGGGGATACCGAACTCGCTCTCGATCTCCTCACCCACGCGCACCAGATGCTCCGCCCGGCGGCAGATCTTATCATAGATCCGTTCACTGCACCGCGCCGCGTCCTCGCTGACACAATCCAACAGCGAGATACCCATGGTAATGGTGCGGATATCCAGATGCTGTTTGTCGATCATCTCAATGGTCTCAAAAATATTGTTTCTGCTGAGCATTTTCTCACCTCAGATCTTGTGCATGGCGTCGAAAATATCTTCACGCTGGATACGGATCACCAGTCCCCGCCCTTCGCCGAAGGTGCGAAGCTGCTGACTCAATTCGTCAAAGGGTGTGGCGCACGCTGCCACGTCCACCACCATCATCATGGTGAAATAGCCCTGCAGGATCGTCTGGCTGATGTCCAGCACGTTGACTTGCTCCGCCGCCAGCAGGTTGCACACGCCTGCAATGATCCCCACCTGATCCTGTCCCAACACGGTGACGATCGCCTTGATCGGTTCCATAACGCTTCTCCCCCTATTCCAATTCGTCCAATGTCAGATGAAGACTGTCCAAAAAATGCTCCCGGAAGTATGATAGCTCCGGCAAATCCATTTGATCCAGCGCCGCCGCCGTCTGTTCGGCGGCTTTTTTGAACTCGCTGTTACCCGCTTTCAGCTCCTCCAGGCACTTGATGTGCGCCGAGAGCTTGTCTGCCGCCCGTACCAGCTCTTCTACGTCCGCATCGACCGGACGCAAAAGCTCCTCGTAGGTGGAACGCAGCTTTTTCGGCAGCATATCCAGTAATCTTTCCGTTGCCGCCGACTCCACCTGTCTGTATGCGTCCCGAATAGCGGGATTACAGTACTTGATGGGCGTTGGCAAATCGCCGGTGAGGATCTCGGCGGCGTCGTGATAGAGCGCCGCCGCCGCCACCGCGCCGGGATCGATCTCGCCGCCGAAATACTCGTTGCGGATCACCGCCAGCGCGTGTGCCAGCACCGCTACCTGATGGCTGTGCTCCTGAATGTTCTCGGTATAGCTGTTACGCATCAGCGCCCAGCGGTTGATAAAGCGCATACGGGCAATATAGGCAAAAAAGTGGCTCATATCTCCACAACCTTTCCCAGTAGTTTTTCTCCGTCCGCGCCGGTAATCTCCACCGGCAGCGTCCGGTTATGATAGTCTCCCGCCGACACCGCCACCTCCATATAGTTAGGCGCGTGTCCTACGCTGTATCCGTCCTTCTCCTGCTCAAAGAGCACCGGGTAAACGCTGCCTATACAGCCTTGGAGATACGATCGGTGCATATCCGCCGCCGCCTCCGATGCGATCCGTGCGCGGCGTTCCTTGATAGATACCGGGAGCTGTGCCATGTCCGCCGCCTTTGTACCGGGACGGACGGAATAGGGGAACACGTGCATGGCGGCAAAATGGCACTCGCGGATAAATTGCAGCGTGGCGGCAAACTCCTCCTCTGTTTCGCCCGGGAACCCCGCGATCAGATCGGTGGTGATAGCGGGACGGTCGAACCACTCACCAAGCAGCGACACCGATTGCCTATATCGCGCCGTATCGTATTTTCGGTTCATGCGGCGCAGCGTATCGTCGCACCCGCTTTGCAGCGACAGATGAAAATGGGGACACAGATTGGGCAATACCGATGCACGGCGGCAGAAATCCTCCGTGACCGTGCGCGGTTCCAGAGACCCGAGCCGCAGGCGCATCTCCCCCGCCGCGGCGCTGACCGCTTCTATGAGGTCGATAAGCTCCACGCCGGGGAGATCCCTGCCGTAGGAGGAGATCTCGATCCCGGTTAATACCAACTCCCGGTATCCCGCCCGGCGCAGTTTTTCCGTCTCCTCCACCGCCGTTTGGAGCGGCAACGAGCGCACGCCGCCGCGGGCGTAGGGAATAATGCAGTAGGAGCAGAAATTGGTGCAGCCGTCCTCCACCTTCAGCATGGCGCGGGTGCGGCTGGCAAGTCCTCCGGCTGGTAGTACCTCAAAGTCGCGGCGCAGCAGCGCATCGTCAAGAAGCTGCAAGGGTTTTCGCTCCGCCGCCGCCTGCTCCAACAGGTCCAGAAACGCCATGCGCTGAGAGCTGCCGGCGATAAGATCCACCCCCAGCGCCGCCGCCTCCTCCGGGTGGGTCTGCACGTAGCAGCCGCACGCCGCCACCACCGCGTGAGGATTTTGCTTTTTGCAGCGGCGGATCATCTGGCGCGACTTTTTATCGCTGACGGCTGTGACGGAGCAGGTGTTCACAATATATGCGTCCGCCGCTGAAGAAAAATCCGTCAGCTCGTGTCCTCTGCGCAAAAGCTCCCGCTCCATCGCCTGCGTCTCATATTGATTCACTTTACAGCCCAATGTGTAGATGGCGACTTTCATGGGGGCTTTCTCCTTGCACTTTTCCGTCACATTCTGTATAATAGCATTTGCATTATTATACTGTATCCGTTCGCCGGTGACAAGTCCTTGCTCCGACGAAAAATGCGGGGCGAAGAGGTGTTTTTCTATGCATTATCTGGACTATGCCGCCACAGCGCCGGTTTGCCGCCCGGT
Source organism: Oscillospiraceae bacterium (assembly GCA_017619715.1). Taxonomy (GTDB): domain Bacteria; phylum Bacillota; class Clostridia; order Oscillospirales; family Oscillospiraceae; genus Vescimonas. The sequence goes on along the minus strand of JAFZRS010000015.1, from coordinate 15,142 downwards.
GGCGGACGCCATGTACTCGTCCCTGACGGCGCAGTTCGCCAATCCCTCCGCCCAATACCCGGCGGGACAGACCGCCCGTGAGACGCTGGAGTGTCACCGCGCCGTGATTGCAGACGCACTGGGCGCGGCGGCGGAATCGATCGTATTCACCTCCGGCGGCACGGAGAGCGACAACTGGGCAATCCGCGCCGCGATCCACATGGGGCGGCACACGGGCAAGCATATCATCACCACCGCCGTGGAGCACAGCGCGGTGCTCGAGCCGCTCAAAGCGCTGGAGCAGGAGGGGTATGAGATTACACGCTTGCGCCCGGACAGCACCGGGCATGTGAGCGCGGCGCAGGTGGCGCAGGCGCTGAGGCAGGACACGGTGCTGGTGAGTATGATGCTGGTGAATAATGAGACAGGCTGTGTCTTTCCCATACGGGAGACAGCGGAGCTGCTGCTGCAACGTAAAAGTCAAGCTCTGCTCCACTGCGACGCGGTACAGGGTTTTATGAAAGTACCCTGTGATCCCACCGACTGGGGTGTCGATCTCATGAGCCTGTCCGCCCACAAGCTGGGAGGTCCTAAAGGCATCGGCGCGCTGTATATCGCGCCGGAGCGGAAGAATATACGTCCTCTTTTGTGGGGCGGCGGACAGGAGCGCGGTCTGCGCTCCGGCACGGAGCCCACTTCGCAGATCGCCGGATTTGCCAGGGCGGTGGAGCTGTGGCGCACGGAGGGGGAGCGATACGTCCGGCACATGGCGGAAATGAAGGACTACGCGCTGTCCAGACTGTTGACCATACCCTGTATGGAGCGCATCGGCAGCGGCGAAGCGCCACACATTCTGCTTTTATCGCTGCCGGGATACCCCAGCGGCAATATCATCACCGAATTGGGTGAACAGGGCATCTGCATCAGCGCAGGCTCTGCCTGCCACAAGGGAAAACCCAGTCACGTCATCGCCGCCATGGGGCTTCCCAAGCGCACCGCGGCAGGCGCGTTTCGCGTGAGTTTCGGTCCGGAAACGACCGTGGACGATCTGGACGCGCTCTACGCCGCGCTGCGTGACCATCAGGCGCGGCGCTTTCCCATGCTGTAATACCGCCAACAAGGATATGACCATGCGAAAAACATTGTTCCGGCGCGATGGCGCTTTTTACCGCCGGCTGTGGAGCTTGACGCTCCCCATCGCCGCGCAGAATCTCATTACCTTCTCCCTGGGGCTGATCGACACCTTCATGGTCAGTCAACTGGGAAACGACGCCATGGCGGCGGTGACAACTGCCAACGTGCCGGTCTTTCTCCTGCTCTCGCTGGTATTCGGCGTGCAGAGCGGATTAAGCATTCTGGCAAGTCAATATTGGGGCAGACGTGATATGGAAAGCATCAGCCGGGCGATGGGTGTGGCGTGCCTGGTGGGATTGAGCCTGTCCGCCGCACTGGCAACGGTGTTCTTCCTCTTCCCGGTGCAGGTGATGGATCTGCTCACCAGTGAACACGCCTTGAGCGTATTGGGCGCGCCGTACCTGCGGATTATTGGCTTTTCTTATGTATTCAATATGCTCTCCAGCGTCTACGTCAGCGCACAGCGCAGCGTGGAAAATCCCCGGTTCGGCATGCTGGTGTTCGGACTTTCCACCGTGTTGAATACGCTTCTCAACTACATTCTTATATTTGGGCATTTCGGCGCACCGGCGCTGGGGATCGAGGGCGCGGCGCTGGCAACGCTGTTGTCCCGCGCGGCGGAGTTTGTGATTTGCGCCTCGGTGGCGGTGCGCAGTAGGCGTCTGCCGCTCCATATGCGCGCCTTTTTCCACCCGGGCGGAGAGATGCTCCGCCGCTTTATCCGCTACGCCACGCCCGTCATGTGCAACGAGACGCTGTGGGGACTGGGCAATTCGCTCTTAACGGTAATTTTGGGGTATACCCAAAACGCCGTAGCAATGTTAGCCGCTTATTCCGTCACCGGCAATCTGGGACGCCTCTTTCTGGTGGTCTGCTTCGGTTTAGGCGCCGCTACCGCCGTGCTGGTGGGCAAAACCATCGGAGAGGGCGCCGAGCGCCGGGAAGTATTAGAGCTGGGCAAGGAATTACTGCGCTTTACCACGTTGGTAGGCGTATTGCTCGCCATCGTGTCGCTTGCGCTGGTACCTCTTCTATTCCAGCCAGTGCTGTTTCCGCTGTTCAAGCTCTACGGTGAAACCGCCCGCATTGCCACCGCGCTGGCGGTGACCGCCTTTGCCACCACGCCGTTTCACTCTTACAGCATCAGCACCATCATCGGCGTACTGCGTGCCGGCGGCGACGTACGCTGGTCCACGGCGCTGGACGTGATGCCCCAATGGTTGGTGGCGTTGCCGCTGACGGCGCTGACGGCACTGGTATGGAAAGGCGATGTCTGGATTCTGGCGCTGGTGATTCAGATGGAGACTTTTGTCAAAACGCCCCTATGCGTGTGGCGTGTAGGCAGCGGCAAATGGATACACGACGTGACCGCAGCGCCACGGCAGGATGACTGACACACGTCTTACAGAAAGAGGTTTTGCATATGCAGCATTTGACGGAACGGTTCGCCGAGGTATTTCACAGCGCGCCGGAGCGTTTTTTCTCCGCACCGGGTCGCACGGAGCTTGGCGGCAACCACACCGATCACCAGCACGGACTGGTGCTTGCCGCCGCCATTGAACCGGACGCCCGCGCCGCCGTCGCGCTGAACGACACTTCCATTATCCGCCTTGTTTCCGAGGGCTATCCCACGCTCTATCAGGTGGATCTGCGGGATCTCGCTGTGCATTCGGAGGAAAAGAACACCACCGCCGCCCTGATCCGCGGTGTGGCGTCCGGTTTTGTTCGCCGCGGGTATTGCTTGCGCGGCTTTGATATCTATGTTTCCTCCACGGTGCTGCCGGGCAGCGGATTGAGCAGCTCCGCCGCTTTTGAGGTGTTGTTGGGTACGGCAATCAACGGTCTTTTCTCCTGCGGCGCAACGGCGGTGGAGATCGCCCGGATTGCCCAATACGCTGAAAACGTATACTTCGGCAAGCCGTGCGGACTGATGGATCAGATGGCGTCTTCCGTGGGCGGCTGCCTATCCATCGACTTTGCCGATCCTGCCGCCCCGCGTATCACCCCGGTGGATTTTGATTTTTCCGCATGCGGTCACGCGCTGTGCATCATCGACTCCGGCGCAAGTCACGCTGAATTAACAGACGAATACGCCGCTATCCCTGCCGAGCTTGCCGCCGTCTGCGGGGTATTCGGCAAAGAGGTGTTGCGCCGGGTATCCGAAGAAGAGTTCTATGCCCGGCTAACGGAAGTACGCAACGCCGCAGGCGACCGCGCCGCATTGCGCGCCATGCACATCTTTTCGGAAAACCGCCGTGTAACGGCACAGGTGGAGGCGTTGCAGCGGGGCGACTTCTCCACGTTTTTGCGTTATGTTAATGAATCCGGTCTCTCCTCCCAGACGCTTCTGCAAAACGTGATCCCCACCGGCGCCACGGCGTATCAGGAGGTGGCGCTATCGTTGGCGCTATCGAAGCATCTATTGGGCGGTCGCGGCGCCGTGCGGGTACACGGCGGCGGATTTGCCGGGACGATTCAAGCCTTTGTTCCAAACGATCTGCTCACATCGTTTCGCGGCGGCGTAGAGGCGGTGCTGGGCGGCGGAAGCTGTCACGTGCTGTCCATTCGCTCGACAGGCGGCACGGAGCTGACAAACTGACACGATAGGATAAAGCGCCCTGCGATCTTTTTACCGATCGCAGGGCGCTTCTTTCATTTCTTTCCGCCGTGGGTGGCTTTCATGCGCTTTTCGTGGTTGAGGATCGTTTTGCGAATCCGCAGGTTTTTGGGGGTGACCTCCAACAGCTCGTCGTCCGCCAAAAACTCCAGACATTGCTCCAGACTCAAACGACGGGGCGGAACGAGACGCAGCGCCTCGTCCGAACCGGCGGCGCGCATATTGGTCATCTGCTTTTTTTTGCACACGTTCACGGTGATGTCCTCCGCCTTGGGACTGACGCCCACCACCATGCCCTCGTATACCGCTACGCCGGGACCGATGAAAAGGCTTCCGCGATCCTGCGCGTTGAAAAGTCCGTAGCTGACGCTCTCGCCTGTCTCAAACGCTACCAGCGAACCTGTATTGCGCCGCTGCAGTTCGCCCTTGTAGGGTGCATAGCTGTCAAACACGCTTGCCATAATGCCCTCGCCCCGGGTATCGGTCAAAAACTCGTTGCGATAGCCAAAAAGTCCCCTTGAGGGAACGAGAAACTCAACCTTCATGCGGCTGCCCACCGGGGTCATCTCCACCAGATCCGCACGCCGGGCGCCCAGCTTCTCGATCACAGCGCCCACGCTCTCCGACGGCACGTCCACCACCAGCCGCTCGATGGGTTCGCAGCGCTTGCCTTCGATGGTCTGATACAGCACACGGGGCGGCGAGACCTGGAACTCATAGCCCTCCCGGCGCATCGTTTCAATAAGGATACTCAAGCTCATCTCGCCGCGGCCTGCCACGTTGAAAGCGTCCGTGGCGCCCTCAATCTCGCTGACGCGCAAGCTCACGTCCTTGAGCGTCTCACGCCACAGCCGGTCGCGGAGTTGACGGGAGGTAACGAACTTCCCCTCGCGGCCGGCAAAGGGGGAATCATTGACAGAAAACGTCATTTCCACCGTGGGCGCGCTGATCTTCACGAAGGGAAGCGGCTCCACGCAATCCGGCGCGCAGATCGTATCGCCGATGGTGATATCGCCGATACCGCTCATGGCAATGATGTTGCCCGCGGTCGCCTCGGTGATCGGCGTCTTGCCCAGTCCGTCGAACTCATACATGCTCACCGCCTTGGCGCGTTTGGCAGGCGCGTCGGGAGTATGAAAGTTGCACACGGCGATCTCCTGGTTCTGACGCAGCTTGCCCCGCTCAATGCGCCCGATGGCGATACGTCCCACAAACTCGTTGTAGTCAATGGCGGACACCAGCATCTGAAACGGCTCGTCCACATTCGCCTCCGGCGCGGGAATATAGTCGAGGATCGTGTCAAACAGGGGTTTGAGATCGGTGCCGAGTATATCGGGCGAATAGGAGGCAATACCCTGACGCGCCGAGCAGAACAGCATGGGGCTGTCCAACTGTTCGTCATTGGCGTCCAGATCCAGCAGCAGCTCCAGCACCTCGTCCACCACCTCGTGGATACGCTGGTCGGGTCGGTCGATCTTGTTGACCACCACGATCACCCGGTGTCCCAGCTCCAAGGCACGGCTCAAAACAAAGCGGGTCTGGGGCATAGGGCCTTCCGCCGCGTCCACCAGCAAGATGACGCCGTTGACCATCTTCAAAATACGCTCCACCTCGCCGCCGAAATCGGCGTGGCCGGGGGTGTCCACAATGTTGATCTTCGTATCGCCGTACTGGATGGCGGTATTCTTCGCCAGAATGGTGATCCCGCGCTCCCGCTCCAGATCGTTGGAGTCCATCACGCGCTCCACCGTCTCCTGATTCTCCCGGTACACGCCGCCCTGCTTGAGCATTTCGTCCACCAGCGTGGTCTTTCCGTGATCCACGTGGGCTATGATCGCCACGTTCCTGAGTTTCTGATTCTGCAAAGGTAAAAACCCCTTTCTCCCGGGTATAAGAGCCTATCTTCAGTGATTGCTCAACTAAATTATTATAGGCACTCTCAACCGTAATTGCAAGACTTTCCGCCCCTTTTCCTGCGAAAATTCGTTGACAGGCGCGCGCCTTGATAGTAGAATATACCCGGTATCTGCCCACGTAGCTCAGCTGGATAGAGCAGCCGCCTCCTAAGCGGCAGGTCAGAGGTTCGAATCCTCCCGTGGGTGCCAAAAAATCCCGTTCTCACAAGAGAACGGGATTTTTTGTGTACTTCATTCTTCTGCGTGCCGCAGAGGCGTTCAGTCCAAAGGTTTCATGGTCGGGAACAAAATCACGTCCCGGATAGAATCGGTGCCGCAGAGCATCATGGCACAGCGGTCGATGCCGAAGCCCAGACCGCCGGTGGGGGGCATGCCGTATTCCAGTGCCAGCACAAAATCCTCGTCCATCATATCGGCTTCCTCATCGCCGCCGGCGCGCTTAATTGCCTGCGCTTTGAAGCGCTCGTACTGGTCGATAGGGTCGTTGAGTTCGGAAAAGGCGTTGCCCATCTCGCAAGAGCAGATAAACGCCTCATACCGCTCCGTCAGGTGCGGATCGGCAACGCTGCGCTTTGCCAGAGGACTTACCTCCACCGGGTACATGGTGATGAAGGTGGGCTGGATCAGCTTCTCCTCCACCTTCTGATCGAACGTCTCATACAAGGCGTTGCCCCAGGTATGATCCACGCCTTCCAGGTCCACGCCCACACTTTTCGCCAGCGCCGCCGCGGCGTCGGCATCGCCCTCGCACGCCATAAAATCCGCGCCGGTATATTCCTTCACAGCGTCCGCCATGGTCACGCGGCGCCAACCGGGGGTCAGATCGATCTCATTGCCCAGCCAGTTGACCTGATACGTACCCAGAATCTCCATCGCCGCGCCGGAGATAATGCCCTCCAGCACGTCCATCATGCCGTCCAGATTCGTATACGCCTGATAGAGCTCGCAGGTGGTAAACTCCGGGTTGTGCTTGGTGTCCATGCCCTCGTTGCGGAAAATGCGCCCTACCTCAAACACGCGCTCCATGCCGCCCACAATCAACCGCTTGAGGTGCAGCTCCGTGGCGATACGCAGATACATATCGATATCCAGTGTATTGTGATGGGTAATAAAGGGACGGGCAGTAGCGCCGCCGGCGATGGGGCTGAGTACCGGCGTCTCCACCTCCATAAAGCCGCGCTGTTCCAAAAAGCGGCGCACATAGGAGACAAAGCGGCTGCGGATCTCAAAGTTCCGCTTGGAGTCCGGATTGACGATCAGATCCACATACCGCTGGCGGTAGCGCAGTTCCTTGTCCTGCAAGCCGTGGAATTTCTCCGGCAGCGGCTGAAGGGACTTACTGAGCAAGGTAATCTCCTTGACACGCACGCTGATCTCGCCGCGCTGGGTGCGGAACGCATCGCCCTTTACGCCCACGATGTCGCCGATGTCGTACTTCTTGAACCGCTCGTACGCTTCCTCGTCCATCTCGTCCCGGCGGGCATAGAGCTGGACGCGGCCGGACTTGTCCTGCAAATCGCAAAAGGACACCTTCCCCATGCCGCGCTTGCTCATCAATCGTCCCGCAACGGAGACTTCCTGACCCTCCAGCGCGTCAAAGTTCTCCTTGATCTTTGAGGCGTGATGCGTCACGTCGTAGGCGGTGACGGCAAAGGGATCCATACCCGCCTCCTGCAGCGAGCGCAGCTTATCCCGGCGGATCTGCAATATCTCGCTCAACTCCTGCTGATTGCTGTAATTCTGCTCTGCCATGCGAGGTTCTCCTTTCGTGTACGCGCCTTACCGCTCGATGTGGTCGATCCGGTAATGAATCACGCCTCGGGGCGCCTCCACGCTGACCTCGTCGCCCACCTTGGCGCCCATCAGTGCCTTGCCGAAGGGCGAATCCTCGCTGACGGCGCGGTTCATCACGTCCGCCTCCTGTGAACCGACAATTTTATACGGCGGCAGTTCTTTCCCGGTATCCAGATTTGTCACGCTCACGCGGCAACCGATGGAAATCCGGTCGGAATCCTCCGCCTCGTCTACGATAACGGCGTGCAGCAAGATATCCTCCAGCTCTGCAATGCGGGAGTAGAGCTTGCCCTGCTCGTTCTTCGCCTCGTCGTATTCGCTGTTCTCGCTCAAATCGCCGAAGCCTCTTGCCTCCTTGATAAGCTCGGCTATTTCGTCAGCCCGGGTGGTCTTGCTGTAATCCAGCTCCTTTTTCAGTTCATCATACCGTGCCCGGCTCATTTTAAACTCTTTTACCATATTCTTGAGATCCTTTCTCCTCCCGCGCCGGAGAATCTGCTTCCGCCGGCAACGGGTTATTTCCACAATATGTCACATTGCATTATAGTGAGTTTCACGCTCCCTGTCAAGCGCCGTTTCCCAGAGACAGCACCTCCACCGCTGAAAGCGGGAGGGCGCCGATTTCCCACAAGGCAGTCAACAGCTGCGGCGTTGGCAAATACTCTCCCAGTTTTTCCGTCCACAGCGCATTCAAACCATAGGAAACCTTCTGGCGGATCTGGCAGCCCGATCCCAACAACAGTGCCGGGATCGGATACACCGGCGCGGCAAAGCACACCTGCAAAGCCGCCTGCCCGCCACCGCCGGCGGACAGTCCGTACTCCCGCCACAGCGTCTGCCGCAGCGCCTCTCCACCCTCCACCGACAAAATCAGATGGCGGCTCCGCTGCGCCAACAGCTTTGCCGCCGTCCAGACGGCACTCTCCGGGCGCGGTGCACACAGCAGCGTGGTGGACTGCTCCAGTATCAATCCTCTCTCCTCGCAAAAACGGCTCAAAAGCTGCGGCAGCAGCGCCTGACGCAGCTTGTCCTCCCCCACGGGACGAAGTCCGGTTTCCCATGCCGCCTGCCAGCCCTCCGGCATAACACAGCGGCGCACGCCCATGCGCTCCATCTCTTTAGCGGCGCGCAGAACGCGGCGGCGCACGCGGCGACCCTCACCGCGCACCTCCAGCGTTACAAACGGTATACCACCGATGAATCGACGATCCAGCATCACACGCGGCTTGCCGAACCGCTCCCATGCAATATAGCCGAACATACCAATTCCCTCCCGCTCCATTGTATGGAGCGGGAGGGAATGTTATGCTGTAAAGTAAATTTGCTTTACCAGCCGTAGCGAATCCAACCGGACAGATAGTTGAGGGGATCCTTCAGTTGGCCGCCTTCATGGATCTCAAAGTGGATATGGGCGCCGTTGGAGTTGCCTGTATTACCCACCAGTCCGATCACCTGTCCCTGGGCGACCGTCTGATTCAGGCTGACCAGGATCCGGCTCATATGACCGTAGACCGTATAATAGCCGCCGGAACCGTGCTGAATGATGACGCAGTTGCCGTATCCGCCGTTCCAACCGGCCAGAATGACCGTACCCGCTTTTGCCGCCAGAATATTCGTACCCCAAGCCGCGCCGATATCCACACCACGGTGGTTGGTACTGCCGATATAATTGGTAGTGGCGGCGGAACGGAAACCGACCGGGGAAGTGATGAGCCGCGTGGCATTGGTGGGCCAGATATATCCGCCGCTGTTGCCCGCCGCCACGTTGGCAAGACGCGCACGCTCCTCCGCCGCTTTGATTTCCTTTTCAATCTTTGCGGCAGCGGCGGCTTCGGCATCATACACGCGCTGGGCGGCGTTCTCCTCGGACGCAAGCTGTGCCACCAGCGCATTGGCTTCCTCCAACTGCTCCGCCAGCTCCGCCTGCGCCGCGTCCAGCTCCGTCTTCTGCGTCTCCAGATTGGTCTTTTGCTCGGCAAGCTGTACGCGCAACTGCCGCAGCTCCCGGATCACTGCCTGTCCGTAGTCCATGATTTCATTGACAAAGTCGAGACGGCTCAAGAGATCGGCAAAACCGGTTGCCTTAAAGAGCACCGACCAATAGGAGGTGACGCCGCGCTCCTCCTCCTCCCGCACCTGGCGGCAGAAAAGTTCGTACTGCGCCTGTTCTTTCTCCTCCGTGTCCGCGATCTGTGTCGTGGTCTCGGCGATTTGGCGGTTAATCATGTCGATCTCTTCCATCAGCAGCGTGTTGCGCTGATCGAGAATATCCTTTTGATCCATGGCGCTCTGTTTTCTGGCGCGAACCTCCGCAAGCTGTTTTTTCAACTCCGCCGCCTTTGCACGGGTCTGTGCCAACTGCGTGCTGAGGTTGTCCGCCTCGACCCTGACGGGTGCGGCAAAACCGACCATGCCCAACAGCATGCCCAGCGCCAGCATCATACTGAGAATCCGCTTTTTCATGCAAGCCTCCCCTCACACACGCAGGAACCGACGGATCGCGGTCAAGCTGCCGCCGACGCCTACCACCATGCCTACTACCAGAAATGCCGCCGCCACGACAATCCAAATGCGCTCAAAGGCCACCACCCGCAGAAGCTGCAGTGTGTCAGAGTTGGCAATACCCTGGGCGATAGCGCCGTAGAGCAGCCATTGCAATCCAAAGGCCGCCACCGCACTGATCAGCCCCAGCAACAGCCCTTCATACACAAACGGCCAGCGAATAAAGGCGTCCGTCGCGCCCACCATCTTCATGATGGCGATATCGTCCTTCCTATCGAAGGTGGTCAGCTTGATGGTATTGGATATGATGAACACGGAGACAATCAGCAAAATGGCAATCAGCGTCAAGCTGATGACGCCGGCAATATTGCGCACCGTCAAAAAGCCGTTGGAGATATTCTCATCTGCCCGGATCTTGGCAATTCCTTCCACCTCCTGCAGTGCCGTGACCGTCTGGCGCATCTCATCAAGATCCACAATGCGGATCACGTAGCGGTGGCGAAAGATCTCCGGATCAAGGTCGCTGTAAAGCTCGTCTTCATCGTACTGCTCCACGTAACGATCCCGCGCCTCCTGCCGGGAGACGAAGGTGCATTCCAACACGTTGGGGAGCTTTTCCAATTCGCTTTGAAGCGACATAGCCTCTTCATCGTTCAAACCGTCGTCTACAAATGCCAGTATGGCGTTTTCCCGCTGGAGATCCTTCAGGTTCTCATTGGCGTTATACGCCACCAGCGTAAATGTACCCATAATCACCAGGCACGCCACGGTGATACCAATGGCGGCAAAGGACATAAAGCCGTGGGAGAACATGTTGCGAACGCCCTCATGGGAAAAATAACGGAAGTTGTGTTTCATTCTTTCACCTCATAGCTCCCGACGCCGTCGCCCACGACCAGACCGTCTTCGATCATGATAACGCGCTTATCAAAATGGTTTACCAGTCCCTTTTCGTGGGTCACCACCACCACGGTAGTGCCCAGTGCGTTGATCCGCTCCAACAGCGTCATGATTTCCAGAGAGCGTCCGGGATCCAGATTCCCCGTGGGCTCATCTGCCACGATGGTGCTGGGGTTGTTCACCAGCGCCCGGGCGATCGCCACACGCTGCTGTTCGCCGCCGCTGAGTTCGCCGGGGTAACGCTGTGCCTTGCCGTCCAGACCCACCAGCTCCAATACATACGGAATGCGGCGCTGGATCTCCCGGCGGGAGGCATCCACTGCATACATGGCAAGCGCCAGATTGTCATACACGGTCTTGCCGGGAATCAGGCGAAAGTCCTGGAAAATCACGCCGATGGTGCGGCGCATATAGGGGATCTGCCACTCATCAATGCGGCTCATGGAAAAGCCGTTGACTATCACTCTGCCGGACGTGGGAACCACTTCGCCGGTCAACAGCTTGATGATGGTGGATTTACCCGAGCCGGACGGACCTACCAAAAATGCAAATTCCCCGTCTTCAATGGAAAACGATACGCCCCGCAGGGCATCCGTTCCGTTTTCATAGGTTTTTACAACGTCTTTCAGGCGAATCATATATTACCCCTCTGATCTGCCGCTCAAATCCTGCAGCTATCGACAGAAAACTACCGTATATATCATTATAAATAAATAGTTACAAAATGGCAACTGGCAATATGTGAAATTTTGATGAAATCTTTTCCTTCATATCAAAAAGCAAAACCGGAGCCAAGAGACTCCGGTTTCGTATAATTTCGGTTCATGCCTCGATGCCGCGGCTGGTGAGATACTTCTTCACCATCAGCGCCACCTTGAAGGTGATGGCATCGTCAAACTCGCGCAGATCAAGGCCTGTGAGTTTCTTGATCTTCTCCAGACGGTACACCAGCGTATTGCGGTGCACAAACAGCTTGCGCGCGGTTTCCGATACGTTGAGATTGTTTTCAAAGAACTTGTAGATGGTGAACAGCGTCTCCTGATCCAGCGCGTCAATGGGGTTTTTCTTGAAAACCTCCTGCAAAAACATCTCGCACAGCGTGGTGGGAAGCTGATAGATCAGCCGGCCGATACCCAGATTCTCATAGTTGATGATATAGCGCTCCGTATCAAATACCTTGCCCACCTCAATGGCGATCTGCGCCTCCTTGAAGGATTTGGCAAGATCCCGCAGGTGCATTGCCATAGTGCCGATACCCACGAACACACGGGGTTCTCCGTCTTCTCGCAGCGCTTCCTCGATCTGCGCGGCAACCCGTTCCAGCTCCTTGCTGCCGCTCTCTTCACCCATCTGGTGGATCAGCGCCACGTCTTCCTCCCCGGCGACGAGCACAAAGTCGCTCTGCCGGTCGGGGAACAGATTTTGCACCAGTTCCAGCGGCACCGCCTCCACGCGCTCATCGACCGGGCGGATTACAAAGACGCCCCGTGGCACTTCCGCCGACACGTGCAATTCCTTGGCACGCACATAGATGTCGCTGGGCAGAATATTATCCGAAATGAGATTCTTAATGAACGAGCCCTTATCGTGTTTCTCCTCATAATAGGTCTTGGCGGAATGGAGCGCCACCGCCGCCATGGAACAAACCGTATAGCCCACGCTATCGTCTCCGGCGGCAAACACCGCGTAATCGAACTGACCGCCCCAACCGGGCAGCGCCTTGAATGTCCTGCCCTCCAACGCCACACATTTTCCCTCTGCGGCATTGATCGTATCCACGCACTTTGCCCATCTCTTGCCGATACCCGTCAGCTCGCTGCATGCGATCACCGTGCCCTCACTGTCGATGACGCCGATCACGCGATCCGTGGTCTCCTTGAATTGCAGTACTACATTTTGAAAAATACGTCCTGACATGGTGTCCTTCCTCAGCCTTACTTTGGGTCAATTTGTGCAAAGTGTGGTGCGGTTTCTTTTATTATATCGTCATAATCACCATATTGCAAGAGTTTTTTTATCTTTTATACAAAAAAATCTTCTATTTTTTGGCGTTCTGTCATAATTTACTTGGAGTGCTGTGAGAAATGAGGGTCAGCTCCTCCGGCGTCAGCAGTCGATACGCACCGGGCGCAAGCGTCTCGTCCAGCCGGAGATCACCCATGGACAGCCGCTTGAGATAGGTGACAGGCTTACCGCGATGGGCAAGCATTCGCTTTACCTGATGGAACTTCCCCTCCTGCAGCGTCACCAAACACTCGCCGGGCGAGAGAATTTTCAACTCCGCCGGGAGGCATTTCAGACCGTCCGTTAGGATCATACCGGCGGCAAACGCCTCCGCATCCGCCATTGTCAGCGTGCCGGATACTCGGGCGTAATACACTTTATCCACGTGGTATCTGGGGCTGGTTAAACGGTGGGACAGCGCACCGTCGTCGGTCAACAGCAGCAGCCCCTCCGTATCTTTATCCAAACGACCTACCGGGGCAATGCCGCGCCGACGCCAGTCTGGCGGCAGCAGATCCAGCACCGTGGGCTGACGGCTGTCCTCCGTGGCGGACAATACGCCTGCGGGCTTGTGGAGCATGACATATATGTATTTCTCATGCGCCAGCATCTCGCCGTCCACGAGAATACAGGCGGCGGAATCTATCTTCTCCTCGGCAGTGACGGCAAGATGTCCGTCCACCGATACTCTGCCCTGCCGCACCAGCTCCCGCGCCTCACGGCGAGACCAGCGACCCGTGGCGGACAGGATCTTGTCCAGACGCTCCATTTCCCGCACCTCCCTCGCTTTTTTTAGCATTTTAGCATATTTGACAAAGAAAAGAAATATGAAATAGGCAGAGGTGATGGTGCAATGTTTGTGATACACGTAAAAAAAATCAAGCGCCGCTTCGTGGCGGCGGCGGCAGGCACGGCGGCACTGGCGGCAGTGGTATTCCTGTTAGTCGGCTGTTTAGGCGGCGGAAAGACGGTACAGCCGCAGACCGTACCTGCCGCCACCAACGATGAGCGGGTGGCATGGCTGACGGAGCTGGGCTGGGAGGTAATCCCGGAACCGCTGGAAACACTGGTATTACAGCTCCCGGAGGATCTGGCGCAAAGTCACTCCGACTATATCGTCCTGCAGGAGAAGCTGGGTCTGCCTTTGGCTGACTACGGCGGCAAAACGGTATCCCGATACACCTACGCGGTGAACAACTACCCCGGTTACACAGGGCCGGTACAGGCGGATCTCTACGTCTGCGATGACCTGGTGATCGGCGGTGACATTATCGCTGCCGGGGAAAACGGTTTTGTGCGGGAACTGGTCTTTCCAAAGTAAAAAAGAGGTCTGCCGCGTATGCGGCAGACCTCTTTTTTTGAATGAAATTACTCCTCGATGTCGATGACAACGCCGGAGCCGACGGTACGACCGCCCTCGCGGATAGCGAAGCGCAGACCGTTCTCAATGGCGATGGGGGTGATCAGCTCGACCTTCATGTCCACGTTATCGCCGGGCATGCACATCTCGGTGCCCTCAGGCAGAGTGATGACGCCGGTCACGTCCGTGGTACGGAAGTAGAACTGGGGACGATAGTTGCTGAAGAAGGGCTTATGACGGCCGCCCTCGTCCTTGGTCAGAACGTACACCTGACCGGTGAACTTGGTGTGGGGGTGAATGGAACCGGGAGCGGACAGAACCTGACCGCGCTCGATCTCGGTCTTGGCAATACCGCGCAGCAGAGCGCCGATATTGTCGCCGGCCTCAGCGTAATCGAGCAGCTTGTGGAACATCTCGATACCGGTAACCACGGTCTCGCGCTTCTCGTCCTGCAGACCGACGATCTCGACCTTCTCGTTCAGCTTCAACACGCCGCGCTCCACACGGCCGGTAGCCACAGTGCCGCGGCCGGAAATGGTGAACACGTCCTCGACGGGCATCAGGAAGGGCATATCCTCCTTGCGGTCGGGGGTGGGGATCCAGGAGTCAACCGCGTCCATGAGTTCCTTGATGCAGGCATACTCGGGAGCGTTGGGATCGTTGGACTCGGACACCAGAGCGTTCAGCGCGCTGCCGCGAATGATGGGGGTATCGTCGCCGGGGAAGCCGTAGAAGTCCAGCAGCTCGCGAACTTCCATCTCCACCAGCTCCAGAAGCTCCTCATCGTCGACCTGATCGCACTTGTTCAGGAAAACCAGCACGGAGGGCACGTTCACCTGACGCGCCAGCAGCAGGTGCTCGCGGGTCTGCGCCATAGGACCGTCGGAAGCGGCGATGACCAGGATCGCGCCGTCCATCTGGGCAGCGCCGGTAATC
>JAFZRS010000001.1 GCA_017619715.1 Oscillospiraceae bacterium | reverse complement strand
GTGGCTGCTGTGTTGCCTTCCGATCGTAACGATGGGGCCGGGTACTGCGGCGATATATTATGTAATGATCAAAAAAGTGCGCGGCGATGACGGCGAGGGGATCTGGCGGCTGTTCGTCCGTTCCTTCCGCCGGAATTTCAAGCAGGGACTGATCGTAGGACTGTTGATGACAGCGCTGATCGTGCTGCTGTATGTGGACATACAGTTTTACGCACAGGCGCAGGGCATGCTGCGTCCCCTGTTCGGAAGTCTCACGGTGGTGGGCGGCGCGGTGGTGTTGTTGCTGTTGCCGTATCTGGTGGGACAGATGGCGCAGTTTGAGAACACGATCCGTCGGTATTTCATCAATTCGCTGTTTTTTATGATCCGGCATTTTTGGAGTACACTGAAAATGGCGGCGGTGTCCGCGCTGGGCATAGCGGCCGTTTGGCTCATGCCGCCTTTGATACTCCTTGTTCCGGGTTTTGCGGTGTATTTGCACGGAGGTATTCTGGTGAAGCTCTTTGACCGTTATATACCGCAAGAGAGCGACGATGAGGATATAGATACGGCAGATGCGGACACGGATATAAACGAGACTTGAGCGCATTTCCGATGAAGTCGGTTTTATAAACAGCTGTGCAACAATTTAACAAGGAGGAACCTGCCATGCGTAAACGTCAGTATGAAACGCCTGAGGTGAAGGTAAACGAACATCCGGCACATAGAGCGGACATCTTCACAGTGTCCCACGAGCCGGAAGAACAGTGGACTCCTCTGGAATAATTTGCTGCGGAACATTTACCCGGCCGACGGACGAAAGTACGCCGGCGGGGTGATTGTGCGCCAAAAAGCATCAGAAAGCTCTCAACTTTGCCGGGAGCTTTCTTTTTGACTTTATATAAATGGTCCGGGTAGGGCGAAAGAAAGTAGAAATCGCACACAACCAATCAGAAAAGACAGGCATATGCCTGTCTTTCTTACTGTAAAGCGCACCGCGCGACCCCGTCCCGAATGCCCGTGTTCTTGATCAGTAGTCTGTCAATGGGAGTGACAATTTTATAACCAGTCATGTTTTTCTTTATTTTGGGGTTGACAAGAAAAACTGTTTCTGGTATAGTAATCAAGCTGACAGCGGTCGGCACAAGTGTATATGGGGGTATAGCTCAGCTGGGAGAGCGCTTGAATGGCATTCAAGAGGTCAGCGGTTCGATCCCGCTTATCTCCACCAAGTATAAGACCAGGGACGAATGTCCCCGGTCTTATACTTGGTTAAGGTATGGGGCTTGGTCGAACTCACCCGGGCTTTGCCCGGCAGCGGCGATGGCGGCGGTACGCCGCCAAGTCCCTTTAGGGATTCGATCCCGCTTATCTCCACCATCAAAAACCCGGGGACACTCGTCCCCGGGTTTCGTTTTGCCGATGCACCGGCGGCGTGCACTTGCGTGAGAGGGAAAAGGGGAGTATAATGGCAAAAACAACCCATGGGAGACGCGATATGACGGATTATTTTTCCATGCATTTTTCCGGCGATGAGATCCGCGCCATCAGCAGCATCGGCTTGGCGCATGTGGGCGATGCGGTGTATGAGCTGTTGGTGCGGACGTGGCTGTGCGCCCACGGAAAGGCGACAGGCAGGGGACTGCACCGCGCCGCCGTGGAGCTGGTGCGCGCGCCTAAACAAGCGGAGCTGAGCGCACGCATTGCGCCGCTGTTGACGCCGGAGGAGCAGGACGTATTCCGGCGGGGACGCAACGCCAACGTGCATACCGTTCCGCAGCATGCCAGTCGGGCGGAGTATCAGCAGGCAACGGCGCTGGAGGCGCTGTTGGGTTGGCTGTGGCTTCGGGGTGAGCGCGAGCGCATCGACGAGCTGTTTGCCGTGATGATGGGGGAGGAGATCTGATGCCTCTGGATGCCATATGCCTGCACGCGGTGGTGGCGGAGACAGCGCCGCAGGCGGTGGGACAACGGATCGAAAAGATCCAGCAGCCTTCCCGCGATCAGGTGATACTGCTGCTGCGCCACGGGAAAAAGCTTTTACTGTGCGCCAATCCCGGTCAGCCCCGTATCCATATCACGCAGGTACAGCGTGAAAACCCTGCTCAGCCGCCCATGTTTTGTATGCTGCTGCGCAAATATCTCCAGGGCGGTGTTATCACGGCGCTGGAACAAGCGCCCTTGGAGCGCGTGATCATGCTGACAATAGAGGCGGCCGACGAGCTGGGTGAGCGGAGCGGTTACCGCCTTGTTTTGGAGATGATGGGACGCCGCACCAATCTGATCCTGTGCGGCAGTGACGGGCGGATCATCGACTGTCTGCGCCGCGTAGACTTGGAGATGTCGGAGAGCAGGCAGCTTTTGCCGGGTTTATTCTACCGCCTGCCGCCGCAGCAGGAGAAACTCTCACCGCTGGAAACGGAGCGGGAGGAATTCCTGCGCTGCCTGTCCAACTGCCCGGAGAGTGCGCCTCTGGATCACTGGCTGGTGGATTCTTTCACAGCTCTGCCGCCGCTTATGGCGCGTGAGATCGTCTACCGTACTTTTAAAACCGCTGATTATCACAAGACAGGTGATGTGTCAGCGCTGTGGGACACTTTTGCCGCATGGCAAGAATATGTAAAGCGTAATCACTTTACACCGGTTTCTATTAACACAGATAAAAAGCCGATCGACTTTACCTATCTGCCCGTGAAGCAGTATGAGGGCTATGCCGTCAACGAACAGGCAGAGAGCTTCGGCGCACTGCTGGACGGCGTCTATGCCGCCCGTGAGCAGGCGGATCGTGTGCGTCAGCGCGGGCACGAACTCATAAAAACGGCGGTCAGTGCCCGGGATCGTCTGCGCCGGAAACTGGCGATCCAGAAGCAGGAACATGAGCGCACACGGGAGCGGGACGTACTGCGGCTGCAGGGCGAGCTGATCACCGCAAATCTTTATCGCCTGAAACGAGGAGACACAAAGCTGCTGGCGCAAAACTACTATGAGCCGGATTGCCCGGAGGTGGAAATCCCGTTGGACGTGCGACTGTCTCCCCAGGAAAACGCCGCCAGATATTTTAAGCAGTATACCAAAGCACGGACGGCAGAGCGCGTGCTGTCCGAGCAGATGGCGAAGGGGCGCGAGGAACTGGAATATCTGGAGAGCGTAGTGCAGGAGCTGCAGCAGGCGGAGAGCGAACAGGACTTTGCCGATATCCGCGCCGAGCTGGAGAGCGGCGGATACTTCCGCGCCCGCGGGAAAAAAGCGTTGCCGCGCCGGCCGTCCCGTCCCCGGGAGTTTACTTCTACTGCGGGACTTCGGATTTTGGTGGGACGCAACAACCGCCAGAACGACGTGCTGACCACCAAAGAGGCACGGCGGGATGATATTTGGTTTCACACCCGGAATCTCCACGGCTCCCATGTGATTTTATGCACGCAGGGCGGCGCGGCGGACGAACAGAGTTTCTATGAGGCGGCTGTGTTGGCGGCATACTATTCCCAAGGGCGCGATGGCGATCGCATCAGCGTGGATTATACGCCCGTGCGTTTTGTAAAGAAGCCGGCGGGCAGTCGACCGGGCATGGTGGTATATACCACGTATCAAACGATGTTGGTGGATCCGGACGAGGCATTGGTCAAAATACTGTCGGACAGATAAAAAAGCCGCGGCAGTTGCCGCGGCTTTTTCCCGTCAGTCGTCCCGGTCCCGGAACAGCAGCGTGATACACCACAGTCCGGCGATCCCGACCAGCGAATAGATGATCCGGCTGAGCGCCGCCATCTGACCGCCGCACAGGAACGCCACGCAGTCAAAGCCAAACAGCCCCACGCTGCCCCAGTTCAGCGCGCCGACGATGACAAGCACCAGCGCGATCCGATCGAGTGTTTTCATATTCATTGACCTCCGTTGTGATTGTTAGGCTGCCGATAGCATAGCCAATTATGGGATTATTTATACATTACACATTTACGGATTGAAAAAAACAGCTCGATTGGGTATAATAACCGCGATATAATCTATAGTGAAAAGAGGAAGTGAACCGATTTTGCAGGATAATTTTTCGATATGTAAGGGACTTGGATTTTTCCCGGCGGATATCATGCTGCCGGACGTTAAGAATATGACCGACTGGGCGGTGGTGGCGTGCGACCAGTACACCTCCGAGCCGGAGTACTGGACCGCTGTGGAGCAGCAGGTGGGGGATCGACCCTCCGCATTGCACCTGATACTGCCGGAGGCGCATTTGAAGTTCCCCCGTGTGGACGAGCGGATCATGGAGATCAATGATTCGATGGCGTCGTATTTGGAGCAAGGACTATTCAAAACGCTGACCGATTCCATGATCTATGTGGAGCGTCGCCAATCCGACGGCAGGATCCGCCGCGGGCTGGTGGGCATGGTGGATCTGGAGGACTATGACTTCACACCCGGCAGCGGCGCGCTGATCCGTGCCACGGAAGCGACGGTGTTGGAGCGGATTCCCCCGCGCGTGCGCGTCCGGCGCGGCGCGCCCATTGAGTTGCCCCACATCATGCTGCTCATCGACGATCCGGACCGGACGGTCATTGAGCCGCTGGGTGCCCGGACGGATACGATGGAGTTACTATACGATTTTGATTTGATGCAAGGCGGCGGACATATCCGTGGCTTCCGCGTTTGCAACGAACAGATATCCGGCATAGCGGCAGGACTGCGCCGTCTGTGTGAAGAAAGCGTGCAGTCGGAGAAATACGGTCTCAAGGACGCGGCGCCGCTTCTTTTCGCCGTGGGGGACGGCAACCATTCCCTTGCCGCCGCCAAGGCATGCTACGAAGAGCAAAAGAAGGGACTGCCGCCGGAGGCACGGCAGGATCTTCCGTCCCGGTACGCACTGGTGGAGGTGGTCAACAACCACGATCCGGCGCTGACCTTTGAGCCGATCCACCGGGTGCTGTTCGGCGTAGAGCCGGAGGCGGTGCTTGCGGCATTAAAAGCATTCTATCCCGATGCCTATGAAGGACGCGGGGAGGGACATTGCTTTTCCTACGTTCACGCCGGCGGCAGAGGCTATGTGACCGTGCCGAATCCGGAGAGGCAGTTGTGTGTTGCCACCGTGCAGACATTTTTAGATGCGTATCTGCGCGACAACGGAGGCGAGATCGACTATATCCACGGCGATTCGGTGGTGGAGGAGTTGGGCAGCCGTCCGGGGAATCTGGGCTTTCTGCTGCCCGCCATGGGGAAGGAACAGCTTTTCAAAACGGTGATGGCAGACGGTGTGCTTCCCCGCAAGGCCTTTTCCATGGGACACGCACAGGATAAAAGATACTATCTGGAGGCGCGGAAAATCGTCCGGTAAGGAGCGGATATGTTGCACAGCTTGGAAAACGCACCGTTGTCGGTGCATGAATTAGCTCCCGCCAAGGTAAATCTGCTGTTGTCAGTGGGGAAAAAGCGGCGCGACGGCTATCATGATCTTGTCTCCGTGATGCAAACGGTGGGGCTCTATGACCGGTTAACACTCACCTCCGACACGGGAGAGGGGATCGAACTCGCCTGCCGCAACAGCGGCTTGCCCACCGGAAAGGGCAACCTCGCTTATGACGCCGCTGTAAAGTTTTTTTCCTGTACAGGCATTGAAAATACAGGAGTACGCATCGACTTGGAGAAGCAACTTCCCATGCAGGCGGGACTGGGCGGCGGCAGTGCCGACGCCGCGGCGGTATTGCGGGGGCTTGGGCGGCTGTACGCGCCGTCTCTCGGCACGGCGGCGTTGGAACGTATGGGCGCGGCGCTGGGCAGCGACGTGCCGTTCTGCGTACGGGGCGGTACGGCGCTGGTTTTGGGTCGTGGCGAGCATGTGGAATCCCTGCCGCCGCTGCCAAGTTGTTATTTTGTACTGGTTAAGCCGCCGCTTGCCTTTTCCACAGGAAACATGTACGGACGGATCGACAGCCGGGGGCTGTGTGAAGCGACCTCCGGCGCGGAGATGACCGCCGCGCTGGAAAGAGGCGATTTGTCGGCGGTATGCCGCCTGATGGACAACACCTTCGAGCGGGTGATCGACCCGGAGTGCGAGGTGTTTGCCATTCGCCGCCGCCTGACGGAGTTGGGCGCCTTGGGCGCGATGCTGTCCGGCAGCGGCAGCGCCGTGTTCGGCATATTTAAGAATGAAGCGCCGGCGCGCCTTGCCGCCGACACATTGCGCGCCTTTTATCCGGAAACTTTTTGCGCGCCATCTGTATAATTTTGAAATAAGCCGTCCATCATGCAGAGGAATCTGTTAGATGGGCGGTGTTTTTTATGCAAAATAAGAAGGCAAAGTATAAGTTTGCAACCGTGGAAGTGGCAGTGCTGCTGGCGCTGGCGGCGGCAATGCTGTGGGGCGCGTGGTCATTGCAGCGGCAGGATACATTGGAACGCAAGCTAATCCGGCTCCACGTGATCGCCAATTCGGATTCGCAGGAGGATCAGGAGCTGAAACTGCAGGTACGGGACCGTGTACTGGTATCGGCGGAGTCGATCCTCCGCAGCTGCGAAGGTATGGAGCAGGCGCGGCTTCGGCTGCAGCATGCCTTGCCGCGGCTGCAGGCGGAGGCGGAGGCGGCAGTCAGCGAGGCGGGATACAGCTACCCGGTGACGGCGCATCTGGAGCGGACAGAGTTCCCCTATAAAGCCTATGAGGGCTTTGCACTTCCCTCGGGAGAATATCTGGCACTGCGGATTACCCTGGGCGAGGGACAGGGGAAAAACTGGTGGTGCGTGGTCTTTCCGCCTCTTTGTACCGCCGCCGCGACGGATTGGAGCGACGAGGCTGTAAGTGCAGGTCTTGCAGAGGACGACGTGTCGCTTATCACCTGTGAGAACACACGATACGTTCTGAAATTCCGCTCCCTCGAGCTGTGGGAAACGATCCGCCGCCTGCTGGGTAAATAGCGGTGCGGCACAGCAAAAAGCGGCGTCCGGTGTGTTCGGACGCTGTTTTTTTACAGCGGCGTAAGCACAATAACAAAATGCTATGATAATATAATAAATTAAAGTGTAAAATGCATTGACATGCAAACCGTGTCGGGTGTAGAATACCGACGTTATGGATGGTGGGAGCGATATGCGGTTTTTCCACGGTGTCCATATCGTTTTATTTTGTGCGGATATGAGGAGGCGGCGCAATCGTGGGCGAGACGGAACGCATACTGTTGGGCGGCCTTTCGGGTGTGGCGTTTGGCGCCGCCGTGGCGCTGCTTGGTGCGTATATCAGCAATGGCGTACTGCGCCGCAGAGGAGAGAGCGCGGTCATGGCGGTTATGGCGGCAAGAATGTTGCTGGACGCCGCCGCGCTGGGCGCGGTGTATCTCATGCGGCACGTCCTGCCGCTGCCCTTTGAGCCGATCATGATCGGTACGGCGCTGGGGCTGTCGCTGACAGGAATCGTGACGGGCTGGAAGCTCTCGCACCGTCTGTCGCGGGGGGAGCAGACAAAGGATACCCAAACGGGAGGAGGGAAATAAATCGTGGAGGAAGCAGGCAACGTGCTCTTTTCCATCGGACCGCTGGAGGTAACGGGACGGGTGGTGACTATGTGGGTCATCATCGCGCTGTTGGCGCTTGTGTCGTGGCTTGCCACGCGCAACCTCAAAGACGTGCCGGGTCTATTGCAGAATCTGGCGGAGATGGCGGTTTTGAAGCTGCGGGACTTTTTTACCGACAACATGGGTCGGGAGAATGCCCGGCGGTATCTCCCCGTCATGGGGACGTTTTTTATTTTCATCATCGTGAGCAACTATTCCGGGCTGCTGCCCGGCGCCGGCAAGCTCTTCGCTGTACCCACGTCCAGCTTGTCCGTGACGGCGGGTCTGGGGATTGCCGCCTTTTTCGTCACCCACTACGCGGGGGTGCGCGCACGCGGCGTAGGCGGGTATTTGAAGTCGTTTTTGGCGCCCTTTTTCATCATGCTGCCGCTCAATCTCATTGAGCAGGTGGTACATCCTTTTTCACTGGCGCTGCGTCTGTACGGCAATATCTACGGCGAGGAGACGGTCACCGAACAGCTCGGTGAGCTGTTCCCGATCCTGCTGCCGGTGATCATGCAAGTGATGAGCCTGCTGTTTTGCCTGATTCAGGCGGTAGTGTTCACTATGTTGCTGTCCATTTATATCGGGGAGGCAGTCGGGGAGGATTGATCCACCCGGCGCCTTTGCCGTTTTGATTGGTATTATCATCTATCAGGAGGAATTACATCATGGAAACTGCAATTATTGCGTTGGCTGCCACACTGGCGGTGTCCCTGTGCGCCATAGCGGCGGCGATCGGACAGGCAATGACCGCCTCCAAGGCGATGGACGCCATGGCGCGTCAGCCGGAGGCCGCCGGCTCTATCCGTTCCGGCATGGTTATCGCGCTGTCGCTGATGGAGGCGCTGACCATCTACGGCCTGTTGATTGCTTTCATGCTGGTGGGCAAGATCTGATTGAATCATGAGCATCAATATCTCTGAGGTGATCTGGACGGTCATCTGCTTCTTTGCCTTGTTTTTTATCCTGAAAAAGCTCCTCTTTGACCCGATGATCCGTTTCCTGGATCAGCGGCAGGCGCGTTTAGACGCGGCGGCGGAGGAGAGAAACAAGGCGCAAGAGCAGCTTGCATCGGCGCAGCAGGCGGCGGAGGAGCTACTGCAGCGGCGCACGCAGGAGGATCACGCGCTTATCAAGGAGCGCCGTGCTGAAAGTGAGCAGGCACGGATTGAATCACACCGTCAGGCGCGGCAGGACGCTGAGCAATATTTGGAGGAGGCGCAGGCGCGGATTGCCCGGGAGGAAGCGCAAGCGCACGATGCCGCGGACGAAAGCCTGGACGAACTGGCACTGCTGCTGGCAGATCGGTTCGCGCACGGCGCAGGGGAGAAGGAGCAGGTATGACGGGACGGGAACTACTATACGCGCTCATCAACGCCGCCATTCTCTTTGGCGGACTCTTTTTCCTCACACGTGGGCTAATCCGCAAAGCGCTTCGTGGGCGGCGTGAGCAGATTCGTGAGGAGCTGACGCAGGCGGAGCGATCCGCGGCGCAGGTGCAAAGCGTCTGCCAAGAGGCGGCGCGGATCGGGCAGGAAGCCGCGCAGAAAGAGCAACTGCTCCAAGAGGAAACGCGGCGGCAGATACAAGAGGAGAACCGTCTTGCCGAGGAACAGTGCCGCCGGGAACGGGACGCGGTGCTATCGGAGGCAGTCGAGGCAGAAGTACAGCTTCGCAAGCAGATGCACCACTATTTCCGCGGCGGTGCGGTGGCAAAAATCACCCGTCGGGCGGGAGAGCTGTTCTCCACGGAGCAATACGCCCCGGCGCGCGAGAAGCTGCAAGATGCATGCCTTGCATCGATGGAAGAGCAAATAAGCGTTTCGGCGGGCGACGAGCTGGTCATGCGCCAAACGGGAAAACTCTGCGTGACGCTGGAGAGCGCCGCGCCGCTTCACCCTGCAAGGACGGAGCAACTGCGCCGGGCGATCTGCCGCCGGTTCGGTATCGACCGGGCGGAGGGATCGCCGGAGCTGTGCTGGACGGAGCAGGTGGACGAAAAACACATCGGCGGCGTGCGGCTGCAAGTGGGCGATACCGTGTACGACGGGACGGTTGCACACCGTTTGAACCGCCTGGCGCACGATGCCGCACTGGATACGGGCGATCAGGCGGACGACCTTCTGGAGGACGTGCGTCGGTTTTTGCTGCGCGGCGATGAAGTGTTGGACGTGTATCAGGTGGGTCGGGTGGTGAACCTGTCCGACGGCATTTGTCACGTAACGGGTCTGTCAGATGCCATGGCAGGCGAAATGCTGGCGTTTGAAGGCGGTCTGCGTGGTCTTGTGATGGATCTCGAGCAAGACCGCGTGGGTGTGGTGCTGTTGGGAGACTATACCCACATTCAAGAAGGCGATGCGGCGCGCCGTACGGGTCATATTCTGGAAGTACCGGTGGGCGAGGCGCTGATCGGCAGAGTGGTAGACGCCCTGGGGCGTCCGCTGGACGGACGCGGCGCAATCCGCGCCGCGGCATATCGTCCGGTGGAGAGTCCCGCCCCCGGTGTGCCCGAGCGGCAGAGTGTGAGTGTGCCGCTGCAGACGGGGATCAAAGCCATCGACGCGCTGGTACCCATCGGGCGCGGTCAAAGGGAACTCATCATCGGCGACCGGCAGACCGGCAAGACCACCATCGCGCTGGATACCATTCTCAACCAGAAGGGGAAGAATGTGCTGTGCATCTACGTGGCAATCGGTCAGAAGGAATCCACCGTGGCGGGTGTGGTGCAGATGCTGCAAGAGCACGGCGCCATGGCGTATACCACGGTGGTGTGCGCGGCGGCGTCCGAACCGGCGCCCATGCTCTATATTGCGCCTTACGCCGGTACGGCAATCGGCGAATACTTCATGTACGGCGGACGGGACGTCCTGATCGTATACGATGACTTGACCAAGCAGGCGGCGGCGTACCGTGAGATATCGCTGCTGCTGCACCGTCCGCCGGGACGGGAGGCATACCCGGGCGATGTGTTCTATCTCCACTCCCGTCTGTTGGAACGTTCGGCGCGATTGAGCGATGCGCTGGGCGGCGGCAGTATGACCGCACTGCCCGTCATTGAGACGCAGGCGGGGGATATCTCCGCGTATATCCCCACCAACGTGATCTCTATTACCGACGGACAGATCTTTTTAGAGACGGCACTGTTTCACGAGGGGGTACGTCCGGCGGTCAACGTGGGTCTGTCCGTATCCCGTGTAGGCGGTGCGGCACAGATCGGCGCCATGAAGCAGGTGGCGGCGCGTCTTCGCATGGATCTGGCGCAGTACCGGGAGCTGTCGGTCTTTGCCCAGTTCGGTTCCGACCTGGATCAGTCGACCAAAAGCGCACTGCTGCAGGGCGAACGAATGACGGCGATATTGAAACAGGATCGGTCCGCGCCGGTAGAAACACTCGATCAGGTAATCGTTATTTTTGCAACCGCCGAGGGGTATGCCCGCGATGTGCCCGTTGCGGAGATGGCGCGCTTTGAACGGGAACTGATCCCCTATGCCAGGCACCGTTTGCCGGAGGTATACGCAGCGATGGAGCGCGGCGAGAAGCTCTACGGCAAGAACTTGACCGATCTGCGCAGTTGTATCGAGGCGTTTTTGAAGCAGTTTTAAGTTTTACTGAAATCTTTTCCGGGGGAGGCGAGGACGTATGGCGAATATGCGGGAGATCCGCTCCCGAATCAAAAGCGTGGAGAGTACCCGGCAAATCACCAAGGCGATGAAAATGGTGTCCGTCGCCAAACTGCGCCGCGCCAGGGGTATTTCAGCAGGCATGGAGCTGTACGTCCGGAAAAGCCGTGAGCTTCTCAACCGGCTGTGCGCCGCTTCGGCGATCACGGATAACCGTTTTCTCACGCCGCGTCCGGAGATCCGGCGTGTCTGCTATGTGCTGTTTGTGGGCAACCGTGGTCTGTGCGGAACGTATAATCAGGCGATACTGCGATACGTCCGGGAGCTGCTGGCAAAGGAGCAACACCCGTGGGAACTGATAGTAGTGGGTCGTTGGGGCCGGGACGTGCTGGAGCATGAGAAACTGCCGGTGCGGCAGTATTTCGACGCGGACGACGCGCCGAACCCGTCAGACGCCATGCGTCTGACCGCGGCGCTCAAGGAGCTGTATTTGCGGGAGGAAGCGGACGAGGTGTATCTGGTGTACCAGAAGTATCTCTCCGTTTTACAGCAGATTCCCACCGCAGAGCGTTTTCTCCCTGCCGTTTTACCCGAGACGAACGGACAGGCGGAGAAATACATTTTCGAGCCGTCGCCGGAGGCGGTGCTGGATCGCCTGACGGAGGCGTATCTCTACGGTCAGGTATTTGCCGTGGAGCGCCAGACCCGGATCGGAGAGCAGGCGGCACGCATGGCGGCAATGACCGCCGCCGCAGACGCCACGGAGGAACTGCTGGGGAAATTGGATCTGGAACTAAACCGTGCCCGGCAGACGGCGATTACCACGGAAATATCGGAGATCGTGGGCGGCGCCAGCGCTTTGCAAGATATGCCGCAGGAGTAAGGAGACAGTATGGACCAGGGAATCGTAAAACGGGTGATCGGCGCGGTGGTGGACGTACAGTTCTCTGCCGGGCGCCTGCCCGATATCTATAACGCCATCGAGGTGCCTCTGGAAGAACGCACCGTGGTGATGGAGGTTGTGCAGCAGTTGGGCGAGGGTTGCGTGCGCTGTGTGTCCCTTTTTTCCACGGACGGCATATCACGGGGCTGTACCGCTGTGGATACCGGCAAGCCGGTCACCATGCCGGTGGGCGAGGCGACACTGGGGCGTATGTTCAACGTGGTAGGTGAACCCATTGACGGACAGGGTGCGGTTTGCACCGATACGCGTCTGCCGATCCACCGCGCCGCGCCGCCTTTTACGGAGGTGGTGCCGGCTACGGAGCTGTTGGAGACGGGTATTAAAGTGATCGATCTATTGGCGCCGTACGCCAAAGGCGGCAAGATCGGACTGTTCGGCGGCGCAGGTGTGGGCAAGACCGTACTGATTCAGGAGCTGATCCGCAACGTGGCGCAGGAGCACGGCGGCTGCTCGGTATTTGCCGGCGTGGGTGAGCGATCCCGGGAGGGTAACGATCTGTGGCGCGAGATGACGGAGTCCGGCGTGATTGAAAAGACGGCGCTGGTATTCGGTCAGATGAACGAGCCGCCGGGCGCGCGGCTGCGTGTCCCGCTGTCGGGTCTGACTGTGGCGGAGTATTTCCGTGACGCATGCCATCAGGACGTACTGCTGTTCATCGACAATATTTTCCGCTTCACCCAGGCGGGCAGCGAAGTGTCGGCGCTGTTGGGTCGTATGCCCTCTGCCGTAGGGTATCAGCCCACCCTTGCCACGGAGATGGGTACGCTGCAGGAGCGCATCACGTCCACGCACAGCGGCTCGATAACATCGGTGCAGGCGATCTATGTGCCGGCGGACGATCTTACAGACCCCGCGCCGTCCACCGCCTTTGCCCATCTGGACGCCACCACCGTTCTCGATCGCGGCATTGCGGAATTAGGCATCTACCCGGCGGTTGATCCTCTCAATTCCACCTCCCGGATTCTGGAGCCGCACGTGTTGGGCAAGCGCCACTATGAGACCGCCCGCGCCGTACAGCAGGTGCTGGAAAAGTATCGGGAATTGCAGGATATCATTGCCGTACTGGGTATCGACGAGCTGAGCGCGGAGGATAAGACAACGGTGCAGCGTGCCCGGCGTATCCAGCGGTTCTTGTCCCAACCTTTCCATGTGGCGGAGAATTTTACCGGTATTCAGGGGAAATACGTACCTCTGGAGGAAACGATCCGCTCCTTTGAGATCATTCTCGGCGGCGAGTGTGATGCTGTCCCGGAGCAGTCGTTCCTGCTGTGCGGCGGCATCGACGAGGCGCTGTCCAAATGAGGGAAGTGAGTGCCATGGAAGACCGTATGCATTTGCAGGTGGTCACACCGCAGGCGTTGGTGTGTCAGAGCGCCTGCTCGTCCGTTCGATTGCCGCTCGCGGACGGTTCAGCAGGTATTCTGCCGGGACACGCACCGCTGTTGGGCGCTGTGGAGGAAGGGGTCGTATACTACACGGCGCAGGGAAAACGGCACTACGTGGCGGTGCGGCACGGTACTGCCCACGTATCGAACAACGAAGTGCTGCTGCTGGTGGACGCGGCGGCGCAGGCGGAAGATGCCGAACGCGCCCGGGAGGCACTACAAGAGATCAACTGAACAAAAAAGCAGACAGCATCTGTCTGCTTTTGTCTTTTCACGGGGGAAAAAATACTGTATAATAGTCGCAAAGCGGTTATAAACGAGAGGAGGGGAGACAATGCTTCGCATTTGGATCGGACGCGCCGGATCAGGCAAATCCCGGCGGGTACTGGACGAAATATGCCGCCGCCGGGATCAGCGTCAACAGGTGCTGATCGTGCCGGAGCATGCCTCCCACGAAGCAGAGCTGGATCTGTGCCGCGCCTGCGGTGCTTCGGCGTCCCGTGATGCCGAGGTGTTGAGCTTTCACAGTCTGGGCAGCCGCGTACTGGCGCAGACCGGGGGACTGGCGGATTTCACGCTGGACGGCGGCGGCAAGCTGCTGACCATGCGTCTGGTGCTGCAGGAACTGCACAGCCAGTTAAAAGTGTTCGGCAGACCCTCCCAGCGCGCCGCCTTTTTAGGGCAGCTTGTGGAACTGGTCGATGAGTTCTACGCCTATGAGGTGTCGCCGGAGACACTCTATACGCAGGTAGCCGATCTGCCCGGTGCATCAGGCGACAAGCTCCGGGATCTGGCACTGCTCTATGCCGCCTACGACGGCAAGCTCCGCTCCGGCGGGATTGACCGGCGTTCTCGCGTCCAAAAGCTGGGTGAGCAGATTGTACATTTGGATTATCTGAAGGGCAAAGACGTGTACTTCGACGGCTTTTCCTACTTCAACGCCGCCGAGGAGCTTATCATATCCACGCTGCTGCGCCAGGCGCATGACGTGACGGTGACGCTGTTGGGCGACGAGCGCGAGACGCTTTTTCAAAACGCCGCGGCGCAGCGGGAACGGCTGGTGCGTATGGCACAAGAAGCGCGCGTGGATTGCGAGATCGTCCATCTGCGCCGCGAGACAGAAGGCGCGCTGGGACATCTGGAACGGGGGCTGTTTGGCGGCGACGCGCCCTATGAAGGTGAGACGGCGGCGATCGAACTCTATGAAGCGTCCGTCCCGTTTACCGAGGTGGAATACGTGGCGTCCCGGATCCGGGAGCTGGTGTGCGAAAAGGGCTTTCGTTATCGGGACATCGGCGTGACGGCGCGGAACATGGACGTATACGCGCCTGTTTTGGAAAACGTATTTGCCCGGGACGGTATTCCGGCGTACATCAGCCGGCGCAGCGATATTCTGGAAAAACCGGTTCTCACGCTGCTCTTATCCGCGCTGGACGCGGTAACAGGCGGCTTTGCCTATGAGGATATGTTCCGTTATTTGAAAACGGGCATGGCAGGTATCACGCCGGAGGAGTGCGATCTGCTGGAAAACTACGCGATCACATGGGATATCCGCGGCAATATGTGGCTGCGTGATACGCCGTGGACGGCGTCCCCCACCGGACATGCGCCATGTGACCCGGAGGAACAGCAGGAGAGGCTCCGGCAGATCAATGAAATCCGCCCAAAAGTGCGTCTGCCACTTTTGCAGTTGAGCGAGGACTTGAAAGCCTCTGATGGCGCACGAGGTAAAGTGAAAGCACTTTACAACTTTGCCGACGGCGTCGGTGTGCCGGAAGCGCTCCGGGAGAAGGCGGAGATGCTGTTGGCATCGGGACAGGTACAGTTGGCGGAGGAATATGGACAGCTTTGGAAAATCCTTTGCGGCGTACTGGATCAGTTTGTGGAGATCCTGGGCGACATGGAACTCGGCGGTGAAGAGTTTGCAAGGCTCTTGCGCCTGGTGCTGACCCAGTACAGCGTGGGCACGATCCCTGCCACGCTGGATCAGGTGAAGGTCAGCGATGTGACGCGCAACGACCGTCATACGGTGCGCTGTCTATTCCTCTTGGGCGCCAACGACAGCGTGCTGCCGCAGGTAGATCACGGCGGCGGCGTGCTGGACGAGGAGGCGCGGGAGCTGTTGCAGCAGCGCCGGATTCTGCTCTCCGACGCCACGTTTGATGCGTTGGATAATGAACTGCAAAACATCTACGCCTGCCTCGCCCAGCCCACGGAGCGGCTGCATATCAGCTATCCCGTGTCTGACGGCGCGGTGGGTGAGCTGCGCCCTTCTTTCGTGGTGGAACGGGTGGAAAAGCTGTTTCCGTCCCTTCGGATCCGTCAGGAAGATCGCGCATACCGCCGGGAAATGCCTGCCACCGCGTTGGAACTGGCAGGTGAGACGCCGTACGGCGCGCTGTGGGATTATTTCACCGAACAGGGGCGTTACGGCGCCATTCTGTCGGGCATGGAACGGGCAAAGCTTATGCGGCGCGGTCACTTGTCGCCTGAGGCGGTGCGGACGCTCTACGGCAGGTCCATGAGTATGTCCGCCTCCCGGATCGACCGTCTGCGCAGTTGTCATTTCGGCTACTTCATGGAATACGGTCTGCGCGCCCGTGAGCGGCGCAGCGCGGGACTGGAACCGACCGAAGTGGGAACGCTGATCCACTACCTGCTGGAAAACGTGACCCGAGAGGTAATGGAGCGCGGCGGTTTTCAGGCGGTGGAGCGAACGGAGCTGCGGCGTCTGGTGGATCACTGGCTGGATCGCTACGCCGCCGAGACTATCGGCAATTACGCCGAAAAGAGCGCGCGCTTTCGCTACCTTTTCTCCCGATTGCGCCATACCGCCATGGCAGTGGTGGAGAATGTGGCGGCGGAATTGGCGGAATCGGATTTTCGACCGGTGGCGCTGGAGTTGAGCTTCGGAGGGAAAGATGCGGCATTGCCGGCGGTGACCATGCAGGAGGCGGATTCCACGCTGTCCGTTGGGGGCAAGGTGGACCGGGTGGACGGCTGGCTTCATAACGGTAAGCTCTATGTCCGCGTGGTGGATTATAAGACGGGTAAAAAAACCTTTGATTTAAGCGATCTGAAAGAGGGACTGGGCATCCAGATGCTGCTGTACCTCTTTGCGCTGCGCGGTGCGGGGGAGGCGTATTTCGGCGTGCCGGTGGTGCCGGTGGGCGTATCGTATCTGCCTGCCCGGGAGCCAATATTGTCCATGGATCGCGGTGCGTCCGAGGAGGAAATCGCCAAGGCAATGCACAAAGAGCTGCGGCGCACCGGTATGGTGCTCAATGAGCCGGAGGTACTGTACGCCATGGAGCACAGCGCGCTGGAGGAGGCCTGCTATCTGCCCATTGCGTTTGGAAGGGGCGGCAAGACCATCACCGGCGGTCTCGTCAGCGCCGAGCAGTTGGGGAAATTGAGCCGCTACATGGATCAGTTGCTCCACCGGATCGCCGGCGAACTGCGCCGTGGCAATGTGGACGCCGATCCGTGGGCGCGAGGTCCGCAGGAGAGCGCCTGCACGTACTGCCAATTTGCCAGCGCCTGCTTCTTTGATGAGAGCCGTGACCGTTTTCGCCGGATCGAAAAAGTGGAAGAGGAATCCTTCTGGCAATTTGTTGATAGAGCCATAGGAGAGGAGGATCGCCATGTCTGACATACGCTTGACACAGGAGCAATCTTCGGCGGTCCATGACCGGGGCGGCGCGCTGTTGGTGTCGGCGGCGGCAGGCTCGGGCAAGACCCGGGTGCTGGTGGAGCGCCTGTTTTCCTACATGGAGCAGGAGGGCTGCCATGTGGACGATTTCCTTATCATCACATATACCAACGCCGCGGCGGCGGAGCTGCGGGGCAAGATTGCCCGGGAATTGAGCCGCCGTGTCGCGGAGCAGCCGGACAGCGCCCATCTGCGCCGGCAGATGTTTCGCGTGTATCGCTCGGACATTAAGACGGTGGACGCCTTTTGCTGTGCGCTGCTGCGTGAGAATATCCAACTGCTGCCATCGGTAGAGGGGCGCAGTTTGAACGCCGATTTCCGCGTGCTGGATCAGCAGGAGGCGGCGCTGATGCGCCAGAGAGTCTTGCAGCAGGTTTTGGAGGACTTCTACACCGATATGAAACCCGGCGATGAACTGCTTGCGGAGACACTGGGCGCGGGACGGGACGACAGGTCACTGGAGACGCTGGTGCTGGAGCTCCACGAGAAGATACAAAGCCAGGCGCACCCGTTTCTCTGGCTGCGCCGCCAGCATGAGATATGGCAGCAGCTTCCTGAAGACCTTTCGGTATGGGACGGTGTCCGGGAGCTGATGGAGCACGTTGCCGATCGCGCCGAATTCTGGGCAGAGCGACTGGAACGGGAGCTGGATACGCTGGCGGACACGCCTGCGCTGCAGGAGAAGTTCGACGCACAGTTCCGTGAAGCCGCCGCGTCGCTGCGTCAATACCGCGCGGCGGTGCATCGCGGTTGGGACGAAATGTGCCGCATAGAACCGGTCTTCCATAAACTGGGCGGCGTGCGCAAAGAAGACGTGACACAGCAGACGGAGCAGGCAAAGACTGTGTGGAACAAGTGCAAGAAAGAGGTGCGGGAGAACCTGCTGGCGCCGTTTCGCACCGCTTCTGCCGAGCATCTGTCGGATCTGCAAAGCACAGCGCCTGCCATGCTGTCGCTGATTGAGCTGACAGAGCGATTCGGTTTGGCGTATCAGGCGGAGAAGGTGCGCCGGAACTGCGTGGATTTTTCCGATCAGGAGCACTACGCCGTGGATCTGCTGACCGATGAAAACGGCAATCCCACAGAGCTTGCCGAGCAGGTGTCCGCCCGTTACCGGGAGGTGATGGTGGACGAGTATCAAGACAGCAACGCCGTGCAGGACTGTATATTCCGCGCCGTATCGGACGAAGGGCGCAAGCTCTTTGCGGTGGGCGACGTCAAGCAGAGCATCTACCGTTTCCGTCTGGCAGACCCCACGATCTTCCTGCAGAAATACCTTACATGGAAGGACGTGTCCGAGGCGCAGGAGGGTGAACCGCGCCGGGTGCTGCTGCAAAAGAATTTCCGTTCCCGCGAGGAGGTACTCTCCGCCGCCAATTTCGTGTTCTCCAACGTTATGTCGGAGCGAATGGGAGAGATGGAATACGGCGAGACGGAACGGCTCTATCCGGGTGCAGAAGATTATCTGCCTCGCACGGATACGGACACGGAGTTCCATCTCATCAACGTGGAGAATACCGAGGCGGAACAATTCGACCGTACACAGGTGGAGGCGCGTTTTATTGCCCGCCGGATCCGCCAAATGCTGGACGAGGGCTATGGCGTGCAGGATCAGGGTGTTATGCGCCCGGTGCGTCCGGAGGATATCGTAGTGCTGATGCGCTCGCCCCGCCCGCGGGAGGCGGCGTTGGCAGAGGCGATGGCGCGGGAGCATATTCCGTTTAGCGGCGGGGAGGAGGAACGGTTTTTTACCGCCATGGAGATTGCGGTCATGTTCTCCTTCCTCCAAATCGTGGATAATCCCCGGCAGGACGTGCCGCTGATCGCTGTGCTGCGCTCGCCGCTGTTCGGCTTTACGCCGGACCGTCTGGCGCAGATCCGCGCACTGCGCCCGGAGGGCGACTACTACGAGGCGCTGTGCTTAGACAATTCGCCCGATACCGCAGCGTTCTTGGACATCTTATCGCGTTTGCGTGCGGCGGCGGGAGATCTGTCGGCGGATCGGTTGTTGTGGCGTATTTACAGTGAATGCGGCGCGCTGGCGATCTTCGGCGCTATGGACGGCGGCGAGGATCGGAAGAACCGGTTGATCGCGCTGTTTACCTATGCCGGCGGCATGGCGGCGCAGGGAAGAGGGGGACTCTTTGATTTTGTGACGCACCTGCGTCAGATGCTGGATCGCGGGCAGGAACCGCCCGTGGGTGTCCGGCAGAGTGTGGGCGGCGTGCGCTTGATGAGCGTCCACAGCTCCAAAGGACTGGAATTTCCCGTGGTATTTTTGGCGGATCTCCAAAAGGATTTCAACATGGACGACATGAAAAAGTCCGTGCTGGTACATTCTGATCTGGGCTTGAGCGCGGACTGTGTGGATCGCAGGCGTCATATCCGGTATCCCACTCTGCTCAAAACGGCGGTGAAACTGCGAAAGGAACGGGAGTCCAAGGCGGAGGAGATGCGTATTCTCTACGTCGCCATGACCCGCGCCAAAGAAAAAATGATCCTGGTCGACTGCATGCACGCCGCCCGTACGCATGTGGGACAGCTGCTTTCTCTGGGCGGGTGTCCGACGTCTCCGGAGGTGGTGGGCATGGCTCGCTCGCCGGGCGACTGGGTGCTGCTGCCGCTGCTCCGGTCGACGGAGGGCGCGCCGCTGCGCCGCTGGCTGGGACAGGAGATAGAGGATCATGTATCCGCGCCGGGCTGGCAGGTACATGTCTGGGAGAACCCTACCGAGCAGACGGAGAGGATCGAAACGCCGGAAGAGGAGACGCCACCGCCGCCTGCGCCGTTTGATCCTGCACCGCTGGAACGGCGCTATCAGCACGATAACGCCACCGTGATTCCCAGCAAGCTTACCGCTACACAGCTTAAGGGTCGAGAGCTGGACGAGGAGATCGCCGAGGGCGCTCCGACGCCCCGCCGGAGTGTCAGCTTTGAAAAGCCGCGCTTCCTGCAGAAAAGCTCCGGACTCACCGCTGCCGAGCGCGGCACGGCGACCCATCTTGTCATGCAGTATCTGGACTTTTCCGCCGACGACGAGGAGGCGGTGCGCTTCCAAATCGCAGAGCTGACGCGCCGTCATCTCATGACGCCGGAACAGGCGGAGGCGGTGGATTGCCGTGCCATCGTGCGTTTCCTGCGCTCACCCCTATGCGGCAGGATCAAAGAGGCATCGCAGGTCTACCGCGAGTACCGGTTTGCGTTGCTGACAGGTGCGGATCTATATGACGGTATGAGCTGCGAGGAGGAACTGTTGCTGCAAGGCGTGGTAGACTGTGCCTTTGATACGCCCGAGGGACTGGTGATCGTGGACTTCAAGACCGATCACATTCGATCCGGTCAGGAGGCGGAGCGCGCACGGCGCTATCAAGGCCAGCTCAACGCCTACGCCACCGCTCTCACCCGGGTGCTGGAGCGCCCGATAGCGGAGAAGATTTTGTATTTCTTTGCCACGGGACGGGAGGTTTCCCTGTAAATCGAAACTGATAAGGGAGAGTACCGATTTCATCATAAAGGGCTGCCGTTTGGCAGTCCTTTTTACAGCTCTATTTCTATAAACGCCACCGCCCAATGAGCATTTGCCAATTAATTATACCTATGCTATAATGTTGCAATAAGAGCGGATTATTACATGAGTTATGGATAGCGGATACCTTATTTTTTAGGGAAAAGGGAAAAGTAAAGGATTACCAAGATGAGATATATAGGTGGTAAGAGGCTTCTTACAGAACAAATTGTTTCAACAATATCCGGATACTGCGGAGACGTCAAATCTGTGATTGATGTTTTTGCCGGTTCCGGTGTTGTTTCCAACGCTTTTAAGAAAGCGGGATACAAGGTGTATTCTAATGACTGCCTTTATTTCTCTTATGCTATAAATAAGGGTATCCTTTCCAATAATACCGAACCGAAATTTCCCTTATTAGGCATTGAGCATCCCATTGATTATCTGAACAATCTCACACTTGAAAAAACCGAAATTGACATAGAAAAATGCTTCATTTATCAAAACTACTCTCCCAATAAAAACTGTGAGAGAATGTATTTTCAATCCAAAAACGCGATCAAAATTGATATCATACGGATTACGATAGAGGAGTGGTATCAACAAGGTAGAATAGCTGAAAACGAATACTATTACCTGCTTGCATCATTGATACAGGCAGTACCTTTTGTTGCAAATATTGCGGGCGTTTATGCCGCATACTTGAAGCATTGGGATGTGAGAACATACAAAGATCTTACCTTGGAGAAGCCGGAACTCATTTCAAGCAGAAAAAAGTCCCTGTCTTTTAACATGGATTGTGACGCGTTGCTTAACAGCGTGCATGCCGACGTCCTATACGCTGATCCGCCGTACAACGCAAGACAATATCTGCCCAATTATCATATACTTGAAACCATAGCCAGATACGATTATCCGATCATCCACGGAAAAACCGGAATGCGGGAATATAAAAAAGAGAAATCCAATTTCTGTCAAAAGGCGAGGGTAAAAGATGCTTTTGAAAGAATGATACAGAAAGCAAACACCAAATATGTGGTTATCAGTTATAGCAGCGAGGGGCTTTTATCAACAGAAGAATTGAGCACGCTTTGTAAGAAATATGCCGCTAAAGACACTTTTAAGCTGATAGAGACTGACTATCGCAGATATAAGAGCAAAATACCAAACAGTCAGAAGAAGCTGAAAGAGCAGATATATTTATTTCAAAAAAAAACGGAAAGCGGCAGAGAGATTGCAGGGAATCATTTTATAAAATCACCTATGAATTACGTTGGCGGCAAATATAAACTGCTTCCACAAATGCTTCCATTGTTTCCTGATAGAATTGATATCTTTCTGGATTTATTTGCTGGCGGCGGTGATGTATTTTCAAATGTCCAGGCGAAGGAAACGATCGCAAACGATAATAATTATCATTTAATTGAAATATTTAAGTATTTTCAAAAAAATGATATTGATGGTATTTTGAAATACATAGATAGGGTAATAAAAAAGTATAAATTGAGTATTACAAACAAGGATGGATATGACGCATTAAAGAAAGAATATAACAAAACCCGCAAACCGATAGATCTGTTTATTCTCTCCTGCTATTCCTTTAATCATCAATTACGCTTTAATTCAAAACATGAGTTTAATTGCCCTTTTGGAAAAGACAGAAGCTATTTCAATGCGACTATCAGGAACAACCTGATAGCATTTCATAAGGCGATTCAGGGCGTAGAGCTTATTGCAGATGATTTTAGAGAAATTGACTTATCATTTCTGAAAAAGGATGATTTTGTATATGCAGACCCGCCGTATTTAATTACAACAGGTCCTTATAACGATGGGAAGCGCGGGTTTGACGGTTGGACTGAAGACCATGATAAAGCATTGTATTCTCTTTTGGATGAACTGAACAAAAGAGGCGTGCATTTTGCCCTTTCAAATGTTATAGAACATAAGGGGATCATAAATGAAGCACTTTGCGAGTGGTCAAAAAAATACAATGTGCATCATATGGATTTTAACTACAATAACGCCAACTATCATGCAAACAACAAAGAAAATGCGACAATAGAAGTTTTGATAACAAACTATTAGAGTTTAGAGAGGATTATATGGCGAGAAGAACATTTGGTTGGGTTCAAAACCCTTCCGATCTGAAAGCATTAAAACGAATAGTCGGTTCTCTTGTGAGCGGGTCTGATGATAACGAATGGCTATTAGGAAAACTTGATACTATATATCGTTATCAAAGAATGACTGAAAGCGATTATTTGCGGCTCAGGGCAGTTTTAGCAAACGGTGAAGTGCGGTATAAATATGCCGATTTGAAAGGCAAGGGATCAAGTGGAAACAGGAGAAATGCCCTGTGTTCCGGTATTGTTCAAGCGGCAGTTAACGGTCAAAGAAAACTATCATTAACAGACAGAGCTGGTAATACCGCCCAAATGAAGAAACCGTATACTGATGACTGGACAGCAGACGGATTTATTCGTTGGGCCATTTCGACAGGCCTTTTGAAATATGACCAAACGACCGATACTTGCGAAGTGACGGATATAGGCAGAAGGCTTGCAAATGCCGCTACCGATGCAGAAGAAATGGAGATACTCGGGGAAGCACTATTACGCTATCCGCCGGTGTATCGGATTCTGTCGCTATTGTCTGATGGCGAAATTCATACAAAATTTGAGTTAGGAAACAAATTAGGATTCAAAGGCGAGCGAGGCTTTACTTCTATACCGCAAGATGACTTTGTTTATGACTTTGAAACAGCTCAAGCTGGAAGAAAGCATGGAGTGAAAGCCAATCTGGAAGGTGATTCCGACAAATATGCTCGCGGTATAGCGCGTTGGTGCTGCCAAATGGGCTGGGTTATAACAGGCCGGAAAGCGGTATCGGTTGATGCTTATGGAAGGCATTTTGACACTGTGCTTAACGGCTGGAAAATAACCAGAGAAGGCAATAGAGCTATCGCTCGGTCCAAGGGCTATTCCAGACATCCCAGCATACCCAAAATTGTTACATACGAGATGCTTGCCACAAAGAGTAGTAATGCGGATTATTTAAGAAGCAGGCGGGCGAATATTATTAAACTTTTGGACAGAGAAAAGAGTTTGGAACAAATTGTGAGAAGAATGCGAGACCTTGGATTCCAAGACGATGCCGCATTTTATACAGATGATATTCGCAATTTTACTAATATCGGAATAAGGGTTGAGCAGAACGGTGATAGATATAGGATTATCGACAATATAGTGGGGTTGAACATACCTGATACATACGCCGTTCGCGGGGATCATGTCATCGCCATAAAGGGCGAAGTGATAAACGAACTGCGCACTCTGGATCATGCCTATCTGGAATTGATTGACCTGGCCTTTAGCGATGCGAATACCGCCGCGCAAAGAAATGCGGATGCAAGGGAGTTTGAAATAAAAACCGCACAACTCTTTACGCGGGAACTCGGTTTTGGCGGTGTTTGGTTGGGTGGGGCGGACAAGCCGGATGTGATTATTTTTGACGGTGACAAGGGCACCATTATTGACAATAAATCGTATCGAAACGGCTTCTCTATTCCCGGCGCCGCAAGAGATGAGATGATG
The DNA here is from genome assembly GCA_017619715.1 of Oscillospiraceae bacterium. GTDB lineage: Bacteria > Bacillota > Clostridia > Oscillospirales > Oscillospiraceae > Vescimonas. The sequence goes on along the minus strand of JAFZRS010000001.1, from coordinate 18,419 downwards.
AGATACATCGAACAGAATCAAAGGCGTCAGCAAGGCGTTCCGGCTAATGAATGGTGGCGCTCATTCCCTGAAAATGTGGTTGATTTTTCATTTTTGTTTATCACTTCTTATCTCACCGGCGGTTTTCGGGATTCGCTCCAATACATTCATAACCTGCGAGGTATCAATGGCGGAGGAATTGCCGTTAAGAATTTGCTTCTAATTGCAGAACAGATCAAAAGCGGCGTTAAGACGCGGCAAGACTTCTTAACGGCAATGGACAACAATGAAATCGTAGCATAGCTATTATAGAACAAACACATGCTAACCGTATAGCTAATCTTTGATGGAGCAGCGGGACAGCATGTGGCAAAAAAGCTTATGACCGATTGCAGGAGTATAAAAATGCAAAAAAAACACTTGCAATCGCGGCGCAAGTGTGCTATTCTCTTTATTGCGCCCATGGGCGACGAATGTACCGGAAAGGGGTGAACCAGAGCAATGAAGGAAGGAATCCATCCCAATTATCAGCAGACTACTATTAAATGCGCCTGCGGTAATGTGATTGAGACAGGTTCTACGAAGAAGGATATTCGCGTGGAAGTCTGCTCTAAGTGTCACCCCTTCTTCACCGGCAAGCAGAAGCTGGTGGATACGGGCGGACGTGTGGCGAAGTTCAACAAGCGCTTCGGTCTGAACGGCTAAGCCAAACTGTGACACAGAGAATACCGGGAAAGGCAGAGATGCTTTTCCCGGTTTTTTTGCGATGTACCGCCAAAAGGGTGCGGTTTACATTTGAAACGGGATATATTATAATCATGTTACTTTACAAAGCAGGCGAGGTAGTATGGAACAGAGTACGGAGAAAAAACGGGACTACGCGGTGCTGGTGGGTTTGCGCTCACCGGTACTGCATGAGGACAGCGCCGACGAGGAGAGCCTCGACGAGCTTGCCGCACTGGTGGATACCGCCGGGGCGCAGGCGGTGGGCGTACTGCTGCAAAGCCGCGCCGCGCCCGATCCCCACAGCTTTATCGGCGAGGGGAAGGTGGAGGAGGTCAAGCGCGTGGTGGAAGCGGAGAGTGCCACGCTGGTAATCTTCGACAATGATCTTTCACCGTCCCAGATTCGGGTGCTGACGGAATTGTTGGGCGTGCAGGTCATCGACCGCAGCGGGCTGATACTGGATATCTTTGCCCAGCGCGCCCGCACCCGGGAGGGCTGTTTACAGGTGGAGCTGGCGCAGTACCAGTACCTGCTGCCGCGTCTGGTGGGTATGTGGACGCATCTGGAACGGCAGGCGGGTACCAGCGGCAAAGGTCCCATCGGCTCAAAAGGTCCGGGCGAGACGCAGCTGGAAACCGACCGCCGCCATATCCGCCGCAAAATTGACAAGCTGCGCGCGGAGCTGGAGGAGGTGCGCCGCGTGCGGAGTACCCAGCGACAGCGGCGCATGAAAAACGAGATCCCGGTGGTTGCCATCGTGGGCTACACCAACGCGGGTCAATCCACGCTGCTCTACGCATTGACCGGCGCGGCGATCCCCGCCAACAACCGCCTTTTCGACACACTGGACACCACTACACGCTTGCTCACTGTGTCCGATACGCTGGACGTGGTGATTTCCGACACCGTGGGTTTTATCCGCAAGCTGCCCCATCAGTTGGTGGAGGCGTTTAAGGCGACACTGGAGGAGTTGGAGTATGCGGATCTTCTCCTCCACGTGATCGATGCGTCCCACCCGCAATGGGAACAGCAACAGCGGATTGTGGACGAACTGATCCGCGAGTTGGGCGCCGAGCATATTCCCTGTATCCGGGTGTATAACAAGTGCGATCTGGCGACCCCGTTTATCCGACTGGATCGGGCAGACGCGGTGTCCATCTCCGCCCGCACCGGCGAGGGAATTGACGAGCTCCTCCAGGAGATCGACGCAAAGCTCGATAAAGGTACGCGCCGTGTGACGCTTCATCTGCCCTACGATAAAACGGGGCTGCTGGACGCGCTGTACCGGGACGGCAAAGTGGAGAGCGTAGCATACAGTGAAACGGTGGACGTGGTGGCGGTATGTCCGCCGCGTCTATTGGGACAGGTGAAGGAGTATATCGAGGGCCGGCGCGAGCCTCGGGAGGAATGGGAATGAGCGATGTGATCCGCCAGCCGTTCTCGATCGGTGAGAGCGAGTTCACGGAAAAGCGCTCCCGCTTCATCTCTCACGTATGGACGGTAGAGAGCGAGGAGGAGGCGCAGGCGCATATCCGCCAGATGCGCGCCAAATATTACGATGCACGCCACAACTGCTGGTGCTACCGCATCGGGCAAAATACCGTCCGCTACGGCGACGACGGAGAGCCGCAGGGTACGGCGGGACAGCCTATGCTGAAAGTGCTGGAGCGGGAGAATGTGACCAACGTCTGCTGCGTGGTGACACGCTATTTCGGAGGCATACTGCTGGGTGCGGGCGGCTTGAGCCGCGCCTATGCCCGGGGAGCCAAGGACGCCCTCAACGCCGCCGGCGTCGCCACACTGCGATCGTGGGCGGTGCTGCGCCTGCCGTGCGCCTATTCACTTTTAGAGCAGGTGAAACTGGAAATTGCGTCCGTGTCCGGCACGGTAGACGAGATCGTCTACGGCGCGGACGTGACGCTGACCGTCTCCGTTCCGGCGGAGAACGCTGACCGTCTGCGAAAGAGCTTGACGGAGCTGTCCGCAGGCAACATCGAGCCGGAGGAGCTGTCCCGGGCGTTTCGACCCGGACCGAGGGAAGAACTGTAAAGGAAATCGGCGAAAAGGAGCAGTACATCATGTTGGAGTATTTAGAACCGAGAGGCGTGTTTGGCTTTTTTGAGGAGCTGTGTGCCGTTCCCCACGGATCGGGCAATACAAAGGCGATCAGCGACTATCTGGTATCCTTCGCCCGGGCGCGTGGACTGGAGCACTATCAGGACGAGCTGAACAACGTCATCATCATCAAAGAGGCTTCCTGCGGCTATGAAATGAGCAAGCCGGTGATTTTGCAGGGACACATGGATATGGTGTGCGAAAAAACGCCCGACTGCGCCAAGGACATGGAAAAAGAGGGACTGGATCTGGCGGTGGAGGGCGATACCGTATATGCCGTCGGCACCACGCTGGGCGGCGACGACGGCATCGCCGTCGCCATGATGCTTGCGGCGCTGGACGATGAAGCGCTGCCCCACCCGCGCCTCGAGTGTGTGTTCACCGTGGACGAAGAGGTGGGCATGGAGGGCGCCGCCGGACTGGACGTGACCCCTTTGCACGGCAGGCGGCTATTGAACATCGACTCGGAGGACGAGGGGATTTTCACCGTCGGCTGTGCCGGCGGCAACCGTACCCATTGCGTTGTCCCTGTAAAGCGAGAATACTTTACAGGGACTGTGATAACCGTTACCGTAAGCGGATTGATTGGCGGACACTCCGGCGTGGAGATCCACAAGGGTCGTGCCAACGCGTCCGTGGTACTGGGTCGGGCGCTGTATGCCGTGTCAAAGGTATTGCCCATGCGTATCGTGTCGGTCGACGGCGGACTTAAGGACAACGCCATCCCCGTCGGCGCCCGCGCCGTGATAACCGTGGCGGACGCGGAGGCGGCACGGCGGGCTTTAGATCGTTTGGGTGCGGCGCTGCGGAACGAATATGCCGTTACCGATCCCGGTATCTGCCTTGCCTCCAAAGAAGGCGGGGAGGGCGCGCCCATGGATCGGGATTCCACGGATCGGGTGCTGTGTCTTCTGACCAACTGCCCCAACGGTGTGCAGGTGATGAGCGCCGACATGGAGGGCTTGGTGCAGACATCGCTGAATTTGGGTGTACTTACCACGGCGGACGGCGCGGTAGAGGCGTCCTTTTGTGTACGCAGCAGTGTGGACAGCCAGAAGGAGATGGTGACGGATCGCCTGCGGTGCCTCACGCAGCAGCTCGGCGGCAGTATCCGGGTGACAGGGGACTATCCCGGCTGGCAGTATCGGCATGATTCGCCGCTGCGCGATCTTCTCACCCAAGTATATATGGAGCAGTACGGCAAAGTACCCTCGGTGGAAGCAATCCACGCGGGGGTGGAGTGCGGGCTGTTTTGCGGCAAGATCCCGGAGCTGGACTGCGTGTCTATCGGTCCGGATCTCACCGATATCCACACCTGCCGGGAAAAAATGCACATTGCCTCAGTTCAAAGAACCTGGGCGCTGTTGACGGAGACACTGCGGCGCATGGCGTGACCGACGAAGACGCAATCTACCTTTTGATGTACGGTTTCTTTCCGGAGGATTATCTCTTCCGTTTGTCAAAGGAGCGCAGAACATAACGACAGCAAAGAGGCGGTATCACTTTTGATGCCGTCTCCTTTTCTGCCTTTTTACGGTAAAAAGAAAAGACTTGCTAAATCCCGCTTTGTATGGTATATTTGTCAATATAGATTGTATTATAATGCGAGTTATTGTGGAGAATCGCTGATGAAGTTTTCTGAAATGACGTATACGCGCCCGGACGGCGAGGCGGTCAAGCGCGGTTTGGTGGATCAGACGCGGCGGCTGCGGCACTCCGGCAGCTACGATGAAGCACGCGCTGTGTTTCTGGAGAAAGAGGAGACGCAAAAGCACGTTCTCACCATGGAGGAATTGGCTTCGATCCGCCATTCCATCGACACCCGTGATACGTTTTACGACGGGGAAATTCAATTCTGGAACGTGTTTCGTCCCAAGCTGGCGGAATATGCCCAGCAGTGGACGGTGGCGATGTTGGAAAGTCCTTTCCGCGTCGATTTTGCCCGCGAGTTCGGCGAACTGATGTTTCTGAACGCGGAGATCGAGCGTAAGAGCTTCTCTCCGGAGATCATTCCCGAGCTGCAAAAGGAAAACGAGCTGACCCGGGAGTATGAAAAGCTGCTGGCGTCGGCGCAGATCCCCTTTGAGGGCAAGACCTACACGCTCTCCCAGCTCACGCCGATCAAGTCCTGCGCGGACGATGCGCGCCGTCTGGCGGCGTGGCAGGCGGAGGGCGCGTGGTACAAGGCGAATCAGTCCCGGCTGGACGGTATCTATGACGAGCTGGTGCATCTGCGCGACACCATGGGCAAGAAGCTCGGTTATGAGGGATATACCACATTGGGATATTACCGTATGGGACGCAACTGCTACACCAAAGGCGACGTGGAGCGTTTCCGTGCCGCTGTGCGGCAGTATCTGGTGCCTGTGGCGGCGGAGATCTACCGCCGGCAGTCGGAGCGGTTGGGAAAGCCCTATCCCATGAGCTTTGCAGACGCGGCGCTGAAGTTCCGCAGCGGGAATCCCCGTCCCGTGGGTACGGCGGAGGATATTCTCTTGCAGGGGCGCAAGTTCTACGATGAGTTGTCCCCGGAGACGGGGCGATTCTTCCGCGGTATGTTGGACGGAGAGCTGCTGGACGTTCTCTCTACCGAAGGCAAGCAGGCAGGCGGGTATTGCACCGCCATTCCCGATTACAAAATGCCCTTTATTTTCGCCAACTTCAACGGTACGCAGGGCGACGTGGAGGTGGTGACCCACGAGGCAGGCCACGCTTTCGCCGCGTGGTTGAATATGGATCGCATTCCGGCGGACTACATCTGGCCCAGCATGGAGGGGTGCGAGGTTCACTCCATGAGTATGGAGTTCTTTGCCTGGCCTTGGGCGGAAGGATTCTTCGGCGCTGACGCACAGAAGTTCCGCTACAGCCATTTAGCGGACGCGCTGACGTTTATCCCCTACGGCACGATGGTGGATCATTTCCAGCACATTGTCTACGAGCAGTCCGACCTGACGCCGCAGCAGCGTCACGCGGTTTGGAAGGAACTGTCCGGCATCTATATGCCGTGGATAAAACTGGACGGCGATATCCCCTTTTACGGCGAAGGAGAGGGATGGCAGCGTCAGCACCATATCTATTCCAGCCCCTTCTACTATATTGATTACTGTCTGGCACAGACGGTCGCGCTGGAGTTCTGGGCGATGATCCGGAAAGATCCGGCGGCGGCGTGGAGCCGATATATGGCATATACCCGCCAAGGCGGCAGTCGTACCTTTACGGAGCTTATGGAAAACGCCGGTCTTGATACGCCGTTTGACGAGAACTGTCTACGCAACGTCTGCGCGGTTGCACGCACGTATCTGGCATCGTTTGACAAGAGCGTGCTGGCGTGATGGCAGGGAAGGGGAAAGGCCGCCGTTCATATCTGAACGACTTTCACCGGGACGTGTCGGGTCAGTACGTTTATACCGGCGCAATCTACCGCTACGATGGCGCCGTGCCGCGCCGCCGCTATTTGGCGAGGGTGGGCATTCTGACAGGTCTCATGGCTGTCGGCGCCGTTATCCCGGGCTGCGTAGACGTTCCCGCCATGCACAATACCTTTTATGTACTGCTCCCCTATATCGGGGAGGTGATCGGCGCGGCGCTGACTCTCTGGGCGGCGATACGGTTGATCCTGCACCGATCCGAGCTGCGCGGTTACGTTTATCACGGCACGGTGGAGAGTTTACCCGCCCGATTCTGGGTGACGCTGGGCTGTGCCGCCGCCGGTGCGGTGGGAAACGTGGTTTTTCTATTGCTCCACGGCTTTTGCGGCGAGATTGCGCTGTCCGTACTGCCGTTGGTGTGTAAAGGCGTTGTGATTCCCGCAGCGTTGCTGCTGCGCCGTTGTCTGGGCGCGGGGCGCTGGGTCAGCGACCAAGAGGAACCGGGGCTTACACGGCAATAAGGTTGCCCGTCGGGGCAAGTGAGGTACCTCACTTTTTGCTGTTCCACATGTGGAACAGCAAGGATCCTTCGTGAACTACGGGTTTGCAAGGCCCGTTTTTCAAACAATTCTAAATAAGGAGTGACAAACAAGATGAAAAAAGCGAAAAGAATTCTTGCACTTCTCCTCGCTCTCGTCATGGCACTGGCTCTCGTCGCCTGCGGCGGCAAGAGCGGCAATGACGCCACCGAGGAAAAGACGTTGGTCGTGGGTTATTCCCCGTTCAACGAGAAGTTCTCTCCCTTCTTCAGCGAGACCGCGTACGACCAGGACGTGTGGGTCATGACCCAGGTGGGTCTGCTGCCCAGCGACCGTCAGGGCGCCGTACTGCTCAACGCGAAGGATGGCGAGACGGTCAACTACAACGGCACTGACTATACCTATTACGGTATCGCCAACTGCAAGATCACCGAGAATGAGGACGGCACCGTCACCTACGCGTTTGATATGCGTGACGACGTTACCTTCTCCGACGGTGAGAAGCTGACCGCCGACGACGCGATCTTCAGCATGTACGTGCTGTGCGATCCCACCTACGACGGCTCCAGCACCCTGTTTGCTCAGCCCATCGTCGGTATGGAGGAGTATCGCAGCGGTATGTCCAGCCTTGCGAACCTCCTGGTGGAAGCCGGTCGTGACAACACCGATTTCACTCTCTGGACCGAGGAACAGCAGACTGCGTTCTGGACTTCCGTTGACGCCGCCGGCGCCAAGTTCGCCCAGGAAATCGTGGACTACTGCGTAGACAACGGCTACAATGAGGAAGGCGATGTTGCCGGCGCTGCCGCCAACTGGGGCTTTGACGGTCTGGCTGAAGACGCCACCGCCGCCGACTTCTTTGCGCTGCTGGTCGAGGCGTATGAGGGTGACCTCTCCGCTATGTCCGACACTGAGAGCGCCGGTTCCTCCCTGTGGGCTCTGATGGACGACTACAATGACTACACCGTTGGTATCACCACCGGTGAGTCCGCCGCCAACATCTCCGGCATCGTCAAGACCGGTGATTACAGCTTCACCGTGACGCTGTCCGAGGTGGACGCCACCGCCATCTATCAGCTCACCTTCGCCGTGGCTCCCATGCACTATTACGGCGAGAAGGACAAGTATGATTACGAGAACAATCAGTTCGGCTTCACCAAGGGTGATCTGAGCCACGTGCGTTCCGTGACCACCAAGCCCATGGGCGCCGGTCCCTACAAGTTCCTGCAGTTTGCCAACGGCGTTGTGAACTTCGAGGCGAACGAGAGCTACTTCGAGGGCGCTCCCAAGACCAAGTTCCTCAACTTCCAGCAGTGCATGACCGATAACGACAAGCTCAACGGCGTTGTTACCGGTACCATCGACATCGCTGATCCCAGCTTCTCCACCACCAACATCGAGGCGATCGACAAGGCGAACAACGGTGCGGGTACCACGGGCGCCGTGATCACCACCAACACCGTGGATAACCTGGGCTACGGCTATCTGGGCATCAGCGCCAAGGCGGTGAACGTGGGCGGCGACGGTGCTTCCGACGCTTCCAAGAACCTGCGTAAGGCGTTTGCCACGCTGTTCTCCGTGTATCGCCAGCTGACCGTGGAGTCCTACTACGGTGAGCGCGCCAGCGTCATCAACTATCCCATCTCCAACACCTCCTGGGCAGCTCCCCAGCCCTCTGACGACGGCTACAAAGTCGCTTTCTCCGTGGACGTGAACGGTGAGGATATCTATACCTCCGAGATGACACCCGAGGAGCGCTATGAGGCTGCCAAGCAGGCGGCTCTGGGCTTCTTCGAGGCTGCCGGCTACACCGTCGAGGACGGCAAGGTGACTGCCGCTCCCGAGGGCGCCAAGATGGAGTATGAGATCCAGATTCCCGCTGACGGTACCGGCGATCACCCGTCCTTCATGATGGCTACCGAGGCTGCCAAGAAGTTCGAGGAGATCGGCATCAAGCTGATCGTCACCGACCTGACCAACAGCTCCGAGCTGTGGACCGGCATCGAGTCCGACCAGGTGGAGATGTGGTGCGCCGCGTGGGGCGCCACGGTGGATCCTGATATGTATCAGATCTACTATGCCGACGTTGCCAACGGCGGCGCCAACCCCGGCGGCTCCAACTACATGTATGATATCGCCGACGCCGAGCTGGATCAGATGATCCTCGACGCCCGCAAGTCTCTCGATACCGCGTATCGCAAGACCATGTACAAGGCCTGCCTGGATACCATCGTGGATTGGGCGGTGGAGGTGCCTGTGTATCAGCGCCAGAATGCCATCATCTATTCCAGCGAGCGTATCAAGACCATGACGCCCGCCATCACCACGTTCTATAACTGGACGGCTGAGGTGTTCAAAGTCGAGGTCAACTGATTTACGCGCCATATAGCGCTTTAAGATCAGTCTACACGGCAATAGCGGAACCCCGGCGGCGCGAAAGTGCCGCCGGGGTATCCCCCTGCTGTGCGGCAAGGAGCGTCCCGGATCTGGGATTTTGCTTGCTGTACAGCACAAACGGCGTACGCCCAATGCTGTATCAGAGAGATAGGAGGGGTTCCTTTTGCGCAAATACATCATCAAGCGTATTCTTATTTCCGTTGTCATTCTATTTTTTGTCTCTTTCATTATCTATACGCTGATGCGCTGTCTGCCCACGTCTTACATAGAGAACATGGCACGGCAGAAATCCATGCAGCCCGGTTCCAAGAGCTTTGAGGAATGGATGGCACAGCTAGCCAGGGATTACGGCATGAATACCGGTATTGTGGCCGGCTTCTTTACATGGCTGAAAAACGCCGTGCAGTTGAATTTCGGTCAAAGCTGGTTCTACACGGTGGACGTGGTGCAGAAGTTCAATGAGACGATCTGGATCTCCTTTACGATGGGCGCGATCGCGTTCTTCTTTGAGATCATCATCGCTATACCTCTGGGCATTCTGGCTGCCACCAAGCAGTACAGCAAGACGGACTATATCATCTCCGTTATTGCTCTGGCGGGTATTTCACTGCCCACCTTCTTCCTGACGTCCCTTTTGAAGCTGATCTTTTCAGTGAAGCTGGGCTGGTTTGATCTGTTCGGTCTGGTGGGACGCAATTATCTCCAACTATCGGCGTGGGGACAGTTTTTGGATAAGGCAAACCATCTGATACTGCCGATTCTCACGCTGATCATTATCAGCATCGGTTCGCTCATGCGCTATACCCGTACCAACATGCTGGAGGTGCTCAACGCCGACTATATCCGCACCGCACGCGCCAAGGGCTTGAGCGAGCGCAAGGTTATCTATCACCACGCCTTCCGCAACACGCTGATCCCGCTGGTCACCATCATCGGCGGATCGTTGCCGGGACTCTTTTCCGGCGCGCTGTTCACCGAGACGGTCTTTGCTATCGACGGCATCGGCTACACCTCTTATCAGGCGATGGTAGCGGGCGATATTCCGTTTTCCATGTTCTACATGGCATTTCTGGCGGTGCTGACACTGCTGGGCAACCTCATCGCCGATGTTCTGTACGCCGTGGTCGATCCGCGGGTACGTATCGCGTAAGGAAAGGGGGAGCATGGAAATGGACGAAAAGAAAGTAAACGCACCGGTGGAGACGCCGGAAAAGCCGCAGTATTCCCTCAACGACGACCGCCGTGTCAAGGTGCTTTCCCCCGGTATGCTGGTGGCAAAGCGGTTTATCCGCAACCGTCTGGCAGTGACCGGATTGAGTGTTCTTATCTTTATGTTCCTGTTCTCCTTTGTGGGAGGAATTATCAGCCCCTACGGCGAGGATCAGCTGTTCTACAAGACGGATATGCTCAACCGTGAGTTTGCCAACTTCTCGGAGAACACGGAGTTTCGCTATGCCGCCCGGGACAGCAAGCTGTTCTCCTCGCCGGTGCAGGCGCAGGTCCGGCTTGCCATCAGCAACGGTGCATCCGGTTTCACCTATAAGGTGAGCGGCGCGGACGTGACCTATGCGATGCAGCAGGACAGCGAGGATCTTTACAGCGTCTATTCCGGCGGTGAGCTGGTGGGCATTGCCTACAAGGACATTGTCACCGCGTCGGACGGCGTGACCAAACTGTCGTTTGACTTCATCTATGCCGCGCTGAAAGCCTACGTGGCGGAGGAGGAGACCTTTACCGTAGACGGCGTAACGTATACGCTGGACGAGACGGGCGGCATTTCCTCTGACGCAGGCGAGATTGCCTACGTCAGCCGCTACGTGGTGCAGGCGATTCTGCCGGACGTGGTGTTCTCACGCGACTTTAAGGTGAAACTGATTGCAGCGATCCAAAACGGCGAGACCACTTTTACTTATACCGACGCCTCCCTCGTTGCCGACGAGGAATCAACGGAGCCTGACGGTGATGAAGGGGAGACCGGCGGCATTGCCACAGACGACGAGATGCCGGAACAGCCGCAAGCGCCTGTGAGCGCCACGGCGGAATATACCATCGAGCGCAGTCAAAACCACGCCGGCTGGATCATTCGTCAGAAGCAAAGCTCTCATCTGTATGACAAGTATTCTTTCCCCAGCGCCGCACACTGGCTGGGTACAGACGGACACGGCATGGATATGCTGACCCGCTTGATGTACGGCGGACGTGTGTCGCTGATGATCGGCTTCATCGTGGTCATCATGGAGACGGTGCTGGGCGTGATCTTCGGCGGTATCGCCGGCTACTTCGGCGGCTGGGTGGATAACCTCATCATGCGTCTGGTGGATATCTTCTACTGTATTCCGTCCTATCCTGTTTTGATTATCCTGGGCGCGGCGATGGACAATCAGCGCCTCGATCCGAAGCTGCGCATGATTTATCTCATGCTGATCCTCGGTTTCCTGGGCTGGGCGGGTATCGCCCGTTTGGTGCGCGGGCAGATCCTCTCGCTGCGCGAGCAGGAGTTTATGACCGCCACGGAGGCGTGCGGTATCAGCGTTTCCCACCGCATTTTCAAGCATCTTGTCCCCAACGTGATCCCGCAGTTGATCGTCAACTGCACCATGAGCCTGGGCAGCGTCATCATCACGGAGGCGTCGCTTTCGTTCCTGGGTCTGGGCGTGAAGTTCCCCTTCGCGTCCTGGGGCAATATCATCAACGACGTGAATAATATCCACGTTCTGACAACGTACTGGTTTATCTGGATCCCCGCCGGCGTACTGCTGCTGCTCACCGTGTTGGCGTTCAACCTGGTGGGCGACGGTCTGCGCGACGCATTTGATCCCAAGATGAAGCGATAAGGAGGGAAGCTCACATGGCAAAGAAGAACAGCGACAGCTACCTGTCTGCCAAGGAATCCCGCCGTATTTCCCGGGAGAACCGGAAGATTACCAACGAATTGGAGAAGCGCTATAAGCGCAAGAACGTCCCCGAGAGCGAATATACCACGCAGATGAAAAACTGGGATAACGCTTTGGAGATCGACAACCTGCACACCTACTTTTTCAGTGATGTGGGCACCGTTCACGCGGTGGACGGTATCAGCTTTGACGTGCCTGCCGGCAAGACGGTAGGCGTGGTAGGCGAGTCCGGCTGCGGTAAATCGGTGACGAGCCTGTCCATTATGCAGCTTTTGCAACGTCCCCAGGGACAGATCGTGGAAGGCGAGATCCGGCTGAATCTCGGAAACGGCAAGGCATTTGATATCGCCAAAACGCCGATTTCACAGATGCAGCACCTGCGCGGCAATTTCATGTCCATGATCTTTCAGGAGCCGATGACCAGCCTGAACCCGGTGTTCCGCATCGGCGCGCAGGTGGACGAGGTGATCGCGCTTCACGATGGCTCCGGCATGACGGAGGCGGAGATCCGGGACAAGACCATTCAGCTCCTGGAGATGGCGGGCATCGCCAACAGCGAGGGCGTCTATATGATGTTCCCCCACGAGCTTTCGGGCGGTATGCGCCAGCGCGTTATGATTGCCATGGCGCTCGCGTGCAATCCTAAACTGATTATCGCCGACGAGCCGACCACGGCGCTGGACGTAACCATTCAGGCGCAGATTCTGGACCTGCTGCGCAACTTGAAGGATAAGATCCATTCCTCGATCATGCTCATCACCCACGATCTTGGTGTGATTGCCGAAATGGCGGACTATGTGGTGGTCATGTACGCCGGGCGCGTGGTGGAGAAGGGTACGGCGGAGGAGATCTTCGCCCACCCCGCACACCCCTACACCGTGGGACTGATGGCGTCCAAGCCGGTGGTGGGCAAAAAGGTGGATAAGCTCTATTCCATTCCCGGCAAGGTCCCCAATCCCATCAATATGCCCGACTACTGCTATTTCAAAGACCGCTGCGAAATGTGCGTGGACGGCTGCGAAGGGGCGTATCCCCATGAGGTGCGACTGTCCCCGACCCATACGGTCTGGTGCTATCGCTACCATAACGACGGAAAGGCGGGTGAATGAGCGTGGCAAAGGAAGCACAGGTGTTTACAGACCCCAATTTCACTCCGATCGAGCCGGATCCCCGGTATATTCTGCAGGTCAACGGACTGAAAAAGTATTTCCCCATTAAAAGCGGCATGATTTCCCGCACCGTAGGCTACGTGAAGGCGGTGGACGGCGTCACGTTCAACCTCAAACGCGGCACGACCATGGGGCTGGTGGGCGAGTCCGGCTGTGGAAAGACCACCACCGGACGCACGATTTTGCGGCTTTCCGGCGAAAAGACCGCCGGTCAGGTGCTGTTCAACGGTCGGGAGGTCTACGACCTGTCCGATAAGGAAATGCGCGCCATGCGTACGAAGATGCAGATCATCTTCCAGGATCCGTTTTCCTCGCTGCAGCCGCGTATGCCCATCGGCGAGATCATCGGCGAGGCGGTACGGGAGCACAATCTGGTAGATCCGAAGGAATTTGATGACTATATCGATCAGGTCATGGATAACTGCGGCCTGCAGCCCTTCCATAAGGACCGGTATCCCCACGAGTTTTCCGGCGGTCAGCGGCAGCGTATCTGTATCGCACGGGCGCTGGCACTGAATCCCGAGTTCGTGGTCTGCGACGAGCCGGTCTCCGCGCTGGACGTGTCCATTCAGGCGCAGATCATCAATCTTTTGAAGGATATTCAGGAGAAGTACAACCTGACGTATCTGTTTATTTCCCATGATCTGTCTGTGGTGGAGCATATCTCCGATCAGGTGGGCGTGATGTATCTGGGCAATCTGGTGGAATACGGCGCTACGGAGGATATTTTCAACCATCCGCTGCACCCTTATACCAAGGCGTTGTTCTCTGCGATCCCCGTGCCTGATCCCACGGTGAAGATGAACCGCATTGTGCTGGAGGGTTCGATCCCGTCTCCCGCCAATCCCCCCAAGGGTTGCAAGTTCCATACCCGCTGCGCCAACTGCATGGCGTGCTGCAAGGAAGTGGAGCCGGAGCAGCGTGAGATCGAGCCGGGTCACTTTGTGGTCTGCCATCTCTATGACGACGTGAAGTGAGCTATGGCACGGAAAAAGCGTGTGTATGAAGATGACGACGGACGTACCGTTGCCGATATGAGCGCCGTGGAGCGTCCCAATCTGCTGCGCTTCCGGCTGCCGCCGGAGCGGAAGAAGCCGGGGGAGAGCGCCGCCGTTCCCGAAAGCGGCGAGGATCGCCCGTGGGAAACGACGGAGCTGACGCGCCAAGAGCGCCGCGCCGTGGTGTGCGGTGCTGTCCGCGCCGGCGCGCTGATTGCACTGACCTTTATCGTCATATTCGGCATCGTGATCTTCTTAATGACCCGATTGGGTTGAGAAAGCGTATCAAATTATCAGAAAAAGGCGTGGAGTGATCCGCGGCTTTTTCGCATTTTGCATTGTATTTTTGTATGAATAAGATATAATAGTATCAACAAATGGAATGGAGGACGGAAAGATGCGCGCAAAAGTCTATTTTTCCCGCACCATCACACCGGAAAAGGTGGTGGAGCTCTACCGCGCGTTGGGTGTTGCACTGCCGGGCAAGGTGGCGGTGAAGCTCCACTCCGGCGAAAAGGGCAATCAGAACTTCCTGCGGCCATCATTCTGGAAACCGATGATCGATACGGTGCAGGGCACGGTGGTAGAGTGCAACACGGCGTACGGCAAGGCGTTCGGCGGCGTGCGGGACTATACCGGGGAACACCGCAAGCTATTGGAATACCACGGCTGGAGCCGCGCCTTCCCGGTGGACTTGATGGACGCCGAGGGTCCGGATCTTGTATGGCGGGTAGAAGGCGGCAAGGTCTTGCGCGAGAACCATGTAGGCAAGAATATTGTCAACTACGATTCCATGCTGGTGCTGGCACATTTTAAGGGTCACCCCATGGGCGGTTACGGCGGCGCGCTCAAGCAGTTGTCCATCGGCTGTGCATCCCGGGAAGGCAAGGCACTGATCCACTCCGGCGGCGCTTCGTCCGATAACGTGGAGGCGTGGAATGTCCACGCCGAGCAGGATCGGTTCCTGGAGGCGATGGCGGACGCCGCTTCTACGGTGGTGCGCCATTTTGCCGGAAGAATTGCCTTTATCAACGTGATGAAAAACCTCTCGGTGGACTGTGACTGCTGTGGTGTGGCGGAGGACCCCTGCATGAAGGATATCGGGATCTTGTCCTCTTTAGATCCCGTTGCCATCGACCAGGCGTGCCTTGATCTCATCTATGCCGCTAAAGATGACCCCGATCAGGCACATTTTTTGGAGCGCGTGGAATCCCGCCACGGCGTTCACACCGTGGAAGCGGCGGCGGAGTTGGGGTACGGAAGCCGCGACTACGAGCTGATTGAGCTGTAAAGTAAAATGATATAAACCCGCCGGCTTATCCGGCGGGTTTCCCCTTGTCACCGAGCAAAAAAGCGTCTATAATGGTGCGAGAAACGAAGTGAGGTGGCGCAAAGTTGAAGATAAGAGATTTGCTCAAAAATGTGCCGCATACGCTGCTGCAAGGAAGCGAAGAGGCGGAGGTGACAGGGCTGTGCCACGATAACCGACGGTTACAGCCGGGCGACGCCTTTATCTGCATCACAGGCGCGCGGTTTGATACCCACGATCTGACAGCGGAGCTGGCGCGTGCCGGTGCATCGCTGATCGTCACGCAGCGTGACGTGTCGCTGCCCGGCGGCGATACGGCGGTGATTCGCGTGGACAATACCCGCAGGATCGGCGCGGAGCTGGCAGCCGCCTTTTATGACTACCCGGCGCAAAAGCTCACCACCGTCGCCATCACGGGAACAAAGGGAAAAACCACTTCTACCCACATGATGGGCGCGGTGTTGCGCGCCGCCGGTTTCGTTACCGGCACCATGGGCTCCAGCGGCGCGATCTTGCCGGACGCGGCGGCGCGTGAACTGATCTACGGCGCGGCGGCACAGAACGCCGAGCCAAGTTCTGACACGCCGGGCTATGTGCGCTATAAACTCACCAACACTACGCCGGACGCCATGGACGTGCAGATGTACCTTGCCATGATGGTGGCATCAGGCTGTACCCACGCGGTGGTGGAGGTATCCTCCCAGGCGATGAAACAGTACCGGGTAGAAGGTATCACCTTCGACTACGGTATCTGGACAAATATTGAAACAGGCGATCATATCGGACCTGCCGAGCATAAGAATTTCGACGAATATCTTTGCTGTAAGGCAGCGCTGATGAATCACTGCCGGGAGGTATTTCTCAACGGCGATGACCGCCACGCCGGAGAGTTTCTCGCCCGGGTGCGGGAAGGGGACGCCGGCTTGCCGGAGCGGATCTTTACCTTCGGTCAGAATGCGGACGCAGACTATCACGCCACGAATCTGCGCAGGGATTATGACGAAAACTCCCGCCGTCCCGGGATCCGATTTGCGCTGGAAGGACTGGCGGCGCTGGACGTGCAGGTAAACCTGCCGGGCAGCTTCAATATGTATAACGCGCTGGCGGTCTGCGCGGTGGCTTCACGCATGGGCGTGGGGGAGGACGCCATGCACCGTGCGCTGGGGTATATGCACGTGCCGGGTCGGTTTGATATCGTGTTCGACAACGGGCATTTCCGCGTCTGTGTGGACTCTGCCCACAGCGGCTACAGCGTCCGCAGTCACTTGCAGGGACTGCGGGAATACCGTCCGAAGCGGTTGGTGTGCGTGTTTGGCGCAGGCGGAAACCGCGCTATCGCACGGAGGTTTGAGATGGGCGAGGCGAGCGCGGAGTTGGCGGACGTGAGCATCGTCACCTCGGAGCACAACCGCTTCGAGCCGTTTGAAACAATCTGCGCCGATATCCTCACCGGGATTCGCCGCGGCGAGGAAGTCGTGGGTCATGGCGTGGCGTATCAGGTGATCCCCGACCGCAAGGAGGCGATTCGCTACGCCATCACCCATGCGCAGGAGGGGGATATGATCACCATTCTGGGTCTTGGCAGCGACACCTATCAGGAGGAAAACGGCGTCAAGCACCCTCACAGTGACAAGGACTTTACTCTTCAAACGGCGCGGGAGCTGGGACTGCTGTAATAGTCATAAATGATAAGGCTGTGCCAGTCCGGCACAGCCTCGTTTTTTCTATCACATACCCCGCGGATTGAGCAGCCACACGCCGAGATTCAAATATCCCGCGAAAAACACCCATATGAGATAGGGAATCTGCAGCGCCGCCGCCAGCGGGTCTACCTTGCGAAACTGCAGCGTCATCAGAAGAATCAGTATCCAGAGTATGACAAGCCAGATGAAGGCGAGTCCGAAGGCTTGAAAGTTGAAGAAAATGATGCTCCAGACGAAATTGAACGCCAACTGTATCAAAAAGAGGAGCAGACCGTTGGTGCGCGCTTCGGAGGGCGGCGCAAGATAGACCCGCGCCGCACCAATACCCATCAGCGCGTACAGGATCACCCATACGATGGGGAAAAGAATTGCCGGCGGCGAGAGGGGCGGTTTGGTTACGGCGGTAGAATAGAGTTCGGTGGCGCGGCGCGTCAGGAGACCCGCCAGTGCGCCTACTGCCTCGGATAGAACGATCCAGAAGACGTATGCCTTCCACGGCTTTGTTTTCATGCTTTCATCACCCGGTTATTACCGTATGCAATGCATCGGCAATCTATGACTACAGATACGACCGGATATCCCCGGCAAGCGTCTCCTCTAAATGGATCAGGCGTTTGGTGATGTCCTTTGACACCTCGTCTGCCGCCTCATATTGGTTGAGATAGCGGTTGAGAGACTTCACGCCCATGTTACAGCCGTCTGTCATTAAATCGGCAATGGTGTGATCCGATTCATGCATGGCAAGCTTGACGCCGGTTTTGAGCCACGACATCTTCTTGGCGATGGGGTTGGGATCTTTCCCCTCGTCCTGATAGCGATCCAACTGAGACTGTATCTCCCCGGAGAGCTTTTCGTGTTCTTTTTTGCAATCCACCAAAAGGCGGCGCAGTTCGTCGGAGCGGACGTATTCCGCCACGTCATCAATGGACGCCACGCCCATTTTTACGCCGGCATCGCATTCCCTCAGCAGCTTGACGGTATCCTGTTCGATCATATAATCATCCCTTTCCTTGTACGTATCAAGAGTATTTCCGGCAGGAGGGATTCTATACAGATAAGGAACATTTTAGCCGTGTGATGCTTTTTGCGCCGCACATAAGTGAAAGGAGATACGCTTTCGCGTATCTCCTTTCAGCATGGTCCGAGTGGGGAGACTTGCCCGGCTCGCTGCCCCTTGCCGGCACACACGCGGGCAACGAAACAGCCCGCCGGGCTGTTTCTC